>JANWIG010000016.1 GCA_025449975.1 Thermoactinomycetaceae bacterium
ATTTGCAGTATTCTTCGCCAAGCGGAAGAGCAAAATCTAACCGCTACAGCTGATGCAGATTTCTCTCATATTCAGTCTGAGAAAGAGTTTGATGTGTTGAAGAAGTTAGGGGAATTCCCAGAAGTAGTAGGTGAGGCAGCTTTGAAAAGGATACCACACCGTATCACGAACTATATTTATGAGCTAGCTTCTACATTCCATAGTTTCTATAATGCAGAAAAAGTTCTAGATCTAGAGCAAGTTGAAAAAACAACAGCACGTCTGTCGTTAATTAAGTCTGTGCAAATTACACTCAAAAATGCCTTAGATTTAATTGGGGTATCAGCTCCAGAAAAAATGTAAGTGAAATGGATGAAGAGGCTTTCCTATGGTTCTATGGGAAAGCCTCCTTTTGATGGGACAGTACTTGAATTTGAAACAGGGTGCTAGACCGTTGAAACCAAAACTAGAATCACAAAAATAACGAAAGAGCTCGTGCTGTGTATTCTTTGAAAACTGCCCATGGGTTTATGGATTGGATATCTTTTAGATTCATCTGTTTTGCATGGCTTTGATCATATCTTAAAACCTCTAGGGTCTCTCCAATATAGTTTTTATCATACGTATAGCAATTTATTTCTTGGTTTAAGTAAAAGCTTCTTTTATCAAAATTGGCTGTGCCAATATCACATATTTGATCGTCAATCATTAAAATTTTAGCGTGATAAAACCCCTTTTGGTATTGAAAAACGGTGGCTCCTAACGGGATTAGTGTTCGGAAATACGGATAAGAAGCTTCCTTAACAAGTGGGTGATCAGCCGTACCTGGGACTAGTATCTCCAGTTTAACTCCTCTTTTGAGTGCAGCTTGTAAATCGGCAAATACCTGTTTTCCTGGAATAAAATAAGGAGTTCCAATTAAAATTGATTTTTTAGCTTGACGAATCAGTTTGGAAAAGGTTTGTTCGAGATAAATTCCTTCAGATGGGATGATCTGATGGCGATAAGGTCCTTTTTCCAGAGTTGGAAAATAAGGATCGCGGTATTGAAGACGAACCTTCGCGGCTAATTGCCAGTCTTGTAAGAAGACATCTTGCAAATCTTGAACACCTTCACCTTGGATTTTCAAATGGTAATCACGCCAAGGAGATAGCTTTTTATCTAAATTGATATATTCCTTCCCCACATTAAATCCACCTAAATAGCCAATCTTTCCATCAATAACGGTAATTTTTCGATGATTTCTTGCTTGTGAAGAGTAAAAGAAGAAAGGGAATGTTGGAACTTGAGAAAAGAAAAGCTCAACGCCTGAGTTTTGAAGAAGCTTTTTAATTTGTCGCTTCGACTTAAGGCATCCTACCCAATCTAACATAAGTCGGACTTCTACACCTTCATTCGCTTTCTCTTTTAAAATTGATAAAAAGTCGATACTGATCGCATCATTTTTCAGAATATAAAACAGCACATGAATATGTGAATTTGCTTGCTTTAACTGCGCAAAGTAATCCTCAAATAGTTCAGGGCCTGATGTAAAGAGGGTTATGGAACTTTCTCGGAACGGATATGATTTTCTTTTATGTTGTTTTTTATGTTGTATGCGGCCAAAATTAAAATCAACCACCATCCATAAAGCTAGCAGTAGTAAGAGAATGAAAAGTCCTTTCAAAAGTTATTGCCTCCTCTAGCTAGTTTGCCTACCTTCTTAATAGTATGTACGGATAGTTGTTATCCTATGATAGGGCCCTTTTCTCAAACTTTGTTACTTTTGTAGAGAGAAGAAGCAGATTGTCTTTGTTTTCATGTTAACATAAGACTTTATTTTTGAGAAAAGAGCTGCAAATTAAGTAAGAAGGCACAAAATAGCTTTTTCTACGTTAAAATCGGCCTTTGGATTTTAACAACAAACTTTACGAAATAACCAACGATAGAAGGACGACTCCTGATAAAAAATTAGAAACTAAAAATCATCATTTGAACGATAAAGTCGTCATATTTTAATAATAAGGTCATGAACCTTTATCTTCAGATATCCAATGTTGATTCTTTCGCGATAATAAAAAGAATATTTTTTAAATTATTACTATTCAAAAAAATAGAATAGTAATATACTATTAAGTAAAGCGCTTACAGATTTTTAGGCAAACTTGTCATTTCTCCAGAATCTCACATTCTTAAAAGGAGGGACCTGACCTGAAAAAAAGAACCGTAATTTTAAGTGGAATTCGAACGCCATTTGGTAAATTGGGTGGTAGTTTGGGAAGTCTTTCAGCATCAGATCTGGGAGGTATCGCTATTAAAGAAGCAGTCAGACGTGCAGATATCTTAAAACAGGAAGTGGAAAGCGTCATGATGGGAACCGTGTTGCAAGGTGGGCAGGGGCAGATTCCATCAAGACAGGCTGCAGTAAAAGCGGGTTTACCATGGGAAGTAAGTACAGAAACCATCAATAAGGTTTGTGCATCAGGCTTAAGAAGTGTGACATTAGCAGACCAAATCATTCGTGCCGGTGATGAAGAAATTGTCGTGGCTGGTGGAATGGAATCGATGAGTAACGCTCCTTATTTTCTTCCAGATGCACGATTTGGAATGGCGATGGGGAATTCCCCCTTAAAAGATTTAATGTTAGAAGATGGATTAACATGCAGCTTTACAGGGAGCCATATGGGGCTATATGGGGAGCGTGTAGCAAAAGAGTTGCAAATAAGCCGAGATGAGCAGGATAAATGGGCACTACGGAGTCAGATGAGAGCGATTACTGCCATGCAGACAAAGGTTTTTTCAGAGGAAATTGTTCCAGTCCAGGTGCAAGACCGTAAAGGGGAAAAGGTCCTTATCACAGAAGATGAGAACCCTAGGGAAGATACAACTTTAGAGAAACTATCAAAGCTAAAGCCTGTTTTTGAACAAGATGGCAGGATTACCGCTGGGAACGCGCCAGGTGTCAATGATGGAGCAGGTGCCCTCGTTTTAATGTGTGGGGAAAGGGCAACAAAGGAGAATCGCAAGCCAGCTGCAATCATTCTAGGTCATGCGGAAATCGCGATGGAGGCAAAAGATTTTCCGAAAACGCCAGGTCTCGTCATTCAAAAACTATTACAGAGAACTGGAAAAACGCTGGAACAAATTGATTTATTTGAAATTAATGAGGCCTTTGCGGCGGTGACGTTGGCGACGATTAAGCTAGTTGGCTTAGATTCTGAAAAGGTTAATATCAATGGTGGGGCCATTGCTCTTGGTCATCCGATTGGTGCGAGTGGTGCGCGCATCATCATCACTCTGATGAACGAATTGAAAAGGCGTGGTGGCGGCATTGGAATCGCGGCGATTTGTAGTGGCGGTGGTCAGGGAGACGCCATCATGATTGAGGTTCCAAAATAATAAGCAAATACAAGGATTTCCCATTATATACAGTAAAAAGTTAAACGGAATAAAGAAATTAAAGCCCTATAGATTACTCATCTAGTTCATGTGAGTTAGGAGGGAATCATGATGGATTTGCGCTTTACTGAAGAGCAGGAACTGTTGAGGAAGTTGGTCGTGGACTTTGCTCAGAGGGAGATTAAGCCTTTTGTTCCAAGGATGGAAGCGGGAGAGTTTCCTAAAGAGATTTTAAAAAAAATGGCGAGTCTCGGTTTGATGGGAATACCGGTTCCAGAAAAGTATGAGGGAGCAGGGATGGACTATATCTCCTATATCATTGCGATTCATGAGCTATCAAAGGTAAGTGCAAGCGTCGGGGTGATCCTGTCCGTTCATACATCGGTTGGCACGAATCCAATTTTATTTTTCGGAACGGAGGAACAAAAGCAAGCCTATGTCCCAAAGCTTGCAAAGGGACAATACTTGGGTGCCTTTTGTTTGACCGAATCTGAAGCTGGGTCCGATGCTGGAAATATTAAAACAAAAGCGATTCAAAACGGTGATCATTATATTTTGAATGGCTCTAAGCTTTTTATTACGAATGGCGGTGTTGCCGATCTTTATATTGTCTTTGCTGTTACAAACTCTAAGCTCAAAACGAGAGGAATCACGGCGTTTATCGTTGAAAAAAATACACCTGGTCTAATCTTTGGAAAAGATGAACATAAAATGGGGTTACATGGCTCAAGAACACTTCAATTAAACTTTGAAAATATGAAAGTGCCCATTAAAAATAGGCTGGGTAAAGAGGGGGAGGGCTTTAAGATTGCCTTAGCAAACTTGGAGTTTGGACGAATTGGCATTGCCGCTCAAGCCTTAGGGATTGCGGAAGCGGCATTGGAAGAGGCTGTCACTTATGCAAGGACGAGAAGGCAATTCGGAAAAACGATTGCAGAGCAACAAGGGGTTGGATTTAAATTAGCTGATATGGCGACAAGTACTGAAGTCGCTAAATTGTTAGTTTATCGAGCTGCCTTTTTAAAACAAAAGGGTTATTCTTGTGCAAAAGAAGCTTCGATAGCCAAACTATACTCTTCTAAAACGGCGATGGAGGTGGCGACAGAGGCGGTCCAAATCTTTGGAGGATATGGCTATACAGAGGATTATCCTGTGGAACGATTTTTCCGCGATGCTAAAATTACCGAAATCTATGAGGGGACTAGTGAAATTCAACGAATCGTGATCGCCAAGCATCTGTAAGCTTCAGCAAAGGGCAAAGGAGTAATGAAGATGTATTTCAACTTAAGTGATGAACACGAAATGATACGTCGGATGGTACGAAATTTTGCTGGGAAGGAAGTGGCTCCAACTGCAAGAGAGCGAGATGAGAAAGAGCAATATGATCCGCGAATTTTCAAAGTAATGGCAGAGCTTGGCTTGACTGGGATTCCGTGGCCTGAAGAGTATGGTGGAATCGGTAGTGATTATTTGGCTTATGTAATTGCGATTGAAGAATTAGCACGCGTATGTGCTTCAACAGCCGTAACGCTTTCCGCACATACTTCACTAGCGGGATGGCCAATTTATAAATTCGGAACCGAAGTCCAGAAACAAAAATATTTAAAACCACTTGGCTTAGGTGAGAAGGTTGGCGCTTATGGGTTAACAGAGCCTAGTAGTGGCTCGGACGCAGGGGGAATGAAAACAACCGCTCGTCTTGAAGGCGAGCATTATGTTTTAAATGGATCCAAGATATTCATCACAAATGGTGGGATCGCTGATATTTATATCGTCTTTGCGTTAACCGATTCCGCAATGAAACAAAAGGGGATAACCGCATTTATTGTAGAAAAGGATACTCCAGGCTTTTCAATTGGAAAAAAGGAAAAGAAACTAGGAATCCGTTCTTCTCCAACAACCGAGATTATTTTTGAAGAATGTAAAGTGCTTAAGGAAAGTGTGCTTGGACATGTAGGGGAAGGCTTTAAAATTGCGATGATGACGTTGGACGGGGGACGCAATGGGATTGCGGCACAAGCAGTTGGGATTGCACAAGGGGCACTAGATGAGGCCGTTCAATATGCTAAGACCCGTGTTCAATTTGGCAAGCCAATTGCCTCACAGCAAGGAATTTCGTTTAAATTAGCCGATATGGCAACAAATGTTGAAGGAGCAAGACTATTAACTTATCAAGCAGCATGGCGTGAAAGTGAAGGCTTATCTTATCGAAAAGAGTCAGCGATGTCAAAGTTATTTGCTGGTGATACGGCTATGAAGGTGACCACCGAAGCGGTGCAAGTATTTGGGGGCTATGGTTATACAAAGGAATATCCAGTCGAACGCTTTATGCGTGACGCGAAAATAACGCAAATTTATGAAGGGACACAAGAAATCCAACGGTTGGTCATATCTCGCATACTGACAGGGTCGTAAGCAACGGGGAAAGTTTATTCATCTTTTTTTAAAAAGTATTCTTACTAAAATACGATGAAGCAAAGGGAGAAGATAGGGATGAAAAAACGTGTGGTGCATGCTTCAATTAAGGATGAGCGACTGATTAAGAAGCGTAGGGATCAAATGATTAATGGGGCAGTTAAGCTATTTATCGAAAAGGGATTTCATCGTACGACTACAAGGGAGATTGCTCGAGCAGCAGGTTTTAGCATTGGAACCTTATATGAGTATATACGTGAAAAGGAAGATGTTTTATATTTAGTATGTGATCGTATCTATGATCAGGTGAAGGAGCGACTACAACAGTTTCTTGATACGGAGAAAACGACGATTGAGGCACTCCGCCAAGGGATTGCCAATTACTTCCGAGTAGTCGATGATATGCAGGATGAAGTGCTGGTCATGTATCAGGAGGTTAAATCACTACCGAAAGATGCGCTAACCTATGTGTTAAATAAGGAATTAGAACTTGTTGAATTATTTGCTAAAATGCTCAGGAGCTGTGTGGAAAATAAAGAACTAAATATAAGTGATAGTGAAGTTAAATTGTATGCACATAACATTTATGTAGCGGGACAAATGTGGTCATTTCGTCGGTGGGTGTTAAGGAAAATGTTTACCCTTGATGAATATGTTGAATTACAAACAGCCTTTTTAATCCAAGGTGCCAAAGGGATGAAAATGGCAAATAAAGAAACGATTATTATATAAGGCTCTTTTCCCAAACTTTGTTTCTTTTGGTAAGATAAAAAAAGAGGATTGACGTTATTATCACGTTGACACTACACATTAATTTTGAGAAAAGAGCTACAGACTAATTACAAATGCACAAAATAGCTATTTCTACGTTAAAATCGGCCTTTAGATTTTAACAACAAACTTTACAAAAACAGCCTTATATGAACTTGCAGCTCTTTTCCC
>JANWIG010000017.1 GCA_025449975.1 Thermoactinomycetaceae bacterium
ATGAAGTGATGATTAACGTAAACGATTTTCGTACCGGTGTAACGATTGAACTCGATGGAGATGTTTGGCAAGTCATGGAGTTCCAACATGTAAAACCTGGAAAAGGGGCGGCATTTGTTCGTTCCAAGTTACGGAATCTGCGAAATGGAAATATCGCTGAGCGGACATTTCGCGGCGGTGAGAAGGTACCAAAAGCGCTAGTGGAAACGCGCCAAATGCAATATTTGTATGAAAGCGGCGGCGAATACACCTTTATGGATAATGAAACGTATGATCAAATCTCCTTACCGGAAGAACGTTTAAAATATGAACTCAACTTCTTGCAAGAAAATATGAATGTCAACTTGGTCGTCTTTAAAAATGAAATCATCGGGATTCAATTGCCCAATACCGTTGAACTGGAAGTAGTGGATACCGAACCAGGAGTGAGAGGGGATACGGTTTCGGGTGCAAGTAAACCAGCCACCTTATCGACGGGTTATGTGGTGCAAGTTCCGCTATTTATCAACACGGGTGACCGCTTGATTATCGATACGAGAAGCGGTGAGTATATTTCCCGCGCCTAACTTCCTATTTCATGATAAGAATCGATGGGAAGGGCAGCAAAAACGAAGCCTCTGTAGACACAGGGGCTTTTTATTTTAGGAAGTAGTTAAATAGTTTGAGTAAAAAAGCAGTAATCCCCGCTGCCATCAAAGGACCGACGGGAATCCCTCGTAAAAAGAGAATGCCAAAAATGGAACCGATCATCATCCCGACGATCAGTTGCGGGTCCATTTTTAACACACCCAGTCCTTTGCCGTTCATATAGGTAGCCAGCGCTCCACCGATCAAAGCTAACACCCCTGGAAAGGAGGTAAAAACAGATAAAAAATCCTTAAAAGAGATCCGCCCAGCGGCAAAGGGAACCAATACCGAAATCGTGAGAAAAAGAAGTCCGAGTTCCAGTCCTCTTCGTTCAATTGAAGAATAGAAGCGACCGAGATGCAACATTTTCATAATCAGCAAAAAACTAGCCGCCGTCGTGATCAGCGGGGAGCGTCCGACTATTCCAATAACAATTAAGATTAATAGAAAAAAGTCAACCGCCATCCCGTTCCCCCCGTTCACACGATTTTGTATCACTGTATGTCCAAGCAGGGGAAAATATCACTTGGCTGGAATATCTGACGAAAAGGGCGGGGAGCTTTCCCGCCTATTTCTGTTCCCAGAGGAAGAAGGTATCTGAGCGCAAGCCGCGGCGTAGGGTTTCGACAGCGAGGATCTCATTTGCGGGAATATTTCCTAAATTTACTTTGGAGCGGATCAGTTCCAGCAATGCAGTCTGTTGTTTTTTTTGGGGAGCTTCCCAGATCATTTTCGCTGGGTCGATTTGTGTAAGCAGTTCTTGCACATAGTTGGTTTGTACATGACCATGTACATCATAAATGCCGACATGACAGCCGTGCTCCCGCCCTTCCATCGTTACATAAGTGGCACCATGCGCCAGATCATGTTGGTAGATAGTCAGGAACTCTTCTATAGATGGGGCTTTATGTTCTGTCTTTTTTCCGATTTCCGTAATGACGTTTAGTCCGAGTCGACGTGCTAGGGTGATTGCTTGTCCCCGTTCACGTAAAGACAGATCGATCGAGCCATCGGAAATTTCGACCCACTCAAAGCCAAAAGAGAGCAAGGTTTGAAAATAGGCTTGGGCATCTCCTTGGCGGTAAGCTACTTCGAAAAAAGTTCCTCCTGGAAAGAGAGATATTTGGTGTTGGCGGGCGAGTTCGATTTTGGCCCGCAAAAGCCAACGGGGCGTAATGCCAGCAGTGCCAAAGCCTAGCTTAATAAAATCGATATGTTCTGCGGCAATTCCCAGTAAATCTTGAAAAGCGTGGTAACCCAGTCCTTTGTCAATTAAACTATTGATTCCGACAGAGCGTGGCTTGCTTTCTCGCTGTCTTGACTGATCAGTCCAAAAGCTCTTCCATCCAGACATCGACAAGACCCCTTTCATTTTGGTCATGCTTGACCATTATATGCAGGAGCATAAAAAAAAACCCCATTTAAGAGGGGATTTGTGGGAGATTAGGAGGTGGGTTGAAATCTTTTTTTGCGAATGTACAAACGATAATTTTCCCCTTTTCCGCGGATCCGCTGTGGGGCGTGGATAAAGATCGCCACAGCTGCACACAGCAATAGAAAGAGAATGGCTTGGCTAAAAAACAATAGGTAAGGTCGATTCGATAATGCTTCAAAGGTTGGTGGACCAAATGCGACGCCAAAGAAGCGAACACTTCCATATAAAGATGTAATGATTCCTCTTTGTTGCAGACCGACAGAGGATGTGATCAGTGTGTTTAAACAGGGCATGGTAAGTCCTGCACCAATTCCGAGGAAAAAGGAAATGGTTACCATCCAGACAACGCTTTTAATAAAGGGAAGCGTGGCAATAAAAAGGGCGGTGCTACCTAGTCCGATGAGGATGAACTTTTTCATTTGACTTGTTTTATTTTTGGTATGTGTCCCCGCCCAGTAAGCGACGCAACAAAGGGCTAACAGGGGAATAGCTAAAATAAATCCTTTCTTCACCCCATCGATGTGATACGTTTTCTCCAAGAGATCAGATAAATGGAATAAGACACCAAACAATGAAAAGAGCGTAAAGGAGCCGGCTAGAAATGCAGTTACTAACCATTTTCCTTTGCGACGAAAGATTTTTTTGATATTGGACCAATATTGTTTTAAAGGAGGAGGCTCCTGTTTGCCCGCGGGCTCTTCGATGGCTTTCCATAATGCGATAGCGATCGGAAGGCAAAACAGTGGAAAGACGAAAAACATCGCGTACCAAGCGATTAGTAATAGTAAGGAACCAAAAATCGGACTTAACACTTTCCCCATCGCGTTCGCTGCTTCGTTGATCCCAAGCACTTTACTCCGCTCTTTGTCTTGAAATAGGTCGCTAATCAGCACCATGGCGATGGGCGCCGTACCTGCTGCTCCAATGCCTTGAACAATGCGTGAGGCAAGTAAGAAGGGATAAGAGCCACCGTTCCATAGCGCGGAGATTCCCGCTAGGATTCCTCCCAATCCATAGATCAGTAGACTGAAGAAGATGACTTTTTTACGACCAATCCGGTCGGCTAAAATGCCGGCGATGGGAATCGTGATTCCTGCAGGGATGGAAAAGAGGGTAATGAGTAAACTAACTTGTAAAGAAGATACATTTAATGTCTTCTCTACCGTAGGTAATGCTGGAATCAACATGGAATTTCCTAAAACCATAATGATGGGGATCGAGCTAAGAATAATGAGCGAGGCAGTGGTCGATTTTTGCTTCGCTGCTTGTGAGACTGCCATAGAAGTCACCTCTATTAGGAAACATTTCACTGTTAGCATGCCCTCCATGGTGCAAATTATTGTAGGAATGGCAAAAGCAAATCCGGGTGATACTAGCAATAATAATGGAGCGCAAAGGACTAAGTAGTGTGTCTCATAAAGAGGTGGGTGAACGTACATGTACGAACATATTCGTAGGGAAATTGCCTATATTCGCGGCTTATTTGAGGGCGGTGAAAAGTCGCTCGATCGCAAAGGATTGGATCGTCTATTAAGAACATTGGATGAATTGATTGAATTAAATGTACAATTGGAATCCAGAGTGAGTGAGTTAGAAGATTATCTAGAAGAAATGGATGAAGACTTAAGCGAACTGGAACAAGCTGTGTATGATGATTCCATGAAAGAAGAGAAGGATCTGTTGGAAATCATCTGTCCTCATTGTAAAGAAGAGGTACTCGTCGATGAAGGCGATCTCGAACATCAAGATGTAGAAATTCTTTGTCCCAAATGTAGCTCTGTTTTAAATATCGACGTATTGGAAAACGATGATCATGAAAGCTCAAGTTCATCAAGCTATTCAAACTTATAAAGAAAACCCTTGCCAAGGCAGGGGTTTCGTGTTTATGGGGAGGATAGGGAGTGAATCTCCTTAAATAATCTATATAAATTTAGTAGTGTAATCTGTTAGTATAGAATGTGTAAACGTTGCCATAAAAAAAGGGGTGCAATCGATGAGCTATAAGACGACTGATCTATGTGACGAGTTTGCAAGCCAACTACAAGTAGCAGACGGAATCTTTCGTTCTTATGGGAAAAAAACCAGTTTTCATGGTCCCATTGTTACCGTTAAGGTTTTTGAAGACAATGTATTGGTTTTAAAAGCATTGGAAACGATTCCAGCTGGTTCGGTACTTGTCGTCGATGGGGGAGGGTCTAAGAAAGTAGCTCTCTTGGGAGATCGTTTAGCTGGAATCGCCGTGGATCGTGGAATTCAAGGGATTATCGTCTATGGTTGCATTCGTGACTCTGCCGATATTGCCCAATTGGATGTAGGTGTGATGGCGTTAGGAACCAACCCGCTGAAAAGCCGCAAAGAAGGAAAAGGGGAAAGCAATGTTCCAGTGAGTTTTGCTGGCGTTGAGTGGGTTCCTGGTCAGTATGTTTATGCGGATGAAGATGGCATTATCCTGGCGGAAGAAAAGTTAGAAGTTTAGAGGAGTGTCACAAAAAAGAGCGGATCTGTTCGCTCTTTTTTTGTTTGCCCAAATAGTAAGAGCAGAAAAGCGCTGCTCTTTTTTTGGTGCTTGTCATATTGGTGCTGGGATGTCCATATGAATGAGATAAAAGAGAAGTGTGGACAGGAGGTGTCTCATGTCCTTAAAAGCGATTTATCAGGTGCTTCCCTTGTCACTCCGCGAATTGATTCAGTCGTTGCCACGGACGATTCTCCAATGTTTAGAAGAGATTAGAGTACGACAAGGACGAACACTTGAGGTAATTACATCGGATCAATCCTGGTTTGTTAGTGAATCGTGTCAGCTAAGTGTCCATCCAAAGAATAGTATGGTTCCATCCAAAGAGGATTGTCGCAAACTGTTAAATCTGATTAGTAATCATTCGCTTTACGCGATGGAAGAAGAGTTGCGTCGGGGATATGTCACCGTAGAGGGAGGGCATCGGATCGGTCTTTCCGGAAAAGTGGTTGTCGAAAATGAGAAGGTGAAACATATTCGTGAAGTGACTGGCTTTAATATCCGAGTAGCCCGCCAAGTGATTGGAGTGGGAGAGAAATTACGTCCCTATGTGATTCGTGGAGATGAAGTGGAAAATCTTTTGCTTATTTCGCCACCGCAGTGTGGAAAGACCACCTTGATCCGTGATCTAGCCAGGCTGGCAAGCACAGGAGGGGATACCTTTCGCTCCCATAAAGTAGGAATCGTGGACGAACGGTCGGAGATCGCCGGCTGTGTAGATGGGGTTCCGCAACACGATATTGGTCCGCGAACCGATGTCCTCGATGCTTGTCCCAAGGCGGAAGGGATGATGATGATGATTCGCTCCATGTCTCCAGAAATCCTAGTCATCGATGAGTTAGGACGAGCAGAAGATAGCGTAGCTGTACATGAAGCGATTTGTTCCGGAGTTCGCCTCTTTACGACGGCGCATGGAAGTTCACTGGAAGAGATTCGGAATCGTCCCATTTTATCTGATCTACTCAGGGAAGGGGTCTTTACCCGAATTGTTGTTCTCAGTAGGCGGGCAGGTCCAGGAACGATTGAAGCGATTTATGACCGTTCGCTCAATCTCCTTCCATCGTTTAAGAAAAAGGCGGTCTTTCCGCTATGATGAAACTTATCGGTGCTTGCCTGATTTTAATTGCAACGACATGGGCTGGTTTTAAATATGCCTATCGCTTTCGCGAACGTCCAAGACAGATTAAACAACTTCGTGATGCTTTATCGCTGTTAGAAACCGAGATTGGTTATGGGACGCGTCCTTTGATCCAAGCATGTGAACAGATCGCCGAGCGGATGGGAGGAGTGATTGGCGAAATATTTTCCAATAGTGCCCAAAATTTAAAGGAGATGGATGGAGCATCCACTTATGATTGCTTTCAACAAGCGATTGTGCCCATTTGGAGCAGAACGGCGATGAAAAAAGCAGAACAGTTGATCTTACTCCATTTTTGTCAGACACTCGGTCGGTCCGATAGACAAGATCAGTTACAACATGTCGCATTAGCAAAAGCCAATTTAGAAGTAGAAGAAAGAAAGGCGCGTGAAGAGCAAGTTCAATATGAAAAGATGTGTAAAACTGTTGGCATCCTCGGTGGAGTATTGCTGATCATCTTGATGTACTAGGGGAGGTTTCTATGCCATACAATGTGGATGCTGTCTTTCAAATAGCAGGAATCGGGATCATCGTGGCGATGATTCATACGGTTTTAAAGCAGATGGGCAAAGAAGACTTTGCTCATTGGGTCACCCTTTTTGGCTTTGGAGTAGTTTTGTTTATGATCGCCATGTTGATCCAAGATTTGTTTCATACGATTAAAAACGTGTTCCTCTTTCGTTCTTGATAGGGGGGGTCCGCTTGGAGATCATCCAGGTGGTAGGAGTCGGGATCGTCGCCACTTTTTTGGTGCTGGTCATCAAGGAAACCAATCCGCTATTTGCTTTTTTACTAGCTACCTTTACAGGGATCGTCATTTTTGTCGCTTTGGTTGGAAAGATTGCTGATGTGATTCGGGTGATCGAGCAATTGGCGTTACAGGCGAAAGTGGATAATCTGTTCTTCGGTACGATTCTAAAAATCATTGGGATTGCTTACATTGCAGAATTTGGAGCACAAGTAACCCGCGATGCCGGACAAGGCTCCATTGCCGCCAAGATTGAGCTAGCTGGTAAATTATTGATTATGGTGATGGCTATTCCGATTATTACCGTTATTATTGAGACAATTATGCAAATTCTACCTAACTAAAGGTGAGTGAGATGCGATGGTTTAGTTGGCTCTTTGTCTGTTTGGTAGGGTTGTGCATGATCCCAAATGTTGTTTCTGCTGCTGGCGATGATCATTCTTCTATGACCAATGATTTGATTCGTTCCCAGCTAAACCAGTTGCAGCTAGAAGAAGTGGAACGGTTTTGGCAACATCTGCAAACCGAATATGGTCGCTTCTTTGAAAAGAAAGATCTGGATCTCTTTGATATCCTGCTTTCAGATAAAAGCCTAAGTTGGAAAGAAGTCATTGCGGCATTTGGGCGTTATTTTTTTCACGAAGTGATTTACAATGTAAAAATTTTAGGAACCATTATTGTCTTGGCTGTCTTTTGTATGATCCTACAAACACTGCAAACCGCTTTTGAGCAAAACCAGGTAAGCAAAGTAGCCTATGCCATTGTTTTTATCATCATGATTATTTTAGCGATGGACAGCTTCCAGATTGCAATCCAATCAGCCAAAGAGGCGATCGAGCGAATGGTTCAATTTATGTTAGCTTTGATCCCATTGATGTTAACCTTACTTGGTTTGATGGGAAATGTGGTTTCGGTTACGTTGTTTCATCCTTTGATCATTTTGATGATTCACGTTGTAGGCACATTTATTTACTTGGTTGTCTTTCCTCTCTTCTATCTGTCGACCATTTTGGGGATCGTGAGCAGTATTTCGGAAAAATATCGGGTGACACAACTAGCGAATCTGTTCAAAAAAGCGGGGATCACGTTGCTTGGAATTGTTCTTACCTTTTTTCTGGGAGTCATCTCCGTTCAGGGTGCCACCACTGCGGTAACCGATGGGGTAACGATTCGGACGGCCAAGTATATTACGGGCAATTTTGTCCCTGTGGTCGGTCGGTCGATTTCCGAAGCTGCGGATACGGTTGTCAGTGCTTCATTGTTGGTAAAAAATACGATCGGGCTGGCGGGAGTCATTATTTTACTTTTAATTAGTGCATTTCCAGCGATCAAAATTTTGACCTTGGCCTTTATTTACCAGTTTTCCGCGGCGATTATGCAACCGTTGGGGAATAGTCCGATTATCGAGAGCTTATCGATGATTGGCAAAACATTTGTTTATGTTTTTGCTGCCCTTGCTGCCGTCGGTCTGATGTTTTTCTTAGCTGTGGCGATTGTGATCGCCTCAGGGAATATCTCGATGATGATGAGGTAGGTGAGAGGATGGAATGGCTAAGTGATTGGGTAAAACAGATTATCTTACTCGTCATGGTGGCAACTTTCTTCGATCTCCTCTTACCTAACCACTCCATGGAGCGTTATGTCAAGCTGGTGATGGGGTTATTGATCATCCTGGCGATTTTGTCACCGTTGTTTCAACTGATGAATCAAGACTTTCGGTTGTCTAAAGTGATGTTCGCATTAAAAGAAGGTTGGACCGGAAGAGAAGCAACCCCCTTTGAGCAGATTCAAGAGGATATTAAAAAATTGGAAAAGTCACAAAACCATTTAATCCAACAACAAACAGAAAAATCGATGGAGCGGATCATGACCGAACAGGTTGAAAAAAAGTTTGCTGTGGAGGTGGTGCAAGCCAAGATTCAAACACGACTCAACCAACATCAAGTACCGGAAATCACGGAGATCGATTTGGTTGCCAAACAAAAAACAAAGGAAGAGCTAAAGCAAGTTCCGATTCGCGCTGTTGAACCCGTTTCTGTCGAAATAAATGAAAACGAATTAGAGTCCACTGACTCCATTACAAAAGAAGCAGAGAAATTAAAGAAAGAAATCATCAACTATTTAGGAGAGTATTGGCAAATTTCCCCGTCGCAGATCCAGATCTCTTTTGAGCAACCAAATTAAGTTGGGGGGAGTGATGTGTGTTTCAAAAATGGTTAACCCAGTTGGAGCAAAAATTAGGTGGAAATGAAAAGAAGACCAATACATTCCGGTGGATTTTACTGTTGGGATGTATTGGGATGGGAATTATGTTGTTATCCTCTTTTCTCTATGTGGAGGAAGAGGACGGAAGAGGAAATGGGGGATTAACGAGCTCCGTTTTGAAATCGGAAGAGCCCCAGCAGAATCCCATGAAAGAGATGGGAATGGCCGATTATGAAAGAAAGTATGAATCACAGTTGGCAGATGTCTTAAACAAAATTGTTGGGGTGGATGATGTTTCCGTGATGGTGAATCTCGATTCCACTGAAGAAGAAGTGGTGCATATCGAAACCCGCGACTCTTCACAGGTGACCAATGAAGCTGACCCCAAAGGTGGAAATCGTACGATTCAGCAAACGAACAACGAGCAGAAAACGGCAACCTACCGCGGAGAAAATGGGGAGAAGCCAATCGTTGTAAAACGGCTAAAGCCCCGAGTGCGGGGAGTGCTGATCGTCGCCCGTGGGGTTGAAAATATCCAAGTCAAGGCCGCTGTCATTGAGGCGGTTCAACGCTCGCTTGATGTACCGGTTCATCGTATTTCGGTATTGCCTAAAGGATAGGAGGAGTAAAAATGCAATTAAACAAACAAACCATTTGGTTAGTGACGATGTTGACCTTTATGGTGGTGTTGTCAGCTTATTATGTTGCGACTGGACCAGCTGAACAGGCTGGAGATTCCATTGCGGAAGGAGAATTGAAGACAACAGATAACAAGATCGATCTCAATATCAAGCCAGTAGACCAGCCTGCAACAGATCAGAAGGAAAAAGAGAGCATGTCAAATAAAATCGAGGATAGCTACTTTGTTGCTTATCAATTGCAACGCAGTACCTTGAGAGGAAAAATGACGGAAGAATATGTGGAGGTTCTTTCCAATCCGAAAGCTTCCAAAGAAGAAATTAAAGAGGCTGAGAAAAAATTAAATGAATTGTCACAGATGGAGAAGCAAGAAAATGTAGTCGAAGAACTGATTCGAAAACAGGGATACCGCGATGCGGTGGTCATTAAAAACGGTGGACAGGTAGATGTGATTGTTCAGAGTGACAAACTAAGCAAATCCCAAGCTGTTCAGTTAGTCACTCTCGTCGGTCAACATATGAATGTCTCCGCCAATCAAATTTCAGTAGCATATGTAAATTAATAAGAAGTCCCAGCTAATCGATGATTGGCTGGGCTTGCTGTTTGATCGGACATGCTAAGCAATAACCATGTATTAATATAAAAAATAAATTAAATTTAATGATAAAACAAAGCTATAAATAAATGTTTTTTCATCAAAAGAGTGTGAACGTTGTATAACTATTCTCTTAAACTACTTTCTAGTCTGACATAGTTTGTTAGAATGAAATGGACTGTCAGATCTATCACTTTGGTGAATAGATCATGACCAGGGGCTATCTTATCTAGTATGGGTTTCCGACAGGTAAACATAATCTATTTAAGGAGAGGGTTTACTTGAGGAAAACAAAAAAGAAGGGAATCTTGGCGTTAGGTGCACTTCTCGTCACAGCAATTTTAACAACTGGGCAAGCAGAACCTATGAGCCAAGTGGATACGATGACATACCAAGGCAAAACATCCTATACAGCGGAAGTTTTGCAGTCTACTCGAGCTACTAAGTCGGATCGACTAGTAAAGTATGCTAGTAAACATATCGGTAAGCCATATCGCTATGGAGCGGCAGGACCCAGTTCGTTTGATTGTTCTGGTTTTACCCAGTACGTCTATAAAAATTCACTGGGCATCTCTGTACCTCGAAGCTCAAAAGATCAAGCCAAGGCCGGTAAATTCCGTACCAGCAATATAAACAACTTGTATCGAGGCGATCTGCTCGTGTTTAAAGATAGCAGTGGTCGGGTGCAACATGTAGGGATTTATATTGGTAACGGCTATATGATTCATGCATCGAGTAGTCAAGGGATCATCAAAACGAATGTAAGAAAAAGCAGTTACTGGAAGCCTCGTTTTGACCATGCTCGTCGTATCTATTGATGAAGAAGGGACCAGTCTTAAGAACCTGACTGGTTCCTTGTCTTTGCGATGGAGCTTTGCAGTATGCTTCATGGCAAAATAAGGGAGAGATATGTGACCGAATGAGGGATTGAAACTGAAAAAAGGAAATGTCAACAAAATTGATACAATATTATTTCATTTATGTTAGATTTTTTGTTATTTTATTGGTAATAATAGATTAGACTAAGTCCTATTTTTTGTTTGTGAAGGTTGTTACAAAAATTTAATGGAAAATGACTAATAATATCTCACGAAATGACCTCTGATTCATGTAAAATAGAAACTGAGCAATCGATCATATCAGAGAGGAAGTGTTCTAGATGGCTTTTAAAATGCATGAGATTCGTGAACTAATTCGATTAATTGACGCTTCAAAGATTGATGAATTTGAAATTGATAACGAAGGTGCAAAAATAACCATTCGCAAATCAGTAGGTTGCACGCAAGTAGTTGTTCCAGCACAAGAAACTCATCCTGTACAACCTGTAGCGGCAGCAGCTCCAGTAGTTCCTCCTACCCCAACTGCAGCTCCAGCAGCGCCAGTAGCTCCTACTGCCCCAGCAGCCCCGGCTACTCCTGTGCCTAGCGAAGAAAGCGATGCCAATTTTCATAAAATTGTTTCTCCAATGGTAGGTACCTTCTATCGTGCTCCCGCTCCAGATGCGGATCCCTATGTAAAAGAAGGAGATACCGTCGATGAAAAAACGGTGGTTTGTATTGTAGAAGCAATGAAATTGATGAATGAGATTGAAGCCGAGGTCCGCGGTACGATTGTGAAAGTTCTAGTTGAGAATGGTCAATTAGTTGAGTATGGTCAACCATTATTCTTGGTAAAAACTAGCTAATCCGCGGGAGGAAAAAAGCATGTTTAAAAAAGTTTTGGTAGCCAATCGTGGAGAGATTGCTGTTCGGATTATCCGCGCTTGCCGCGAATTGGGAGTGGCAACAGTAGCCGTTTATTCTGAAGCTGATCGGGATTCTTTACATGTATCTTTAGCTGATGAAGCTTATTGCATCGGTCCAGCTCTGGCAAAAGACAGCTATTTAAATATGACGAACTTAATCAGTACGGCAACGCTAGTCGGTGCAGACGCCGTACATCCAGGTTATGGTTTTCTAGCAGAAAATGCCGACTTTGCTGAGTTATGTGCCGATTGTGGTCTAACCTTTATCGGACCGTCAACCGATGCGATTTTGAAAATGGGCGATAAAACGACAGCACGAGAAACGATGATCGAAGCTGGTGTTCCTGTCGTGCCTGGTACGGATGGGATTATTGAAGATATTGAAGAAGCGAGCAATACAGCTGCGGAGATTGGATACCCAGTCATTGTCAAGGCGACTGCTGGCGGTGGCGGAAAAGGGATGCGGATTGTTCATAACGAAGATGAACTTCGGAGTGCGATTGCTCTCGCACAGAAAGAGGCGGAAGCAAACTTTGGAAATCCAGGTGTATACTTAGAGAAATTTTTAGTTGAACCGAGACATATTGAAATACAAATTATAGCAGATCAGCATGGAAATGTTGTTCATTTGGGCGAGCGGGATTGCTCGATTCAACGTCGATATCAGAAGTTAATCGAAGAAGCGCCATCACCAGCGCTTAATCCTGAATTGCGGGAAGAAATGGGAGCTGCCGCTGTACAAGCTGCTAGATCCGTTGAATACTCGGGTGTAGGGACAGTGGAATTCTTATTAGATAAGGATAATAATTTCTATTTTATGGAAATGAATACACGGATTCAGGTAGAGCATCCGGTGACAGAATGTATAACAGGGATTGACTTGTTGAAAGAGCAAATTCGAGTGGCTGCTGGAGAGCCTTTATCCTTTTCACAAGAGGATGTGGTGATCGACGGATGGTCCATCGAATGCCGGATCAATGCCGAGAGACCGGAGAAAAACTTTATGCCTTCTCCAGGTACGATTCAATTTTATTTACCACCTGGTGGTCCAGGAGTTCGGGTGGATAGCGCTTGTTACCCTGGTTATAAGATTTCGCCTTATTATGACTCAATGGTGGCCAAGCTGATTGTTTGGGGAAAAGATCGTGAAGAAGCTTTGGAGCGCATGACGAGAGCGCTTAAAGAGTTTGCGATCGATGGTGTCTATACAACGATCCCGTTCCACTTAAAATTGATCAAGCATCCACGATTTGTTGAAGGAGATTTTCATATTCAATTCCTCGAGCAAGTGAACTGGGAAGAGGGAGAGTGATCTGATGGAAGGTTTGGTATATGAGGAGTCCAATGTATTTGGACGAGTAGAAATCGCTCCTGAAGTGATTCAAACAATTGCTGGCTTAACCGCTTCCCAAGTGGCAGGTGTGGCTCAGCTAAAGGGAGGCGTGGTCGGAGACCTGGGTAAATTAATTGGACGAAAAAATGTCCGGAAGGGTACCACTGTCCAGATTGCTGAGCAAACGAGCATTGAAATCGCTATGATTGTCGAATATGGTTTTCACATCATTGAGGTAGCGAAGGAAGTTCAAGAGAAAGTAAAGGTAGCTGTGGAATCGATGACGGGGCTGGCTGTCGAAAAAGTGGCTATTCGTGTAGAAGGAATTAAAGTCCCAAGTATAGAAAAGGAACAAGAAGGTAGTACCAATCGGCGTGTAAAATAAATAGAGAAAAGGGAGATGACCAAGGGATGAGCTTATGGGATCGGCTCCTATTGTTTTTGTACAGCTTAGGCGTTGCAGCTTTAGCTGTAACGGGTATATTAATAGGTTGTCGTCTTTTTATTAATCCACAAGAAGCTAGTCGAGCGATATTATTGTTAGAATATGACTTGGCTTTAAATATATCTGTTGTTGGGGTTGCGATTTTTGTATTGTTATTTAGCATCCGCTTTATGAGTTTAGGTCTATTTAATAAAGAATCCAATAAAGGTGTAGATTATGTAACGGAGATCGGTAATATTCGAATCTCACTAGAAACAATTGAAAACATTGCTCTTAAAGCAGCCAAACGTGTTAAGGGAGTTCGTGACTTATCGGCTCGCATTCGCCACGATCTAAAAAATTCGACTGTGAATATAGGGCTACGCGTTGTGGTCGATGGGGAAACACCTGTTCAAGAAATATCGGAGCAATTACAACATACCGTAAAAAGTCAAGTTGAAAAGCTAACTGGTGTAAATGTAGACCAAGTCCCCATTTTTGTAGCTAAAACCATACAAGGAAAACGAAAAGTCCGTGTTGAATAAGGCGGTGCGCCAGTATGGATAAACATGATTTTCAAAAAATCTGGTTACAATATGGGGGAAGATTGGTCGGCTCGCTTCTTGGTTTCACCCTTGGTCTCATTTACCTTTTAGTTGGTTTTTGGAAAATGCTTTTCTTTGCTCTTCTGGTTGGTCTCGGCTTCTTTGTTGGGAAGCAAATCGACCGTAAAGAAGATCTAAAGAAAGTGATCGATACCATTATTTTGGAAAAATGGATGCGAAGATAGGACCGGACCGATTGGTCCGGATTTTTTCTGTAGAGGAGTGCTGTGATGGAAAATCCAATGAAAGAGGAAATGTCCCGGAGGCGGGCGAGAGAATCGGTTGTACAGGCTCTTTATCAGTTAGAGTTTCATCCGGAGCGGCCCGAAGAGGTGATGCGGGAAAGAGGAGAAGATTTGACAGGAGAGTATCGGGATTTTTATCAACAACTCATGGAAGGGATTCAACAGCATCTAACGGACATAGATCCCATGATCGAGCGTTATTTAAAAAAAGGTTGGTCAGTCAGCCGCTTGGTTTCTCTCGATCGGGCGGTGTTACGTTTGGCGGTTTATGAGCTATTGTTTGAACAAGAGACACCAAAAGGTGTCGTCCTCAATGAGGCTGTAGAGATTAGCAAGCAGTATAGTGGTGATGAATCAAGCCGCTTTGTCAATGGTGTATTGGGGAGCATTGCCAAAGCGTTGGAACAAAATGAGAAAAGTAAAAAAAGCTGTTAGCCCAGTAGATGGTTAGCAGCTTCTTTGATATAAAGAAAGAAAATTCCAAAATACGTTGGAACAAATCGAAAAGCATGTTTTATCTCATACTCTCTTTGTGACATAATGATACTGTTAGATGGATTTTATGGGAGGAAGCAGGGAAACAAAATTGGATTTGGATTTAGAAAAAAAGCGATGGTCCGTTACGGAGTTGGTTACCCATTTGCGGCAAACGATCGAGCTGGATGATTGGTTGCAAAATGTTTATCTGGAAGGCGAGATCACCAATTTTACCCATCATCGTAGCGGGCATATGTATTTTGCGTTAAAGGATGAAAGAGCACAGATTAAAGCGGTGATGTTTGAACGGCTAAACCGTTCGCTCAGTTTTACACCGAAAAATGGCGATCGTGTGATTGTCAAGGGGAGATTGTCCGTTTTTGAACGCGATGGGCAAGTACAGCTATATGTTCACCGGATGAATCAACTTGGAATGGGAGATCTGTTTGTTGCCTTCCAGCAATTAAAGGAAAGATTAGAAATAGAAGGTTTGTTTGATCAAGCCCATAAAAAAGCATTGCCTCCTTTTCCCAAGAAGATCGGTGTGGTTACCTCTCCAAGTGGAGCAGTGATTCGTGATATTATTACGACAGTAGAGCGGCGTTATCCGATTGCGCAAATTCTTCTTTGTCCGGTAGCGGTACAAGGAGAGACGGCAGCTACAGAGATCTCTCAAGCGATTCAATTGTTTAATGAGTTAAAAGAAGTGGATATATTGATTGTGGGTCGAGGCGGAGGTTCACTGGAAGAGTTATGGGCCTTTAATGAGGAAGTGGTCGTACGAAGTATCTTTCATTCTCAGATCCCTGTTATTTCTGCTGTAGGGCATGAAACAGATGTCACCTTGTCAGACTTTGTCGCTGACTTACGTGCACCTACCCCAACTGCAGCAGCTGAATTGGCTGTTCCCTTTTTGGATGAGTTAAAAGAGAAAGTCGCTTCGCTTCAGCAGAGATTGCTCAATCAACAAGCCAATTTGATCAAACACAAACGGGAGCGTCTGCTTAGGTGGTTGCAAAGACCTGTCTTTCAACAACCTGGACAGCGTTTGGAGCAGTATATTCAACGGTTGGATTATTTACAAACAGACCTGATTCGTCTGATCGAAAAAAAGTGGACTCAAGGACAACAGCAATTGGAACGGCTTGAAAGTAGATTGGTTCGGCATCATCCAGAAAGAAGATTGAGTTTAGAAAAAGAGAGATTGGGATACGCCCAAAAAGAGTTAATCCGCTCCATAAAACGTCTGATTGAAGAAAGGCGGACCAAAAGCCAACATCTGATTCAACAATTGGACGCACTTAGTCCGCTTCAAGTGATGAAACGAGGTTACTCGCTTACTTATCGACTAACAGAAAAAGAACTGATCAAGTCAGTAAAACAAACGAAACCCGGTGATCTGATTCGTGTTCGCCTAGCTGATGGTCAATTGAAATGTCAAATTTGGGGATCGGAGGAAGAGCAGAATGAGTGACCAAATACCATGGGAATCTTGGCCGTTTGAGAAAGCGATGGAGCGTCTAGAAGAGGTTGTACGCTCATTAGAAAATGGAGATGTGCCGTTGGAAGAAGCGATTCACCTGTTTGATGAAGGAATGAAGATCGCATATGTATGTAATAAAAAACTAGAAAGAGCCGAAAAACAAATTGAGATGTTAGTGCAAGAAAATGGGGAATGGATAAAAAAGCCATTTATGTCCAGGGAGGAGTCGGAGTAGAGTGAAATCCACCATCAATTATATTCAAGAAAAAGCAGCTCAAGTGAATCAAGCATTGCATCAGGTGATCGAAGAGATGACAGGTGTTCCGCCATTGTTAAAAGAGTCGATGGCTTATTCTTTATTGGCTGGCGGAAAAAGAATCCGACCGGTATTGGTTATGGCGACAGTCGAATCATTAGGGGGAGACGTCAAACGAGCGATGCCTTTTGCTTGCGCCATCGAGATGATTCATACATACTCCCTGATTCATGATGACTTGCCGAGTATGGATAATGATGACTATCGTCGCGGAAAACTGACCAATCATCGGAAGTTTGGGGAAGATATCGCTATTTTAGCTGGGGATGCTTTGATGACCGAAGCGTTTGGACTGATGGCAACAGGAGCGAAAGAAGCGGGGATCTCTTCTGAAGTGGCTTTACAGATGATCGCTGAGGGAGTAAAAGCGACTGGCGCTCGTGGAATGGTAGCTGGACAAATTTATGATCTACAGGCAGAAAATCAGGCAGTCTCTCTAGAACATTTAAAACGGATTCATCGGCTAAAAACAGGAAAGTTGATCGCTTATTCCGTCCGAACGGGGGCTTATATTATGAATGCGAGTCCTCGGGTAATGGAAACTTTGACACAGTTTGCTTATGGACTTGGTTTGGCTTTTCAAATTCAAGATGATATTTTGGATGTCATTGGCGATCAACAGAAGTTAGGCAAAAAGACCGGAAGTGACCAAGAAAAAAACAAAGCAACTTATCCGGCATTATTAGGCTTAGAAGGTGCAAAAAGGGAATTAGCAGATTGTATCGAACAGACTAAAAGAAGAATCGCCAACGTACCAGAGATCCAATCTTATCGTCTGCTAGAGATTGCGGATTACCTCCTATCAAGAGATCAGTAAGATATTTGTATGATAATAGAAAGTGATATGCTATAATGTAGATATTATTTTAGTGGTGCCTCAATGAAGTCTTTGTGTGCAGGCGTGAGCAAAACGCTGAATTTGATTTGTTTTATAGCCGAATCCTTGGAATGTTTACAATCCTTGTACGGGTTGCCATTTCTTTCTATACAAATAAACAGATCCTGAAAAATACATAATAGAAGAAATAGCATACCGGTCAATATTGGCCGGCATTTTTCTGAAGAACGAGGGTACATTGAAACAATGATGAATGATAAGGAAAACGGCGATGGTCGTGGCTTTGCTTAGTAGTCACTGATAAACTTTTGTAACGATATATATGGAAAAGCGCCTGTTTGGTGATTCATTCTTCTTGCTGTATTTTTCATTTGCTTGTTTTTCTATAAAATGGGTAAATCTTCCCATTTTATAAAAAAAAGATTATCGTTTGTTGGAAAGTGGAAGAAGAAAAGAAAACGAAAGCGAGGCGGTCTTGGTGCTCCTCGAGCAGATTCATAGTCCTGACGATTTAAAAAAGTTATCTATAGAAGATCTCCCAAAACTAGCAAAAGAGATTCGTTCATTTTTAGTAGAAAGTTTATCCGCTACGGGAGGTCATTTGGCTTCCAATTTGGGAGTCGTTGAGTTAACCATTGTTTTGCATTATTTATTTGATAGCCCGCGAGATAAGTTTTTGTGGGATGTGGGTCATCAGGCATATGTGCATAAGATTTTAACAGGAAGGCGCCACCTGTTTCCAACTCTCCGACAGTATAAAGGGCTCTGCGGTTTTCCAAAGCGGAGTGAAAGCCCGCATGACTGTTGGGAGACCGGACATAGCAGTACCTCTGTTTCCGGTGCGATGGGTATGGTCGCAGCTCGTGATCTAAAAGGTGAAGATTATAAGGTGATCGCAATCATCGGCGATGGTGCCTTAACCGGCGGTATGGCCTTGGAAGCGTTAAATCATATTGGTGAAGAGAAAAAAGATATGATTGTCATTTTAAATGATAATGAAATGTCCATCAGTCATAATGTTGGGGCATTGCATAATTATTTAGGGCGACTGCGTACGCATCGTCACTATAACAGAATGAAAGAGGATATTGAATATTTGCTCAAAAGGATCCCTGCGGTGGGTCAGCCGTTCGCTAAAACATTGGAGCGGGTAAAAGATAGTATTAAATTTCTCCTTGTATCGGGAATCTTTTTTGAAACCCTTGGATTTACTTATTTAGGTCCGATCGATGGACATAATATTGAAGAATTGTTGGAATCCTTACGACTAGCTGCAAGAACCAAAGGACCAGTCCTTGTTCATGCAGTCACAAAGAAGGGACAAGGATATAAGCCAGCTGAAGAAGATTCGATTGGCTATCACGGTGTGGGAACGTATAAGATTGAATCAGGAGCTTTCCAAAAGAAATCCGGATTGATCAGTTATCCGGAAGTGTTTGGAAAGACGATGATTCGTTTGGCGGAGAAAGATCCGCGGATCGTCGCGATCACACCGGCAATGATCACAGGTGCAAAGCTGGAGAAGTTTCAAGAGAAGTTTCCAGATCGCTGTTTTGATGTCGGGATTGCCGAACAACATGCTGTCACGTTTGCGGCGGGATTGGCGACCCAAGAAATGAAACCAGTTCTTACGATTTACTCCACTTTCTTACAGAGAGGATATGACCAGCTCGTTCATGATGTCTGTCGACAAAATCTCAATGTGATTTTTGCGGTGGATCGGGCTGGCTTTGTGGGTGAAGATGGTGAAACCCATCAGGGAGTCTTTGATATTGGATTTATGCGGGCCCAACCCAATATGGTAGTCATGATGCCCAAAGATGAAAATGAACTGCAGCATATGTTATATACAGCTACACAGTACGATGATGGACCGATTGCGGTGCGCTATTCCAAAAGCGCTGGACAAGGTGTAGAAATGGATGCGGATTTCAAATTAATTCCGATCGGAAAATCGGAAATCTTGCGTGAAGGAAACGATGTCGCTTTGCTCGCTTTAGGAACGATGGTCCCAATTGCTCTAAAAGCTGCGGATTTGTTGCAGCAAAAGGGAATCGAAGCTCGGGTGATCAATAGTCGTTTTGTCAAACCACTTGACCGTGAATGCTTGCTCGCACTCAGTCATGAAAAGATTCCAGTGGTTACTCTGGAAGAAGGAAGCATTATGGGCGGATTTGGCAGTGCTATATTGGAATTTTATGCTGAACAGAATGTTTATGATATGCAAGTGAAGGTCATTGGTGTTCCGGATTACTTTGTGGAACATGGAACGATCGAAGAGCAAAGGCGGGAGGTAGGTTTGACGGCTGAGCAAATTGCAGAGACGGTGCTAGGGTCGATCAACTTTAAAAAAGTGAGTGTATAGATAGGATTGTGGTTGTTAAGTGAAAAAAGAAAGATTAGATGTTTTATTGGTGAAAAGGGGATTTTTTCCTAGTCGCCAGCAAGCGCAACGGGCCATTATGGCTGGACTGGTACTGGTGAATCAACAGCGGATTGACAAAGTGGGAACCAAGGTTCCTTCGGATGTGGAGATAAAAGTAAAAGGTCGTCTTCATCCTTATGTGAGTCGGGGAGGATTGAAGTTAGAGGAATCATTACGCGTTTTTTCGCTTTCGATGCACGGGAAAATCGTGATTGATGTTGGCGCTTCCACAGGTGGCTTTACGGATTGTGCGTTACAAAATGGCGCAAAACGGGTCTATGCGGTAGATGTGGGTTATGGACAATTGGCTTGGAAGTTAAGACAAGATCCCCGCGTGGTGGTGATGGAAAGGACCAACTTTCGCTATGCCCAGCCCGATGCCTTTACCGAGGGTGTACCCGATGTGGCGACGATTGATGTCTCGTTTATCTCCCTTGTTCATATCCTACCTCCACTTAAGCGATTGCTTCGCACAGGTGGCGAAGTGGTAGCACTGGTGAAACCGCAGTTTGAAGCGGGGAAAGAACTTGTTGGCAAAAAAGGGATCGTGAAAGATCCCAAAGTTCATCAGCAAGTATTGGAACGATTTGTCGCCTTTGCGCAGGAAGAAGCATTCACTGTGCAGGGGTTGGCTCCTTCCCCGATTCAAGGTGGAGAGGGAAACATTGAGTTTTTAAGTTACTTGGTCTATCAGCCCGATCTGGCTGGGAATACAAATGTTGAATTAGATATAGAGAAGATTGTCGAGCAAGCACATGCTCAATTTCAGTAAATTTGAAACGAGGTAAGCGGGCGAATCAGGCGATATTTCGTTACCAATAAGAAAGGTTTCCAAAAAATGACTGCGAATTAATAGGTAAGGGAGGGAAGACCATGTCTTCAGTAGGGGATACCCTGGTTCTGATCCTATTGATCGCAGTCATTATTTATTTTCTGGGAAAAAGCATCTTCCCAAAAGAGAAGAAAACAGAGGATTTACAAACATTTGTGATTGATGACCAAAGAACCGAGTGGGTTGGCAAAGTTCCATCTCTTTTGGAAGCACACGGATATGAAATTATACATGCGAAGATTCGTGTGCCTTTTCAACTACATGTGGATGATGAAACATATCCTTGCCGCCTATCGGTTGATTATATTGCGGAGGCAGATGGAGAAGCTTATTTGGTAATTGTTGCCCGGGGTAAAAAAGCACGACTTTCTAGTGTTACATTAAAAGAAACGTTTTTACCTTACTATCTATTCTTCAGACCTGCTGGTATCTTGTATGTCAATAGAGAAAAAGGTAGTATCAAATTGATTGATTTTGAGATTCCAGAGATTAAGATGTAGTAAGATGGTACCAGTCTTAAAGTCGTGATAACGAGGTGGAACTATTTGAAAACGATTGGTATTACGATGAATCTAACAAAATTGGATGCTTATTCAGTCGCAAATCAATTAATTCATTTGTTAGAGAGAAAAGGGATTCCTTTTTACTTAGAGAAGGAGATGGCTAAAGAGTTAGAATATAATAAGATTGGTTTGAACTTGCATGACTTTCCACAACATGTCGATGTGGTTTTTGTTTTAGGAGGAGATGGCACGTTACTTGGAGTGGCTCGGCAGTTTGCTGAATATGATTTGCCGATTTTAGGGATCAATGTCGGCAATCTCGGTTTTTTATCCGAAGCGGAACCGCAAGATTTATCGACAGCTGTCGATCGCGTTTTAGCAGGTAATTACTATATTGAAGAGCGTTTTATGTTAGAAGCAGAGTTACTTAGAAAAGGGAAAGTACTTGAGCGAGGAATTGCTTTAAATGATATCGGGATTGCGAAGGGCTCATTTGGTCGGATGATCACCTGCACCGTCTATATGGAAGGAATCTATCTTGGGGAGTATTCAGGAGATGGGGTGATTGTATCCACACCGACAGGCTCCACCGCTTACTCCCTTTCTTGTGGTGGTCCGATTGTTTGGCCAGGAATTCATACGATTTTATTGACGCCGATTTGTCCACATACGCTTTCATCCCGTCCGATCATTTTACCAAAAACCAGTGTCCTGGAAGTGGAAGTAAAGGCGGAGCACCGAGAGATTGGACTTACCATCGACGGTCAGATTGGCTATTCGGTTCGTTCAGGCGATCGCGTTCGGGTCAGGGGCTCTTCCAATTATACCCAACTGATTAAATGGAAGGAGCGTTCTTTTTTTGAAGTTGTTCGAAAAAAATTATATGGGGAGATGTTATGCAAACAGGAAGGAGAGTTAAAAGAGGGATGAAGGCGCAGCGGCATATTAAGATTCGTGATATTATTGCTAAAAAAGATATCGAGACACAAGATGAATTGGTCGATGAGCTAAGAAAAGCGGGATACAATGTGACGCAGGCGACTGTTTCCAGAGATATTAAAGAATTGCATCTGGTTAAGGTGCCAACCGACCAAGGGGCTTATAAATATTCTTTGCCGACAGCGCAAGCAACCAATATCAATATCTTGCCAAAATTAAAACGGATGTTGCAAGAGTCCTTTTTAGGAATCAATCATGCGGAAAATCTCATTGTGATCAAAACCTTGCCCGGAAATGCCCATGCGTTGGCGGCGTTGATCGATAGTTTGGACTGGAAAGAACTGATCGGCACGTTGGCAGGAGATGATACGATCTTAATCGTTTGCAGTAGTAAAGAAGTGACAGCAAAAACAGCAAAGCGTTTTTCGGAAATGCTTTAGGAGTAGATGTCTGATGTTGCAGGAATTATCCATTCGCCAATTTGCGATTATTGAAGAAGTTCATTTGACATTCTCCCAGGGATTTCATGTCCTCACAGGAGAAACGGGTGCCGGAAAATCGATTTTGATCGATGCTCTTGGGCTTGTGTTAGGTGGTCGGGCCTCATCTGAGTTTGTTCGTCATGGCGCGAAAAAAGCGGAAATCGAAGCATTGTTTGAATTGGATCACGCGCATCCCGTCCATGCTCAATTGGCTGAATGGGGACTGGAACAAGAGGATCTTCTCCTGTTGCGGCGTGAAATCTGGGCTAATGGGAAAAGTGTCTGTCGAGTAAATGGGAAGATGGTTACCCTGGCCATGTTGCGCAAAATCAGTAAATATTTAATCGATATTCATGGTCAACATGAACATCAATTCCTCCTCAATCGAGAAGAGCAGCTAAAATGGCTGGATCATTTTGGCGGTGAAGCGTTGCAAGTTGCTCGGGCGAAGTACCAAGCCGTATTTGCGGAGTACAAAAAGGTCGATAATGAGTTAAAAAAGGTGCAGATGAATCAGCAAGAATTGATGCAACGAATGGACTTATTGCGGTTTCAAAATGAAGAGATCAAGGCGGCTGCGTTGACTTTTGGCGAGGAAGAAGAGTTAGAGCAAGAGCGAAATCGCTTGGCATTCGCCGAGAAGATCATAAATAATGCTTCAAAGGCGTATTACTATCTATATGAAGATCAGCGCGGGCTTGATTGCATCCGGCAGTCTATGAGTCATCTTGAAGAGATCGTATCGTTGGATCCACAGCTTCGCCCGATTCATGAACTGGTGCAGTCCGCTTTTTACCAATTGGAAGAAGCGATTCATGAGCTGGGTAATTATCGGGATGAAATTGAATTTGATCCCTATCGGTTAAATGAAGTAGAAGAACGTCTATATATGATCAAACGATTACAAAGAAAATATGGTTCTACGATTGCGGAAATACTTAAATATCAGCAAAAGGTAGAGCAAGAGTTGGAGCAGCTGGTCCATCGTGAATCGACGGAGGCATCATTGCTCAAAAAGCGGGATCGGTTGGAAAAGGAATTAGCCTTACTAGCCGAAGAATTGACCGCTTTACGAAAAAAAGCTGCACGGCAATTGGAAACACGGGTTGAAAAAGAGCTGGCTGATCTGCAAATGAAGCATACCGTGTTTCATGTTGCTTTTCAGTCGGGGGGCTTTTCGGCAAAAGGTTGTGATCAGATTGAATTCCAGATTGCTCCCAATCCAGGTGAACCGCCACGGTCGCTAGCGAAGGTTGCTTCGGGTGGAGAGCTATCGCGCATCATGTTGGCTTTAAAATGTATTTTTACGGATCTCCATCAAGTTCATACGGTTATTTTTGATGAAATTGATACAGGAGTAAGTGGTCGCGCCGCTCAAGCGATTGCCGAGAAGATCGCTTTTATAGCGAAATATCATCAGATTTTATGTGTAACGCATTTACCACAAGTGGCTTGTATGGCTGATCATCACTTTTATATCTCAAAAGAATCAGATGGCTTAAAAACGCGAACCCGTGTAGCCAGTTTGGAGCGGGAAGAGCGGGTGGAAGAATTAGCTCGATTGCTTGGAGGGGTCTCTCTGACAGAGACGACTCATAAGCATGCTGAGGAAATGCTTCGACTAGCGGAAGAAGTGAAACAGACACTCTCCTCAGGTGTTTAACCGACACCGATGCCATTTTAGCGGATGGATGGCGTGGAATTCATGGACTGATCGAATTTATAGAATTGTTTATGAGTATAGGAAGGTTTTATCTAACATAAAAGAGCTCTTCCAAGGACACCTTAAACATACACACGACGATTCTTTGGCGTAAGGATAGGCAGGGCCTCAGGAGAGTGGTGGATGTTGCAAACAGGAAAAAGAGGAAAATGGATAGGGCTTTTCCTGGTGCTTCTCTTGTTTTTAAGTAGTACAACCACTTTTTTTAGGCAGTTTACGCATTTCCCCGCAGAACTTCGTTTGGTTCAAGGTGAATGGCAACAGTTGAGCCTCGCGATGCCCGCACTGGCCACAGCGAACATTTCCAATCCAAATGTGATTCATGTCAATGGTTCTAACCATCCGTCTGTCCCGATTGATTTAAGACATCCACTCATTTTATCATCACGGACGATTGGTCAATCGTTTGTCACTTTAAAGTTGTTTGGTACATTGCCCATTAAAAGAGTAAAAGTCCGTGTGATGCCAGATGTCCGCGTGATTCCTGGTGGTCAATCGATTGGTGTAAAAGTGAAATCAGAAGGTGTTTTGGTGGTGGGACATCATTTGCTAAGAAGTACCCAAAGTCACTTGTCTCCCGCAGAGAAGGCAGATATTCGAGTGGGCGATTATTTAACGAAAATCAATGGGCTACCTATTCGGCAAATTTCCGATTTGGCGAAGGCGGTAGAGCAAGCAGGCAAACGGAATCAGCCACTAGACATCACGATTCTCCGGAAAGGAAAAGAACTGCAAGTTCAGATGATGCCAATCTTTGATGAGAAAGAAAGAACCTATCGGCTTGGTCTTTATGTGCGAGATTCTGCGGCTGGCGTTGGAACACTTACCTTTTTTGATCCGAACAAACAGGTGTATGGGGCCTTGGGACATATCATTACGGATCAGGATACCGGTCAACCGATCCGTGTAAGGCAAGGGAAAATTATGCACTCCAATGTGACTTCGATTCAAAAAGGTGAATCAGGAGAACCCGGGGAAAAAAGGGCGATTTTTTTCCATGAAGAAAAAGTGTTAGGCAATATCTTTAAAAATACCCCTTTTGGGATTTTTGGAAAGATGCCCAAATTACCCGAGCAAGGAATGTACAACAAACCGATTCCCATTGGCTTAATTGAACAGGTGAAAGAAGGGCCAGCTAAAATTTTAACAGTGGTTGAAGGACAGAAAGTGGAAGCTTTTGATATTGAAATTACTCATGTAATTAAGCAAAAATTTCCTGCGACCAAAGGACTTATTATTAAAGTAACTGATCCTCGTTTACTTAAAAAAACCGGTGGAATCATTCAGGGGATGAGTGGAAGTCCTATTTTACAAAACGGAAAATTGATTGGAGCCGTTACTCATGTGTTTGTAAATGATCCATCGGCTGGATATGGAACATTTATTGAGTGGATGCTTCAAGATGCTGGTGTGATCCAGCCAACAGCGGGTCGAAATAATGATCCGCTGTTTTGTATTTTTATGGATAATATTGTAAAGTAGCAGGAACAAATCTCTTTTTGTCGAAAATTTTTAAAAGAACAAGATGATGGTAAGGGGGGATCACGTGGATAAGATTCGTGTCGCTTTGGCAGATGATAACCGGGAATTTTCGGAACTATTAAAAGAGTATTTATCCAGCCAATCGGATATTGAAGTGATTGGCGTTGCTTATAATGGTGGAGAAGTGATTGACCTACTAAAGGAATGTGTGCCAGATGTCCTCGTGTTGGATATTATTATGCCGCATTTAGATGGTCTTGGGGTGCTTGAACAGATTCAACATTTAAACATTCAACCGGTCCCTAAGATTATCATGCTAACCGCATTTGGTCACGAAAATATCACACAACGAGCTGTTGAGTTGGGGGCTTCATATTATATATTAAAACCGTTTGATATGGAGGTACTGGCGGATCGCATTCGTCAAATGCAAGGAATTGTGTCAACACCGACGAGGAAGTGCCCTTCCAATGGTCAAGCCCAACCACCGACGCGCGGTAATCATTTGGATGCCAATATAACGAGTGTGATTCATGAGATCGGCGTACCAGCACATATTAAAGGGTATTTGTATTTGCGTGAAGCGATCACCATGGTCTACTACGAAGTCGATTTACTTGGCTCCATTACCAAAGCACTTTACCCACGAATAGCTGAAAAATTTAATACGACTCCAAGCCGCGTGGAACGAGCGATTCGCCATGCCATTGAGGTAGCTTGGAGTCGTGGGAATATGGATTCGATTCGTAACTTGTTCGGTTATACGATCAATGTAAGTAAAGCGAAGCCTACGAACAGCGAATTTATTGCCATGGTTGCAGATAAATTGCGAATTGAACACAGAGTCGGTTAGAGTCTGCGATAGAATACCGTTTTGTAAAGGGTTTCCTTTATAAAGCGGTGTTTTTTTCTATATAATAGGGTGTACTCGCGATCATCGGGAACATAAAATGGGATAAACCATGTTTTTTAAGGAGGATAATGGAATTTCAATGGTCGAATGGCTAAAAAATAGTTTTTTCTTTCTATTACTCATATTGGTCGCGCTCACTTCTGCGTTATTTTCATTTTTTGTGGTGTTATCATTAAGCTTGTTTTTGCTGCTCGTCGCGATGATTTCATGGATTATGGTCGTAGTGAAAAAAGGATGGCATCAGATCAAATGGTATAAATAGGGAGTCAACTTAAATTTGGACTTTCTCTTTCCGATGAAGCAAGTGACGATGATGTTCTCTCGCTTCCATGAGTTGCATGTAATATTGTCCAGCTTCTTCATAATTTTTGAATTTCATTGCTCGCCGATAGGCGTTGGCTAATGGAGAGATCACTTGCTGATGATATTGATGTGCAGTGATTGTAAATTTAGGCTTGGCTGGCCGATTGTGTTGTTTTTCTCCTCTTTTTTTTCGGGCCATTGTTTACCCCTCCTCGATCATAGTCATGGTATGCAGGATAGGCGAAGTTGATCTTAGAAAGGTGTCCATTTTAGTTTTCTTGCCTTTTCAAAGCGTTTTTGAACCGCTGGCCAGTTGACTACATTCCACCAAGCTTCGATATATTCTTTGCGGCGGTTTTGATAAGTTAAATAGTAGGCGTGTTCCCATACATCCAGTGGCAACAAAGGGATGACATCCCACTGGGATAGATTTTGATGTTTTTCTGCCTGTAATATTTCTAACCGTCGGGAGCGAGGACTCCAGACGAGGATCGCCCAGCCGCTGCCTTCTACTTTTTCCGCAGCAGCAGTGAAGTGTTTTTTAAATGCTCGGAAGCTGCCAAAGTCTTGCTCAATTTGCTTGAGCAAAGGACCTGTTGGCTTTCCTCCGCCTTGGGGACTCATCGTTTCCCAGAAAAGAGTATGCAAATAGTGACCGGCTCCATGAAAGGCTGCTTCCCTTTCCCAATGTTTGATTAATTCAAATTGACCGGTTTCCCTGGCTTGGGCTAATTTTTTCTCGGCTTGGTTTAAACCGTCCACATAGGATTGATGGTGTAGATCGTGGTGTAGTCGCATCGTTGTCTCGTCGATGTAAGGTTCCAATGCATTATAGGGATAGGGTAATGGGGGCAATTGATGTTGACCGATTGGTACGAAACGGGTGGTTCGAGTGGAGTGGATTTCCTCGGATGATGAATGATGAGAAAGAGTTGCCTGTGAAGAAAGGATCGTATCTAAGCATTTTTCGTACTTCTTTTGAATGAAATGAATTTTTCTGAGCCAATCATACCAGCTATGTGGAGTTTGCGTAGAGGATCGAGCTAGTTGTTGTAGCTTTTTTAGATCGTGGGAAAGTTTTTGCAAAGGAGCAGCGATCGGTTGATTGGAATAAAGAAGTTGTTGGTGCTGGATCCACTTTTGATAGAGACGAAGAGAATTGGAAATGATCTTCGACCATGGAGAACGATCGGGTACGGAAAACATAGAATAACCCTCCTTTCTCCAAGCATATGCTGTTAAAGAAGTATAAATGAGTGAGGAGAGAAGGGAGGGAAGATGTATTTAGACCTTTTTGTAGTAAGCGTATTTATCTTTTTTCGTATTTTCTTGAGCTTCGGCTTTTAGTAATTGTTCACGTTCTTCTTTCTTTAAGAGTTTAGGTTGTATACGATGTTTCTTTTTATCGCGATGAAAGATAAATCCGCCTAGAAAAAATAAAGCGATGAGAAAACAGATGAGTGCAATAATGAGTGTGGTCCAGTTCAGGGGTTCACCACCCAGATAAGCAAAAAGAGACTTGGTAATGGTGGAGAAGCCATAAATCCCCAGCGCGCCTGGGATACACAAAATTAAAATAGCAAGAATCCGTTGATAGACTGGCTTCATTTCTTGCATGGGTTTCCCGCCTTTCTACATACCAACCTTATGTTAACTTATTTATAAAGGGAATGCTAGCCTTTGAATAGAAACATGTGAAAATGTGAATAAGGAACGGTGATTTTGGATGCAAAAAGTATTAATTGTTGGAGGAGGAAAAAGTGGTGCAGCGATTCTGCGAATATTGGTTGTGATTGATCAAGTAGAAATCATCGGAGTGGTGACCGATCGTCCTGATGAACCGATTTTGGTGGAGGCACAAAAAGAAGGGATCCCCACCGGAAATGATCCGATCCCGTTTCTTGAGCATAAGCCGGATCTGATTCTCGATGCATCGGATCGGCTGGAGGTTCGTGATTTTCTACAACGGCGTAAACCGCAACACACGATCTTGCTCTCCGGCTCTCTCATCGAGCTGATCGCCTATTTGATTGAAGAAAATGAACATTTATTTCATACATTGCGTCAGCGTCAGCTGGAGCTGGAAGCGATTATTCAGTCGACGCATGATGGGATGGTAGCCGTCAATCGGAAGGGAGAAGTCACCTTACTCAATCGTTCGGCGGAAAAACTCTTGGGGGTGACGGAAAAAGAAGCGTTAGGCAAAAATATCTGTGAGATTGTGCCGACAAGTCGGCTCTGTTTGGTTTTGGAAAATGGACAACCTCAGTTAAATCAACAACAAGAGATCCCAGGTGGGCGAGTCGTTTTGACGAATCGTGTCCCGGTAAAAGATCAGATGGGGGAAGTGGTCGGAGCTGTCTCTGTCTTTCGTGATGTAAGTGAGCTGCTTCAACTGACAGAGCAATTAGCCAACCTAAAAGATATGAAAAACTTGCTGCAAGCGATCATTAATTCATCGGATGAAGCCATCTCGGTTGTCGATGCAGAAGGGAAAGGGATCTTAATCAATCCCGCTTATACTCGGCTTACGGGATTGCAGGAATCAGAAGTGATTGGGAAACCAGCACATGTCGATATCTCCGAAGGAGAAAGCATGCATATGAAAGTTTTAAAAACGAGACGTCCTGTTCGTGGTGTGCAGATGAAAGTAGGTCCCCATCGGCGCGAAGTGGTTGTCAATGTAGCTCCGATTATTATTAAGGGAGAGTTAAAAGGATCGGTTGGCATTGTCCACGATACTTCCGAAATCAAACAACTCTATCGTGAGCTAGAAAAAGCGCAGCGAATGATTCGTAAATTGGAAGCGACATATACTTTTGACGATATTATCGGCGAGAGCGAAGAGATGAAGATCGCGCTCAGTATTGCCAAACAAGCGGCCAATACGCGGGCGACAGTGTTGCTAAGGGGAGAATCGGGCACTGGAAAAGAGTTGTTTGCCCATGCGATCCACAATGCCAGCAGCCGGCGGTATAATCAATTTGTGCGGGTCAATTGCGCAGCATTGTCCGAGAATTTGTTGGAAAGTGAGCTATTTGGTTATGAAGAAGGAGCGTTTACAGGAGCTAGGCGCGGGGGCAAAAAAGGATTGTTTGAAGAAGCCAATGGCGGAACTCTTTTCCTCGATGAAATCGGAGAGCTTAAGCCGAGTACGCAAGCCAAATTATTACGCGCCTTACAAGAAAAAGAAATCACCCGCGTGGGAGGAACCAAACCGATTTCTATCGATGTTCGCATTATCGCTGCAACCAATCTTTTTCTCGAAAAGGCGATTGCAGAGAAGCGGTTTCGTGAAGATTTATTTTATCGGTTAAATGTCGTTCCGATTCATATTCCACCATTGCGTTTGCGCAAACAGGATTTGTATCCGCTCGTTGTTTATCTAATTAAAAAACTCAATCTCGAGTATGGTCGTTCCGTTCGGGATATCACAGAAGATGCTCTGGCTTTGTTATCGCAATATTCATGGCCTGGGAATGTTCGTGAACTAGAGAATGTTCTTGGAAGAGCGATGATTCATATGTCTTTTCAAGAGAGAGTGATTCAGCGTACACACCTCTCTATTCCTGTTGCGACCGAAATCGCTGAGCAGGAACGAATCGATGTAAATCGTCCTTTACGAGACGTGTTGGTTGAAGTGGAAAGAGAACATATTCGCAAAGTCTATCAGGCATGTCAAAAAAATAAGACGGAAACCGCTCGACGGTTAGGCATTTCCATTCGAAGTCTTTATTATAAATTAGAGCGTTACCAATTGCTTTAACTCATTTGCAATCTTTTGCAGGCATTTTTCTGCAATAATTTTGCAAAAACTTGCAAAGCGAAGAAGCGGATTGCTTCATTTGCTTTGAAAATGGGCAAAATAGATAGCAGACTTATTTAGTCATTTTGTCGTTTTATTGGCATGGAAGTTGCATTTTCGTATGATAGACAACAAGATGCGAACAAGCGAAGATTCGCAGACGATGGGTGTTGATTGATCCATTCGATCCTAGAACGGATCACCTAGCAAACGTCATAGAATTCCTGCAAAGGTCACAATATGTTAGATAATCCCATGTTATACTTTGGTGTAAGTATCAGCAAAGCGTTCCTTTCTCGGCGATGGGGTTCGGCTCTTCTGAAATGAGGTCGAGTGATCGGATGGATTTCTATACGACAGAAATAGGAAATCGGGAGGTTTTTGGATGATTTTTTCTGAGATGAAAAAGTACGATTACGAGCAACTGATTTTTTGTCAAGATGAAGCAACGGGTTTAAAAGCGATCATTGCCATTCATGATACAACCTTAGGTCCTGCCTTGGGCGGCTGTCGGATGTGGAACTATCAATCGGAAGAGGAAGCCATCATCGATGCCTTACGTTTGGCGCGTGGGATGACATATAAAAATGCGGTTGCGGGCTTAAATTTAGGTGGTGGTAAGGCCGTCATTATCGGCGATCCACGCACAGGGAAAAGTGAAGCGCTATTTCGGGCATTTGGGCGCTATGTGGAGTCATTAGGAGGACGCTATATCACAGCGGAGGATGTAGGGACAACCGAAATAGACATGGATCAGATTTATATGGAAACAAAGTATGTCGCTGGTCTATCTCCTGCTTTTGGTCAAGGAGGAAATCCCTCACCAGTCACAGCGTATGGCGTTTTTCGGGGAATGCAAGCTGTAGCAAAAGTAGCTTATGGTGAAGATTCTTTACGGGGAAAGCGCGTGGCTGTCCAAGGAGTGGGCAATGTGGCTTATCACTTATGTCAGCTGTTGCATCAAGCAGGGGCAAAACTGTTTGTAACCGATATCGATGCGAAGCGGGTGCAAAAAGCTGTGCAAGAATTTAATGCTGAAGCAGTGAGTCCAGATAAAATTTATGATGTAGAGTGTGATATTTTTGCACCATGTGCGCTGGGGGCAATCATTGATGATCAGACAATTGAACGACTGAAATGCAAAATTGTAGCGGGTTCTGCTAATAATCAGCTAAAAGAGGAAAAACATGGTGAAATGTTAGAACAAAAGGGAATTTTGTATGCTCCTGACTATGTGATCAATGCGGGTGGCGTCATTAATATCGCTGATGAACTTTATGGTTATAAACGTGAGCGAGCGATGCAGAAAGTAGAGACTATTTATGATAATATATTAAATGTGTTTAAAATTTCAAAAATGGAGGGAATCCCCAGCTATTTAGCTGCTGACCGTCTTGCGGAGATGAGAATCGCGTCGATTCAGCGTGTACGTAGTAGGTTTGTGAAGGAAGAACGAAATATTCTCCACTTTGATCGTCGATAAGCGGGATTCATGGAGACCGGAGGAAACTGGCTATGTTTGGTTTGCAGATAAGGAGTGAAGAGAGTGGCAGAAAATTTTGATCTAGTCGTCTTAGGGGCAGGTCCTGGAGGATATGTCGCAGCGATTCGCGCAGCGCAGTTGGGAATGAAAGTAGCTATTGTGGAAAAAGAAAAAGTAGGTGGGGTTTGTCTACACAAAGGTTGTGTTCCTAGTAAGACGCTACTGAAGAGCGCAGAGCTCTTCCAACAGTTCAAGAATAGTGTGAACTATGGAATTCGCGCGAATGATGTGCGTTTAGATTTTTCCTTGGTGCAAGAACGGAAAGAAAAAATCATTGCTCAACTGCAGCAAGGTGTGGAACAATTGCTTAAAAAAAATAAAATCGTCGTGTACCATGGGATGGGGCGAATATTGGGACCGTCCATTTTTTCCCCTTTGGCAGGAACCATATCCGTAGAGAAGAAAGATCACGAACCGGATCTCTTGCTACCGCAATATGTCTTGATTGCGACGGGTTCCAGACCGGTTGATCTCCCTGGGGTTACGTGCGATGGAGAATATATTCTAAACTCGGATCACGCTCTAAGGCTCGAAGAGTTGCCACAATCGATCGTAATTATTGGCGGCGGAGTGATTGGAGTGGAATGGGCTTCGATGTTGCATGATTTTGGCGTAGAGGTTACACTAATCGAATTGGCAGATCGTATTCTTCCTTCAGAAGATGAGGAAATCAGTAGAGAAATGACCCGTTTGTTGAAGAAACGAAAGGTAAAAATAGTGACGGGAGCGAAAGTAATTCCAGATACGATTAGTATTCAGGAAAGGCGTGTTACTCTACAAGTGGAAAAAAATGGGGAGCGTTTACCTTTTGAAGCAGAACGCGTCCTCGTTTCGATTGGAAGAAAGCCAAATACCGAAGATATTGGGCTGGAAAATACGTCTATTCAACTGAATAAAGGATTTATTCAAGTGAATTCATTTATGCAGACAGAGGAGTCTCATATGTATGCGATTGGTGATGTGATTGGCGGGGATCAGCTTGCGCATGTCGCCTCACATGAAGGCATTTTAGCTGTAGAGCACATGGCGGGTAAGGAGACGAGTCCGATTGATCCTTTGGCGATTCCCCGTTGTATCTATAGTCGTCCGGAAGTGGGAAGAGTGGGCTTGACGGAAGCGGAAGCGCGGGCAAAAGGTTTTAAAGTCAAAGTAGGGAAATTCCCCATCCGTGCATTAGGAAAATCACATGTTTTAGGAGAGATCGATGGTTTTGCGAAAGTAATTTCTGATCAAGAAACCGATGATCTTCTGGGAGTGCATTTGATTGGTCCGCAGGCGACGGAGCTGATTTCAGAAGCTTCTCTAGCGAAAACGTTGGATGCGACTGCTTGGGAGATTTCGCAAACGATCCATCCACATCCGACTTTATCTGAGGTTTACTTAGAAGCTGCCTTGGCTGTGGATGACAAGGCAATCCATCGTTAAAAGGAGGCAAAGAAAATTGATGCATCGTCAACGAGGTTTAACGGACGAGCAGGTAGTTGAAATGTACCGATATATGTTATTAGCTCGAAAATTGGACGAGCGTCTGTGGCTGCTTAACCGAGCGGGAAAAATCCCATTTACGATTTCATGTCAAGGTCAAGAAGGGATCCAAGTTGGCGCCGCGTTTGCATTGGATCGGGAGAAGGACTGGATTTGCCCATATTATCGTGATCTCGCTTTGGTTCTTGCTTTTGGACAAACGGTTCGGGATAATATGTTGGCGGCCTTTGCGAAAGCAGAAGACCCCAATAGCGGTGGACGGCAAATGCCTGGTCATTATGGAGATACCCGTTATCGGATTTTAAGTGGCTCTAGTCCGGTGACGACACAGGTACTGCATGCCGTTGGAATCGCTTATGCGGGTAAGTTAGAGCAGAAGGACTTTGTTGTTTTGACCTCATGTGGTGAAGGTTCGAGTAATCAGGGAGATTGGCATGAAGCGTGCAATTTTGCCGGTGTTCACCAATTGCCAGTTGTTTTTATGGTGGAGAACAATCAATATGCGATCTCTGTTCCGTTGGAAAAGCAAGTAGCAGGAGAAAATATAGCTGCTCGTGCGAACGGCTACGGTTTTCCAGGAATTCAAGTCGATGGAAATGATCCCCTGGCGGTCTATCAAGCGGTCAAAGAAGCGGTAGATCGAGCGAGAAGTGGTAATGGTCCCACATTGATTGAAGCGATTACGTACCGGTTGCTGCCTCATTCTAGTGATGACGATGATCGCTCTTATCGCTCCAATGAGGAAGTAGAAATGGCAAAGAAAAAAGATGGGCTACTTGTTTTTCGAAACTATTTACTGGAAAACAAACTGTGGACCGAGCAACAAGACCAAGAGTTACTTGCTCAAATTATGGAAGAAATCAATGAGGCGACAGCCTATGCTGAAGCGGCTCCTCACCCTAATCCAACAGATTTGTATAAACATGTTTACGTATAGAAAGGAGGGAACGTGGATGCCGATGATGAGTTATATCGATGCAGTGACAACCGCCTTAAGGGAAGAAATGGAACGCGATGAGCGGGTGTTTATCCTAGGAGAAGATGTTGGAAAGCGAGGAGGTGTGTTTCGGGCAACTGCAGGTTTATATGAGCAATTTGGAGAAGCGCGCGTGCTAGATACGCCATTAACGGAATCGGCCATTGTCGGTGTAGCGATCGGTGCTGCTGCATACGGCATGCGACCGGTAGCTGAAATTCAGTTTGCTGATTTTATTTTTCCTGCTACCAATCAAATTATAAGTGAAGCAGCGAAATTATATTATCGTTCCAATGGAACTTGGAAATGTCCATTAGTGATTCGAGCTCCGTATGGCGGAGGTGTTCATGGCGCTCTTTATCACTCACAAAGTGTTGAGAAGATTTTTGCAGGTGTCCCCGGGCTTCAGATTGTGATGCCTTCTACCCCTTACGATGTGAAAGGATTGCTTAAGTCAGCGATCCGCAGCGATAACCCCATCCTCTTTTTTGAACATAAACGTTGCTATCGATTGATTAAAGACGAAGTTCCACAAGAAGATTATACTATTCCCATCGGTAAAGCCGACCTTAAGCGCGAAGGAAGCGATGTAACCGTCATTACCTATGGATTGCCTGTTCACCTCACATTGGAAGCTGCGAAGGATCTGGAAAAAGAAGGGATCAGTACGCATGTTTTGGATTTAAGAACGTTGGTACCTTTGGATCGAGAAGCGGTAGTCGAAGCAGCAGTAAAAACAGGCAAAGTGCTAGTGATCCATGAAGATAATAAAACAGGTGGTTTTGGTGGGGAAGTAGTGGCGACCATTGCGGAGGAAGCTCTCTTTGATCTCGATGCCCCAATTCAACGTCTGTGCGGACCAGATGTCCCAGCAATGCCGTATAATCCTATTTTAGAAAAAGAGTTTATGTTAAATAAGGATAAAATCGCCAATGCCATCCGAGAGTTAGCAGAATTCTAAGCGAAAGTAATTAGAAAAGACAAGCCTTTCTGGTCATAGCAATGGAGAAGGAGATTAGCGAGAGATGAAGATAGTTTAAATCCAATGGATGAGAGGAAGATCCTTCATTTTTTGCAACTGAAAGGAGGGAAACTGCTACACGACATAGAATCGATATCCGCAGTCCAAATCATATGAAATAACAATATAAGCGATAGGAAGAAAGATAGGTAATGATGTGCAAGATCGATGAGGACCCATTTTGCTGATACGATCCGGGATATTTTCTATGTTTTTCGTAGCAGAAAAATAATGACGTTAGACATTCTGATGCCGCAGCTGGGGGAGAGTGTAACAGAGGGCACCATCGTGAAATGGATTAAAAAGCCTGGAGATACTATTTCAAACTATGAGCCGATTTGCGAAGTTCAAACAGATAAAGTAAATGCGGAAGTACCGGCGACAGAAGCGGGAACCTTGCTGGAGATTCTAGCTGAAGAAGGAGAAACGGTTGCAGTTGGAGCATTGATTGCTCGGATGCGTCCGGCTAGCAAAGAAGCTGGATCTCAACCAGAAGCTCCTTCGGATGCAAAGCCCGATCAAAGATCAGAAGAGTCAACTTCAAGCGAAAAATCGTCGATGAAACGACGTTATTCTCCTGCTGTCCTTCGTCTTGCTCAAGAACATGATCTCGATCTTACCCTCGTAACGGGAACGGGAAGAAGCGGAAGGATTACACGAAAAGATGTTTTGCGGTATCTCCAAGAACGGAAAGGGGCTGTTGAGGAAAAGAGGGTGATTTCCGATCAACAGGAAACCACACCGAAAACCTTGGAAGTAGCCAAAGTGGAATCCCCCTCCGTACCTGCTAAAGAGAGACCAGCCGAAAATCTAAAACGGGGCGATACAGAGATTCCGGTCTCTGGGATTCGTCGAACCATTGCCAAGCGGATGGTGAGCAGCTCACAGGAGATTCCCCATGCTTGGTTGATGATGGAGGTCAATGTGACTGGTTTGGTCGGATTGCGTAATCGATTGAAGCAAGATTTTTTCAAGCGGGAAGGGGTTCGTTTAACTTATCTACCTTTCTTTATCAAAGCGGCTATTGATGGTTTAAAAGCGTTCCCTTATTTAAATTCTGTTTGGGAAAATGATAAGATCATTTTGAAAAAGCGCATCAATCTTTCTTTGGCAGTCGCGACGGATGAAGCACTTTATGTTCCTGTCATTGCGGATGCCGATGAAAAAAGCATTTTGGGATTGGCACGGGAAATCCATCGTTTGGTTCAAAAAGTACGGGAGCAAAAATTGGAGCCAGCCGATATTGAAGGAGGTACTTTTACCGTTAATAACACAGGATCATTTGGCTCGATCATTTCTAGACCGATTATCAATCCTCCACAAGCAGCGATTATTACGTTTGAGTCGATTGTCAAAAGACCCGTTGTGGTCGATGGAGCGATTGCGGTGCAGGATATGATGAATATTTGTTTGTCATTTGATCATCGTGTTTTTGATGGACTGATGGCGGGACGGTTTTTAAACTTTGTTAAGCAGCGTTTGGAAGCCTATGATGAAAACACGCAGGTATAATAAAGCGTACAGGGGCCTATTTCCGCCCAACGCTAGGGAATAGGCTTCTTTGCGGCGGAGCGAAAGAATGAGCTACAGTCTTTAGGAGAGGGAGGAAGTAATGTTTGTCGTAAAACCGTTGGGGATGCTTTCTTATCAGGAAGCATGGGAGTTGCAGAAAAAGTTGGTTCAACAAATTGATCAAGAAAATAAGCCCAATCATCTTTTGCTATTGGAACATCCCCATACCATTACGATGGGGAGAGGAACACATTCCGAAAATTTACTTCTCAGTCCCAAGGAGTATAAGCAGCAGGGAATCGAAGTGGTAGAAATCGATCGGGGTGGAGATGTTACTTACCATGGACCAGGACAATTGGTCGGCTATCCTCTCTTCCATTTGGGGGAACGTGGGAATGATGCGCATCAATACTTGCGTGATTTAGAAGAAGTGATTATTCGGGCTCTGGCTCAGTTTGCGATCCGCGCAGGAAGAAAAGAAGGATATACCGGTGTTTGGGTGGGTGAGCAAAAAGTAGCAGCGATTGGTGTCAAGTTTAATCGTGGACGAAAAAGACGTGGATACATTACTAGCCATGGCTTTGCGCTAAATGTACATACGGATTTACGCTATTTTCAAACGATCATTCCTTGTGGCATTACGCAATATGGCGTTAGCTCTCTTAGAGAGCTAGTCGGCGAGGAGATTTCGATGGAGCAAGTGATTTCAGCAATCATTCATGGTTTTGAACAGGTTTTTAACTGGCAATCCATTTCTGTAACTTCTCAATAATAGGAATCGATATTCGAACACTAGGAGGGGAAAGCATGCCCCTCCTAGTGGCGTTTAAGAGGAAAGATGAAAATAGAAGGATGATCCATCGAGATAAAAACCGGATGAGACGAACTGTTATTTTTGTCGTTTTTTTAAAACAATATCGATAGATGCAACAACTTTATTTTTATTCAATTTGTTATTGGTATCATATGATTTATAAAATATAATAGGAGACAGAAGGCAAATTAAATTCATTATGTTTTTTCTTAAAAGAGGAATTTATCCTAATTATTGTAAGGAGTGATAGAAGCCAATAAATAAAAATTAAAAGGCTTTTATCAAAGATAAAAGCCTTTTAATAGGGAGTAAGTAAATTATTGCAGTCCGATAATGAGGTCATAGAGAGCGAGACCCGTGATCCCGATTAATCCAAGGGTGAGAATACCGCCGATGACGAAGCCAGGTTTGTTTCCGCTTTTTTTGTTGTTTAGCGTACCGATGATGGCAAGAATACTACAGATGAGTAGTAGAGGTTCCATAAAATGCTCGATCATAGCCCTCTTCCTCCATTCTTTAGATTTGTCAAAGACTTCACAAACTCATTAACAAGTATAATTCATTTTGCGATAAAAGAACAGAGTTTGAAATTATTGTAACATAAACGCGGCTCCACTAATCAATGTGGTCAATAAAAATGAGACAATAACAATGAAAATTACTAATTTCATCCACTTGCTTTTCAAGTGACTCACCTCAACTTATTATTCTACTGAAAGGGGGAAATTATTGTCTAGGGTAAAAAGGTGGCGAATTTTTACAATCAATTGGATAAAAAATCTCTTTATTCTTAGTGCGAAAAACGCATCTTAATTTGTTATATTAGGAATATGAAAGCGTTTAGATGATAATAAAGGAGGAAATTTAATGAGTCAATCAGCATGGCAAGAGCGACGAGAAAAATGGGAAGAAAAAACGGAAAAACAATTAAGTCGTTTTCCAGAAAGAAAAGAGTCCTTTGTTACTTCGTCAGGGATCGAAGTGAAGCGTCTGTATGCGCCGGAGAATGTGGATGAACACACAGAGCAAGAGATTTCCCTGCCAGGTGAATTTCCATATACACGTGGAATTCGTCCCAGTATGTATCGGAGTCGATTTTGGACAATGCGTCAATATGCCGGTTTTGGTTCGGCAAAAGAGACCAATAAACGATTCCGCTATTTGTTGGAACAAGGGCAGACCGGTTTAAGTGTCGCCTTCGATTTACCCACGCAAATTGGCTATGATTCCGATGACCCGATGGCAGCAGGAGAAGTTGGTAAAGTAGGAGTGGCGATTGATTCACTGGAAGATATGGAAGTTCTTTTGGATGGAATTCCTTTGGATCGCGTCAGTACTTCGATGACCATCAATGCTCCCGCCTCGATCTTGTTGGCGATGTATATCGCGGTTGCTGAAAAACAAGGTGTTTCAAGCAAACAGATTACAGGGACGATTCAAAACGATATTTTAAAAGAATATATTGCACGAGGAACCTATATTTTCCCACCTGCTCCGTCGATGCGTCTCATTACCGATATTTTCGCTTACTGTAGTGAAGAAGTTCCTAAATGGAACACGATTAGTATCAGTGGATATCATATTCGCGAAGCGGGCTCCACAGCTGTTCAGGAGATTGCTTTTACCTTGGCCGATGGAATCGCATATGTGGAAGCAGCGCTTCAGGCAGGTCTAGATATTGATCAGTTTGCCCCACGCTTGTCCTTTTTCTTTAATGCACATAACCACTTCTTTGAAGAAATTGCTAAGTTCCGTGCAGCTCGTCGCGTTTGGGCTAAAATAATGAAAGAGCGTTTTCATGCAACGAACGAACGCTCGCTCCAGCTGCGTTTCCATACACAAACGGGTGGATCGACGCTGACCGCTCAACAACCAGACAACAATATCGTTCGGGTGACCTTACAAGCTTTGGCAGCTGTGTTAGGCGGAACACAAAGCTTGCATACCAATTCCCGTGACGAAGCTTTGGCGTTGCCAACCGAAGATTCTGCTCGGATCGCTCTGCGCACACAACAGATCATCGCTTATGAAAGTGGCGTAGCGGATACACCTGATCCACTCGGTGGTTCTTATTATATCGAAGAACTGACCGATCAGATTGAGAAGGGCGTATGGGAATATATCCAGCGCATTGATGAAATGGGTGGCGCTGTTCAGGCGATCGAGCAAGGATTTATGCAACGGGAAATCCATCGTGTTGCTTTGGAAACGCAACGCAAGATTGAAGACGGTTCCGAAATCGTGGTTGGAATGAATCGTTTCCGCGTAGAAAACGAGGTTCCACCGCAATTGTTACGTGTTGATCCTGCTCTGGGTGAAGAGCAAGTCAAACGGCTTGAGCAACTTCGTGCGAAGAGAAATGGGGCTGAAGTAGAAGAAAGCCTAGCACGTTTAAAAGCAGCTGCGGAAGGAACCGATAATTTAATGCCTCATATTCTGCATGCGGTAAAAGCGTATGCAACCATTGGAGAAATATGCAATACATTACGAGAAGTTTTTGGCGAATATCGCCCAGTATAAACCCTAAAGGAGAGAAGTTTGATGAATAATCAACCAATTCGTGTGCTGATTGCTAAACCCGGTTTAGATGGACACGACCGCGGTGCCCTCATTATTGCCCAATCACTCCGAGACGAAGGAATGGAAGTGATTTATACCGGCCTTCGACAAACGCCTGCCCAAATTGTCGCCACAGCTATTCAGGAGGACGTCGATGTCATCGGTCTATCTTGTTTATCTGGAGCGCACAATGAGCTTTTTCCAGAAGTAACTCGCTTGTTAAGAGAAGAGAAAGCAGACGATATTATCGTAATTGGTGGTGGAATTATTCCACAAGAAGATATTCCATTCCTGCTTGAGAGCGGAATCAAGTCGATCTTTACTCCTGGTACGACGACCAAAGAAACCGCTGATTTTATCCGTCAGGCTGTTAGAGAAAGAGAGGAAGACCAATGAGTGTTTCTCCTAAAAAGATCAGTCATATCGGTGTTGCTGTTAGGAATTTAGAAGAAGCGATTCCTTGGTATCGTGATCAGTTGGGGCTGGAATTTGAAGGAATTGAAGTAGTAGAAACGGAAAAAGTTCGAGTCGCATTTTTCCGGATCGGTGAAAGTCGGATTGAATTGCTGGAACCGACTTCAGCAGATAGCACCATGGCAAAATATCTTGAAAAACGAGGGGAAGGAATTCATCATATTGCACTGGAAGTGGAGGACTTGCCCGCGCGTCTACAAAGTCTCAAAGAGAATGGAATCCGTTTAATTCATGAGCATCCAAAGCCTGGCGCACATCAGATGAATATTGCCTTTTTGCATCCCAAATCCACTGGTGGGGTGTTATTGGAATTGTGTGAACCAAACTCGAAAAACTTGGGGTGATCAATCATGGATATGATGAGCAAAATTGAAGAACTAAGACAACGCAGAGAAAAAATAGAGCAAGGTGGCGGAGAAAAAAGGATCCAGGCGCAACATGACCGGGGCAAGTTGACTGCGCGTGAACGGATTGAAATCCTATTGGATGATCATACATTTGTTGAATTAAATCCCTTTATCGAACACCGGGGAACCCACTTTGGTTTGGATCAGATGGAAGCACCTGGTGAAGGGGTTGTTACCGGTTATGGTAAAATTCACGGACGGCTGGTTTATGTATTTGCCCAAGACTTTACCGTTTTTGGTGGGGCTCTTGGCGAAATGCATGCCTTGAAGATCGCGCGAATTATGGATCTAGCAGCCAAGAACGGTGCCCCGATTATTGGTCTAAATGATTCAGGGGGAGCGCGGATTCAAGAAGGTGTCGTTTCATTGGATGGTTATGGTCATGTTTTTTACCGTAACTCGATCTATTCCGGCGTGATTCCCCAAATTTCGGTGATTATGGGTCCTTGTGCTGGTGGTGCTGTCTATTCACCAGCGATTACCGACTTTGTCTTTATGGTTGAAAATACCAGCCAGATGTTTATTACCGGTCCGAAAGTAATTGAGACCGTAACCAAGGAGAAAATCTCTCCAGAAAACTTAGGTGGAGCCAAAGTACATGCTTCAGTCAGTGGAAACGTTCATTTTACGGCCGAATCTGAGTCGGAAGTGCTTGATCAAGTACGGCAGTTAATCAGTTATTTGCCACAAAATAATGCAGAGGATGCACCGAGTATTTACCATAAGGTAGAAGAGGATGAATGGGTGGAAGAATTGGCTGAAGTTGTTCCGGTTGAAGGAACCAAGGTGTATGATGTCCACGAAGTGATCAGACTGGTTGTCGATGATGGTGAATTTATGGAAGTTCATGCCAAGTTCGCTAAAAACTCTGTGGTGGGGTTTGGACGAATTGCCGGTAGAACGGTAGGAATTATCGCTAACCAACCGAAGTTTATGGCTGGGGTCTTAGATATTGACTCCTCTGATAAAATCAGCCGCTTTATTCGTTTTTGTGACTGTTTTAACATTCCATTGATTACTTTTGAAGATGTAACGGGCTTTTTACCAGGAGTCAACCAAGAGCATCGGGGCATCATTCGACATGGAGCGAAAATTTTGTATGCGTATTCAGAAGCTACGGTTCCAAAAATTACAGTTATTCTTCGGAAAGCATATGGTGGTGCATATGTAGCGCTCAATAGTAAAGCCATCGGAGCAGATCTGGTCCTTGCTTGGCCAAGTGCAGAAATCGCTGTGATGGGGCCAAATGGAGCAGCAAATATTATTTTCCGTCGGGAAATCGAAGAAAGCGACAACCCAGAACAAACCCGAATGGAGAAAATCGAAGAGTATAAAGAAAAATTTGCCAATCCTTATGTTGCAGCAGCCATGGGAATGGTGGATGATGTGATCGATCCGCGAGAAACGAGACAAAAATTGATTAGTGCGTTAGAAATGTTAAGCAATAAGCAAGAAGCACGTTTACCTAAAAAACATGGAAATATTCCTTTATAAAAACCTTCGTTTGGGATGCTATGCTTACATAGCGAAAAGAAAAAACGGGGAAATGGGAAACAAGGAGGCAGCAAAGATGGGAAAACGAGAAGTGATATTTTTCAAAAAAGCGGGTTCTCACTCCGAGTGGAAAGAGAAAGGACGCAGTAAATTGCGGATCAGTGCGATTAGAAATTCATTCAAATTGGGATGGAAAGTGGGAAAAAATAGTCAGTTGATCGGAAAATAGAAATAGGACCAAAGTCATGAATGGTGGATTTCCTCAAATAAATCCTTGACACAGTTGGACTTATAAATATTGTAGTAGTAGAATATATAGACATAATGTTGGCGAAATATGGAGGAATCACCATGATTAATGAACAGCGTCTATTGGAGGAATTTTTAGAACTAGTTCAGACAGATAGCGAAACTGGACATGAACGAAAGATCTGCGACTTACTTACAAGTAAATTGACCGAGCTCGGTTTTGATGTGGTTGAAGATCATGCCGCCTCTGTGACGGGACATGAGGCAGGCAATCTCATTGCCACATTACCAGGCAACATCACTTCGGAACCTGCTTTTTTCTTTACGGCTCATATGGATACAGTGACTCCTGGCATAGGAGTAAAGCCGATTATTCAGGACGGATACGTGACTTCTGACGGAACCACGATTTTAGGTAGCGATGATAAGGCAGGACTTGCTGCGATCTTGGAAGGGATTCGGGTGATTCAAGAACAGGGGATTCTCCATAGTACCATTCAATTGATTTTGACGATTGGAGAAGAATCCGGTTTAAAGGGATCGCGCCATTTGGATTCTTCGTTAATTCATGCAGAATATGGATTTGCTCTCGATTCCAATGGACCGGTAGGAGAAATTATTACCGCTGCTCCAGCACAAGTGAAAATGCGCGCATCCATTTTTGGGAAATCGGCCCATGCTGGAGTCAATCCGGAAGATGGAGTCAGTGCGATCCAGATCGCCAGTCGGGCGATTTCGAAAATGTCGCTGGGAAGAATCGATCATGAGACGACAGCCAATATCGGACGATTCCAGGGAGGACAAGCGACCAACATCGTTCCCGATTTCGTTGAGGTTCTTGCCGAAGCGCGTAGCCGAAATGAGCTAAAACTAAAAGCACAAGTAGCGAAAATGAAGCAGGCTTTCCAAACAGCAGCACAAGAGCTAGGTGGTGAAGTCTCGGTAGAAGTGGAAAACTTATATCCTGGATTTCATTTTCGAACGACAGATCTTGTGGTTCAAAAAGCGATTGCTGCTGTGGAAAGAATCGGCCGTCAGCCACAAATCGGTGCGAGTGGTGGGGGAAGTGATGCAAATATCTTATCAGGAATGGGGATTCCTACCGTCAATTTAGGCATTGGGTATGAAAATATTCATACAACCAATGAGAGAATGCCAATTGCTGAGTTGAATAAAGCAGCGGAATTGGTTGTTGCTTTAGTAGAAGAGTGTTCGAAGGAACTGGCTCTGACTACGACAAGCGCAGAATCTTCTATAAGCTAAAGGAAGGAAAAGGCCTATTACTTGCTAGGCAAGCAATAGGTCTTTTTAAATTGCTACAATAAATGAGTATCTTTTATTGGGATGGATTCAACGAAAGGATGAATGAAAGTGAAGAAAATACCGGTTTTCTATGAAAAAACGATCTCGACCCAGCCGATTTTCGCTGGAAAAGTCATCCGCGTTCAAGTGGATGAGGTTGAGTTGCCAGATGGGAAAATGGCGAAACGAGAGTTGGTAAAACATTCAGGAGCAGTGGGTATTTTAGCGATTACCCCCGAACAGAAAATCGTTTTGGTCAGACAGTTTCGTAAACCATTGGAGAAAACCATCCTCGAGATTCCGGCAGGTAAGTTGGAATCGGGAGAACATCCGGATCGTTGCGCTGAAAGGGAATTGGAGGAAGAAACAGGTTATCGAGCAGACCAATTAAAACGAGTGACCTCTTTTTATACCTCTCCTGGCTTTGCGGATGAGATCATCCATCTTTATCAAGCAAAGGGACTGCAAAAAGGCCAGATGCAGCCTGATCAAGATGAATTTGTCGAATTGGTGGAACTCACTTTAGATGAGTGTTTCAGAGAAATGGAGAAAGGCGTCATTTGTGATGCAAAAACGATCCTAGCGATCTACCTTTGGCAATTGCAAGGAATGAAGGCGGAATGAGTAAACCAACGATCTTTGCCGATTTACATATCCATATTGGACGAACCAAAAACAATTTGCCTGTAAAAATCACTGCTGCGAAAAATATGACTTTTGAACAGATTGTCATGGAATCCTATCATCGCAAGGGAATCGAGCTGATCGGGATTATCGATGCCCATTCACCTCCTGTGCAAGAAGAGATTCAAGAGGGAATTCAGTCGGGTCTCTTTCGGGAACATCCTGATGGCGGAATATGCTATCAGCAGACGACCTGTTTATTAGGAGTGGAAATCGAAATGAAGGAGCCAGGGAGTGGCGAATATCATCTTTTGGTCTATTTACCCACTCTCGGGCAGATGAAGATGTTTACCAAATGGCTTGCGAAGCATATGAAAAACGTCCAGCTAAGTACCCAACGCTTATATCAGCCCGTGGAAGCGCTGCAGGAAAAAGTGGCTGAGTTGGAGGGGCTTTTGATCCCAGCCCATATCTTTACCCCTTTTAAAAGTGTGTATGGAAGTGCGGCGGAGCGTATGGGTGGGTTGCTTGATTTGTCGCAGTTAGCTGGAGTGGAGCTGGGACTTAGTTCGGATAGTTCGATGGCTGATCAATTATCCGAGCTTCAATCGCTAACCTTTCTTACCAACTCCGATGCTCATTCGATCCCCAAGATTGGCAGGGAGTATAATCAGATTCAGGTAAAGGAAGCTAGCTTTCATGAATTTCGTCTGGCTCTTCAACGGAAATCGGGACGAAAAGTGGTCGCCAACTATGGTTTAAATCCACGATTGGGCAAATATTATCGGACCCGTTGTTTGGTTTGTGGTGAGCTATGGCGGAGCGATCTTGCGCAGTCCAGATGCCCCTACTGTGGGAGCGAAAAAAGGGTAAAAGGGGTTTATGAGCGGATTCTTGAGCTAAAAGATCAAGCGATGAGACATCCGGATCACCGTCCGCCATATATCCATCAAGTTCCTCTGGAATATATTCCAAAATTAGGAAAGAAGACGCTGGAAAAGCTTTTAAAAGCGTTTGGAACAGAAATGAATATTATCCATCATGTCGAGATTGAGGAGATCGCTAAAGTAGCCAATCCCATGATTGCTAAGCAGATCGGTTTGGCTAGAGAGCAGCGTCTTAAGTTTGAAGAAGGAGGAGGAGGAAAATACGGACGGGTGAAACGTACATAAGATGAGATCGGATCGGATGGAGCCGGACTTGCCTTTCCCATTTCTTTGCTTTTGCTTTCCAAAGCGGCTAGGAAAGGCATACCGGTTATCTATAAAATCCTCCTTTCCTCCATTTGTCTCAATCCCCGAAAAGAATCGATCTTGTCGGATTCATTGGAGTGATGATATCGCTTACATTCCTATAACTTCCATTTCTTTCATTTCGTATGATTTTCCCACATTTTTTAATCCTAGAGATTTTTAGTTTTAATAAAAAGCGAGCTGGCAGCCCTCTTCCTTTTTTAATCATTCACAGGTGACTTGCCCTCGATGAATCGTCCATCAAGGCAGGAGTCTTTTGACGCACTATTTTAATAGTGATTGAAACGAGCCATTGTCGAAAACTATGGAATGAGTTTTCGCACCAAGAGATAAGAAAGAAGAAAGAGAAGAAACGATGGCCACCAAAGATGGGGAAGTAAAATCATCCCAACGATCCCGATGCCAATAAAGAAGTAATAGTGAAAATGTGCCAATCTTTCCTCTTTTAACAAAATAAAAAGCCCCAAGAGAGTTGCTGCTAATAATCCAATTTCGACAACGGTAATTGGAAAGACAAAGTGCTCCCAGCCACCGAGAAGAAACATTCTCTGAAAGAGATCGGTCTGGTCCGCCGGAAGAAGAACAGGCCAATAAATGGCGATCAAGATCCCACTCAATCCGCCGAGCAAGGTGACTGTTTGGGCCATGCGAGGATAATTAAAAATCAGTAGAAAAACCGCAGCCCCTAGTAAAATAAACGGAGGAATCCAAAGCAGGTAAAGAAAAAAAAGACCGATGGAGGCAGTAATCACTAGAAAAGAGATTTTCAGATAAAGTCCAATGTTTTCTCTCCAGATCATCCATATACATAAACCTGATAGGAATAGAAACAATAGACCGAGAATGGAAATATCCATAATAATATATCGCCACCCACTGAGTGCCCACATGAGTTTGTAGGAGAAAGTTTCTACCGCAGCGGATAAGCCCAGTAGTTTTACTAACAATGGAAACCAGAGGATGGTAATCAATAACCCACCTAACACCCCAATCAAGCTTAAAAATTTAGATAAACTTTTCATGTTTATATCCTCCCTTTAATCATTATCATAAAGTGATGGTCGGGTAATAAAGGAAGACTTGCCTAAAAATCCCTAAGATTGGGAGTGGGGTCAATGACATATACATTTAAAAATGTATATGAAATCAGATAATATAATATTATTTTACATTCGGCAATATGGAAAGTAAATCAACCTCAAGGGGAGGGAAGAAAATACAATAAAAAGACGGAGGCTGGTAAAGCATCCTCCGTCTTTGGGTTAATAGTATGGAGAGATCAGGAGATAAACGAGTACACCCGTAATACTGACATAAAGCCAGATCGGCATGGTCCAACGGGCGATTTTGCGGTGTTTTTCTTCTTGCATATTTAGTCCACGTGCAGCTGTCAATAATGCGAGTAGCACGGTAGGAACTGCCATAATAATATGGGTGATCAAGACAAAATAATAGAAGTATTTGAGTGGACCATCCCCACCGTAAGAGGTGGATGGCGCTAAGGCATGATATGTGAGATATGTCACAAGAAACAACGCGGTTGTAGAAAAAGCGGCAAAAATAAAGCGGCGATGCATAGTAATATTTTTCTGTTTAATAAAATAAAGTGCTGCAAGTAAGAACACAGTCGTAAAACTATTAAAAATTGCGTTCATCATGGGTAAAACAGTAAGGTCAAGATGCTCAAACCCTTTTATTTTGGGGGAAACCATCAACACCAAAACAATCAGATTGATCACAATCGTCAGTGTAACTACCCAAGGAGTATAATTACGTTGTTTAGGAGCTTGCTGGCTCATACTTTTCACCCTTTCTTTACATAGTGTACAAAAATGTTTAAGTAGAATCTAGTACTTTTCGCATTTTGTCATCAAAAAGTTTTTTCTTTTTCTCTCTTCTATTGGTCGCAGCGTACTTGTCCGATTCCTTTCGCAAAACGATTCTATTTTTTTCGTGCAAATCATAGAGTGAGATAGAAGAGAAAGGAGAGGATCTTGTGAAGCGAATGCGCCAGAATTGGTTGAACCAAACGATTTCTGTTCATGTGCAAAATCAAAAATCACTTTATATATTTGTCTCGATTCTATTTTTGATGGGAGTGATCTTTGGCGCAATTGTTGTCAATACATTGGATCCACAACAGAAGAGCGGACTGCTTCAGTACTTAGGCTACTTTTTTCGTCAACTAAATGATAATCATATTGCTGAATCCGAAGTCGTACTCCAGCATGCGATCGGTGACTATCTCAAAACGATTGGGCTTCTATGGATCCTAGGTTTATCTGTCCTCGGGATTCCGATTATTTTGATTTTGCTCTTTATGAAAGGACTGGTAATCGGTTTTACAGTCGGCTTTTTGGTTAATCAGCTCTCATGGGAAGGATTGTGGTTTGCTAGCGTGGCGGTCGTTCCACAAAACTTGTTGGCAGTTCCAGCCTTGATCATCGTCACAGTGAGTGGCATTAGCTTCTCGATCTTATTGGTCCGCAATCGTCTGATCCGCCATCGCGGAACCATTTATCCACAATTTATTTCTTTTTCTCTGATCGCTACAGCGATGGGCATCCTCCTATTATTTGCAGCGGCAATTGAAGCTTATTTGTCCCCTGGGTTGATGAAGGAAGTGATTCCACAGGCGGATTGGGTTTCCACTGTGATGAAACTACCATTTTATCAATAAATTTATAAATAAATGTAGAAGGAACCTCATCTGTGCCTGAAATAAGTGCGAAACGCATCTGTTTCGATCGAGGAGAGTAACAAGTTGTTCTGTTTATGATTAGGGATAAGGGTGCAGGTAGATATTAAGTATATACATGGAACGTTCTTTTTTGGTAGCGTCAACTCTTCTTGTCCACTTAAAAATAATTCTCATTTAGTAATCCCTTTTATCTATTTGACTTCACTGTATTTTCTCCAATATAATGAAGTGAGATAGGGGGGTGTGAGTGTGGAAGAACGGGTGAAACAGATTAAACAACAATTATCCGCCCATAACTACAAGTTAACCCCCCAACGGGAAGCGACTGTCCGTGTGTTACTAGAGAATGAAGAGGCACATTTAAGCGCGGAGGATGTCTACCTGTTGGTGAAGGAAAAGGCTCCCGAGATCGGATTAGCTACCGTTTATCGAACATTGGAGCTGCTTAGCGATCTGCAAATTATCCACAAATTAAATTTTGGCGATGGTGTGACGCGTTATGAGTTTCGTCAAGAAGGGGCGGAACATCATCACCATCACTTGCTCTGTTTAAATTGTGGTGCAGTTGATGAGATTATGGAGGATTTATTGACACCCATAGAAGCCAAAGTAGAACGAGAATTTGACTTTCATATTGTGGATCACCATTTAACGTTCCATGGAATTTGTTATCGTTGCAAAAAACAGATGAAAGAGTCTTATACAGAAGCGGGCCCGGCAAAAATGAGTACAAAGGTACATGAGATCTCTGGTTAGGTCTCGTGTTACCTTTGTTTATTTTTATTGGACGAATTGGGGAAAACTGTATATAAATCCATTCTATGAATAGGGGAGTCATTCGATGATTGTAGGTATTCCCAAAGAGATAAAAAGCAATGAAAACCGTGTAGCGATTACGCCAGCAGGAGTGGAATTGCTGAAGCAAGCTGGGCATGTTGTTCTGATTGAGACCAATGCCGGCATCGGTAGCAGCTTTTCCGATGAAAACTATCTCGCTCATGGAGCAGAAATCCGCGCGACTGCGAAAGAAATATGGGAAGAAGCCGATTTGATCTTAAAAGTAAAAGAACCTCAACCAAGCGAATACTCTTTTTTCCGCGAAGATCTGATCTTATTTACATATCTCCACTTAGCACCCGAACCAGAACTGACCAAACAGCTGATGGAAAAACAGGTAGCAGCGATTGCCTATGAAACGGTGCAATTGGACAATGGCGCTTTGCCGTTGCTCACCCCGATGAGTGAAGTAGCCGGACGAATGGCAGTTCAAGTAGGGGCACAATTTCTCGAAAAAACCCGTGGAGGAAAAGGAGTCCTTCTAGGTGGAATTCCTGGAGTCCCCCCTGGCGAAGTGGTGATTCTAGGTGGAGGAATTGTTGGTACCAATGCTGCTAAAATGGCGATCGGTCTGGGAGCGAGTGTGACGCTTTTGGATATCAATCCGGAGCGTTTGCGGCAGCTGGATGATCAGTTTGGCGGGCGCTTGAAGACAGTCATCTCCAATAGTTACCATATTGCAGAAGCGGTGAAAAAAGCGGATCTCTTGATTGGAGCTGTCCTCATTCCCGGGAGAAGGGCGCCACGGCTGGTGACGGAAGAGATGGTGAAAACCATGTCTGCAGGCTCTGTGATCATTGATGTCGCTGTGGACCAAGGGGGAAGCATTGAAACGATCGACCGAGTGACCACGCATCAGGAACCGACCTATGTAAAACATGGAGTGATTCATTATGCGGTGGCTAATATCCCGGGAGCTGTACCACGCACCTCGACCATGGCTTTGAGCAATGTGACCATGCCTTATGTCTTGCAAATCGCCTCCCAAGGCTTAAAGCAGGCACTAGTAGGCAATAAACCACTAAGACGAGGGGTAAATGTACTGAAAGGCAAGGTGACCTATCGAGCGGTAGCAGAAAGCTTGCAATTGCCTTATGTACCCATTGAACAGATGATCGATCAGTTGTGAGCGTCGAAGACTGCTTAAACGGTTCTTTCGTCTTTATGAAGAATAGTTCTATTTGCTTCGTTCTGCTCATATGGATGATACAAGCAGACGAAAAAGGACGGAAGGATTATGATGTTTTCACTAAAATTAAAAGGATTGGTAAAATTTATCGTTTTATTCATGTTGTTTACATTATTGTTTTACCAAATGATTTCTTTTTTTGCGTCCTACTTTGAAACGCATCATCCGAAAGTTCCTAGTGAGAATGTCATCCCAGTCTTGGCGCAAGAAAGTTCGGGCTCGTTGATTGACCAAGTAAAGGAGCGCCTTCAAATCTTTTACTGGTTGGGTGAGTAGAAACGATTTCCCTTTATGAGCTAAAATAAGGTTAGTGGTGAGAATGAATGAACGTCTGTTCATTCTTTTTTTGTGGAGAAAGGAGCGTTTTGATGTTTTCACGAGTTGTTGTAATTGTTCTCGATAGCGTGGGAATAGGTGCTCTACCCGATGCTGGGGAATATAATGATGAAGGTGCTGATACATTGGGACATATTGCCGAGTTTCAGCGCGGCTTAACCTTACCCCATCTGGGTCAACTTGGATTAAGTAACATTAAGCCGATCGAAGGTGTGAAGCGTGCCGATCAGCCGAAGGCGCATTATGGGAAAATGGCAGAGATATCCAAAGGGAAGGATACGACCACTGGTCATTGGGAGATGATGGGGATTTATACAGAAATCCCATTTAAAACTTATCCCCATGGTTTTCCAGCGGAGTTAATCGCTGAATTTGAAAAGAGAATCGGACGAAAGGTATTAGGCAACCGCGTCGCTTCCGGAACCCAAATCATTGAAGAATTGGGTCCAGAGCATATGGAAACAGGCGCTGTGATCGTCTATACTTCAGCAGATAGTGTATTTCAGATTGCAGCTCATGAAGAAGTGATTCCGCTTGAAGAGTTATATCAGATCTGCCAAGTAGCCAGAAGCCTGACCTTAGATGAAAAATATGCTGTTGTTCGTGTGATTGCGCGTCCTTTTATGGGCGAAGCAGGCAACTTTATCCGGACGGCCAATCGACGGGATTTCTCTGTAGAGCCACCGGATCGGACCGTATTAAATGATCTAGCGGATGCAGGTCTGGATGTGATTGCCATCGGGAAGATTTCCGATATTTTTGCCGGAAGTGGTGTGACTCGTTCGCTTCACACCAAGTCCAATATGGATGGGGTGGATCAGCTTATACATATCTTGAACCAACCTTTTCACGGACTGGCCTTTGTCAATTTGGTGGACTTCGATGCCAAATACGGGCACCGTCGTGATCCGGTGGGATACGCCAAGGCTCTTGAAGAATTTGATATCCGCATCCCCGAAATATTAGCTGCCTTACAGAAAGACGATTTACTGATTATCACAGCGGATCACGGCAATGATCCGACCCATCATGGTACCGATCATACGAGGGAGTATACACCCTTATTGGTTTATGAACAGAAATCGCTTGGCGAGCGAAAAAACCTGGGAATTCGAACAACATTTGCTGATATCGGAGCTACGATCGCCGATAATTTCAAACTACAGCCACCACAAATAGGTCAAAGCTTTTTAAACGAACTGATAGGAAAATAAAATGCCCTACCTCGATTCGAAATAACGATACAAGGAGGACTTGATAATGGAAAAAATCAGAGAAGCAGCGGCGATGATCACAGAAAAATGCCTCATCCAACCACGTATTGGTCTGATCCTGGGTTCTGGTCTCGGAGGACTAGCGAGTGAAGTCCAAGATGCGGTCACGATTCCTTATCGCCAAATCCCCCATTTTCCGGACTCGACCGTCATCGGACATGAGGGGCAGCTTGTCATCGGCACGCTATCCGAACAGCCCGTTGTTGTCATGCAAGGACGTTTTCATCTTTACGAGGGTCATTCCATGGAGACCGTTACCTTTCCGATCCGTGTCCTAAAAGAACTGGGAGTGGAGATCCTTTTCATCACCAATGCAGCGGGTGGGATTAATAAGAAGTTTCAACCTGGGGATCTGATGGTGATCAAAGATCATGTCAACATGATGGGACGCAATCCTTTGGTCGGTCCAAATGATGAACAGTTGGGACCGCGTTTCCCTGATATGTCCCAAGCCTATGATCCCGAGCTGCGCAAATTGGCTGAACAAGTAGCGGCGAAGCAAGGAACCGAGTTACAAACGGGAGTCTATGTAGGAGTCTTAGGTCCTTCCTATGAAACACCAGCCGAAATTCGGATGTTCGGTCAGCTCGGCTGCGATGCGGTGGGGATGTCGACCGTACCAGAAGTGATCGTCGCTCGACATGCGGGCATTCGTGTTCTCGGAGTCTCCTGCATTAGCAACATGGCAGCAGGTATTTTACCGCAGCCACTCAGCCATGAAGAAGTCATGGAAACGGGAGAACGGGTAAAAGAAAAATTTGCTCGGCTCATTCGTGGGATTTTGCAAGAAATGAGTGGTTTTAATCAAGGAAGATGCTCATGAATGCGGTCGAACTCATCCGTAAAAAACGAAACGGTCAAACACTAAGCGAAGAAGAAATCGATTTTCTGATTCAAGGGTATACGCGAGGCGATATTCCTGATTACCAACTGGCCGCTTGGGCGATGGCGGTTTGTTTTCAAGGGATGAGCGAACAAGAAACGGCTGATCTAACGATGGCGATGGTCGACTCGGGTGAGAAAATCGACTTATCGGCGATCAAAGGGATCAAAGTGGACAAACATAGTACAGGTGGAGTAGGCGACAAGACGACTCTTGTTTTGGCCCCACTCGTAGCAGCTGCAGGGGTTCCTGTCGCCAAAATGTCAGGGCGTGGTTTGGGACATACAGGTGGAACGATTGATAAGCTAGAAGCGATCAAGGGATTTAAAGTTGAACTTTCTTCTGAACGGTTTATTCGACAAGTCCAAGAAATCGGACTAGCGCTTAACGCCCAAACGGTCGATCTTACTCCAGCAGATAAAAAACTATATGCCCTGCGCGATGTAACGGCAACGGTGGATTCGATTCCTTTGATCGCAAGCTCCATTATGAGTAAAAAAATTGCTACGGGTTCCGATGCGATCGTCCTCGATGTGAAAACAGGAAATGGAGCGTTTATGAAGAAGGAGGCGGATGCTCTTGCCTTGGCTCAAACCATGGTCTCGATCGGTCGATTGGTTCAGCGCAATACGGTTGCAGTGATTAGTGATATGAGTCAGCCGCTCGGTTGTGCCGTTGGGAATTCCTTGGAAGTAAAAGAAGCGATTCAAACTTTGCAAGGTCAGGGACCGGATGATTTAACCGAACTGACGCTCACTCTCGGAGCGCAGATGTTGTTGCTTTCAGGAATTGCTTCTACGGAGCAGAGTGCGCGAAAACAACTACTCAGCTGTCTTCGTGATGGAAAGGCATTAGCCAAATTAAAACAATGGGTAGCAAGCCAAGGGGGCGATGCCGGGCAGATCGATCAGCCTGAGCTTCTTCCCGCCGCACCGTTCCGACAGGTGATCACCGCGGAGAAATCGGGATGGATTCGTCAGATCGATACGGAAGAGATCGGGCTCGGCGCGATGAGGCTGGGAGCAGGGCGAGCGACGAAGGAGGCGTCCATCGACCATGCAGTGGGTCTGATTTTGCACAAAAAGGTGGGAGATTCAGTAAAAGAGGGAGAAAATTTGCTGACGCTCCATCTCCGACATCAAGAAGAAGACAGGGAGGTCATCTCGCGTTTGCAACGAGCGATCCAAATCTCCTCGGAACCGGTTAAACCTCCGACGCTTCTAAAATATCTCGTAACGCAGGCGGAGACGATCTCTTTTCTCTGATTCCATTCAAGCTGTTCCCACGAAGAGGGTACAGCTTTCTTTTTTATGTTTTTCTTACATAATATTCCTTTCCTCGATCCAGACTAAGGATATGAAAATAGGGGAGGAATGATAATGAAACGGTTTTCAATCCTAATCTCGACCGTATTGATCACCTTATTGGTATGTCCATGGCATGTTTTTGCTGAACCACAGGTAGAGCTAGCACCACAAGCGCGTTCTGCGGTCTTGATGGATGCCTCCTCCGGAAAAATCCTTTTTGAGAAAAACAGCCATGAACCGTTGCCACCCGCCAGCATTACCAAAGTGATGACCATGCTGCTGATCATGGAAGCGATTGAGCAAGGAAAAATTAAATTGACTGACCAAGTGCGGGTAAGTGAAAAAGCAGCCTCAATGGGAGGTTCGCAAATCTTTTTACAACCTGGTGAACAGATGAGTGTCGATCATCTGCTAAAGGCGATTGCGATGGCTTCTGCCAATGATGCCTCCGTAGCGATGGCCGAATGGATCGGGGGAACAGAAGAGCATTTTGTTGAGATGATGAATAAGAAAGCTAAGCAGCTTGGACTGAAACATACGCGTTTTCAAAATAGCAATGGACTTCCGGCGGAAAACCACTATTCTTCAGCACATGATATTGCTGTGATGTCCCGTGAGTTGTTAAAGTATCCGCTGATTACGAAATATACCGGTGTATATGAAGATTACTTGCGAAAAGATTCACCCAAACCTTTTTGGCTAGTCAATACCAATAAACTGGTTCGTTTTTATCCTGGAGTAGATGGGCTAAAAACGGGTTATACTTCTGAAGCCAAATTTTGTTTAACAGCGACGGCCAAACGGGGACCGATGCGACTAATTGCTGTTGTCATGGGGGAGCCGAATACAAAAATAAGGAACAAAGAAGTTTCCGAGATGTTGGATTATGCCTTTAATCAATATACGAATTATATCGTTTATCGCAAAGGAGAGCTCATCGCCAAAAAACAGATCCCCAAAGGCGAACCGGAATGGGTTGAGTTCCGTGCCAAAGAGCCAGTGAGCTTGATGGTTCGTAAAGGAGAAGATCCCAAAGCGTACTTTAAACGCATCATCTGGAACGATGTCAAAGCTCCGATTCCCAAAGGAACGGTATTAGGAAAAGTACAGATTAGTAAAGAAGGGCGCGTTGTTACCAATCTGGAGCTGGTTGCAAACGAAGCGATTGAAAAAGCGACATTTTGGTCCAATATGAAAAAGACACTACGGAAAATATTTTTCCTATCATAGTAGATGAAAAAACGTTACCTTGAAAAATTATGAAGGTGGCGTTTTTTTTTTTGCTACGATACGCGAAACGGGTTGCAAATGGAGAAAAGGATCTTATTGGGGGAAAATGGAAGATGATTGCAGGGAAAACTAGAAGATTGAGCGAAATATAGTGTCGATTATGCAAAAAGGGCGGGTGGTGTTATGAGTCTGAAAATTGATATGAAACACTCTCATAATGTCTTGGTCGTGCGACTCATTGGTGAGTTAGATCATCACACTGCAGAGAAGGTGCGTGAGCAGATAGAAAAAGAACTAGCCAAAGATATTTATTATCATCTGGTTTTAAATCTAAAGCAGCTCGATTTTATGGATAGCTCCGGTTTAGGAATGATATTGGGACGCTATAAGAAAGTATCGCAATTGGGTGGGAAAATGGTGATTTGTTCGGTACAGCCATCCATCTATCGATTGATGGAAATGTCTGGGCTGTTTAAAATTTTGCCGATGTTTGAAGATGAACAGGATGCAGTTTCAGCATGTGGGGTGGCATCATGACCAAAAAAGAAAAGAAAAATTATATGGAGATTACTTTTCCAAGCTTATCAGAAAATGAGGCTTTTGCCCGAGTGGCCGTTGCCTCCTTTATCTCCCAACTCGATCCGACAATGGAAGAATTGACTGACATCAAAACGGTTGTCTCCGAAGCGGTGACCAATGCGGTGATCCATGGTTATGAGAACGGAGAGGGAGTGATCTATATTCGCACGGAGATTGAAGGAGCTAGGGTCAGTATTCAGATTACGGACTATGGGGTTGGGATTGCCGATGTCAGTGAGGCACGGCAACCTCTTTATACTTCCAAACCGGAGTTGGAACGCTCCGGCATGGGATTTACCATCATGGAAAATTTTATGGATGAGGTGACGATCCATTCGCAATTAAACAAAGGAACGACCATTTATATGGTGAAATATCTAAAAAGCCACCAGCAGAAGCAGCTGGCGAATTGAGGGATGGAGTGTGGATGCAGATGTACGGAACACAAAGCGCCAGCATTTATCGGATGAGGAAGTTCGTCAGCTAATTGAAGCGAGTCAGGCAGGCGATTATGCAGCACGGGATTATTTGATTCAACAGAATATCCGATTGGTCTGGTCCGTTGTCCAACGTTTTTTAAATCGGGGATACGAAGCAGAAGATCTTTTTCAAATAGGTTGTATCGGTTTGTTAAAAGCAGTAGATAAGTTTGATTTATCTTTTGATGTCAAATTTTCAACTTATGCGGTACCGATGATTATTGGCGAAATCCAACGCTTTTTACGAGATGATGGCATTGTGAAAGTGAGCCGTTCGTTAAAAGAGATGGCAAACCGAATCAAAAAAGCGAAGGATGAGTTGTCCAAACGTTTGGATCGGATTCCTACGGTTCATGAAATTGCGCAAGAGTTGGGTGTAGAGCCTGAAGAAGTTGTGTTTGCGCAAGAAGCGAATCGCGCTCCTACCTCGATCTATGAGAATGTCTATGAAAATGATGGGGATCCGATTACGTTAATGGATCAAATCGCTGATGATTCCGAATCCGCTTGGTTTGATAAATTGGCTCTAAAAGAGGCGATTCATCGTTTGAGCGAACGGGAACAGCTGATTGTTTATTTGCGATATTATAAAGACCAGACGCAGGCAGAAGTAGCAAAGCGATTAGGTGTCTCTCAAGTTCAGGTATCTAGATTGGAAAAAAAGATTATATTGCGTATGCGAGATGAGTTATCTTTAGACATTACTAAAGATGCGCAATAGCCCATTTGTTGATTATCGTCTGCATTGCACCCGATCCAGGGTGTTTTTTTGTTTTAGTGGATGAATTTTGTGGAAAAAAACTATGATGTTGAGAATAAAATGGAGAAATTGCCGTCGATCAAACGGAGATAAAGAAATCGATTCAGGGATCGAAGTGTTCAAGACTAGAGCGGAATCACTTCTCCTTTCCTGTTGCTGATAGGGCGATTCATTAAGATAGAATAATGATTGTCGATAGGTGGTATGTATGGAACAAATTAAAAGGAAAGAACTAGAACAGCTTCCCTTTGAGCTTCAAGAAATGGAAAGCGATGCTGAGGAGATGCTGATCTACGCTGAACAGTGCTTTTCTTCGCCTTCTCCAGAGGAATGGAAGGTAGGAGCAATGTGGCTGAAGAAAGCGGCTTTATGCGGACATACCGAGGCCATGTATCAATGGGGCATGAGGTTGTGGGATGGAAATCAGGTAGAGCTAAGTAGGGAAAATGCAATTGGTTGGATTCTTCGCGCTGCTCAGCGAGGTCATGCTGAGGCGATGTATCGAATTAATCATTGTTTCTATTATGGAGAGCTGCTTGCCTTGGATCGAGAAGAGGCCGATCAGTGGTTGAAACGAGCAGCAGAAGCAGGTCATCTTTTAGCACGTCGGGAGCTGGAAAATGGTCGTCAGCATCCGCCTTTTCAAAAGGGAAATCGAGAGGAAAAAAGTTCGAAAAAAACGACAGTTGTCATGATTTCTATTATTTTACTATTAGTTACATTGGCCATTTACTTCCAATTATGACTGGCTTTTTACTCTCGATCAAAAGCACCCAAAGTAGAAAAACATTCAATTACTAAAGGTAATTGGCTAGATTGGGTGTTTATTTTGGAATAAGGATAGTACAATATGTTTAAGTGACCCATCCAGCAAGCGGGTTCTTTTTTGTAGATATGTCACAGATTTCGATAGATTTGATGATGAAAGAGAAGTAGGAGGAGTTGTAAAATAGAGTTGTTGTTTTCAACAGTCATTATTTCATTACAATTAAGGAGAATGGGGATATGGAAAATTATTATGAATTATTAAGCGTATCTCCTTCGGCATCCAAAGAAGAACTAGAAAAAGCGATTTTTCAGCAACAACGTTTATGGCATTCACGAGTGAATAGTGCGGACTTTGAGCGAAGAGTCAAAGCAGAACGGATGCTGCGTAAGCTTGAAGAAATCCAAGACGTTTTACTCGATGATGAGAAACGTGAAGAATATAATAGAAGTCTTTTTTCACTCTCTATTTCTAGTTTTCGTTCGGAAGCAGAAGAGTCCAACGAGACGACAAAGACCGTGCCCGAGGAGAAAGAGAAAGAAGCAGTCAAGTTAATTGAACCGTCGGGAGGATCTGAGACCGCACAAGAAGAGACAAAAGAGACGGAGGATTTGGAAACTCCTCACAAAATAACCAAAGATCCTGAAAAAGAAGATCTGAAAGAAGCGACACCTTCCGAAGCTGAAAAGCCGGAAGATCAGCAGAAAGATACCATGTCGCCGGATGAAATGTATCGCTTAGGAAAAAGGATGATCGATGAAAACGAAAGTGAAACGGAGTTAAACAAAGGGATTGAATGGATGATCCAAGCGGCCGAGGGTGGAAGCATTTATGCGATGTATCAGCTGGCACTCTATTTCTTTGAAGGAGCCGTCTTACCTTCTGATCCTGAAGAAGGAGAAAAATGGTTGGTTCAGGCAGCTGAAGCTGGATATATTCCAGCAATGGTCGAACTAGGTCGTCGGCTACTTGAAGGGGATCAATTAGAAAGAGATTCAGCCCGAGGAATTGAATGGGTAGGAAAAGCGGCAGATTTGGGAAATGAAAAAGCCAATGCCATTTTAAGTGAATGGATGTATCAACTCGGAATGCATTTTTTAGGGACCACTTCCAATAAGGAAAAAGGAGCAGAGTGGTTACGTAAAGCGGCTGAAGCAGGTCATGTTCTCGCTATGCTTGAGCTAGGCAGAAGACTAGTAGATGGTGACCAAATGGAGAAAAACACGACAGAAGGGATCTCTTGGCTAGTCAAAGCGGCGAAAAATGGGAGCAGTGAAGCTCAGCAAATTCTCGATGAACGTCGTTCGCGAGAACAAACAAGGCAGACCACAGATCCGACTACCCATATTTTTCAGCCATCCCCGCCCTCTTATTCATCTCCAAAGAAGGAAGAGTCCACTTTTTTTCATCAACAATCAACAACAAATGCACCACAGACGCAGATAGCGAAAAAGAATGGTATATCCGCTTGGATCAGAACCATTTTGACGATTGTTGCTGTTTTTGTGGGAATCTATGTGATTTCTGATTATTGGATGCAAACAGGAAATACGATTCCACTACCTCCCTCGGAAACGCCGACCACTCCAGAACAAAATGAAACGGATGATGAAGAGCCGATTGAAAATGTAGACGAGCCAAAAAAGGAAGAGCAAGTAGAACAAAATCGCCAATGGGTCCCACCGCGGAATACTACGGATCACAATTCCAATTATCAACAACCGAATAATGGTATGACGAATCCGAATGAAGAAGAAACGACGAATCCGGACCAAGGAAGAGATGATGATCCGAATCAAGGAGGAGATGATGATCCTGGTCACGGCGGCGGTGGCGGGGATAGCGGTTCTGGAGGAGATGGCGGTGGTGGTGGAGATAATCCGGGTACAGGGGATGGTGGAACGCCGAACCCAGGTAGCGGTTCCGGAAGTCCAACCCCACCAACAAATAATGGAGAATCGGATTAACCATCCCATCCAATGGTGGAATATCTCATCCGCCCAACGGTATAGCTTCTGATTGAGCGGTCGAGGGTTCAGATAGCCCACATGGTTGCCCGTAAGATCAATCAACTTCAAAGTCCCAACGGGACTTTTTTTTTGCCAAAATGGGAGATGATCAACCGTTTGGAGTGTTTCCATGAATCGTTAGCATATACTAAGGACAATCCTTTTTTAGGATACAATCGATAAATTCGTCACAAAGGATGAGAAAGGTTCATGAAACGTAAAGTAATCCTCGTAACAGATGGTGACCAGAATGCCAAAGAAGCCTTGGAAGTGGTAGCACGGAATATTGGGGGAAGATGTATCTCTTTATCTGTGGGAAATCCTACGCCGCTTTCAGGGGAGATGATTGTCAATTTAATTAAGATCGCTCATCACGATCCCGTGCTGGTGATGTTCGATGATTGTGGTCATGCCAAAGAAGGTTTGGGTGAAAAAGCGTTGTATTATGTAGCCACTCATCCTGATATTCAGGTGCTCGGGGTTCTTGCTGTCGCTTCCAATTGTTATAGCGGCAAAGGCACTCCCATTCAGATGTCTGTAGACCGGTATGGCAAAATAATCAATGAAGGGGTAGATAAACATGGCATTAGACAAAAACATCTACCTAAAAGGATCTATGGTGATACAGTGGGCGTCTTAAATGAACTTGCTATTCCGGTAGTGATCGGAATTGGCGATATTGGTAAAATGAATCGCAGGGATCATATCAGCAAAGGTTGTCCGATTACGACCAAGGCGGTTCAACTGATCTTACAACTGTATCGTTAATATAAAAATAGAAATGAGCGTTGTTTTGTCCTTTCTTGTGGGGATTGCTTCGAGTAGTACTCTCTGGTACAATCTGAACATAAAGCGAAAAACGAGGTAAACGATCGATTCACGGCTAAAAGAGATGCCAGCATGAGCTAAAACAGTTTTATAAAGAGAGACTGTAAAGAAAGGCGGCGATTTTCTCGATCGTCGCTAAAACTTGATTTATTTTCTTTACCTAATGGACGGGGGAATTCGTTCAGCAATGAGATAAAAAGGGTCCAACTACGAAATCGCTGCTTCATCGCGATGACGACTGTCCGTATTTTCGGACAATATGGAATGTGACGGAGTGCGTTGGAAAGGAATGGCTCAAACACAGTTGCTTATGGTTGGAGCCAATACTACCTTGCAGGTTTAAAATAAATAAGCCCCAAAAATTGGAGATGAGGAGAGAAAAATATGTACTTTTTACATGGAAGTAGTCGGATCAATGAGCGAGGCCACCTCGAAATTGGCGGATGTGATACCACCGAATTGGCGAAACAATATGGGACTCCTTTATACATTATGGATGAAGCCTATATTCGCCAAAAGATGCGTAGCTATGTGCAAGCATTTCAAAAAGAACGACTGGCGTTTCGTGTTGCTTATGCTAGTAAAGCATTTAGTACCATGGCTATGTGCCGAATTGCGGATGAAGAGGGGCTTATGCTAGATGTCGTCTCAGAAGGTGAAATTTATACGGCACTTGAAGCAGGCTTTCCAGCAGAGCGGATTTATTTTCATGGAAATAATAAAACGCCGCAAGAACTAGAGTTTGCCTTAGATAAAGGGATTTATCTGTTTGTTGTCGATAATTTTGATGAGCTGCATTTATTGCAACATCTTTCTAAAGAAAAGGGCAAAACTGCTCGAGTGATCTTACGGGTGACACCTGGGGTAGAAGCACATACCCACGAATATATTCAGACAGGCAAAGAAGATTCCAAATTTGGCTTTGGTTTGGAAAGTGGTCAAGCATTGGAAGGGGTTAGACAAGCGCTCAATTGCGATCACCTCGAGTTACTCGGCTTTCACTGTCATATCGGTTCACAAATTTTTGAAACGGAAGCATTTGAATTAACGATTTCGAAGATGAGTAAATTCTTTCAAACCTGTTATGAACGATGGGGAATGATTACACGGATCTTTAATACCGGAGGTGGCTTTGGTATTCGCTATGAACAAGGAGATACTCCAAAAGAGCCGGCGGAATATGTGGCTGTGATTGCACAAGCGGTAAGAGAATCGATGAAAGATCTCCCTTGTCTACCGGAGATTTGGATTGAACCGGGACGCTCCATTGTTGGAGAGGCGGGGACAACGCTGTATACGGTAGGAACCGTCAAAGATGTTCCAAACATCCGTAAATATGTGGCCGTCGATGGCGGAATGACCGATAATATTCGACCTGCGTTGTATCAAGCGAAATATGAGGCGATCTTGGCGAATCGGGCAAACGAAGCATCCAGCGAAGTCGTCACCATTGCGGGAAAAGCTTGCGAAGAGGGAGATATTTTGGTTTGGGATGTTGCTCTCCCACCTGTCAAACAAGGAGATCTCTTAGCGATCAGCTGTACAGGCGCATATAATTACTCGATGGCAAGCAATTACAATCGGGTTCGTCGTCCGGCAGTTGTCTTTGTTCAGAATGGGCAAGCCGATCTGGTTGTTGAGCGGGAAAGTCTAGCCGATCTCGTTTCTCACGATCGCATTCCAGCGAGATTGGCGAAGAAAAAAGTGGGTTTAACGATCTGAAATAAAGGAAAGGCTCGACTATAAAATAGCAAAGGGGGATGAGTTCAAAAAGTGTCTTTGAACTCATCCCCCTTTGCGCGATTTACCTAACTTTTCGATTTGCGACCCATAAAGCTAAGTAAACTTTATTTCACCTTCGCCTTTGTTGCAAATAAAGTATATAATTAATTATGTATACTATCAAAAATCTCCGATGGGGAAAAACGCTTTTTGTCGATTGATTCCATTTGTTCCATGATTTGATCTGTTTAGTTTCATCGCACCAGAGTCCAGTAATTCACTTTTTTAGTAGTTTCTCTTAATTAAATGGCAAGGACTTTTTCAATGTGTTATGATGGAATCGATTCATAGCTGATCTGAAAGGGGGAGTTGTCGTGCATCGTGGGTTACGGATTTTTTCTGTTCTTACAGTTCTTGTCTCTTATATTATGTTGACCATTGGGGCAATTGTTACCAAAACCAACTCGGGCAAAGGTTGTGGAAACTCTTGGCCATTTTGTCATGGTCAGCTCATTCCTTCCTCTTTTCCGATGGAGACCGTCATTGAGTACAGTCACCGGATTGTTTCAGGAATCGCTGGTCTAATGATTGTCATTTTGGCCATTTGGGCATGGAAAGCTTTTCCGGAAAGCAAGCGAGTCAAATGGTTCGGTTTTATGAGTGTCTTTTTCGTTATTTTCCAAGGGGCTTTAGGAGCTCTGACCGTTGTCTTTGAAGGAGTATTTGCGAGAAAAGCAGCGTTGTCTCTTCACTTTGGTTTTAGCTTAATCAGTTTTGCCTTTGTCGCTCTTTTGATGGTTCACTTGTTTCAACTGAATAAAGGAAAATCTCCTGAACAAATCACGGAGCAAAGAAAGCGGGACAATCCCATTTCCAAAAGGTTGCAATATGGGATTTGGGGATTGGCGGCATGGACCTATGTGGTCGTATACACCGGTGCATTGGTCCGTCATATGAGCGCAACGATGTCTTGTGGATTTTCTTTCCCTGGTTGTGGTGGCGTGATTTTCCCTAGCTTTGATAGTCCGGCGGGTATTCATATGTTGCATCGCTATGCTTCTGCTTCCTTATGGATCTTGACCGCCGTTTTACTCTGGGTTGTTTATCGTTATTACCGTGAACGTGAAGATTTGCACAAAGGGGCTTGGTGGTCACTTATCCTGATTACCCTCCAAGCGGTGAGTGGAATTTGGACGGTTTTATCGGGAGGGCAACTACTGATCGTCCTCGTGCATACCAGTATCATTTCCGCTTATTTCTCTGTTTTGTGTTACCTATGTTTGCAAGTGGGATGGCCGAAAAAGAAGCAATCCACTCAGCTTGATAAAGAAACGCCTGTTTTGCAACCCTAAATATAGACAATTTTTGTAGGTTCATATATACTCTATTTTAATTAGATCATTTTTATCCTTCGGGGCGGGGTGAAATTCCCGACCGGCGGTGATGGCGACTTCGGTTGCACAAGCCCGTGACCCGCTATAAGCGGTGGATTCCGGTGAGACTCCGGAGCCGACAGTGACAGTCTGGATGGGAGAAGGATAGATGAGGAATAGGATCCTGACAAAGTGGGTTTTGCGGGTTTTTTGAGTGGCCCGTTTTGCCGATGTGATGGGATGGATGCGCCTTTTGGACATGCTGTGTTTGTCCGGCTTGCTAGCTTTTCTATCTGTCCAAGTGAGAACATCAACATGCTTTGTCAGGTTTTACGAAATCTTGCGCTTGTTGATAAATGAACGATCTTCACAATGGAGAATCTATGTTCGTTTTTTATACAAGCGTTTAAAGGTTTATTTCCATGTGCCTATTTTCCCATTAGATAACGGAGCCCTGATTGAGATCAGGGCTTTTTTGCTTTTATGCAGAGAAAGGAGTCCAGTGATGAAAACACATGAAGATTGGATGAACTTCGCAGCACAATTAGCAAAAGCAACCACTGGACAAACGATGCCCAACCCTTTAGTGGGAGCAGTCGTTGTCAACAATGGTCGGATGGTTGGAATGGGAGCTCATTTACAGGCAGGAACCCCGCATGCGGAGGTACATGCACTTGAAATGGCTGGGCAATTATCAGTCGGTTCCACCTTATATGTGACTTTAGAACCTTGTAATCACTATGGCAGAACGCCACCCTGTACCGAAAAAATAATTTCCAGCGGTGTAAAGCGTGTCATTGTTGGTTCACTTGATCCGGACCCGCTTGTATCAGGGAAGGGAATCGCTCGTTTGCGCGCAGCGGGGCTTGAAGTGATCGAAGGGGTTTTAGAGGAGAGATGCAACCGATTAAACGAAGCCTATTTTCACCATCGGCGCACCGGTTTACCCTTTGTTTCTTTGAAAATGGCGATGACCTTGGATGGAAAGACAGCGACGGCGTGTGGGGATAGCAAATGGATTACCAATGCCCAATCACGTCAAATGGTGCATCAACTTCGTCATGAGTCCGATGCCATTCTGGTTGGAGTGGGTACTGTCCTCGCTGATCAACCCTTGTTGACCACGCGCTTGGAAACGGGTGGTGTTCAACCGATCCGTGTCATTTTAGATAGTCGATTAAGAACACCTTTGGATGCACCGATCACGGATGTGGAAGTGGCACCGACGTGGATTTTTACGACCGAAGAGAAGGAGAAAGAGAAAGAAAGGCGTTTGTTGGACAAAGGAGTTCGCGTGATTTCGACAGGGGATGGACCTAGGGTGGATCTACAGCAGGTATTGCGAACGCTTGGGGAAAACGGCGTTTTATCATTGTTGGTTGAAGGCGGCGGTGAAGTAAATGCTTCATTCTTACAAGCTGGATTGGTCCAAAAAGTGATTGCCTTTTTTGCGCCTAAGTTGCTGGGTGGGAAAGAAAGCCCTACTGCGATCGAAGGAAGAAATCCATCGAAGATAGCCGAAGCCAAAGAGCTAAAAAATATTGTGATCGAGCGATATGGTGATGATTTTTGTGTGATCGGCTACTTATAACAGGAGGGAAACAGATGTTTACAGGTTTAGTAGAAGAAGTCGGTCGGATTGGCGAAATCAAACGTTCGGGACAAGCAATGGTTTTAAAAGTCTTCTGCCAAAAGGTGCTAGAAGGGACACAATTGGGTGATAGCATTGCTGTCAATGGGATCTGCTTGACAGCAACACAGCTTGGGGAAAATTATTTTCTCGCCGATGTGATGTCGGAAACAGTGAAGCGAACGCATTTGGGACAGATTCAGCCAGGAACCTATGTCAATTTGGAACGTGCTGTCGCAGCGGGTCAGCGGATGGGGGGACATTTTGTCCAAGGTCATGTCGATGCTACCGGTGTTTTGGTTGAGCGCACACCTTATGAAAATGCTACTTTGTTTCGTTTCCGCGTTCCACCCGAGCTCACCCATTTTATGATCGAAAAAGGATCGATTGCGGTCAATGGCATCAGTTTGACATTGGTAGATGTCGGGAGAGACTTTTTTACTGTTTCCATTATTCCTCATACCTTGAAGCAGACACAGCTTCAGTATGCAAAACCGGGTGATGTGGTTAACTTGGAATGTGATATGATTGCCAAATACTTGGCGAAATGGAACAAAGCAGAGCCACTTCAATCATCTTCACTAACCATCTCAAAATTAAAAGAAGCTGGATTTATGTGAGCAGGAGGGAAACGAGATGAGTCATTTTCATAGCATAGAAGAAGCATTAGCAGACTTAAAACAAGGCAAAATGGTTATTGTGGTAGATGATGAAGATCGTGAAAATGAAGGTGATTTGGTCGCGTTAGCGGATAAGGTAACGCCGGAAGTGATCAATTTTATGATTACTCATGGTCGGGGATTGGTATGTGTACCGATTACCGAAGAGCGGGCAAGGGAACTGAACTTACCGCTGATGGTTGAACACAATACGGATCGCCATGGTACAGCGTTTACTGTCTCGGTCGATGCTTTAAACACAACCACAGGGATTTCCGCCTATGAGCGAGCGGAGACGATCCGACAATTGATTGATTCGAGCAAATATCCAACCGATTTTAGAAGACCCGGACATGTCTTTCCGTTGATTGCGAGAAAAGGTGGGGTTCTGCGTCGGGCGGGACATACCGAAGCAGCAGTAGACTTGGCCAAGCTATGTGGAAGCACTCCTGCGGGTGTCATTTGTGAAGTGATTAAAGAGGATGGCAAGATGGCGCGGGTTCCTGATTTGAAAATCTTTGCTGAACGGCACCAGCTAAAAATGATTACGATTCAAGATTTGATTCAATACCGTCATCGGACAGAAAAATTGGTGGAACGAGTAGTCGCGGTACGAATGCCGACAGAGCAATATGGAGAATTTCAAATGGTGGGCTATAGCAATCAAGTGGATGATAAAGAACATGTCGCTTTTGTCAAGGGAGAGATCCTGCCTGATGAACCATTGCTGGTTCGGGTCCATTCAGAGTGTTTAACAGGAGATGTCTTTGGCTCGAAACGGTGCGACTGTGGGGAACAACTTCATACCGCACTAAAACAGATCGATCAAGCGGGACGAGGCGTGTTATTGTACTTGCGACAAGAGGGACGGGGAATCGGTCTGCTCAATAAACTTCGCGCTTATAAGTTGCAAGAAGAAGGACTGGATACAGTCGAAGCCAACTTAAAACTTGGGTTTCAAGATGATTTACGTGAATATGGGATTGGGGCACAAATTTTATTTGATCTAGGTGTACGGAAAATGCGCCTTTTGACAAATAATCCCCGAAAATTAGCGGGGTTAAAAGGGTATGGGTTAGAAATCGTGGAAGTGGTTCCCCTCGAATTACCGCCACATGAAGAGAATGAAAAATATATGAAAACAAAAAAAGAGAAATTAGGTCATTTGTTGCACATATAAGGAGGATATGAAGATGATTCGACAAATATATGAAGGGAATTTAGTTGCTTCAGGTTTAAGATTTGCCATTGTAGTCAGCCGTTTCAATGAATTTATTACAACGAAGCTCTTGGAAGGAGCCAAAGATGCTCTCAAACGGCATGGAGCCGATGAAGGATCCGTCGATGTTGCGTGGGTTCCTGGGGCGTTTGAAATTCCCTATACGGCCGATCAGCTAGCGGCAACAGGGAGATATGACGCAGTGATCACTCTTGGAGCGGTGATTCGCGGCGCAACCAGCCATTATGATTATGTATGCAATGAAGCAGCCAAAGGGATCGCTGCTGCGGGTAGCCGCCGGGGAATTCCTGTCATTTTTGGTGTCATCACCGTTGAAAACATTGAACAAGCGATCGAACGGGCAGGAACCAAAGCGGGTAATAAAGGTTGGGAAGCAGCGATCAGTGCGATTGAAATGGCCAACTTACAGAGGGAGATTCGCGACCATTAAACAAATCATCCATTCATTTCTAAAGGAAGAAATCGATGAGTATAGGAATTAACATTAAACTGGAGAATTTTGTTGGTCCACTCGATCTTTTGCTTCACTTAATTGAAAAAGCAGAAGTCGATATTTATGAGATTCCCATCGCCCAAATTACAGACCAGTATTTGCAAATTTTGGAGGAAGTCAAAGAACAACAGTTGGAAATCGCTAGTGAGTTTTTGGTGATGGCAGCTACACTCCTAGCGATTAAAAGTCGAATGCTCCTACCCAAACAGGAAATGAAAGAAGAAAGTGAGTCAGAGGAAGAATGGCTTGTTGATCCACAAGAACAACTCGTGGAACGCTTATTGGAATATAAACGATATAAGCGTTTAGGCGAATGGCTCCGCGAGCGTGAAGCAGAACGAAGCAAAGTATATACTCGTCTACCGATCGATTTCACTCCTTATCGAGCGAAGTCCTCTCCCGTTGAAGGGATCACAGCTGATCAGCTGCTCCGAGTTTTTGTAGAACTTTTACGAACCGAACAAGAGACCAATCCCCTAACCAAAGTAGCTCGGGAAGAAATTTCTGTCAGTGCCCGGATCGATGAGATTCAGCAGCAACTGCATCGAGAGAAAAAACTGATTTTCTCCAAACTGCTCGGGCGAAGAAGACGGAGCAAAGAATGGATCATTACCACCTTCCTCGCCTTACTCGAACTGATGAAAGCAAAGCAAGTCGTTTGCTATCAGAGCGATCTTTTTGGTGAAATCTTTATTGAGCAAGTCGAGCCAGCATCTTAGTCCGTCTGAAGAATCCATGATGGCTTTAGCTCACTTAGGGACGAGGTAACGAAAAAGAAAGGAATTTACGCCTGTGGAGTGTTCGATCATTGATCCAGATCCAACCACGAACCGAAAACAGTTCGGTTAAGGGAGAGAGCGCGATGTCTGAAGAACATAAAACGATTATCGAAGGCTTACTATTTGCTGTTGGAGAAGATGGACTTAGCCTCAAAGAAATCGCGGATATCATCGGAATCTCCAAAGACGAAGTTCGTCTGCTGATCAACGAGATGCAAATCGAGTGGAAAATGCAACGTCGCGGCATTCAAATCGTTCGCGTAGCCCAAGTTTATCAGCTAACCACTCTACCTGAACATGCGGCCTACTTTGAGCGGCTGGCACAAACGCCTACTCGTTCACAACTTTCTCGGGCTCAACTGGAGACATTGGCGATCATCGCTTACCGTCAACCGGTGACGAGAATGGAAATCGAGGAGATTCGTGGTGTTAAAAGCGACCGATTGATTCAAATTCTCCAACGAAAAGGTCTTATTCGTGAGGTGGGAAGAGCAGATGGATTAGGACGTCCTATTCTATATGGAACCACGCGGGATTTTCTCGAATACTTTGGTTTTAACCATATTGCAGAACTCCCCTCGCCTGATTCTCTGCTTCTTCAATGGCAAGATCACGAAACAGAATCAAACGAGCCGGATCTATTTGCAAAAAAGTAGGAACGGATCCAACAAAGGTGGATAGAAGCGGTGGGATGGATCGTTTATAAGCAGTTGCTACGGCTAAGGTGCCAGCGATGGCACCGATCTCGTTATATTCGTTCGCTGTAAAAAAATTTTTTTTAAAAAAATCGCTTTTAGGGGTTGTATTATTTTCTATAACCTGCTATAGTTAATAACCGTCAGCACTATTTTTTTAAAATGAAACGAACAACTCCACTCACATGGGAGGATACCAAAGTGGCCAACTGGGGCGGACTGTAAATCCGCTGGCATTGCCTTCGTAGGTTCGAATCCTACTCCTCCCACCATGTTGGGGAGTAGCCAAGTGGTAAGGCAACGGACTTTGACTCCGTGACGCGTAGGTTCGATCCCTACCTCCCCAGCCAACAGTGAGCCATTAGCTCAGTTGGTAGAGCATCTGACTTTTAATCAGAGGGTCGAAGGTTCGAGTCCTTCATGGCTCACCAAACTTTGCGGGTGTAGTTCAATGGTAGAACATCGGCCTTCCAAGCCGAATGCGAGGGTTCGATTCCCTTCACCCGCTCCAACCCTTATTCCTCAGTAGCTCAATGGTAGAGCACCCGGCTGTTAACCGGTAGGTTGCAGGTTCGAGTCCTGCCTGGGGAGCCATCTGCTTCCATAGCTCAGTCGGTAGAGCGCTTC
>JANWIG010000018.1 GCA_025449975.1 Thermoactinomycetaceae bacterium
AGCCGTTTGGAATACTATGCATGTGCTTCTTGGGGAATATGTCTCCGGATTGATGTAGATCAAAGTCACCAATAAAGGGAATGGCTCCATATTTTCCGCGGATGTAATCTTGACGATAGTTGTCATCATCAAATGACTTAGGTTCCTCTATTTCATACTCAACCAATGAATAGAGGTCTGTCGCCTGTTCTGGTGTTTTCTCCGTAAACCAGATTTGATCTTGCCGGAAAAACCGGCTGGACAGGATGCTTGTATCATGGGTGGTAAAGATCAGTTGAGAATGAAGAGGGTTGCTTTCCGCTGAACGAAACTGACTTAGGATAAACCTGGTAATCAGTGGATGAAGTTTTGCATCCAACTCATCGACAATTAATGTCCCACCGTTTTTGAGTACTTGGATGAAAAAGGGAGAGAGGGCAAATAGCTTTTTTGTCCCTTCGGATTCGCTATATAGATCTAAAAAAACGCTGCTAGTGACTTCACCATTTTGATTATATTTGCTCCGTTTGGTCTTAACCCTAGGGAAGGGAGTGGACTTCAGCCTTTTAAATGGAACGATACTGTCCATTTCTTCTGGTTCCACCAGCTCAACATCTTCAATTCCTATATCGGCGCATTGTAAAAAATGAACAACTTCTTTTTTTGTTTCACTCTGTTTTTGTATCAGTTCAATCGTACGTAGAATTGAAGAACGTTTGGGAAGAATAATCTGTAAGGAATTAGCAAACCAAGAGACAACTTTTTGGGAGATATCGCCATTTAAGTGTGCAACTACCGTTAAAAAAAGAACATTCTTCCGGGTTTTTTTGTCAAGGTCTTTTCCTTCAGAGAACTTTTCATTCAGAGAAAATTGGTTTCCGTTTCGCTCAAATAATTGGATCTCTTCTTCGGCAGAATCAGATAATTGGAAGAGCCATTCACGATGGATTTTCTTCTGATCCAACGAAAAACCATAACGATAGATTATTTTGTCAAGAATAAAAGTGATTTCAAACTCGCTAGGTTGCTGATCCGTCTCGGTACTTAGAGCGAAGCTCTCTATTTCTGGAAATCCGTCGATAATTTTGTAGAATATTGATTCTACAACGAAACTTTTCATAAACTCCATTGCTTTAAGTAGGTTACTTTTTCCACTGGCATTTGCCCCATAAATCACAGCTGTTTTTAATAGATGAAGCCCTCCTTTCTCAAAAATGTAATCTTCCTTATGGTGTTCTAACTCGTCAGCGGCCACCATACTAAATGTGACTTTATCTTTAAAAGAGAGATAATTTTTCACGCTAAATTGAACTAACATAAAGGAACCTCCTACTGCGTCAATTGGGAATATTTTACATGAAGCGAGTGGTGTTCTCAACTGCTACAGTAACAATGTTTTATTTTATAAACCCGATTATGGAAAAAATAAATCAGTTCTAATAATCAGTATATAATAAAAACTGCCGCTTTCATATTCTGAAAACGGCAGTTGCTTTTGACTCATTTTGCTTGGCGTAAGGTTGGATTTAGGATCATCAGCAGAAGAACAAGCAATCCGAGTCCAGCGATGATCAGAAACATGTTTTGGAGTGAGATGAGAATGAGCAACGAGCCAGTCGATAACAGGGCGAGTGGCTTGGCTGAAAGTGTAAACATTTGAATCGTTCCCGTTGCTCGGCCGAGAATTTCTGCTGGTACCGTTGTGATAAAAAGGGAAGTCAGGGTGACGTTGGCGATTGGAAAGCCGAGTCCCGTTATCAGTAGTAGGATCGCTGTGAGCATCCCATGATCGGTAAAAGCGAGTACGATAAAAGGAGATAGAGTGAGAAAAATTCCGATGCTGATTGGAACGATTTTGGGATATTTGTTTAAAAAGCCAGCAACGAGTGAGCCGATCAATGCTCCGATGATAAATGCCGTTTCATAGATGGCAAGTTGTGTTGGATTTTCAGCTAGGATCGGTATTAAGACGGACACTGGAGCAAATAGGAAATTAAGTAAGATGAGATAAACGAGTAATCCACGAATCAGTGGCATGGATCGAATCGCTTGGAGCCCTTCTTTTAGGCTGTGGCGAAATAGAGAGAAATTCAGTTGGACACGCTTAGAACGGCGCAATTGCCGGTTTCCAATCCAGGAGACGAAAGCATAGGAAAGGAAAAAGCTAAGTGCATTGACGATCAGCGCCCAACCAATATCGATCGCGATCAAAATGCCGGCAATCGCTGGAGCGATGAGACCGACAGTGGTCTGGATCGATTGTCCCACACTTTGCGCATAGGGAATCGAAGCAGTTGGGACAAGCAAGCGGATCGCTACCGTTCTCGCAGGAGAAAAGAAAGCAGTAAAACAGCTTAAGAAAAAAGCGGAAACGATCAACATCCATGGTTGAATCAGATCAGTCCACCAAAGGAGAGCGAGTAGAGAAACAATGAATCCACGGCCTAAGTCGGCCCAGAGAAGCACCTTTTTTTTATTGACATGATCGACAACGATGCCGGCGAAGACAGCGAAGAGAATCAATGGAAGCACTTCGACGGCAAGTAGAATGGACATTTGAACAGCTGAACCGGTGAGGACTTTGATCGCCCAAATCAGAGCAAGGGCATAAATCCCATCTCCTAGATCAGAAATCAATTGGGCATAGATCAGATAACGATAGTTTGTAATCGTGAAAAGCTGTTTAAAACCAGCGGAGGTCACTTGTTTATTGGTGGAAAGTTCGCTCATGATGATAACTCCTGTTCTTTGACTAAAATAAAGAAATTTCCGAATCAACAATTGAAGTTATTTAATATTATATGTATGATATTCAAAAAAATAAATAGATAAATAGAAATAATTTATACATTTTGCCATATAAATGTATTATTTCATTTATTAATAGTAATTTAATAGGAATAATCAGTCTCATTGATCGGTTGATGATTATGTTGGGGATGGTAAATTGATTTATAAATAAATGAACCATGTGACGGAAGAAGTTTTTTATAAAAAATAAAAACAAAGCGACCGAAAGCAATCGCTTTGTACGAGTCTTTCTAATGTTTAAGATGATCGAGTGAGGCGGTTTCCATATAGAACAGTCCCGCGTTGGCGACATCGACTTCGATTCGCGGTTGGTATTGCCAAGCGAGTTCGTAACGTCGTTGTTTCCATTCTTCGTTTTCTTCTGGGCTGCGCTTGCTCGGTTCGGGATAATAGGCATCGAGCTGTTCCCACTCATATTTCAGCCGCTTGGCTGCTTCGGTTGCCCATGCTGCATCCTCTTGTTCCAAGGACTCTTGCAAATAATATTCAGCTTCGCCCACGGCTTCGGCTAGAGTAAGTCGCGCTTCTAAGAGATGGCGTCTGGGAGGAAGCTTCGGTGTCCAGTTTAAATGGCGAATGGTTGGATAAAATGGTTCATAAAGATCTCCATTATATAGATTGATGCCTAAGTAACGCAGTTGTTCTTTCTTTTTATCACAAATATAAGAAACGCGGTAATTGATCGCTAACCAGGGATAATAAGGTTTTGATGTGGAGTCCCTTTGCCAACCTGTCGGCTGTTGATATAAGCGGACGAAGCGCCCTTTTTTTTGGGCTGAGTGAAGAATCTGGGTAAAACGGGGTGAGCCAAAAAAGAGATGTTCTCCTCTCTCCCCGTCGAGCTGTACTTTCTCATCAAAAAGAAAACAGAAGCGAGCGGGTTGGGGAGGTAAACTCATTTTTTCCACATACATCCAGTATAAAGGACGGTTTAATAAATCTTTGTCTGCTTCGATCGATAGCTGGGTTTTGATATACGTAGGGGTAGATTCTAAGATATGACAACCTTGGGTTTGTAAATATTGCTCAGTGATGGATCTTACCTTGGCTTGTTCCATATAGCAACTCTTCCTTTTGGGCTACTGCCTGTCTTGTTTGTGAAAACTTTTCTCCCCATTGATGCAAATGATGACGTAATTCCTCGTCATTTTCCGTTTGGGTCATAATCTGCATCAGATGTTGCTCCAACGATTCCTCTTTTCCGAGACTTTCGAGAATCATCTCTAGTTCACCGATCACCGATTCAAATAGTTGAATTTTCTCGTGTAATAGCCAGATTATATGCTCTTCGATCGTTTGCTTAGTCGCAAAATTATATATATATACATCGTTCGTCTGCCCTAAGCGATGAATGCGACCAATCCGCTGTTCCACGCGCATCGGATTCCAAGGCATATCGTAATTGATCATATGATGGCAAAACTGGAGGTTGATCCCTTCGCCGCCTGCTTCCGTTGCTACCAACACTTGAGCGCGCTTTTGAAATAGTTCCATCATCCAATCCTTTTTATTGCGATTAAATCCACCGCGAAAAGGGACAGCAGTGATCCCTTCGCGCGTTAGCTCACGGATGAGCATCTCTTGGGTGGCGCGAAATTCTGTAAAGATCACCACTTTTTCTGGGATCGAGGTGATCAGCTCCACAGCTTTTTCCACTTTGGAAGAATAGTTCACTTGGCGAAGCAATTGGATGAGATGAGCGATTTCAGGAGATAAGCTCTCTTTTCCATGCTCTTTTTGTTGAAACAGTTTAAAAAGGGTGTGGAAAACGGCATCTCGACTACTGCAAACTTCTTTTTGCAACACGAGCAGGGAAAGCATATTTTTTAAATCTTTTTCCTGATTCGATTGGCTGCGGACAAAGCGAGAGACTTCATCATATAATGCTCGTTCTGCCGGTGAAAGCTCGATGAGTACTGTTTTGACAATCCGTTTGCTCATCTGTAAGTTATGATCTTGGCGCCTGTTGCGGATCAAAACCGATTGAATTTCCGTACGTAACTTCTCTTCGTTCTTCGCTTTTCGTTTGCCCGCCATATACTCACTTTGAAAGTGAGATTGTTTTCCCAGTTGTCCGGGTTTTAGCAATGTGACGAGGTTGTATAATTCTTTCAACTCATTTTGCATGGGGGTAGCAGTTAATAACAGACAATATTTTTTCTTTATTTCATTGATAAACTGCCAGTTTTTCGTGCGGTTGTTTTTTAGTTTATGTGCTTCGTCGACGATTAAGATGTCATAGTTTTTATTGAGAATAAAATTGCGATGTGGTTCCCGTTTGGCTGTATCCATGGAAGCGACCAAAATCGGATATTGATCCCACATCCAAGCTTTTTTTTGAGCCATGGCTGGAATTTGAAATTTTTGTTGTAATTCTCGAGTCCATTGTAAGACCAATGAAGAAGGAACAAGAATCAATGCATTTTTGACGAGTCCGCGGATCAGATATTCTTTTAAAATCAAACCAGCTTCAATCGTTTTTCCCAATCCCACCTCATCAGCGAGAATCGCTCGCCCACGCATTTCACCTGTCACCTTGCGAACGACTTCAATCTGATGAGGCAGTGGCTTAAAACCGCGAATCTGTTGTAAGCTGAGGAGTGTATCAAAATGAGGAACGATCAAAGCTTCTGTTGCTTCTACAGCCAATTGAAAGCCTTCCCATGTGGCCCAGCCCGAGTCTTGTTCGAGATGTTGGCGAAAAGGCTCAAACCAAGTGCGGTCCCAATAAGTAGGAAAAGATTGCATGTCATCTCTCCTTCTCATTCTCATAACATTTTATTTGCTAGTATGTAAGTTTTATTTACGAACTATTCGTTTTATCCTAGTTATTTAAGAGTAGCTATTAGATATTCCAGAATCGTACCTTGTCAGGGATTGCTAAAAACGTCACTCTTTGGTACAATTTGGACGTGAAGTGCGAAAACTCGGTAAAAAGGAACCTTATATAAATGCGAAATATCTGTTTGCGAATGAAGGCGGGAGGAGAGACCATCGATATGGCGCCGAAGGAGCAAGCCCAGTAGCGGGGTGAATCTCTCAGGCAAAAGGATGCCCGTTGGACGCATCTCTGGAGAGCGCTCAAGTAGTTGAGCCACCAAAGGAGCAACCGATCATCTTTGATTGGCATAACTCTCAGGTATCAAGGACAGAGTAGAACCGAAAAATAAAAGGGATACTCTGTCTTTTTATATGTCCAAAAATCGTTGGAGGTGTTGTCATGGCGGAATTAAAAAGAACGCCACTCTATCCTGTCTACAAGGATCAAGCCAAACTCGTTCCCTTTGCGGGTTGGGAAATGCCTGTTCAATTTAGCGGAATCAAAGCAGAACATGAGGCAGTGCGCAACCGTGTAGGAATTTTTGATGTTTCCCATATGGGAGAGGTAGAGATCAGCGGTCCGGATGCGCTTGCTTTAATCCAAAAACTTTCGACCAATGATGCGTCAAAACTAGAGATTGGTCGGATTCAATATACGCTCATGTGTAGTCCCGATGGGGGAACAATCGATGATTTACTCATCTATCGCACAGGTGAACAGTCGTATTTGCTTGTACTCAATGCTGGAAATACGGCGAAAGACATCCAATGGATCAAAAAGCATCAAACAGGAAATGTAACAGTAAAAGATCTTTCTGCAGAAACGGCACTCATTGCCATACAAGGACCGCTCGCCCAACAAGTCTTGCAAAAACAAACGACTGTAGAGCTAAATGAAATAAAGCCGTTTTCCTTTTTAATGGACGTCGAAATTGCCGGCATCCCAACATTGGTCTCTCGAACGGGTTATACAGGTGAAGATGGGTTTGAGCTCTATTTCTCTGCACAGTCGGCTCCAGCCATGTGGAAAAAATTATTGGAAGCAGGGGAACCGGAAGGAATCCTGCCTTGTGGATTGGGAGCCCGGGACACCTTGCGGTTTGAAGCTCGTCTGCCGCTATATGGTCAGGAGTTATCGGAGACGATTTCACCGTTGGAAGCGGGGCTAGGGTTTGCTGTTAAGCTAGATAAAGGGGAGTTTATCGGTCGAGAAGCCTTAGCACAACAGAAAGCCTCCGGTGTGCCGCGGAAACTTGTCGGATTGCAGATGATTGATCGAGGCATTCCCCGCACGGATTATCCCGTTTACATAGGAGAAGAACGCATTGGAGAGATCACGACAGGAACGCAGTCGCCTACGTTAAAGAAAAACATCGGGTTAGCCCTCATAAAAAGCGAATATGCCAAAATTGGACAAACCGTGGAAGTTGAGATTCGTAGGAAACGATTAAAAGCAGAAATCATTAAAACCCCATTCTATAGCAGAGCTCGTCGCTAGCTAAATTGAGTTGGATGAAAGGATGAACAAGAGTGAAATTTCGCTACCTACCGATGACGGATAAAGATCATCATCAAATGCTCCAAACCATCGGAATCAACTCGGTGGAAGAACTTTTTAGCGATATCCCAAAAAGCGTTCGTTTCCAAGGGCGACTTGGGATCCCCGAGGCGATGGATGAATACAGTCTCCTTCGGCATATGAAGGCACTTTCCGGAAAAAACCGCTCTACCGATCAATTGGTCTCATTTCTGGGAGCAGGCATCTATGAACATTACATCCCGAGTGTCGTCAATCATATCATCGCACGTCCCGAATTTTATACAGCCTATACTCCTTACCAACCGGAGATTAGCCAAGGAGAATTGCAAGCCATCTTTGAATTTCAAACCATGATCTGCGAACTGACGGGAATGGATGTTGCCAATGCCTCGATGTATGATGGTCCTACCGCCCTAGCAGAAGCAGCCAGCTTAGCGGTGAGCGTTAGCAAGAAACAGAAAGTAGTCATTTCACGAACCGTTCACCCAGAAGCTCGAGCGATTCTCGCTACCCATGCCAAAGGGCTTGGCTACGAAGTAGTCGAAGTATCGCATCGTGAGGGAGTGACCGATCTAGCGGAATTGCAAACCATCGCTGATCCACAGACCGCTGCCGTCATCGTACAATCACCCAACTTCTTTGGTAATATCGAAGACCTTGCGCAAATTGAAAAGATTGCCCATCAACATAAAGGCCTCTTCGTCGTCAGTGCCAACCCGCTCGCTCTCGGGTTACTCAAACCACCAGGGGCCTTTGGAGCAGATATCGTTGTTGGCGATGTGCAACCTTTTGGAATCCCGATGGCGTTTGGAGGACCGTCCTGTGGCTATTTTGCAACCACCAAAAAATATATGCGCCGCATTCCTGGAAGAATCGTTGGTCAAACCGTAGACGAAGAGGGGGCGCGCGGGTTTGTCCTAACACTTCAAGCGCGCGAACAACATATTCGACGGGATAAAGCCACCTCCAACATTTGTTCCAATCAAGCATTGATGGCGTTGGCCGCTTCTGTTTATATGTCGGCGCTTGGAAAACAAGGGATCCAAGAAGTGGCGACATTAAACATCAATAAAGCCCATTTTGCGAAACAGCGCTTAGCAGAGGTACCAGGCGTCGAAGCCGTTTTTGATCAACCGTTCTTCAATGAATTTGTGATTAAAGTCAATCGTCCAGTTCGTGAAGTGAATGAAAAGCTATTGGCGCAAGGAATCCTCGCTGGTTATGATCTCGGTCAAGACTATCCAGAGTTAGAAAACCATTTGTTGGTGGCGGTAACGGAAATACGGACGAAAGAAGAAATTGAGGCATTTGCCAAAGGTTTGGAGGTGTTATAATGGGCAAAGAGAAAGCATTGATCTTCGAGCTGAGTCAGTCAGGACGCGTCGCCTATAGTTTGCCGAAATCCGATGTACCAGAAGCGACGCTTCCAAGTGAATTGCTCCGTGAAACACCTGCCGAGTTACCAGAGGTTTCCGAGCTAGATCTGGTTCGGCACTATACGGAATTATCGCGGCGCAACCACGGGGTAGATAACGGCTTTTACCCACTCGGTTCTTGTACGATGAAATACAATCCAAAAGTAAATGAAGATGTTGCCCGACTAGAAGGTTTTACTAATATCCATCCTTATCAACCGGAATCAACGGTGCAAGGCGCATTGCAATTGCTCTATGAGTTGCAACAAGATTTAGCCGAAATCACTGGTATGGACGAAGTGACCTTACAACCAGCCGCCGGAGCGCAAGGAGAATGGGCGGGCTTGATGATGATCCGCGCTTATCTGGAAAAACGCGGAGAGACGAACCGGACAAAAGTGATTGTCCCCGATTCCGCTCATGGAACCAATCCAGCCAGCGCAGCGGTTGCCGGCTTTCAAACCGTCACTGTTAAATCCAATGAAAAAGGGCTAGTCGATGTGGAGGAACTAAAAAAAGTCTTGGGTCCGGATGTGGCAGCACTGATGCTAACCAATCCCAATACGCTGGGGCTGTTTGAAGAAGAGATTCAAACGATCGCCGAACTCGTCCATGAAGCCGGCGGTTTGCTTTACTATGATGGCGCCAATGCCAATGCCATTCTAGGAATTGCTCGCCCTGGTGATATGGGCTTTGATGTTGTGCATCTAAATTTGCATAAAACCTTTACAACACCGCATGGGGGAGGCGGACCAGGAGCCGGTCCTGTCGGAGTGAAGAAAGAGCTGACTCCTTTCTTACCGAAGCCGATCGTTCGCCGAAGTGAAGAGGGGCGCTATTATCTCGACACCGATCTCCCTGATTCGATCGGACGGGTAAAAGGTTTTTATGGGAACTTTGGCATACTGGTTCGAGCCTATGCTTACATTCGGACGATGGGACCCGATGGCTTACGCAAAGTTTCTGAGCAAGCTGTCTTTAATGCCAACTACATGATGCGCCGCTTGGAGCCATATTTTGATCTGCCGTTTCCGCAGCATTGCAAACACGAATTTGTCTTGTCAGGAAAACGCCAGAAAAAACAAGGGGTACGGACATTGGATATCGCCAAACGTCTTCTGGACTTCGGCTTCCATCCACCGACCATCTATTTCCCATTGATCGTCGAAGAATGTTTGATGATTGAACCGACCGAGACCGAAAGCAAGGAAACCTTGGATCAATTTATCGAAACGATGATTCAAATTGCTCGGGAAGCAGAAGAAAATCCAGAAATGGTTCAAGATGCACCACACCATACGATTGTAAAGCGTTTGGACGAAGTAACTGCGGCAAGGAAACCGGTTTTACGTTGGCAAAAAGAATAACCATCTAGGCCTTCTGTGCATCGAACGTACAGAAGGTCTCTTTGGATGATCCGCTGTAAGCGATATTCTTATAGAAAAAAGTAGGGATCGACATGCTACAAATTAAACAAGGAGATCAAAAATTCAATTTTCGCATTGCTGGCATCTTGCTTCATGAGGGAAAAGTGCTTTTACATCGCGAAAAACACCTCAACATTTGGGCGCTACCGGGCGGTCGAGGAGAGCTGATGGAGCACTCTACCGAGACGATCGTTCGCGAGTTTAAAGAAGAGATTGGCTTAGAAGTACAAGTGGATCGGCTGGTCTGGGTAGCGGAAAACTTCTTCACCTATAAAGGAGTTAAAATCCATGAATTGGGATTTTACTATCTCTTAAAGTGCGAACAAAAAAATGAGCTGTTTACCAAACAGCGCTTTTCCGAAATCGAAGGGGAGAAAAAGCGCCTGGTGTTTGAATGGTTCCCGTTAGACCAGCTCCCCGATACCTTTTACCCACCGTTTCTACATAAGGGTCTAAGAGAAATCCCAGATACACTGCAACATGTCACCTTTGTTCAAGAAGATCAATGAGCGATGAAATCACCTGGCTCCTTTTATCCAGTGAGTCAGGTGATTTTTGTGTTTTCAATAATTCAACTTCACTTGTGCTGAAGATTTCGGTACTATCCTATGAAAATAGTTGTATAGAGATAGATGTACGTAGTAACTGTATTTTTGAAGTTCAAGTATGAAGGAAAATATATACAAATTGTTGAACACAATTAGTAAGTAAAAAATGGAAATATTAAAGTGTTTGTAAGGTTTGAGAAGAAAGAAGAGTTGAGTGGTCAACAATTTGAGAGAGAACTGATCAACCGATTTATCGATAGTAAAGGAAAAACAATTTTTGCCGAGCATGTTGCAGAATATGTAATACGCCATCGTAAGGAGCTATCCTCGGAGATTAGTGAAGTTATAAATAGAATCGAGAAAAAATAATTGGAAAGTTGGTGCTATCTGTGTATGAAAAGATAATTTCAGATTTGAATGAGCAACAGAAAAAGGCTGTATTACATAAAGATGGTGTGTTACTAGTTATTTCTGGACCTGGCTCTGGTAAAACGACTATATTAACTAGAAGAATTGCTTATCTATTGACACAATCCATAAACGAAAGGTTTAAAATCCTTGCCTTAACTTTCACAGCAAGAGCAGCCAACGAGATCAGAGAACGTGTAAAACAGTTGGTAGGGGATGAGGTCAAGCGTTTATTTATCGGAACATTTCATAGTTTTTGTTGTGATGTTCTGCGGAAATATGGTAATTATATTGGTATTAGGAATGATTTTACTCTTTATGAAAAAGAAGATGATTACGTTCAATTGCTCATTGAGGCTATTCAAGATGAACTCTCAAAAGAGAACTCAATATACAAGGAATTATTGTTAGGATTACGTGAGGATCAACTATTGAGAAGTAATGTGAAAAAGATGCATTCAACAATCATTCGACTGAAAAATAGACTGATTCCGCCGAATCAGTTAATTCAGAAAGAACAACATACAAGAGAATTAGAAAAACTACAGGTTGTATACCAGCTATACAACGATAAACTGCGTGCTAATAATGTGGTTGATTTTGCTGATCTACTATTTCTTACGCATAAACTGCTTACTGAAAAAACTTTTATAAGTAGACAATATCGTGCTGTGTATTCACATTTGTTGATTGATGAAGCACAAGATACTAATAAAGCGCAGTTTGAATTGATCAAGGTTTTTTGTGGTAAGGATTATCAAAATGTCTTTATAGTTGCAGACGAGGATCAGCTAATTTATGAATGGAATGATGCAAGGTTTGAATATTTAAAGGGCTTTGCGGCAATGAAAAAGGCTACTATAATTCAAATGGTTAAGAACTATAGATGCCCTAAGGAAGTGTTGGATGCTGCGAATCAGCTAATCCAATTAAATATTTCTCGTATAAAAGATAAAGAGGAATTAGAAGCAACAAAAATGTTAGGGGAACAAGCGATTTTTCTGACTGAATATGATGAGCCAAAAGATGAAGCATTAGGTGTAGTTCACCGTATTGAAGAGCTTAATGAATATGATCAAACATGTATTATCGCTCGGAACAGGTTTCTGCTGGAAAGATTTGAGCAGTGCTTAAAAGAAAGAGAAATTCCTTACCATATAGTGACAGATAGTCACTTTTTCACTAGAGAAGTGAATGCCATCATACACTTGCTACAAGCTACATTTAACGAGGAGGACAGATTGCATATTCGATTACTTTGTAATTATTTTGGGATAAACATGGACGATTTGCTGCTAGTGACAGATGATGGCACATTTTTTATGCGTCTTATAAAGAAAATATCTGAAATAAATGGGAACCTTTCAAATGATTTATTCAGTCTTATTAATGATAAGAAAAACTTTGATCGTTATTTGGACCGATTGTTTTCACATCTTACCGGAATAAGTATTCATAATCTCGAAGATGATAACGAAGAAGCAGAAGATGTCATTGAGGATTACAAGTTTTTAAAGGAGTTGCTTAACTCATTTAAAAGAGAAAGAAGAGGAGAATATAACCTTGGAGAATTTCTCGCTCACGTTCGACTCTCACCTCGTAATCATATTAGAGAAGGTGTCTCTTTATTAACAGGGCACGCTGCAAAAGGACTAGAGTATGATTATGTGTTCCTTGTCTCAATGAACCAAGGAATATTTCCTGATTATCGTGCGCAAAAGATACGGAGAAAGCTTGAAGAGGAACGGAGAAATTGTTATGTTGCAATTACTCGAACAAAAAAGAAGTTGTTCATTAGTTATACCAAGAAGAAACAGACCAGAATAGGTTTGATCGAACATCAACCTTCTCAATTTATTGAGGAGATGGGCATTAATAATGGCAGAATAGGTTAGGAAGTGAAAGTGGATTAGAAAAGCTTGTGAGGCATAAAAACATTTGGTAAAGATGTTTTTATGCCTCTTGTTTTATTGAAAATGATCTCTGATGTTGGACGTTATGAAACATACTTTTCCCACAATCTCACGATAATTTTTTGACTGTTCCCCTCAATATCGTTGGATATAACGCTAGATGGAGTAGAGGGAGTGATCTTTGGATGAAAAAACAGATTTTTAGAATTATTTTTGATCTTATTGTGGCGATTCTCTTTGTTTTACAGAAAATGCAGTCTTTTATCCCACGATTCAAAACGTAGGCTTTCAGACAGCATTTTCTGTGGTAGCTTCTTTTTTCTACGAAGTTAAGAGATGTTTGCATTGCGCAGTTTCCAAATACTAATTAGAATGGCAATCAAGCAAATTCCTAGGTTGATTCCGATATACGTCCAACTTTCGGAAAGTTTCGGGATCAGATCGACGAAAGAAGCATAGTGGAGTGGACTAATCACTCTGGAGAGAGTTTCAGTAAGGTAGAGTTTTCCTAAAACAACTGAGGTGATCAGAAACACAACATAGACAACTACTGTATTTTGCCAAAATAAGCTCAACGTTTGAGCGATCATGGAAAAAGCCAATAGTCCGCTAACAAAGAGGAAAAAGATGAAGCTGAAAACAGCGATTGGTCCTAAATTTAGATCGATGAGTTGGGGATACATCTCCGCTGTATAGGAACTCCACTCTATAGAATAAGAAAAAAAGAATACTCCCATTAGAAGATGAACGAGGAACAAGAGAAGAGAGTAAACCACTACAATGATAGCTAGGGTGATGACTTTGGCTAACCACCAAAAAAGGCGAGAAGAGGAGCGAACAAACATAAATAGATCCAACGATCGGTTCGCTTCTCTCAGATGATGGACAAACAGGATGATCGGTACAATTAGACTGATCCAGCCGAGATAATCCCATAAACTTGCCATTGTGCCAAGCCCGCCAACAGACAGGAGTAGGAAATCCCAAATGTTTACAGTGATATTCTCTATTGAGCTGTTGTAGCTCAGTTTATAGGAATGGGTCAATCCCAAAATGACAAAAAGAGCGGTGATAATCCATAATAATCGTGGACGTAGAGTAGATAGTAGATCGACTTTAATTAATTTACTCATGATTGTTGCTTCCTTTTGGCTAGATTCATCCGTATAAACCAGAAATAACTTAGTAGAAACGAAACAGCAAACAAGATAAGAAAATAACCGAACGACCAATGGATCGTCAGTGTTGCGAAAGCGCGATCAGGAGAGTAAGGAAAATGGCTGTTGAATAACATCTGGATTGTTGGCATCCATTTGGCGATCCCACGCCAATTCATCCATGATATGTAAGAGAAAATACTTAAGATCACTCCCAAGCCCATTGCAATGATCGCACTATTAAATAGTAAGGAAAAGAAAATTACCAGCATCCTAAGCTAGTTAATCCCAATACATGAAGAACATAGGACGACAAAATGATCATCACAGGAGAGATTTGTACTTGTCCTTCCACTTGCAAAAGTTGATGAGCCCAAACTTCAGAAAAAGGTAAACCAAGCAATAATCCATCAAGCAGATAGATTAGAAAACAGAGCAAAGTAAAGAGATTGGCATAAACAAACAAAGAAATCAACTTCGCAATCAGCCATGAGAAACGACTATGGGCACGGGTAAAGAGGAGTGATACATATCCGTTTTCAATATCTCTAAGGAGAGTATCCGTTATTAAAAATAGAAATAACATCGGTAGAACAATAATAACCAGAAACTGCTGGTTAAGCCCTTCAACAATAAAGTCAATCAGAGAAGCTTCCATCTGTTTGACTGTACTGTAGTTTAGTGATAGCTTGATGAAAAAAGAGACGACAAATAAAATTCCAGCTGTGATCAACCAACGCCACTTATTGCGAATCAATGATTGGAATAGCTCTAAGGTAATCATGATGTTTCCCTAACTTTCCTGACTTGAATCTGGTGTCGCTCTAGAAATGTATAGAGCTCTTCTGCCGTCTCCCATTCTCCTGAACAGATACCTGTCGGATCACCATTGACTCTCTCAGTCATTGTAAAAGATGATACAAGTTGATAGACTCGCTCCAATTCTTCCAGACTTGAAACAACGACTTGCCATTTGCGCTCTTTTTTGGATCGCAATAAGGTGAGTTTACCTTGATTGATTTGAAATACACGATCACAAAAGCGATCGATTTCCTCTTTCTGATGGGAAACCATCAAAACAGCTGTCCCTTTTGCCGTTAATTCCTCAATAATATGGGAAAACATCTCTACTCCATCGACATCCAAACCATTGGTGGGCTCATCAAGCAATAAGATATCTGGTTCTTCCATGATCGCTTGAGCAATCCCGAGACGTTGGCGCATACCCAATGAATAGGTTTTGACCGGCTTTTTCATTGTCGGGTCTAATCCCACCTTGCGGATCGTGTTTTGAATTTCTTCCATTCCGATTGTACCGCGAATCTCGGCAAGCATTTTTAAGTTTTGTAATCCTGAGAAGTTGGGTAAAAAAGCAGGACTTTCGATAAGTGCCCCGATTCGTTCGGGCAACTCACCCACGAGTCCAGGTTGAATCCGTTTGCCATTCACCCTGACACTGCCTCGGTCAGGGTAGATCAATCCTGTTACTAAACGGAGTAATGTCGTTTTTCCTGAGCCGTTGGCACCGATAATCCCAACAACTTCTCCTGTGTAAACTTCTAATTTAACTTGACTCAGTACTTGCTTCTTCCCTAATCTTTTATCCACATCTTCAAATTGTAAAATCAGTTTTTTTGGTTCCATTCGTATGATCCTTTCTTTCTAAACTGGTGTTGAAAAGATAGATAGGTCAGATAGGAGATGATCCCCCATAGGAGAATCCAGATCAGAGGTATGATCCAAAGATCCGAATGGTAGGAAAAATAATCTGCTGTTAAGATAATGGGTGCAAATGGAACGAGTCCAATTACTTGGATCACGAAGCTTAGGACAATATAAATAATCCACGGTAGAGCCACCACCACCATAAGATTACGAATCTTCGTTGATATCAAAAGACAAGTACTAGCGATGACTGCCCCAAACAATGAAATATTAAAAATAATAAGGAAGCTATAGAGATACGGAAATTGGCTAAATAAAGTGGATCCATATTTCGGGTAGTATTGTGGATCCATCTGTGCAGGGTCATGGATTGGAAATTGGATCAATCCATAAGCAAATAGCAGTGATTCAGCTAGAAAGATGACGAAAAATGTAATCGCGGAGATGGATATAATTTTGCCGATAATATATTTCTTATAGCCAATCCGAAGAAGAACAGACTGGAGATAGCCAGACTTTCGATCCCAAGCAAGCGAATCACCAGCGATCAATGCGGCTACTAATGGCCAAACTGCACCGATAAAGCTGAGACCTGTATTTCCTTGCGAATATATAAATACTAAAAATGCATTATTATCAGCTGGAGTCGATGTGGGATAAGGAGCATCAGCTGGTCCGTGAATCGCTTCGATCCACGCTTGATGATAGCCATGAATAATCAATCCACCCATTAAAATGATTGCTAACCAAAATTGCCAGCGAAGTATACTACGCTTAAGCTCGATTTGGAGAAAATTCGCTTTCAATAGATAGATCCCCCTCTTTCGCTTCGAAGGATAAGATCATTCATATCCTTGTTACCAGTTTGATTTTAAATGATTTTTGAATGGACGAGTGAATTTGTAGGAGTAAGAAAGAACTTCGTCAGTTTTATTACTAGGACATAGACACATATTATCATTATATATAAAATAGCAATAAATAATATATAAACTCTTCACAAGAAATAAAATTTACAATACAATTTATGTAATTTCGGTTACTTTTACGAAAAAGATTGATACTGACTATTTTAGTGAAGGTTTTGATACTTGATATCGTTTTGTTGGGTTTTAACGAAAGAATGACCACATACGAGCATCATACTCTCTGTGATCATTTTGTTTTGGATTAATTTTGTTCCATCATCTTGAGCTTATTGGCTATATCCTTAATAAACTGTGGATATGCTGGGCAACAGCTTTAGCTATGTTCGATGAACCCCCTTCATTGACAAAAGCCAATTGAAAGATTACGCTGAATTTATAGGATTTTTTTACGCTATAAATGAAGATCGAATGTTTTGTGATTTATTTCAAAGAAAGTGGGAATTTGCGTGAAAGGGAAGACGATTATTGTGACGGGTGGCAGCAGTGGCATGGGAGAAGCGATTGCTGCCCGTTTTTGTCAAGTAGGAGCCAATGTGGTGATCTCTGGACGGAATAAAGAGAGACTAAAAAGAGCCAAGGAAAAAATGGAGACTTTTCGTGGACAAGTGTTGGCTGTCGGGATGGATGTCAGGGAAGTGGAGCAAGTAGAAGAAATGGTGCGACTGACGAAGGAGACGTTTGGACGGATTGATTATCTAGTGAACAATGCAGCAGGAAATTTTGTGGTGCCGGCAGAGGAACTTTCTTTCAATGGATGGCATGCTGTTGTCAATATTGTGTTAAATGGAACGTGGTATTGTAGCCAAACAGTTGCGAAAGAGTGGATTGCCCATCGACAAAAAGGGGCGATTTTGAATATCGTGGCGACGTATGCTTGGACGGGAGCTGCGGGTGTGGTTCATTCGGCTGCAGCCAAAGCAGGTGTTTTGGCAATGACCCAAACACTGGCGGTGGAATGGGGAAGTAAATTCGGTATTCGTGTCAATGCGATTGCACCGGGGGCGATTCAAGATACGGGCGGAGCAGAAAAATTGATCGCCAATCAAAAGATGGCGCAAAAGATTCAAGAGCAGATTCCCCTCAAACGGTTTGGAAGACCAGAAGAGGTTGCTGGACTGGCTCATTATCTCTTATCCGATGAAGCGCAGTATATCAATGGTGAGTGTGTTACGATCGATGGCGGATTCTGGCTTAGTGGATGGCGTTTTATATAAAATAGCATCGGGTGCCCTCTTTGACGGATGTTTTTAGTAGCTGGTTAGGTAGAATTAGGTTAGTGAATATGAAAACAACACGTAAATCTACTAAAGTTAGGAAGAAAAAGGAGTCGCGATGATGGAATGGAGATACATACCTTATCGAAAATATTCAGCAGCTTGGAATATGGCGATCGATGAGGCGATGATGATCGCACATCAGGAACAGAGGGTTCCACCCACTTTAAGATTTTATGGCTGGGAACCAGCTGCTTTAAGCATCGGTTATTTTCAAAAAGTGGAGAAAGAGGTTGATCGGGCTGAACTAGCTAGACAAGGTTTGGAGCTAGTCCGACGATTGACGGGGGGAAGAGCCGTTTTACATGATCAAGAGTTGACTTATAGTATCGTCGTCTCTGAAAAAGATCCAATCCTTCCCCCGAGTGTTTCCGCGTCATATCGTGCATTGAGTCAAGGGCTTGTGGCGGGGTTTCGTATACTGGGTCTTCAAGCAGAACTAGCTCCTCCCCAATCTACCGCTTCCCTTGGCACAGCAGCTTGTTTTGATACGTCTTCCGATTACGAGCTTGTTTTAGAGGGTAAAAAGGTGGCAGGAAGTGCCCAGGTACGAAAACAAGGGGTTGTGTTGCAGCATGGCTCCATTTTATTGGAAGTGGATTTAGAGCGATTGATGGCGGTTTTACGTTTTCCATCTGAAAGGGTTAAAGAGAGATTGAAGGAGAGTTTTGCGCAGAAGGCGGTAGCGATTAATCAGATGGCAGCTAGAAAAGTGACCTTGGAGGAGATGATTTCTGCTTTCTACCAAGGGTTTACCACTGGACTTTCGATTAAGCTCGTAGAAGGGGAGCTAACGCCATACGAATGGAAGTTAGCAGAGCAGCTGGTGCAAAGCAAATATCAACAGGATGATTGGAATTTACAGAGATAGTAGACTTGAGCCAACCCGATCGGGGCGGCTAAGTCTACCCTTTTATTGTGAACAGTTAAACATTGGTAGGTGCAGGAATGATTTCGGCAAATGCTTGTTGGAGCCGGCGGGTAATGGGACCTGGTTTTCCATTCCCGACTGATTTTCCATCGATTTGGACGACAGGACAGATCTCGACGGTGGTGCTGGTGATAAAGCACTCGTCGATCTGCTCCAGTTGTTGCTGGGAAAGAGCTTGGTAGACAATGGGGATCTTTAGTTGGTGAGCCAGCTCGATGGCAATATGTCGAGTAATCCCATGTAAGATAAGGTGATTGCTTGGATGAGTAATCAGTTTTCCTTGTTGAACAAAAAATACGTTTGAAGAGCTTCCTTCTGTGATTTTTTCATCCCGAACGAGCAAGGCTTCTTCACAGCCCTGATCTACGGCTTCTTGTTTCGCAAGTACCGCTGGCAAAAGATTTAAGCTTTTTATGTCACAGCGTAACCAGCGGAGGTCCGCTGTTGTGATCGCAGAAATGCCGTGTTCTAGTTTGGTCACAGGTCGGTCGATCGCATCCAAATAAGCGACCAGGATGGGTTTGGCATTTAGCGGGAAAGCATGATTGCGCGGAGAGATGCCGCGACTAATTTGTAAATAAATTTTTCCGTCTGTTATGGATGATTGCTCCAACAATTGTTGCAACAATGATTCCATTTTATTGATCGAATAGGGGAGGGGTAAGCGGATCGCTTTCGCGCTTTTCTCTAGGCGAGTTAGGTGTTCATTTAGATAAAATGGTTGCCCATTGTAAACACGGATCACCTCATAAATTCCGTCCCCAAACTGATAGGCACGGTCTTCGATATCAATCTTTACCTGTGTTTTTTCCATCAGTCGATCGCCAAATAAAATCATATCTGGCACATCCCTTCATAAAAGAAATGGAAACTTAGTCCTATAAATTCATATTGACTGGAAAAGGAAGAAAAAACAAGTTTTTTTGATCTTTTATTTTTTAAAAGTATATATTTGTGATAATGTGAAAAAGAACGTGATGACGATAAAAATTTGAATAAAAGCGATTGAATTTGCAAAGGACGTGATCAATGTGGCTATTTATGCAATAGCTGATTTACATTTATCATTTAATAAACATGTCGATTTATTTGGGGTTGATCCAGTAGCCGATATTGATAAACCAATGGATCGCTTTGGTTGGACGAGCCATTATGCGAAGATTCGCGATCATTGGTTGGAACTTGTGACACCAGAGGATACGGTTCTGATCCCTGGGGATATTAGCTGGGCTATGAAGTGGGAACAAGCTCAATATGACTTTGGTTGGTTGGCGCAGTTACCCGGTCGAAAAGTGTGTTCGCCAGGAAATCATGATTATTATTACCATAGCAAGAAAAAGACACGTGAATCCCTCCCAGAAGGGTTTGATTGGATCGATGCCGATTTTGTAGTGGTGGAAGATAGAGTGATTGCGGGGACGAGAGGTTGGACCTTGCCGGGAGATCCTTATTACCGAGAAGAAACGGATCGCAAAATATATGAGCGCCAAGTAGGGCGATTGCGTCTAGCGCTCGAGCAAGCCCATCAGCATCACCCTGATCTAGAGATTTGGGTGATGCTTCATTTTCCGCCGCTAACCAAGCATGTTTCCAGATCAGGATATATGGAAGTAATGAAAGAATATGGTGTGACTCGCTGCGTCTATGGTCATCTTCATGGGAAGGCCAAGGAGGTTGCCATTCAGGGTGTGATCGAAGGGATCGAATTAAAACTAGTTGCCTGTGACGCATTGGACTTTTGTCCTTTTAAATTGACATAAGTAGCCCTAAATCTCTCCCTTGTTTGTACGTTTTTTTGATCTTTACATAAACTGAAAAGATCATGTGTAAGCCAAGGGAGAGGATTGAAATGACTTGTACTAGGAAAAATATTTTGCTCAATGGGGGATTTAGCAAAGGGCTTCAAGGATGGACGGGAAAGAACATCAAGTTGGTTCGTAATCCCGTTTTTTCCAATGACATCTCTTTACTAATGGGGGTAAAGCCCGATCAGATGAGTACGTTAAAGCAAATCATGCAAACCCCTGATCTGGAAGCCAAATGTGCATATTATTTATATTTTCGAACACTGAATATCACTCCTAAACGTGGTCGCCCAGATTTATATGCGACGGTTGTCTATACAGATCAAAACGGGAAATGGCTTCGCTTTACACCGATGCTGTTGATTCTACCTCCAAAGAAAACGTTGGGCTTTTCTTCATACTTTACGATTGTTCCTTCCCCACCCAAAGGGACCAAACGCGTGATCGTTTCTTTTCTGCTAAGAAGCGGCAGAGTGTTTATCGATTATATACGTTTTGCTTCACATGAAATTGTCGGAAAAGAACAAAGGGAAGTGATCGAGAAGCAGAAGGTGTTAATTGTTCGTGGATGGTAGAAAAGTAACAGTAAATCTTGTATACTGTATCGTGCGTACTAACGCATGATTTTTTTATGTTAAGGCTTTTTGTAGTCTTTGTAAATTCAATACATAATCATGAATGATGCAATCCGGATTTTCATAAATGCGATACATATATTTTGAATGAAGTTAAAAGATTGGAGAGGATGGATTTGAAAATCTTAGCTCTTTCAGGGAGCTTAAATCCACAATCCACGACCAAACGGGCGGTGAAGATTGTGATCGCTGCGGCGAAAAAGCAGGGAGCAGAGGTGGAACTATTTGATTTTAGGGAAAATCCTTTGCCCATGTTTGATACGCGCTCAGACGAGTCAACCTATCCGGAAACAGTGCAGTTATTTAAACAAAAGATGTTAGAAGCGGATGGATACATTTTAGGTTCACCAGAATATCATGGTTCTGTTTCTGGTGTTCTTAAAAATGCCCTTGATTTCATTGGAGCTAGAGAACTCGAAGGCAAACCTGCTGCATTGGTTGCCACTGCTGGAGGTGCTTTGGGAGCGATTAACACGTTGAACACGCTGATGATTATCTGCCGAACATTGCATGCTTGGGCGCTGCCAATGATGGTTTCGGTACCCCAATCCTATATGGCATTTCATGCTGATGGCACATTGAAAAATCCAAAGTTGCAGCAGCGATTGGAAGAACTAGGGGTAAAGCTGGTCGATACAGTAAAAATTATGAGAAAAAAGTAATGGTCATGTGTGGAATGGTTTAGTGATAGTGGAAATGTGATCAGAGAAATGAAGAAAAATGAAATATTCGGGAAGATTGTGACTGGTTCGGTGAGAAGAAAGTCAGATTGTGATACAATAACCTTATTTGAAAATGCCTTAGGAGGGGTGGCTATGCCGACGCCAAGTATGGAAGATTATTTAGAAAATATATATAAGTTGATTGAACAAAAAGGATATGCTCGAGTCTCGGATATTGCGGAAGCGTTGGAAGTTCACCCCTCGTCGGTTACGAAGATGGTACAAAAACTAGATCAGAGTAAATATTTGGTTTATGAAAAATATCGTGGATTGGTTTTAACGCCGAAAGGGAAAAAGATTGGTAAAAGACTGGTAGATCGTCATCTTCTACTTGAAGAGTTTTTGCGCTTGATTGGAGTAGAAGAACAACATATTTACCAAGATGTCGAAGGAATCGAGCATCATTTAAGCTGGAACTCGATTACTTGTATTGAGAATTTGGTTCATTTTTTACAAAAGAATCCAGAGATTGTCGAGCAGTTGAAGATGCGGGTTACGGAGCGTGACAAAAAGACATAACGGATTGAATCATCGATGCACCCTTGGAATCGTTCCATGGGTTTTTTTTATCATTTTTCTTCATACAATGTTTTAAGGTTATTCTTAAACAAGATGGAGGGAGATGGATGTGGGCGGATGCCGTTTTTGAAGGTGGAGGAATAAAAGGAATTGGTTTGGTCGGGGCTTTACAAGTACTGGAGGAGAGGGGGTATCGTTTTAAAAGGGTGGCAGGAACTTCCGCTGGAGCGTTGATTGCTGCATTGGTTGCCGCAGGCTATACAGCACAGGAGCTTTATGAGATCCTTTTGAAGAAAGATTTTCAAGAGTTATTGGTACCACGTTCTCGTTGGCAAGGGATCTCATGGCTACGAACGGCTTTGCGAATCTCGTGGAAGAAGGGAATTTATACGGGAAACGCTTATGAAAAATGGATTGAAGAACTATTGTTGAAAAAAGGAATTCAAACGTTTGCCGATTTAAAAGAGACAGAATTATATGTCATCGCTTCGGACATCAGTCAGAATAAGTTGTTGGTTCTCCCTGATGATTTGGAGAAATATGGGTATAAAGCCGATCAGTTTTCCGTCGCACGGGCGATCCGCATGAGTAGTAGTATTCCGTACTTTTTTGAGCCAGTGAAATGGTTTAATCAATCTTTGCAAACCGAATGCTATATTGTCGATGGTGGAGTGCTCAGTAACTATCCGATTTGGATCTTTGACCGTGAAATGCCTCGTTGGCCTACTTTTGGTTTTCGCTTGATCTCCACAGAGAAAAAAGTAAATCGAATTGAAGGTCCATTCAGTATGTTTATGTCGATTTTACTAACGATGTTGGATGCGCATGACAATCGAGCGATCGATTCACAAGAGTGTGTCCGGACGGTGATGGTTCCTGTCAAAGGAATAAGAATGATCGATTTTGATCTAAACCAGGATCAAAAAAAGGGATTATATCGATCAGGACGACAAGCTGCCCAGAAATTTTTTGATCAGTGGTCTTTTGAAGAGTACTTAAAAGCAAGAAGGAAACGGAGTGAAGGACGGAGGAACTAGTTTATGTTTCAGATCATTTTACCCACCATGTTGGATCAATTGCCAGAACCAGTACTTACGTGGTTTCTTCACCATCAAAAGCAACGAGGAGTGTTTCGGTTTGCTTGGGAGAGTCGCCATTATCTACTGATTGCTCTCGGAATGCGTCCCAATCCAGGCTATCGGCTAGAAGTGGTCAAGATCGAAGCGAGTCAAGAAAAAGTAGATGTTTTTGTAACAGAACGACTTCCTGAAAAAGATCGCTTTTATCCTCAAGTGGTCGTTTATCCGTATGTTCTCGCTGAAGTGAAAGGATTGGTCAATGTGTGGATGAAAACTGACCAATCGGTTCATCCCTTTGGATAAAAAACCCTCTTCGGCAGAGGGAAAAATCAAAATTAAAGTGATTTTTTCTTCTTCTTTTTACTATCGATCACACGGAGTGGCTTTTTTTTCTTACCATCTATGACACGGAAAGGACGTTCCTTTTTTGTTTTCTTCAATAACATAAGCCGGAGAGGGCGAGTCTTTTTTTTCATATGAGGATAAGGGTCCAGTTTCCTTTTTTTTCGTGAGCGGGAATAGGGTTTTTGTTGAAGACTAAGCTTTCGCAGCCACCTTGGCGGGTATTTCCATAGATAAACGACTGTACCAACCAGGAGAAAGGGAATCAAGATTTGCAGTAAGAACTGCCAGATCGTCGTCAAGGATAGCCACGCTTTGTAGATAAAACCCGTCCCTATTAAACCCAAAACAAGTAGATGCCAAATTTTAACGGAAGAGGGACGCCGAAAAGCCATGTAACCATCCTTTCATTATGACTAGCTTTATAAAGCTAGTTAATTAAGAAGAGGATGTGGAGACAGATGCTTTGCCGGAAGTAGCTTCATATTCTTTGAGAGAATCGAGCTCATGCATACGTTTAAACGCAGCGATGGCTACCTCTACTTGATCATCCGTCGGCTCTTTGGTTGTCAGTTTTTGCAACCATAAGCCAGGGTAACCCAAGAAGCGAAGAACAGGAATATCCCGAATGGCATTGGTGATGCGTAACAACTCGTAAGAAAGCCCGATGACGAGAGGAATCAGTAAAATACGTTGCCAGACTCGCTCCCAAAGGGTGTCATAGGAGAAAAAGGAGTAAACGATCACACCTACAATGACTGTTAGAATAATGAAACTGCTTCCACATCGGTAATGTAATCGGGAATGCTTTTGTACATTTTGTACGGTTAATTCAAGACCATTCTCATAAGTACTGATCACTTTATGTTCTGCACCATGATATTGGAACAGTCGCTTAACCATCGGAGTTAGTGAAATGATCCACAAGTAACCCAACAACAAACATGTTTTAATAACGCCTTCAATCAGGCTTTGAATGATAGGATTTTTGGTAAAGTGGTCAAAAAGAACACTCGCCAAAAACGCGGGAACGACAGTAAAGATGATCTTTCCCACGATAAAAGAGAGAACTCCCAAAACGGCGACACCCAAAATCATACCTATGTTCCAAGTGGTAGAGGAATTGGATTTGGTCGAAGGAGCTTCATCCCCTTCCATTTCTTCTTCATAATCGAGTTCATATCTTTCAGAAGCAAATTGCAGATGTTTTGCACCAGTTGCGCTAGATTCGATTAGCGTGGTAATTCCACGGATCAGAGGAATCTTTTTGAAAAAGGAAAGGGTAGGGTGCTCTTTTTTGGGTACTTCGTAAGTTTCAATATGACCATTTCTTCGTCTGATTGCTGTTACTTGTGTATGACGCCCTCCAAACATGACGCCTTCAATAACAGCTTGTCCTCCATATAGAACTGGTTTTTCAGCCACGATCAATCCTGCACCACCTTTAATCCTAAGTCATTTTCTTTATTTTATCACAAAAAAGTTTCAAATGGGATGGATGGTTAAAACTATTAGACAAAAGGCGGAGTTCGTGGGACAATAAAATTTATGCGGTAGATCACCTAGCCCGTTATAATTATAAAAGCGGATGATGGTAATGATTTTTTAAGTTATGATAAAATGTCAGGAGATGATCTACATGGCAAAAGTGCTCGTATTAAACGGACCTAACCTCAATCGATTGGGCAAGCGTGAGAAAAATATTTATGGAACTGGTACTCTCCACGAGCTAAATCAACGGCTGATTCAATTGGGAAAAGAGTTAGATTTGCAAGTTGTTTGTTTTCAATCCAATAGTGAAGGTGAACTCATTGATCAACTTCATGGGGCTGAAGGGCAATTTGATTACATTATCTTTAACCCAGGTGCTTATACTCATTATAGTTATGCTCTTCGTGATGCCATCGCTTCGATTGATGTCCCAGTGATCGAAGTGCATTTGAGCAATATTCACGCCCGTGAATCGTTCCGTAGCACTTCCGTGACAGCTCCTGTAACAGCAGGACAAATTGTTGGCTTAGGTTTTACGGGCTATGAAATTGCCATGGTAGCAGTACAGAAGAAGTTGCATCCATCCATCGCTAATTCGTCAAATTAAGGAAGTGGGATTTTGAACCATCGACTTGAGAAATTGCGCGCCCAAATGAAACAGCAAGGGCTGGAAGCCCTTTTTATTACTAGAGCTCCTAACCGCCAATACATAACAGGTTTTACTGGTTCAGCTGGGGTTGTGTTGGTCACAGCGACCCAGGCGATCTTAGTCGTCGATACCCGTTATACGATCCAGGCGAAAGAACAGGCTCCGGATTGGGAAGTGATTCAGTTTCAGCGTCACAATGAGTTGATTCCAACTTTAAATAAGGCATGCCAACGTGCGGGAATTACACAGCTTGCTTTTGAAGCGGAAGGGCTTACGTTTGCTGAATATCAATATTTTCAGCGCGGCTGTCAAGGAATCGAGTGGATTCCAACCCACCGAATAGTTGAATCGTTACGCGCCATTAAAGATGATCAGGAATTGACCACTCTTCGCCAGGCAGCGCTGATCGCTGATCAGGCTTTTGAAAAAATATTGGCAGAGGTAAGACCTGGCCTGACGGAAAGACAAATAGCGGCGCGTTTAGAATTTTTCCTACGCGACTTAGGAGCCAGTTCTTCTTCATTTGAGATGATTGTTGCTTCAGGTGTTCGCTCAGCGCTTCCGCATGGAGTCGCTAGCGATAAAGTATTGGAAAAGGGAGATTTGGTTACTTTTGACTTTGGAGCGTTATATCAGGGTTATGTTTCCGATGTGACGCGAACCATTGTCTTGGGAAAACCTTCAGCAAAACAAAAAGAGATTTATGAGATTGTTTTGGAAGCACAGCTGAAAGGGATTGCAGCCGTTCGTCCAGCGATTCCTGCTAAAGAGGTCGATTTAGCCGCCCGTAATCATATTGAGCATAAAGGTTACGGTCCATATTTTGGACATAGCACAGGACATGGGATCGGACTGGAAGTACATGAAGCGCCAAGCGTAACCACACGAAGTGAAGAAATGCTGACGCCGGGTATGGTGATCACTGTGGAGCCAGGTATTTATCTTCCAGGTTTTGGAGGAGTGCGGATCGAAGATGATCTGCTAGTCACCGATTCGGGTGCAGAGGTACTTACCCATTGCCGAAAAGATTTTATTGTCATTGATTAGAGAGTGGTTGCGGTTGGAAGTAAGATAACAGCTTGGTTAACATATAAAAGTCTCTTTATGAATGAGAATGTTATAGAAGGGAGGGAATCCGTTAACGAAAAACGATCGATCTATATCTAGAAGTGTTCTCATCCATTGCGTAGAGGATGGATCAGGAGGAAAAAAGAAACGCGGATCGAGTTGGATCAGTTTTTCGTGACGGATGAAGTGATGATTAACGTAAACGATTTTCGTACCGGTGTAACGATTGAACTCGATGGAGATGTTTGGCAAGTCATGGAGTTCCAACATGTAAAACCTGGAAAAGGGGCGGCATTTGTTCGTTCCAA
>JANWIG010000019.1 GCA_025449975.1 Thermoactinomycetaceae bacterium
AATTGATAATCTTGCTCAGGAAATAACAATTGAGCAGCTTGATGTGTAAACGTTCCTTGTGGTCCTAAATATGCTACTGTTTCAACCATGTTTTTATTCTCCTATCTTTCTATCTAACTAACCGTTATGGAGTTTTTCCACTGCTTACGACTAGCGCACGCTGCACTCCTTTTAGTCCTTTTAAGCCTTGAACGACTTGATTTAAATCTTTATTAAGATGCATGGTATCGACGGACATAGATACGTTCGCTTCCCCATTTAATGGGATGGTTTGATGGATCGTTAATACACTTGCTCCGTTTTGTGCCAAATAACTCAGCACATTGGATAGTACACCCGCACGATGCTCTAACACCATAGAAAGTGTCACAATTTTCTCATTGACCATTTTATTGAAAGGAAATACACTATCCTTATACTTATAAAAGGAACTTCGGCTTAATCCGACCTGGTCTACCGCTTCTTGAACTGTAATCACTTTGCCCGTCTCCAACAAATGCTTGGCTTCCAACGTTTTTTGAACTGCTTCGGGCAGCATATCCAAACGTACTAATACGAACTGTTCTTCTGACATTTAACAATGTCCCCCATATACAAGCAAATGTTTATCTATAACGGACATTGTAACCTTATATCCTAGCAAAAGGCAATAGTTTCTTAAAACTTTTTATCGCTTTTCATTTATTCAATCAACCAATAACGCTCAAGGGGGAACACATCATGACCTCTGTATTATTTGTATGTTTAGGAAATATTTGCCGCTCGCCAATGGCAGAAGCTGTGTTTCGCCACTATGTGGAAAAAGCCAATCTGTCCGACCAAATTCATATCGATTCGGCCGGAACCGGAGACTGGCATGTTGGCAAAATACCTCATCGTGGAACCCGATCCAAATTGGATGAAAAAGGTATTTCTTATGAAGGGATCCGAGCGCGTCAAGTTGTCTATGAAGATCTCCAAAAATATGATTATGTTATCGGGATGGATGATGACAATATTCAAGCCCTCCGTAGCTTAGCAGGAAAGAGCGGAGCCAATATCTACCGCTTTATCGATTTTGTTCCTTCGAGTGGCTACAATGAGGTCCCTGATCCTTGGTACACAGGAAACTTTGATGAAACATATCGTTTAATCGATGCCGGATGTAGGAATCTATTAAAAGAAATAATAAAAAAGACTTAACAAAAGTACAAGGGGCTCATCGCCCCCTATTTTTTTATTCGAAGTCGATGGACTCAGTAAATTCAAATTCCAAATCGGCAATGCGGACAATATCCCCTTCTTTTGCCCCTTGTCCTCTTAAGGCATCTTCTACTCCCATTTCTTTTAGTTTATAACCAAATCTGAGGACACTGTCGTGATACTGAAAGTTGGTCATACGTACAAGTTTTTCAACCCGCTTTCCTTCAACGACAAATACTTCATTTTCCTTACGAATGGTAAAAGCTGGTTCGACCGGTTTGCTTCTATATACTTTATGTTCATCGGAAAAAACTTGACCGCCCATTGGAATCCTTTCTTCTTTTTCTACTCGATCCAATAAATCAGCGATTGCATATAAGAGTTCTTTTATTCCTTGACGCGTTGCCGCAGAGATCGGATAAATCGGAATATCGGCGTCGATCTGTTCACGAAACATTTCGAGCTGAAGCTCCGCATCGGGCAAGTCCATTTTATTGGCAGCAATGATTTGGGGACGGTCAGCCAATTCTAAACGGTATTGTTTTAATTCTTCATTGATTTGTAGATAATCCTGATAAGGATCCCGTCCTTCTGAGCCAGCCATATCAATGACATGGACCAGTACTTTTGTCCGTTCTACATGACGAAGAAATTGATGCCCCAAGCCAACCCCTTGATGTGCTCCTTCAATTAGCCCCGGCAAGTCGGCCATCACGAAGCTCCGTCCATCGCCTACCCGTACAACTCCTAAGTTCGGAATCAGGGTGGTAAAGTGATAGGCGGCAATTTTCGGTTTTGCTTTGGATACAACAGACAACAACGTCGATTTTCCAACGCTTGGATAGCCAACGAGCCCTACATCCGCCAGTAATTTTAGTTCCAGTTCCACTTCCCTTTCTTCTCCTGGCTCGCCATTTTCAGCGATATGTGGAGCAGGGTTGGCCGGGGTGGCAAAGCGCATATTTCCTTGCCCGCCTCTCCCGCCTCGGGCGACGACGGCTTGTTGACCATGCTTGGTAAGATCAGCAATGATCTCGTTGCTGTCTACATCACGAACGATCGTTCCTGGGGGGACTCTGACGACCAGAGGAGCGGCATTGGCTCCATGCTGTGCTTTGGAGCGTCCGTTTTCCCCTCGTTTGGCTTTATATTCCCGTCGATAACGAAAATCCATCAGGGTGCGTAGCCCTTCGTCAACTAAAAAAATGACATCGCCCCCACGCCCCCCGTCGCCTCCAGCCGGTCCACCATATGGCACGTACTTTTCTCTCCGAAATGCAACCATGCCATTTCCACCATCTCCGGCTTTGACGAATACTCTGACAACATCTACAAACAAATTGTTTCACCACCTTTATGTATTAACTGACATAGCGCAACAAAAGGGTTTGTTCCTCTTCTAGTGCCGCTACTTTAACACCTTGTTGATCCATTCTCTTCCGCAGTATTTCCCATTCTTGATGAGGGAAATCCAAAGGGAGTACTTTTCCGTCTTCATCGAGGAGTTTCCAATAGATACAGACATTTTCTTTTTCCTGTGCGAGTTTAAGAGAGATCTGTGTCCAATCTAGGTACTCTTCTCCTTGTTTTTGGAGCCAGTCCAAGGTCTGTTTGAGCAGTTGATGAATTCGTCTTGCAGTTGATTCGTCTTCCAGTTTGGGTGAGTGTTCAAGATCAACCTGCCAAGCCCATTCTTTATATTTTACACTCAATGTTAATAAAAACACAGCTAAAGGAGCATATGAAAGTGAGGAGATTGCTCTTTCTCTCCCAGCATCTTGTACTAGCTTTTGTAAATATTGCAAAAGTTTATCCGAGCGTTTCATCACATGGTATCCACTAAGGACTTGGAGATGGTTGAGCCAGTCATGGCGTTGAAGGCGGAGAAGTCCTCTCGTCTGTTCTGCTTCTTTGATCGCAAAGGTCTGTAGGCATTTTTTTTGTCCAATGTATATGCCTAGTGTTAAAGAGATGACCGACCCAAAGAAACAGACCAAATTGCCGATCCATCCCCATGGTTGGATGACCCAGCCTCCCATGATGAGGATTGTAGGGATTTGTGGGATCATTCCTTTTTGCAACATCTCTTTCACCAATCTCTCTCCTTTTCATTTTAAAAAGAAAGTCCCCATCCAATTTCTCAGATGAGGACCCTTGTCTTACTAAGTTTCTTAAGCTTGAGCTGCTACTGCTGCTTCTGCTTGAGCAACTGGATAAACGGAAACGCGTTTTTTGTTGCGTCCAACACGTTCAAAACGTACAACGCCATCTACTTTGGCAAACAAGGTGTCATCTCCACCACGACCAACACCGTTGCCTGGATAGATTTTGGTTCCACGCTGACGAACCAAGATGTTACCAGCTAAAACGAATTGACCATCTCCACGTTTTACACCTAGACGTTTGGAGATACTGTCACGACCGTTTTTGGTAGAACCTACCCCTTTTTTCGATGCGAAGTATTGAAGATTCATTTTTAACATCATAATCACCTCTTTCCATTATTATCGCTGTTTTTCCGTGATCTTCACAAAAGCAGGCGCTTCATCAGCCACATCTCGTAGTGATAAGATCATCGCTTCGAGAAGCAAACGGATCCGGCTTAGAACAGCAGGATCGTTTAGATCGCTCGGAACCTGGCAATCTAGTTTACCAGGATGATCATCCACAGCATGAACCCGTACACCTGTCAGCTTTTCAATCGCATTGACCAGCCCGACAGAAATTCCGGATACGGCAGCACAGACAATATCTTTTCCATGCTCAGCATATCCAGCATGTCCTTTGATGCATACGCGGTTCACTTCGCCTGATTGATTCCGCTCAATCAAAATCCGAATCATTATTCTGTAACGATCTCTTCAATAACTACTTTCGTGAATGGCTGACGATGACCTTGTTTCTTTTTATAGTTCTTTTTCGGTTTATATTTAAACACAACTATTTTTTTACCACGACCATGACCGATCACTTTCGCGGTCACTTTCGCTCCAGCCACAACAGGTGTACCGACCATGGTTTGATCATCGCTTTTAACAAGTAAGACTTTATCAAACGTAACCGTTTCGCCTTCTTGAGCGTTTAGTTTTTCAATATATAGAACTTGGTCTTTTGCTACGCGGTATTGTTTTCCGCCCGTTTCAATTAACGCGTACATAGATATACCCCTCCTCTAATTGGGACTCGCCATATTAGGAAAGGCAAAGCCTTTTCATCCTAATGATGTGCGGTTCTTCGCATAACGACAACGACAATCTTAGCATAAGACCAAGCAGCCTGTCAATGTTTCGCCAATGAATCCGATCATTTCCAACCAAAAACAGTGGATGGATTTTGGAAATATTCTTGCAAAAAGGCCTCCTCAGGAATGAGGTCGAGCGTTTCACCTTGCGGGCTGATCATTTCAAAGACATGATAACGTTCTTTATACCATTGATTAAAGACATTCTGCAAGGGTTCCCCCTGTCGAACGGTCACACTTTGGATCTCATAGGGATCCATCTTTCTACGATGATAGCGGGTCAATAAAAAACGTAAAAACTGAATATGCATCTGTTTCATTTCTTTCCAATTAGCGAGAAATAAAAAGATGGAAATGATACACAAAGGAAGGTGAAGAAATTGTCCTGGAAATAGAAAGGAAAAAAGCAATAAGACTCCAGAGAGAGCCATACTGATCACATGTGTCCACCAAATACATGGACGGTAGGGAATCCAATAGCTAAGAACAGCCTGTAATACTTTGCCTCCATCCAGCGGGTAAATGGGGAGCAGATTAAAGAACAAAATAAGCAAATTGCCTTGAATAAAGTAGATCATCCATTCCTCTGTCCACAAACCCAGTGAATAAAAGAGATAACTAACTAATATCATCCAAATATGATAAAAAGGACCTGCTAAAGCGACAATGATCTCTTCGCGCGTTGAAACGGTTCCCCACTCATCGATTTTAGCCACTCCCCCAAATGGCAAAAGCATCATCGATTCTACTCGCCACCCATAGACCCATGCTGCGGTGACATGTCCTAGCTCATGAACGATGACCAAAACAAACAAAGTAAAGATTTCTAAAAAGTGACCCGTCCAAACAGATAAAAAAATGACCAGCCAAAATAAAGGATGGATTCGAACTTCCACCCCATGCCATGGGAATTTATTCAAGTGGGATCACACCTGAGGGAGAAATAAATTTTCCTTCTTTTTTGATGGCAAAAAAGAGTAAGTGTTGACCATCTTTCTCTCCTACTTCGCCAATGGGTTGTCCCTTTTTCACCCAGTCGTTTTCCTTTAGATGAACCTTTTCTAACAAACCATACCAACTTTCATATCCTTTGGCATGCTGAATAATCACAACATTGCCTAGGTCCGGCTTTTTACCAGCAAACTGAATCCAACCTTCGGCTGCAGCGGCGACCTCGGTCCCTGGGTCAGTCTGCCAAACCATCCCTTTTCTCTTCTCATCAAACGGTAAAATAATTTTTCCACTGACCGGCAGTTGCCACAAGAACGATTCCTGTTTTGATTTGGGTTGAAACACAGGGAGAATACTCGGATTGCCACCTACTAGCTTCTGATACCACATCCGTAGCTGTTCAAATTGGATCTCTTCTGTCATCACTTGAGCAATCCACCCTTGTACCTGAATTCCCCGCTCCGTTGGGAATTGAAAGACGACATAGACACCGATCAATAAAAACAAAGCGATCAGTGCTTGCGTTAACCATTTGTCTATTCTGTTTTTCTTTTTTGGTTCCTTGTTTGTCGCCAGTTCCCAGCCACTGAAAAAAGGGTCTTGTTTCTTTTCCTTTCCTTCTTGGAGAGTAGGAGAATAAAGTCCTTGTTGAATCTTTCTTATTTGTTTCTCTCGACGTCTTTTAATATTTTCTTCCCATTCTCTCAAACTGGCCCCTCCTTATTTGACAAGCTGTTGTTAGTGATAGATATGAAACAAGGAGGTCAATTATGTATCGGAGACGTACCGAGGAAAAAAGGATTCTTTAATAGGAAATCCGCCTCTACATTCCTTTTAAGCGCAATGTAGAGGCGGATAGATCAAACAAAGCCAAGCCATCTTTTCATTCTATTTACAACATTTTGTTGTTTTTCCAACATCAAAAGAGGAACCATCTCACCTTGTATTCTTCTCGCAATATTGCGATAAGCTTTTCCAGCCGAACACCTTGTTTGCCAGACGACAGGCTCGCCGATATGCCCCGAACGAATGACTTGCTCATGCTCGGGTACCACTCCTAGCAAATCGATGGCTAAGATAGAGACCACCTCATCTACATCCAGCATTCCTCCGTCCTTCGTAAGATCTGTTCGCAAACGGTTGATCACCAATTTCGGGGAATAAATCCGTTCCTTTTCCAAGAGTCCAATCACTCGGTCAGCATCCCGAACTGCTGCATTCTCTGGTGTGGTCACTACAATCGCTTGATCCGCTCCAGCAATTGCATTGGAAAAACCTCTTTCAATTCCCGCTGGACAATCGACGAGCACATAATCAAACTTTTCTTTCAATTCTGCAACCAACCATCGCAGTTGCAAAGAAGAAACCGACATTTTATCCTTTGCCTGCGCGGCTGGTAAGAGATACAGATGGTCACAACGCTTGTCTTTGATCAATGCTTGTTCGATTCGACAAACTTTATCCACCACATCAATCAAATCATAAATAATCCGGTTCTCTAGTCCCATCAGGACATCGAGATTTCTTAATCCAATATCCGTATCGATCAAACAAACTTTCTTTCCATATAGGGCTAGGGCAGTACCGAGATTGGCTGATGTCGTCGATTTTCCCACACCGCCTTTTCCCGACGTAATGACAATACTCTCTCCCAAATCCACCCCTCCCTTCCAGCTACTAAAAAATCGACTTACCCAAATCATCTAAAAAAAAGACTGACTTTTCCTTTTCCATTCTAGCTCTGGACGAAGTTGATTCAGTGATTGAATTTGATCAACAGCAATCTGTTGATTTACCAAGTAGGCAAACCGCATGCTTCCATCCGATTCATCCCATTCATCTGGAGGGCGTGAAATGATATCGGCAATCCTTAGCTGTGTAGGACGAAAAATAGATGCTGCGATCAACGCTGTTTCATCCCCTTGGCTTCCAGCATGAGCAATCCCACGTAGCGCTCCTAAGATATAAATGTTACCAGATGCTTGGACAGACCCACCTGGATTGACATCGCCTAGTAGTAATAAATCTCCTTCATAAAACAATACTTGACCTGAACGAACAGTACCAGCCAATGTATGAATCTTAGGAGGATAAAGAAGGTGATGTCCTCCTTCGGCAACAATAGCTTGGATCATTAAGTTCGGCTTAGTTGAAAACAGTTGTCGTAAAGATACTTCATCTTCTGCCGTGATTCTTCTTTGTCCTAATTTGATTACAACTTTGGTATCGGGGCCATCCCATAATGAAGCGTGTTCATACTCAAGAAGTTGCCTTAACTCATCTAGTATCTTGGAAAAGGGATAATCATCCTCTAGAATAAATAAAAGTCCGTCTTTTGTTCCTTTAACTGTAACTCCTGGTCTCACCTTTCCCATTTTCTCGTCACCCCGCCTCATACTAATTGGTTTCGCTATTTACCTTTTTTTTCCTCCAAGAAAATAGGCAGATTGTTGTGTACTTCACATTTGATTCCAATTTCTCTCTTCTTAGGGACTAGATGATCCCTTTTTCTTTCATGCTAAAATAGGACTGATCACCGATAATTAAATGATCAATAAGGTCAATTCCCATCAACTCTCCTGCTTCAACGAGACGATGGGTGACCTCAATATCTTCACGACTAGGACTGGGATTTCCGCTTGGATGATTATGGACGCAAATAATCCCTGCTGAACTATAACGAACAGCTTCCCGAAAAATTTCACGCGGATGAACTACAGAGGCGTTCAAGCTACCAACAAAGAGGCATTTCTTATGTGTCACTTGATTTTTCGTATTTAAAAAGAGACAAACAAAGTGTTCTTGCTCCAAATAGCGCATCTCTTGCATGACAAATTCCGCTGCATCTTTGGGATAACGGATCACTACTTTTTCTTCCGGTGTTGCTTGGGCAATTCTTCGTCCTAACTCAATTCCGGCAAGCAGTTGAACAGCTTTAGCTGAGCCGATGCCATGAATTTGGGTAAGTTCACCTAGATTCGCATTGGCTAATCCTTTCAGATTTCCCGTTTGTACTAAAACTTTTTGTGCCAACCCCATAACCGATTCATGAGTGGTACCGGTTCGAAGCAACAAAGCGATTAACTCCGTCGTCGCAAGCGCCTGTGGTCCAAACTTAATCAGACGCTCACGAGGTCTTTCATCGACAGGAACATCTTTGATCTTTAACATTTGCCTTGAACCCCCTTTTATTTTGCACGTAGAAAGCTTGTTGTGCTCAGCAAAGGAAGTTCCCACCTTTACTTTCTAGGCAAAGAAAAATGCTCAAACATTGAATAGCCAAACTCTTCCATCATTTGATCTAGCAAAGAAATCGACATTCCTACGACATTAAAATAACAGCCTTCAATTTTATCGATTAAGCACGCGCCAAATCCTTGAATGCCATATGCGCCCGCTTTATCCAACGGCTCTCCTGTTTGGACATACCAATCCAGTTTCTCTTTCGATAGGGAACGCATCCAGACATCGGTTTGACGAGCTTGTGTTTGCTCTCGTAATATCTCTCCTTGATCCACTTCGATCAAAGCAATTCCACTGTAAACCTGATGAACTCGTCCCTGAAGAGCAGCCAACATTTGATATGCTTCTTCCGGACCAGCTGGCTTACCTAAAATCTTTCCATCTAAAGATACGACAGTATCTGCAGCAACTACCAATGCGGATGAACAAAGAGGAGCAACCGCTTTCGCTTTCTGTAAAGCAAGGAGCTGAACCGCTTCGGCTGGAGAAATATCAGGTGGTAAGCTTTCATCAACTTCGCTTGTAATCACCTGAAACGACAATTGCAATTCCTTGAACATCGCTTGCCTCCGTGGTGAACCAGAAGCTAATACGAGCTCTCTGGGAATCTGTTTCATCTTCTCGCATCCTCATTTAAAATTGATATATAATTATATTTTCGGTCAAAAAAAACACCTATATACAAAGGTGTTACCCATTCCTATGAAGTCATATACAGTTTAGCAAATTTATATCTACTCAACAAGAAACTTTCACCCGATTGTTTGCGCGAAATGTTCATAACCCATGACATACAAAATCAGTCCTTCTTGTATTTGCCACCACAATGTTGGATCCGAAGTCTGCATCGCTGCTTTGGCACTTTGCATCGCCTGTTCCATCCCTTGTTTCATCTGTTTTAAAGAGTGAACCGCTCCAGCTGGCAAGGTCGCTTCCAGTTGGCGCAGATTGGTCAGCCACTGCTCATACTGAGTAAGAAGCTTTTGATCGATTGTGGACGAAGCGGTAGCTTGCTGATTTTGACTCACTTGTTCCGTCGATAGATGGCTCAAATGGTAAAGGAGATCATGTCCGGTTTGCAGAGTGTGAACCAAGTTTGCCTGAACTTCTTTCTGCTGTGGGTTGGTCGGCAACTTTCCACCACCGATTGACCATTCCTTTAAAAAGACTTCCAACTCCCCTCGGTGAGTAAAGGATAATTTTAATGCTTCGTCCCGCGATGAACCGATTCCTACAAAAATCCGATAGGGAGCCTGTTGAGACATCACAGCCATCTTTCCTTGGTCTTTTAATGTTTTTACTTTTCCTTGCGCCCCTTGTTTATCTGAATAATTTCCAGCTTGCAACAAAAAAACCTTTAAAGAAGGTAGCTCCTCAGAAACGAGTGGCTGATCCATCGTGGTTTGTGATGGCCTGGGTAGATTGGAGTCAATCGATGATAGGCGCGCCGGTTGATCGGAGAAAAACAATTGCAAGAGCGCTCCTCCCATAATCAACCCTAGTAAGATCGCTCCTATAATGGAGAGAATCATTTTGATCATATGATGAGGAACCGTTCTTTTCCTCTTTTTTAATAAGGGATGCTTTGATAAACTCCAACTAATTTTCCTTCTAACTGGCGTAAGACGTTGCCAAATTTTTGAGAACGTTTCCTGCAAACATTCCCAGCCTTCTACAACAGTTGGCTGATTGTTTTTCGCTACATGTTCTTCGGCTTCGTGTGCCGACTGATTTAAAATCACTTTTAACCCTTTCTTCTGTGAATACACTTTTACTCTTTTTTGATCCACTTTCTTCTCCGTCCTTTCCCCATCTATTACTATATCTGTATGGAGTTAATAGAGAAGATAGAACCACAACAATGCGATCCAAAATAAAAAGGTACTCGGCTTTCTTTCAACCAAGTACCTCCGTGTGCATGGTTTATTATTTCGATTTTGCGCTTTCTTTGTAAGCTAAGATCGCTTTTTATCTTTTTCCTTTAGCAGCTTAACGTTCCTCTTTCTCTTCCTCTTTTCTCATTTTTTCCTTTTCGATCGTACCATTCTGCTGCTTTTGGGTTTGCTCAACGTCTTTCTCTTCTTCTTCTGTCTGTTTCGGTAAAATCTCAATCTGTGTAGGAGATTCCACCGTTCGATCTAAACTCTTGTTTCCTGATGAATCGATTTCTAATTTTGGATCAAGGTAAACATATAATATAAACCGTACCCTCGTATTTCCAAATCTATTTTCTTTTTTATTTAATATAAAACTATCCCATTCCAAGATATGTATAATCCGCTCAAGCTTTTTCATTTCCTGAAACCATGCCTTCAATTGGCTTGGCTCCGTATCAAGATAAACATCGGCATAAATCATCGATAAGTATTTGGAACTGGCTTGCTCTTTCTTTTCCTCTTTCTCTGTAAACAAATAGTATTCTAAGCTGGTCTTTAAGTCGAGCGAATCATTTTCCAACAGTTTCAACTCTTTTTGAAGCTTTTCTAGCTCCGATTCACTCGCAGCAAAGCGAATTCCTCTCCATTTCACTCCAGCTTTTTTCGCCGTTTTTTGCAGTGTTTCCACCGCTTTAGAGAGATTCACTTCTGTCGGCACTTTCGCTTGCAAAAGTGCCAATTCTTCTTTTGTTGGTGGTTGCAAGCCTTTTTCCACCAATTTAACCGTCGACTCGTGGGTGATCACATAGGTTTGTAGCTGTCGCAATCGTTCTTTTTTCTCTTTTAAAGTGAGATGCTGAAAATAAAGAATCGGACTAACGATCCCAGCGACGATGAGAAAGCACACAGCAAACAGCGACCATAAAAACTCTTTTGTCTTCCACCATAATGGCTGTTTCCACCATGCTGAAGAAACCCGCCTCATCTACTACTTTCCTCCTGTTTCCTGCTGTTTTGAGGAGTAACGGTAAAGTGAAATCTCATGACGAGAGCAGTCGCAGGTTTAATACGAACTTCTTGGACAGTAGAGGCTTTTTCTAAGGCATCCACGCGAAAATTTTTTACTGCTTGGCTCATTCTTTGTTCAAATTGACTCGCATTTTTTTCTGAAGCAAAGACAGCCATTCCTGACAAGGTATCTCCATCCGCCTTAAGATTAAACAGTCTGGCTTCAGGAGTTAGTGCCAATTCCAATGAACGCAAGATTCGATCCCACTCCATTTTCTTGATCTGTAATTTCTCTACAGATTCCTTATATTCCAGTTCGACTTTGTATTGTTGGCGGAAAGCTTCTTCCTTTTTGACTTTCTCTTTGGTCTCTTTCTCGATTGGCAGAAGAAGGGCCATTTGTTTGTCGATGCGCTCGATCTGCGACTTCTGTTCACAATAAAGCCAAATCGCGCCACCGATGATCAAGACATGAAAAAGTACCACCGCACCAATCCACCAATGATAATACCTCCGGATCGAGGGGGCTGGCTTCATTAAGTTGATCTTCACTTCAAATCCCTCCCACCTATTAAAGAGCCTAGGCATACAGATAAGGAGGCACCAAAATGCTCCGGCGATAATCTTTGCAATTTCGAAGACAGCATCCCTTTTGGTAAAAAATCAAAGGTGACATGGGTCGAAATTTCCCGCAACAGCCATCGTTGCAATGCGGCTAGATCCAATCCTTCTCCTGTCAAAACCCACTCATCCGGAAGCCAGCTATTTTCTCGGAACCATTGCTCCATCTCCCAATGAACTTTGGTTAAAAACTGTTCTCCAAAGGCGCCAATCTTTTTCGAAGAGACCACCATCGGATTCAGCATTTGGCTAAATAAATCGACCTGTTGATCACAAAAAGAAAACAAAGAGAGGGGGAGATATTTCACTCCTTCCAGCTGTCCATCGCGAAACCAGCCAATCTCTACGCCACTTACTGTAAAACGAAACGTACAATAGCGATAGAAAAGCTTCTGACGGGTAAATTGCAACCAGTAAAATAATGACAAAGTCGAAAACTGTACTTGCATCAGTTCCAAATTCGCCTGTAAAAAAATCTCCTCTAAGGAATCGATCAACTTTTTGGAGACGACAAATAACATCACTTTCCGCTCGTTTTTCGATAAGTTCTCTAAAGAAAAATAATCAAAAATAACCTCTTCTTTGGTTACTTTCTGAATCACATTTTTATAAAGCCAATCTCTTAGCTCATGCTCTTTGATCCACACGGGAATCACGGGTTTATACACGCTGACCCATTGGCTTCCCAAAGTCAAATAAACTTGATTGGCCTTGATCCGTTGTTCTTTTTGCAATCGTTTTAACCGCTGCACAAACTTTTTTCGGTCAAACTGTTGATCTACTTTGCTTGTTTCCCAAGGCAAAGGATGGGCCATTACGTGCTTTATCTCTGGTCTTTTTTTTCTCCACTGCAGTTCCACCATTTTAAAATGGCAGTCTAGAAGTTCAATCCCTAGATAGTGCCGTCGAAACAAACAAATCTTCAGCTCCTTCCAAACACGTTCCCTTTCCCAAAAATAGTGCAATCTTCATTTAGATTAAAACATTTCTAGCGATAGAACGATTGCAAACCATGAAAAGTATGTGGCTAAAATCTGTTCTCCCCAGATATAAGACAAAAAGAAACCGATGGACAAATGTGGACCAAAATAGATGAGTTTTTGTTGGGTGAAGGGTTTTCCCCTTAACCGACGATAGATCACATAAAGTCCCGCACTCCCAGTAGCGATCCAAATCGCTAACAATCCCGCTGGCCATCCAGTCACAACACTTCCAGCGATCAGCAATTTTACATCGCCATAACCCAACCCTTTGCTCAACCAGCTGACCAAGAAACTGCCGCTCCCTATGAAGATCGCTGTCCAAAGATAAACGAGAAATGACGAGTCCTCTGCTAAAAAGCGTAACACAACAAACAACACCATTGCCGGATAAGTAATCCAGTCCAAAATCAAACCAGATAAAAGATCCGTCCAGGAAACCAATAATAAAAACCAAATAAAAAAAAGAGCGATTCCCAGCTCCCATCGTGAAAAAATGTGAAAATAGGAAATACTCGTAGCCAGTCCAGCTAGGAACATGGTCCCCACTTGATCGCTTCGCTTTATGCGGACTGGGACTTTCTCAGGCATTCCTAATTGTTTAAGCCGCTGAGACAAACAGAACCAAGCGAGGCGTGGAAGATAAAAACCGACTGTCATTCCCAGTAATAGATACAGCCCCAAAGCATTAATTACCATATTGGTCAACCATCCGATCACTCCATTTTAACGAACGATCGAGCAAACCCTGCCGTTTCAGTTGCTGTAATGCCCGTTCCATCGATTGCATTCCCTGTCCTTGACCTGTTTGCAGAAGCGAAGGAAGTTGATGCAATTGATCTGTCCGGATCAAATGACTCACCGCCGGAGTATTGATCAGCACTTCAAAGACAGCTACCCGCTCCGCTATACTATTTCGTTTCGGCAAAAGGCGCTGGGCAATGACCGCCAATAGACTCATGGACAACTGTGTCCGGATCTGATTCTGTTGCATCGCTGGAAAAACATCAATGAATCGGGAAATAGCGGAAATGGAACGATCGGTGTGAAGGGTAGCGAGAACCAGTCTGCCTGTTTCAGCAGCTTGCATGGCAGCCTGCATCGTTTCCAGATCGCGTAACTCCCCTAAAAGAATTAGATCGGGATCTTGGCGAAGCGCTGCCCTTAATCCTGTCAAAAAACTGGCAGTATCGCGTCCAATTTGCCGTTGTTCAATCATCGATAAGCAAGAATGATGAACATATTCGATGGGATCTTCCAAAGTGATGATTCGTTTCGACTCCTTCTGATTTAAATCATGAATCAGTGAGGCCAATGTTGTCGATTTCCCACTTCCTGTTGGGCCAGTGATCAATAATAACCCCTGTTCTTTGTAAATCAGCTGCTGCAACACGGGCGGAATACCTAACTCTTCCGGCATGGGAATCTCCTTGGGAAAAAGACGAATGGAAAGGCCGAGCTGTCCGCTTTGCAGATAAACATGCAGGCGCACGCGAAAGCCTTCCGGATGGAATAAAGCCAAATCGATCTCTTCTGCCGCCCGTAGACGATCGATCTGTGCGGGAGATAGGATCGATCGACAGATCTCCTCTAGTTGATAAGCCGACAAAACTCTTCGCTGATAAAGGATTAACTCGCCTTGCCTTCGCATGTAGATCGGCTTACCGGCTGAAAGAAACAAATCAGAAGCCTGATTTTGAAAAGCTCCTCGAATCACCGCAAATAACTCCATTCCTCTTCTCCCTTCTCAACCATTCGACCATCTGGGAATCCCCCCCATTGTTGCTTCCTATCCTTTCTTAATATTTGGATTTTATCAATTAGTCTCCTGCTTGCATTTGTTTTTCCTTCCTTTTCTAAGTTTTAACGCATTCCACTCAAAAAAAGAGGAGCAGCAAACGCTCCTCCCCATCATGCCATTTAACCTAGATATCGGTGATACAGCGTTTTTGCCTGAACGACATCTTTGCTTCCATGAACAAACATCCTACCATCTTTAAAAACAACCAACCTCGCATTTTCATGATAAAAGGAAAGCAAAAACGGGTTTCTTTCGGTTTGAATCCCCTGCACAGCAAGGAGAGCTTCCAGCTCTTCCAAATCGATCTCCCGATTATTTGCGGGTCTAATTTGAACGGTATCTCTCCCACAAAGTACGGCTGTTTTCAATTGATTTTCATACGATAAAAAGGGATAGGTTCGCTTCTCGCCACACGAAGGACAAGCTTCTTTTTTGAGAGAGGAAACATCGATGGAACTATATTGGTTTTTCCATAAGTCAAAAGAGACCAATTTATTTCGCAATGCTGCTGGTTTCTCAGCAAGCAGTTTTAATGCTTCGGCAATCTGATGCGCAGTAACCATCTGTACGGCTGGCTGAATAATTCCGACCGTATCACAGGTAGCTCCTCCCAGTGGCATGGTTTCCATCAAACAATTTAAACACGGGGTCTGTTTGGGCAAAATCGTAAAGCTTAATCCATAACTCCCGACACAAGCACCATAAATCCATGGGATCTCGTGCTTTTGAGATAGATCATTGATGATCATCCGAATTTCAAAATGATCCGTTGAATCAATGATCAAATCGACTCCAGAAAGCAACTGTTCCAATTCTAGGGCGCCGACATCCATCATCATGCCGTCAATCTCTACTTCTGAATTAATCTGTTTTAAACGATGGGCGGCAGCAATCGCCTTCGGCATTTTCCTCACAGCATCTTCTTCACAATACAGTTGCTGGCGTTGAAGATTGCTCCATTCTACATAATCCCGATCCACGATGGTAACTTTCCCCACACCTGCTCGAACCAACGCTTCTGCATTGGATGCCCCCAATGCCCCCGCACCAACGATTAACACATGTTTTTTTCCAATCTTTGCTTGTCCCTCTTTTCCAATTGGCGAAAAAAGCTCCTGACGCGAATATCGTCCACTCAATTAAAAATCAACCCTTCTTCTGGACTGCTTGCTGTGGCATACGGTTTTTTCGGTATTCTCCCCGCAACATACCCCAATCTTCCCGCCTCAATAGCTAATTTCATCGCTTTCGCCATCTTGACAGGATCTTTTGCCGCCGAAACAGCTGTATTTAATAAAACAGCATCCGCTCCAAGCTCCATCGCAAAAGCCGCATCTGCCGGACTGCCAATTCCAGCATCGACAATGATCGGGACATTGGACTGTTCGATAATCAATTTCAAATTGAGAGGATTGATGATTCCTTGCCCTGAGCCAATCGGCGAAGCTCCCGGCATGACCGCATGACAACCCATCTCCTGCAGCCTTCTAGCCAGCACCACATCGTCTGAAGTATAAGCTAAAACGATAAACCCTTCTTCCAACAAAATCTCTGAAGCTTTCAAAGTTTCAACAGGGTCCGGTAGCAACGTTTTATCACAACCGATCACTTCCACCTTCACCATGTCACATAGACCAGAGGCTTTGGCAAGCCGAGCGATCCGAACAGCTTCTTCTGCCGTCTTTGCTCCCGCAGTATTGGGTAACAACTTGTATTTCTTTAAATCAATCTTTTCTAAAAAATTCGGCTGATTTGCTTCAAAAATATTCATTCTCCGCACAGCAAAGGTCAAGATTTGCGCCCCTGATACCTCAACCGCTTTTTTTTGAATTTCAAAGTTTGGATATTTGCCTGTTCCCAATAACAAACGTGAAGTAAATTCATATGGCCCGATTTTTAACATTTTATCCACCCCCGACAAAATGGACAATTTCAATCCGATCTCCATCTGTAAGCACAGTTTCAGCGTGTAACGATTTCTCGATGATTTGTTGATTCACCTCAACGATGAGAACTTTTTTCTCCAGCTGAAAATGGGACAGCAGATCCGCAACTGTTTTCACCTTTTCCGGAACATTCACTTGATCCCCATTGATCAGAAAAGTCATCGCTACTTTCGCTCCTTTCTTTCAATTTTTCCACATATTTTCTCGCTGCAGCTAGCGGACTTTCCGCTTGTAAAATTCCTGACATAACAGCAACTCCGGCTGCACCAGCATCCAAAACCGCCCCGACATTTTCCGGTTTGATTCCACCGATCGCAATCACAGGAAGGCGAAGATGCATTGTGATTCTCTTTAACTCCTCTATTCCTTTCGCAGGGACTCCCTTTTTACATTCGGTTTCAAAAATATGACCAAAAAGAAGATAGTCTGCTCCGGACTGCGCACTCTCAATTGCCTCCGTTAAGGAATGTACAGAGACACCTGCTCTCAAATGCGGGCATTTCTCTTTGACAATCCCTACAGGCAAACTATGATAAGCAAGCTGCACCCCTGTTGATACCATCCATGCCACATCGATCCGGTCGTGGATCACGATTTGATGACAGGGAATTCCTTTCTCTAACAACACTTGAACGCCATCGTAAATCTCTCGTGCTGACCGCTGTTTTTCCCTGATGTGGAACTTGTCTACATATGGGGCGATCTGTGCGGCAATTCTCGCAAAATCGTCCAATGAACGTCTACCATCGGAAACCACGTGCAAAGATTTCTTCATTTTCATACTCCCGCCTTTTGATTTTTAGCGGACTTCCAAACACCATCTGCTTGGGAAAATAAAAATTAAAAAGCCACTTTCAACGATAGAAAGTGGCTTTGCTGGAAACCTTGAATAAATCAAGATGGATGGATTTCCGACCATTCCACTTCCCTACGCTGGTATAAACCAGATCAGGTTCCAAGGGTCTCAAAGTTCCACTTTGATCTCAGCCTTTCCCAAAGGCACCCCTAGTGGATAAATGCTAATTTGAAATTGTCCTTTATTCATGATCGATAATAACATTCTCAAGCAAATTGTCAAGCTGGCAAAAAAGGCTATTTCACCTGAAACTGCCTGAAAATCACTCCGTTATTCTGCGGAGATCGCCGCTTCAAGCTCATCCAAGTTCTCTTTAAATACTTGCAGAGCTGCCCGAATCGGTTCAGGAGAGGTCATATCGACTCCGGCGCGCTTTAAGACATCGATCGGACTTGCAGAGCTGCCCGATTTCAAGAATTGGATGTACCGTTTTACTGCCAGTTCCCCTTCGGTTAGGATTTGCCTAGATAAAGCGGTCGCAGCACTAAAACCGGTCGCATATTGATAGACATAAAAATTATAGTAGAAGTGAGGAATACGCGCCCATTCATGCCCAATCTCAGGATCAGATACGACATTGGGCCCAAAATATTTTTGATTCAACTCGTAATACAGTTTGGTCAGCACTTCAGCGGTGAGTGCTTCGTTTTGTTGGTCTTTCTGATGAATCAAATGCTCAAATTCAGCAAACATCGTTTGACGATAGACTGTCGCCCGAAAATCTTCCAGCTGATGGGTAAGCAGATACAACCGCCGTTTTCGGTCTGTCGTCGTCTTTAGGAGGTAATCATTTAACAACGCTTCATTGCATGTGGAAGCGACTTCAGCGACAAAAATGGAATAATCCCCATAAACATATGGCTGATTTTTGCGTGTATAGTAGCTATGCACAGAATGACCAAACTCGTGGGCAAGAGTAAACAAGTTATCGATGTTATCTTGCCAGTTCATCAAAATATACGGATTGGTTCCATAGGATCCCGAAGAATAAGCCCCACTTCGCTTGCCTTTGTTTTCATAGACATCGACCCAGCGATTCGCAAATCCTTCTTTGATAATCGACAGATACTCTTCTCCCATGGGGGCAAGTCCTTCAAGCAAAAGCTCTTGGGCCTCTTCATAGGTTAGTTTGATTTTGACATCTTTAACGAGAGGAGCATAGACATCATACATGTGCAACTCCTCTAAACCCATTACTCGTTTGCGCAACTCCATGTAGCGATGAAGCAAAGGCAAATGCTCATTGATCGTCTCAACCAGTTGATCATAGACAATTTCTGGAATTTGATTGGTGCTTAGCGCAGCATGACGGGCGGATTGATATTTTCTTATCTTTGCGAGAAAGTTATGTTTTTTAACAGTGGAACTCAAAGTACTAGCAAACGTATTGATAAACTGACCATAGGTGCTATACATCGCTTGAAAAGCTTCTTTGCGCACTCGACGGTCATCGCCTCTCAAGAATTCAATATATCGCCCATGGGAAACTTCCACTTCTTGACCATGTTCATCCACAATCGTCGGGAATTTTAGATCGGCATCACTTAATAACCTTGCCGTTGTTCCTGAGGAACCCATCACTTCTGAGGCTCCCGCCAGCAAAGCTTCTTCACTGGAAGATAAGACATGTTCCCTTTTCTGACTGATCACTTGAAGAGCATACCGATAGAGCTGAAGATCCTCATTTTCCGCCAAAAACTCCTCGATTTTCGTTTCTTCGATCGCCAAAATTTCAGGAACAAAATAAGCCTTTAGACTGGCTGCTTTGGTATATAAGCTAAGTACCCGACTGCTCAATCCTTGGTAAAAAGAATTGGCAGTATCCTGATCCGAACGCATCCTCGCATATGTATATAATTTTTCAATCCGCATCATCACTTCATCATGATTGCGGAGTGCTTGCAGTAAATGATCTGCTGACTCAGCTAATCGTCCTTGAAATGCAGTTAGCTTCGATAAACTGTCTTGGACAGCTTGGAATTCTTGTTCCCATTCCTCATCACTTGCAAAAATATCTTCCAATCTCCACGTATACTCCTCAGCTACTTCAGAGCGGCTAGGTAAAGTTTTTACATTTTTTTCTTCAGACATCTTTTCGCCTCTTTCATATTTAATTTCTTACTTATTTGATATACCCTTCCAAAGACCATCTTACTCAACGCAAAGTCAGCTATGAAAAAATCGTCATGAGGTTCTCGTTAAATGGCTATGAATTGTCATAAATACATACTATTCAGTATATTATTGTGAGATACGCTTGGAATAGAGAGGAGATCAAAAAAAGCTATAACATCTGAAAGGTCGTGAAAAGAGAAAAGGCGATTGCAACGATCACTAGAATAGCTAAAATAATAATAATTACTTTTTTAAACATGCTCATGTCCTCCTTCAACATTTTAATTATACAAGAAAAACCTATTACAAAACAGAAAAAAATCATCGCTCGTCTCGTCAGCCAACCAAAGATGGAAAAACTACTTGGGTGACATTGCAGCAGAAGCGATTATACAAAAAACATAAAAGGAGTTTAAGATGCTTAGCATTCAACAGCTTACTGGTGGCTATTCACGACAAAAACCCGTCATTCATGATATCTCTCTTGAGGTCAACGCTGCAGAAATTGTGGGACTGATTGGGGTAAATGGCGCTGGCAAAAGCACAACGATTAAACATATTTTAGGATTGCTTACTCCTCACCATGGTTCCATCACTGTCAATGGAATCTCACTGCAAGAGGATCCGCTCCACTTTCGAAAGCAAATGAGTTATATCCCTGAGACGCCACAATTTTATGAAGAGCTTACTCTGTGGGAGCATTTGGAGCTAACGGCTCGAGCATATCAGCTATCTGACAAGGAATTTCAGGAGCGCGCACAACATTTGCTAAAGATCTTTCGTATGGAAAAAGTGGTTAAATGGTTTCCCCATACTTTTTCGAAAGGAATGCAGCAAAAGCTGATGATTCTATGTGCATTCCTCGTTCAACCCGCTCTATTTATCGTCGATGAGCCTTTTGTAGGATTAGACCCTCTGGCGATCCAAGCTCTGGTCGACTTACTCGTAAAGAAAAAAGAAGATGGTACCGCTATTTTAATGTCCACCCATATTTTGACGATGGCTGAAAAGTATTGTGATCGTTTTGTTTTACTCCATGAAGGCAGAATTGCTCTACAAGGCACATTGGAAGAGATGCGAGCCCAAGCGAACAAACCGCAGGCAACGCTAGAGGAATTATTTATACATATCGCAAAGGATTCCATTCAATGAAATCAGACCTGCTTTTTCAAGAGCGAAAAGCTGCTTCATGGACCAAAGCGATCCGTATTATCCAACTGATTATCGGGGGTGGAGGAACACCGATTGTTATCGGCGCGATGGTTATTTTTCTTTCGATCGCCTACGCCCGCTTAATCAAGTGGATTCCTCCTGAAACACCGCTACCTTTAATTTTAGCCATCCTTTTATCTTTGCCTTTAACCTTTAGCTTTGTACGAACCTGGATTCAACCAGCGGATCTAACCTTTTTGCTCCCAATGGAGGCACATTTGCAAGGTTATTTCCGCCAAAGTTTGCTCTATAGCTTGTGGGTTCATTTGTTCCGACTAGCGGTTATGTTATTGATCCTTTTGCCGCTGTATCAACAGCGAGTTGGTGATTCTCAGCAATTTTGGCTGATTTTTGTCCTTCTTTGCCTGCTCCAATTATACAATACTTATCTCAGTTGGTTGGAAGATCGTTTAACCACGATTCAGTCGAAAGGGAGAGTATATACATGGACTTTCTTTCGCTGGCTGGTCAATGTCTGGATTTGTTATTTTCTCCTGAGCAAATTGGAATGGATCGATCTACTCTCTTTACTCGTTCCCCTCGCTCACCTGATTTACTTTCGCTCGATTACGCCAGCTTATCCTTACCCATGGATGCTCTGGAAAGAGCGGGAACAAAAAACAATCGCCAACTATTATTCCTTGGCTAGCTGGTTTGTCGACCTTCGCGAGCGCCGTTTTATCGTAAAAGAAAGACGTTGGATTACTTGGATCATGGAAAAAATCGCTCATCGCCAAACCGCTTTTTCCTATTTATTTTGGCGCATCTTTTTCCGACAGGGCGACCTTTTTCCTACCTACTTACGCATTTTGCTCTGGGGACTGATGATCCTACTCTTTTTACCTCATCCAGGTGTATTGGCAGCAGTCGATCTGCTTAGCATCTGGCTACTGATTAGCCAGCTACCACAAATGACGCGAATCGAACGTTATCCCGTTCTCTTTCGCTTGTATCCACTCTCATCACAAGAAAGAAATCGCAGTTTTACCTATCTTTGTTTAGGATTGCTCAGCTTCCTATGCCTACTTCTCATCCCTGCTGCTTGGCTGGCTGGACTTCCTCTATCCCAAGTCCTTCTGATCCAACTAGGTGGACTTATCATCAGTTTCCTTGTAAGCTATTTCTATCTACCTAAACAGCTAAACAAAATAAGATAATACCAAAACAGACTGACACATCTACCGTGCCAGTCTGTTTATCGTTTATAGTTGGTGATCGGATTGGCTGGGTTTAAGCATTCCCTTTGCCATCATATAATGATCCATCGCTTTATTTAACCATGCTTCTTCTTCATCGGTAAGCGGAGATGGGATTAACTTTTGCAAGGTTTCTGCCTGATCCTTTGGGAGCGACTCCAGATCAGACAAATCTTGTTCACCGACAAAGTCGCTTGAGACCTTCAAAAAATCATCTATCAGCTTTTCTACTTCAGGATCATCTACTGGTTTCCCAACTAACTTCTTCACTTCTCTCATCAACCGAATATAATTTTTGTCTAGTTCTATCATCTCTTCCTCGGATTTATCGTACAGCTGACCGACAAATTCTTTGGAGGTATACTGTTCCAACCACAACCGTTGCTCTTTTTCTGTTTGAATATTCCGAATAACACTCATAAGGACATGACTATCCAGCTCCCTTTCTTCCTCCAACAAGCTGATCGCTCTCTTCACCGCTTTTATAGAAGTCTCGATTTGTTCTTTTTTCGCTTCCAAAGCCTTTTGTTGCATTTGTAACGATTCTTTTAGACCAAGATCAAAATGCGTCGTTTGGATCAGATCCGCAATCTGATCTAATCGATAACCGAGAAATTTAAGACTAACAATTTTTTGTAGTTTGCGCAGATCTTCATGAGTATACAGGCGATGTCCTGAACTCGGATCTCTTTCTGCTTTAAGTAGACCTAAGTCATCATAATAATGCAAAGTTCGAATCGAAATTCCTGTCTTTGCGGAAAACTCTCCAATGGAAAAAGTTTGTTCTTTCTTCATCTTTCATCTCCCCCATTTCTATCTTTATCTCAATCATATCTCCTTACGTAACTAGAGGTGCAAGGGGTCATTTTAAAAAATCTTAAGTAGGGACTGATAACATTGAATGATGTAAGCTGACTGATCGATAGGTACAAAAAATCTCTAGAGACTTCGGTCTCTAGAGATCTTCTCGGCTTACTTATTTGTTAATTTTTTCACATCAGTGATTACTTTATTGATATCTGGTTTAAGACCGTCATAGAAAGTGACGATTTTTCCTTCTTGGTTGATCAAATAAAATTGAGTGGGGTGGTTGATTAAAACAATATCGGGCGATGAAGACGGGAGTTTATCAACAGACCCTTTAAATGTTTCCAATGCATGCTTTTTAATTTCTTCGGATGTATATCCTGTTAAGAAAGACCAGTTGCTAAAGTCCGCGCCATGTTCATCAGCAAATTTTTTGAGCACTTCTGGTTTGTCATATTCGGGGTCCACACTAAAGGAAACAAAGTGAACATCCAATCCTTCTTTTTTTAGTGCTTCTTGAAGGTTTGCCATGTTGGCTGTCATCGGCGGACAGACATCCGGACAGCGAGTAAAGACCAAATCAGCAATCCAGACTTTCCCTTTTAGATCTTTCAATCCCAATGGTTTGCCTTCTTGATCCGTATAATTAAAGTCCCAAACTTGCCAATTTAAGTTGCTTACATCTGTCTGATCTTGTGTGTTTTGATCGGTTTGTTCCTTTGGGCTTGTTTGCGTGGAACAACCAAACAATAGACTTGCTGCAAAGAGAAGAGCTACTCCGAATTTTAAATTGGCTTTCATAGGTCAAAACTCCTTTCCGTCTCTTCCTTAAGATAGCACAGAATAAGGTAAAAAATCATGCTTTCACAAAATCGTTTCAGGAAATAGCACTTTAGAGCCAGAAAATGCCCATAGGAAAAAGCAGTCCCAAACGGACTGCATCAAAAGAAAACTACGATTTCACATTCATTTTCTTTAGCTCAGAAATAAGCCCATGAGCAACTCGCCAAATGTCTCCAGCCCCCATCGTCAGCACCAAATCACCAGGTTGTGTATGGGTGACAAGATAGTCAATCAGTTCCTCTTTTTCTCCAATAAACCGCGTGTTGGGATTGCTATTTTTGACGACTTGTTCTGCCAATTTTTCCGCACTTACCCCTTCGATCGGTTTTTCTCCCGCTGGAGCATAGATCGTATGAATAATTACTTCATCGGCGTCCGCAAAGGATTCACTAAATTCCTGAAACAATAGATGAGTTCGTGAGTAACGTTGTGGCTGAAAAACAGCAACAATCCGGCGATTGAGCGCTTTAGCAGCCTTTAGCGTAGCTTGGATTTCCGTTGGATGGTGCGCATAATCATCTACAATCATCACTTGATTTTCTTCTCCAATTACCTGAAAGCGTCGTTTGGTACTTTGGAATTCATATAAGGCCTCTGCAATCTCGGAAAAAGGTAAACCTAGCTCCAAACTTGCGATAATCACACTTAATGCATTGGAGATATTATGCAAACCAGGTACTCGCAACCGAACATCGCCTAATACTTCTTCTCCACATACGACCGTGAAAGAGGTTTCCTGTTGGTCGAAACGAAAATTGGTCGCATGATAATCGGCTGGATGTTTCAAACCATAGGAAATATATCTCCCTTGTACCTCAGGAATCAAATCACGTACATGCGGATCATCTACGCAAACAATCGCTGTACCCTCCGGCCGCACCTGACTTAAGAATTGGGCATAAGCTCGTTTTAAATTGGCAAAATCACCGTCATAATTTTCTAAATGGTCCGCTTCAATATTGGTTACAATCGCGATATATGGATAATATTCGAGGAAACTTCCATCGCTTTCATCCGCTTCAGCAACGACGTACTTGCTTTTACCCGCTTTGGCATTTCCTTTTAAGCTGACGATCTCGCCACCAATAATATACGTCGGATCTACCCCACAAAGCTCCAATGTCTGCGCTAACATGGAAGAAGTCGTTGTTTTTCCATGTGCTCCAGCCACTGCGATTCCATATTTATCATTGAGAAGTCTTGCTAACATTTGTGAACGATGGATGGTTTCGATTCCCTGCTCGCGGGCTGCTTGAATCTCTACATTGTCTTGACGAATGCTCGTTGAATAGACGATCAGATCCGCTCCAGCAATATTTTCCGGAGCATGTCCAATCGTCACGTTCGCTCCCCGTTCCTCCAGACGTTCTACTAATTTATTACGCGCAACATCTGAGCCGGACACATGATGACCTAAATCAAGTAAAACGCGGGCAATCGCACTCATCCCGTATCCACCGATTCCAATAAAATGCACATGCTGTTTCGGTGCCATTTTCATCTCCAGCCTCATTCCTCTCCAAATTATCAATCCACTTTCCTCTACGCAATCTAGCTGCAAAAAAAGTAGTGAAATGGGTTAGAGCTCCGCATGTACCCCTCCCAGGTTATTTTGAGCCCTCAAGCAGAACAAACCCGTGTTTTGCTTAGATTTGATGAATCTAAAAATATTTCTTCATTTGAAAGATATCAATCGCTACATCTATTTTATAGGAGAGACAATCCCATTTATTATCTTTGATTCCCTTTTATACCATTATCGTTCTATTATTGACCAAATAGTATTTGTCAAGGGGTTGCACTCTTTTCTAGCACTAAGAGTGAACGAGTTTTGGAAACGAGATAGAACGAACCAGTGATTAGCAATAGATCTTGATCTGTCGACAATTGTTTCAGATGTTTTAGTCCTTCTTCAAAGGAAGGAAAGACATCCATTTTCTGCTTCGGTTTTACTTTCCGAACGTGCTCAGCAAGTTCTTCCGCAGGCATCGAGCGAGGTGCATCTGCTACTTCCGTAACAACCAGATGGTCAACCATTGGCAAGAGCCGTTGCAGAACTTGATCTATTTCCTTGTCATTCATCATCGCAATCATTGCCAAACAACGATCATATGTATACATTTCAGAGACTGTCCGAACCAGTTCAGCCACCGCATCTGCATTATGTGCTCCGTCAAGTAAAATGGTAGGCTGATCGCTCATCTGCTCTAAACGCCCGGGCCAAGATACGTTTTTTAAACCTTTTTCGTAATGGAGGTCTTCGATCAAAGTCGCATAACGTTGCCTCAATACTTCCAAAGTCATGATGGCTGTCGCCGCATTTTGCAACTGATGATGACCAACTAATGGTATTTTTAAGTCGGATAATGTTCGATAAACATTTGAAAAGTGAAATTGATGACCATCACTCGTGGAGCGAGAGCTTGTTACTTGGAAATCCTGGTTGACTACAAATAAATCACTGTTTTTCTGTTTCGCGACATTAGTAATGACTTCCACAGCTTCTGCTCGTGTCGCACCGCAAACAACAGGCATTCCCGGCTTAATAATACCTGCCTTCTCTTGGGCAATCTCGGATACGCTATTTCCCAAAAAATGTTTGTGATCAATTCCGATCTGGGTAATCACGGAGACTAGCGGTGAAATGAGATTAGTGGCATCCCAGCGTCCGCCCAAGCCAGCTTCCCAGACGATAAACCATGGAACTTCATCATAAGCAAAGTAACACAAGGCTAATAAAGTCCAAAACTCAAAAGGAGAAGGTTTTCCAGGTCCTTTTTCGATCATTTCCATGATGTGAGGATGTAAATAATTGGCCCACTTCACTAATGCTTCATCTGGAATGGGCTGATGATCAATTTGAATTCGTTCATTCCACTGCGTCACAGATGGCGATACAAACAGCCCCGTTTTATAGCCTGCCTCTACCAAAACAGAAGAGATCATCGCAGCCGTAGAACCTTTTCCATTGGTACCTGCAATATGGATAAACTTGCATCTTCGCTCAGGATGATCGAGCCGTTCGAGCATCCATTCCATCCGATCTAGGTCTGGTTTGACTTTTGGGACACAAGTTTCTTTCATCCATTGTAAAACATCTTCAGTTTGCACAAAAACCGGTTGATTACTCATGTTTCCATTTCCCTCCACATAGATCTGAACATCTCTCTTGGCGGTTTGTAAAGATCTATACTTTGTTCATTGTGCCTGTCCAACTAATCCTTTGTCAATAACAAAGCAGCACCATCAACTGGCAAAAATCATCAATAAAAAAACCTTTCATCCCAAAGGACGAAAGGTTTGCTTTCGTAAGACCACCTTTGCTCACTGGATAACCACTATACAGTGAACATTCCATCCATTAACGGGGATCTGGTCCGTCTGACTTATGATTCAAACTGGAGGCTTTCAGGGCGACCTTCAGCAACCCGCTCCCCATCAAAGCCTCTAAAGGATCCCTTTGTGAAGAGTGGAAGCATTGCTTACTTCCCCATCAAAATTCGTTTCCTCTATTCTACAATGGTCCGATCCTTTAAGTCAATTCAGGGTAGAACAGCAAATGCTTATTACTTTATGTTTACTTTTGAGGATGACTGAATGAATCTTCCGCAGTCATCTTCATCAGGAATTTACCAACTATCTATATTTCTCTCCCTGAATATGGGGAGAATCCCTAAAAAATCAATAAAGAAGGTAAGATTGCACTTTTATCTCTAAATAATATCGTATGACTCCTAGTCTATACCAAAGATCTTTTTGATCGTCTCATACATGGTATTCGGATCAGCTAGAAACGCCAACATAAGCAAAGTTACCAACAGTAGAATACTTAAAAAGGTGATAAAGAACACACCTCGATATATCTTACGAAAAAAGGTTCTCACCAATTGCCAATCCCCTTCCTTGATCAACCTACTACTTACATTTTAACATATTCTTATTCTGCCTGTTTTGTACCTGTCTGTCTAGTGAACGATTCATGAATGAAAATTTTTTTATTTATATAGTGATGATCCCAAACTTTACCTCCTTTCTCGCCATAGAATTTGCATATAGTAAACTTTTTTTACTCGATAAAAACCGAGGATCTTGACTATTTTTTGAATAAAACATTGGAAATGGAAGGGATCGAAATGGGAAAAGTGCTTACTTGGATCATTCTACTGGTTCTTTTTAACAAGGGTTTGCAGAAATTTATTCAAATCGTAAGCAGTAAATAAAAAATCCAGGCTAACCTGGATTGAATGAATTATCTTTTGGCTTTGCTTCGTTTTTTATTCACAACACGTTTGGCCGCTGACTGTCTACTCTTCGTTGTCCACAAATCACGAATCAAACCTTGTATCTTTTCCAGATGGCGAATCTCCTGCTCCAACTGCTTCACATAAGCAGCTTCATACGAAATCTTCGCTTCATCTTGGTAACGCCCAATGATCTTAATAATCGGTTCCGGATAAGATAAATAAACAGCTAATAATTTCCTTTCCAAAGGCAATAGCGGATTCATCTGCTCATAAGCTTCCAGTAACTGAGACAACTCCACTTGGTCTTCTGTTCTGGGAACTAAGCGATGGATCGACATCGCTAAATCTCGAACAGGAGTATCTACCTGAGCATGGTCAAAATCGATCCAATAAAATTGCTGATCATCCATCACAATGTTGCTCGGGTGAATCCGGCAATGACAAAGCGTATAACGTGGGATTCGAGCCGATTCAGATTGCAAAAACTTTTCCAATCCCCGAATGGAGAAGTCAAATGTTTGCTCTAGAAGCTCTTGATGTTCTCTAAAACTTTTTTCAAATGGGGACAAAAATTCCCGTTCCTCTAGGTGGGAAAATTGAGATAACTGATCTCTCCGCTTTTTCCAATGGTCTAACTTTTCAGTGGTTAAAGGAACAGCCAATCCTTGATACGATGCGACCTGGGATTGGGCGAGTGAATGAAACTTACCCAATGAGCGAATCAGTTCAATGGGCGAAGGGGCAACATCCTCTTCACTCTTTTTCCATGGCGTGGTATACCAGATCGTTTTTCCGATCCTAACTACCGCTTCATCGTCTACTGTTTTTTGCCACGGGAGCAAATAGTCAAAACCGGATGCTCGAATCCTTTCCAATAAATGATTTAGCAATAGCAACTTCTCTTTGGACTGTTTACTCTGTTTTAGGGCAAACATCTTTCCTTCTTGATCAGTAACCAGACAAATATTTGCCAACGATTGAGTCCGCTTGGGTCTTAAGCCATACTTTTGGATTGCTCGATCAATAATTGCTGAATAATTCAATCGCTCTCCCACCTTTTATAAACCCTCGGCTTCCGATTGCCTTTCCTTTGGAATATAGAGAATCGCTCCTTCGTCGATAAAATCCGTTTTTAACTGATTCACTTCAATCAACCGATCTTTGTTCACTTGATATTGCTCAGCCAAATGATCGATCGGCTGTCCTCGCTGAACAATTACCATTCGCATGGGCTCGTAGCTCTCTTCTCTATTCCGTACCAGCCAGTCGATCCATTCTGGGCTTTTTCTCTTCTCTTCGACTGCCTCGATTGCTTCCTCTTCCTGTTCGTTAGCCAAATCCTTTTCGTGCTCCTCGTCCACTTCTGTTTCGCTCAGCTGTTTCTCCTTCTCATCGTCCACTTTTAATGACTCTTTGCCCTTCACCAAAGATTCTGCCATTTCTTTTGCTTTCTCCTGCTCTTTCCCTTCTTCTTTTGGCTGATCAACTTGTTTAGAAAACAGAGGAACAACGTCCTGCTTTTCTTCCTTTAATTCCACTTTGTTCGACTGCTCCGGTTTGCCTCCCTCTTCCCCGCGTAGTTGCCTTTCTGAAGGAGGACTGTTTTTTTCTTTTTTCACCTCCATTTTCTTTTCTAGCTGTGGGACTGGTTCGCTTTCTTTCTCCTCTTCAGAAAGACTTGCCAGTTTCACCGGTTCAGCCGAAAAAGTAGGTTCCTCATGGATGACCTCATATGCCTCTACTTTTTCTAATCTCTCTTCCTCTACTTCTGGAAGAATCCCATCGATCAGGAGAATGGCGGTAATCCGCAATTCATATGGGGATACGATGCTATAGTCAAATGATTCTACTTCCGCAGAAATATGTTCAAGCTCAGCCCGATCCGCAGGCAAAATAATTTCTACTGGAATCACATAGGAAATCTCTTCCCATCCGTCCTCAGAGCTTTCCGATAACTGTCCATCCTTCTGTTTCTCTTCCATGTAGACACCATTTAAACGCAGAAAGCCCTCAATCTTGAGTTGTTTCCCTTCATCTTTGCATTCCACATCTGGAAATAGGTCCAGTTCTAACAACGTACCAATCCCTGGCTTCTGTGGATGCAATCGGATATTCTCCGATACATCAAAGCGGAGTTGCTGAAACTCCTTTTCTACCAAGAAAATCCCTCCTCCTTACTTCTCACTAGTAGAAGATACGACTACTTTTCCTTTGATTTCCCATCAGACGGTATACTGGTAGCGCTCATAACACTCTCGACGGTATTACATCTATATGCTGGGAAAATAAGTTTATTACCTATATCAACTGCACCACAAAAAGCCTAGCAAATAAGCTAGGCTAACTTATAGATTATGTATTTTCGTTTACTCTTGAGCCAACTGTTCCAAAGCGAGACGATTGGCCTCAATCGTTCTCTCCAAATCTTCTTCTGAATGAGCCAGAGAGATAAACATTCCTTCAAACTGCGAGGGAGGTAGGAGAACTCCGTGTTCCAACATCAATTGGAAATAACGAGCAAATCTCTCTAAATCAGATTGGCGTGC
>JANWIG010000020.1 GCA_025449975.1 Thermoactinomycetaceae bacterium
AATATTCCGCAGCTGGATGTGTTGATCAAAGGAATATTTGATAAAGAGCGATTTCTTGATCTTCTCCGCCATTTTATCCTATTCCAGACCGATGGCAAACAGATTTATAAGATCATTTCTGCTTATCATCAATATCATGCGACCAACAAAGCGGTTGAACGCACCTTTGTGGCGACAGATCCGCGAGGAGATCGGAAAATCGGGGTGATCTGGCATACCCAAGGTTCGGGGAAAAGTTTGTCGATGGTCTTTTATACCGGAAAGTTGGTGGCGGAGTTAAACAATCCGACGGTGGTTGTTGTGACGGATCGCAATGATCTGGATGACCAGCTGTTTACCACTTTTAGTCGCTCCAAACCACTTTTGCGGCAAACGCCCAAGCAAGCCCACACGCGCCAGGAGTTACGAGAGCTGTTATCGGTGGAAGCCGGAGGAATCGTCTTTACCACGATCCAAAAGTTTGCCCCCGAAGTGAAAGGGGATCAGATGCCCGTTTTAACCGATCGGCGCAATGTGATTGTGATTGTCGATGAAGCGCATCGCAGCCAATATGGTTTTGCTGCGGAAATGCGGGGCGACCGATCGCAGGCCGATATCAAGTTTGGATTGGCGAAGTACATGCGGGATGCGCTCCCCAATGCCTCTTATATCGGATTTACGGGAACCCCGATCGAGCTAGCAGACAAAAATACGCCGGCGGTCTTTGGGGACTATATCGATATCTACGATATGACGCGAGCGGTAGAGGATGGGACGACGGTCAAGATCTACTATGAAAGCCGCTTAGCCCTGCTCTCTCTTCCGGAAAAAGTGAAGAAGGAAATCGATCAAACCTATCAACAGATGGCTGAGAATGAAGAGATGGATGAGCGGACGCAAAGCAAGCTCAAAGCGAAATTTAGCCGTCTGGAAGCGTTGATCGGTTCAGAAAAAAGGCTCAAGCAGATCGCACCGGATATCGTCGCGCACTTTGAAACGAGACAAGAAGCGATTTTCGGTAAAGCGATGATCGTGACGATGTCGCGCCCGATTGCGGCGAGACTTTATGAGCAGATCATCCAGATCCGCCCCGAGTGGCATCATGAGGAGATCAGTCAAGGGATGATCAAAGTGGTGATGACCTCCAATGCCAACGACGATGAGCTGCTCAAGAAACATCATACGACCAAGCGGCAACGGGAACTGTTGGCGAGCCGGATGAAGGATGTCCATGATCCGCTGAAGATCGTCATCGTCTGCGATATGTGGCTGACGGGTTTTGATGTCCCCTGCTTACACACGATCTATGTCGATAAACCGATGAAAGGGCACAACCTGATGCAGGCGATCGCACGGGTCAACCGCGTCTTTAAAGATAAGCCAGGGGGCTTGGTCGTTGACTATATCGGGATTGCCCCATCCTTAAAAGAAGCTCTCCGGCAATATACCCAAGCGGATCGGGAAATGACAGGGATCGATACCCAGCTCGCTGTCGATGTAATGAAAGAAAAGCATGACCTGTTGCAGGAGATGCTCCATGGGCATGATTATCGCGCTTATGCTACTGGAACGCCGAAACAGCGGGCGCAGACGATCGTCAGTACGGTCGATTATGTGCTGAGCTTGGGGCAAGAGGAGAAGAAACGGTTTATCAAGTTGGTGACGGAGCTGGCGCAAGCCTATGCGTTATGTGCGACGACACCAGAGGCCAAGGCACTCAATGTCGAGATTGCTTTCTTTAAAGCGGTAAAAGCCGGAATTGTAAAAATGGTGGAGCCCGTGAGAAAGGTGAGACCGAGCCGCGTGATCACGGCGGAAATGAATCAGCTGATTTCCAAATCGATCATCACCGAAGGCGTGGTCGATATCTTATCTGAGGTTGGGCTCAATAAGCCAAACTTAGCGATCTTATCCGATGAATTTTTGGAAGAGGTCAAAGGGCTTGAGCAGAAAAACTTGGCGGTCGAACTGTTGCACCGGCTGCTGAAGGATCGCATTCGTGTGATTTCGCGGCGAAACTTGGTTCAGTCGAAAAAGTTCTCCAAGTTACTCGAGGAAGCCATCGATAAATATTACAACCGGATCATCGACTCGACAGCGACGATCTTACAGCTGATCGAAGTGGCCAAAGAAGTCAATCAGTCCCAGAAGCGCGGGGAAGAGCTAGGCTTGTCCGAAGCGGAGGTCGCTTTTTATGATGCGCTGGCGAACAATCAGAATGCGCAAGAGCTGATGGGCAATCATGTCTTAAAGCAAATCGCCCAAGAGCTTACCTCGCTCCTACGCAAAAGCTTGACGATCGACTGGCATTTGAGGACCAGCGTGCAAGCCCAGATCCGTCTCAAGATCAAACGGCTGCTCCGAAAATATAGCTATCCACCGAAACAATCCAAGAAAGCCATGGAGATCATCGTGAAGCAAGCGGAGCTGATGTGCCAGTCGGATGAAGGGTTGTTGCAAGAGGAAACGGAGCAGGAGAAACCCGTAGAGCAGGTACAGGTAGAGGAGGCTGCGACGGAAGCTGCTGAAAGCAAAGAAGAGCGAGCCAAGCCTGCTGCCGAGCAGCCAAACGCGGTTCAACAGACAGAGCCCCTTCTCTCCATCCACCCGCGGAGCGATGAATCGGTGGAAGAGAGCCCGTGTGAGTATGAGGATCGTCCGTCCAAAACTCTTTTGGTCGCAGAAGAGGATCGCACATGGATCGAATTGATTCACCCCTCTTATCAAGAGGTTGTATGGCAGATGGTCTCCGCCGGTGTTCCTCGACCAGAAGTGGGCTATGAATGGATGGAAAACGATGAGATTATCGCGGAAGCAGAGCTGGTCTGGCCAGAACAAAAAATTTGCGTGCTGACTCCTGCGCAAAGTGAAGATCGGGATGTGATTCAGCAGAGAGGATGGACGGTTTGGGATCTGCCGAGCGATCATGGGGAGCAGGTCGATTGGTTCCGTTTATGGCAGGAGCAAATGCAACCAAAAAGCGCTCAGCGAGTGGTTGCTAACAGCCATAAGGAGATCAAAGAACAGCTCTATGTGGAGCTATCCAATGCGACTTATTGCCTTGAGCAGTATGAGGACGACTCGATTCAGGTTTACCGTGTCGCTGAGCAGGGCTTAAAAAAGAAACTAAAACTCGCCAAATTGATCCTGCGCAAAGTGATTAAAGAGAAGAACCTGGATATTCCTCTCTATCACGCCTCAGGAACGGTGAAAGATACACCCACATTGGGGAGAGAAGTGATCAGGGAGCTAAAAAAATTAGAAGGATAAGCATGTAGCTGTTGGAAGGCATTTTTCTGCATCTAGAAGGGGAAGGGGAGAGAGATGAGCATTGTTGCCATTCAGGATACGTTTTTGGAGTCCTTTTCGAAGCTACCAAAGGCAGAACAAAGACGTACTCGCAAAATGATTGATCTTTTGCGGACGCAACCCGCTTCGAGGGGATTAAATTTGGAGCGTTGTAAAGGAACCTTGGATCCCAAAGTCTACTCCGTGCGTGTAAGTCAGCATTACCGGACGATTGCGATTCGCCCAGACGGTGAGGATGTCATTCTCCTCGTTTGGGTGGATCACCACGATGAAGCGTATCGTTGGGCGATGCGAAAGCGATTTGCGGTCAATCCCAAGACGGGACTTCTGCAAATGTGGACAGGAGCAAAAACGTTCCAGCCCACACCACCAGAGCCAGAGTCTTCCTTGTTATTTGCCGCGTATACGGATGAACAGCTTCTGAATATTGGGCTTCCCAAGGAGCAGCTGTCATTAGTAAGAAGCATTCGAAATGAGTCGGAGTTTGCCCAATGTAAAAAAGATCTTCCTGTCGATACGGTGGAGTATCTTTCCTTCTTGCTTCAGGGCGAACCGTATGAAGAAGTACTTGCGCTTGCCCAAGAAAACCAAAAAGGTCCAGCACAAAAGATGACCTTTGCGGAAGCGGTCGCCAATCCACAAGCGAGTCGCCATATCGCGATGATTACGTCGGATGAACAATTGACGGAGATCTTGGATCAACCATTGGATCGCTGGCGGGTTTTTCTCCATCCCAGCCAAAAGGAGCTAGTCGAGAGGCAATATAACGGGCCTGTCCGCGTGCTCGGTGGTGCTGGAACAGGAAAGACCGTCGTGGCGATGCATCGCGCTCGGCAACTTGTCCGCAACCTGCTGGACAAAAAGGAGAGAGTACTCGTCACCACCTATACCGTCACGCTCGCTAACAATATTCGTGAAGTGCTCGCTACGATGTGTACGGCTGAAGAGATGGAGCGGATTGAAGTGCAATCGATCGACAGCCTCGCCAAAGAGATCGTGGAAAAAGCATCCGGTCGCCGCATCTGGCGGGTGGGGAGTGAGGATAAGAAGCTCAAAGCGATCTGGGAGAAAGCGATGGCGAAGTTTCAGTGGACGGAGCGTGATCTTTCCTTTTTGAAAAACGAGTATGAGCGCGTGATTCAGCAAAGTGGTGTAGAAACGTGGGCGCAATATCTGGATACGACCCGCGTCGGAAGGAAAAGGCGGATCTCCCGTGCCGAACGGAAAAAGATTTGGGATACGATCGTGGAAGTTCGCTCGCTGATGGAACAGAAAAACCTATACGAATATACCGATGTTCTCCGCAAGGCACGGATCTGGCTGGAGGAACATCCAGATCGTACGACATTCGTCTACCGTTCCGCCATCGTCGATGAAGCACAAGATTTCCATCCCGAAGGGTTTCGGTTGATTCGTGCGCTCGTTCCTGAAAACAAGAATGATCTCTTTATCGTCGGGGATGCTCACCAGCGGATTTATTCGCGCCAGGTTGTTTTAGGAAGATGTGGGATCAATATCCGGGGACGACGTTCAAAGCGGCTGCGAATCAACTATCGGACGACGGAGCAGATTCGGAGAAAAGGGTTGGAATTTATCGAGCATCTTACCTTTGATGATCTCGATGGCGGAAAAGATCTGGGCAAGGATATTTCCCTCCTAGCGGGAGAGGTTCCCAAGATCGAAAACTTTACGACATCCCGAAAAGAAAAAGGCTTTGTTGTTGAAAAAGTGAAGGAGCTTATCGATCAGGGTTTTCGCGCCAGTGAGATCGCGATTTTAGCTCGCTTCAATCACATTGCCGATGATTATATCCGTGAGCTGGCGAAGCATCGGATCAAAGCGAAAAAGCTCTCTCCCAATATGACCAAAGCAGCGGAAGAAATTCAGTGTGGAACGATGCACAATAGCAAGGGATTGGAGTTTCGCGTGGTCTTTCTCGTGGAGATCAATGAAGAGAATGTTCCCCCCGAATGGTTGCTGGAGCGAACGGAGGATGAAGAAGAGAGACAAGAGTTGATCAAACAAGAACGATCGCTGATCTATGTGGCAACGACGAGAGCCCGAGAAAAAGTATTTATCACTTCCTGTGGTGCCCCCTCTAAATTATTGTCCTAAAAGAAAAAACGTGAAAGGGGGGATGTCTGGAAAGCAAACGAACACTTGCGAGATGGAGGAAGTGCCAGCTTCTGATCCATCGAAATCCTGCTTTCACTTGCGCCAACAAGTAAAAGCAGGGGTGCGCCATCGCCAAATGGCTGCACCAATCGATTTATTTTCTCGCGCAAAGAGTTCGTTAAAAAACATCCCCAAAAAAGACCCTTCTCTTATTGTACGAACTCTTTGCGCGCTATTCAAGTTTCGTCATAGGAAAAGCGCACAGGGGGTAAGAAAAGATGAAAAAATGGTTAATGGGATTTGGAATCTTTTTGATCATCGCAGCGATCGTCGGGGCAATCCAAGATAGGGAGGAAACAGAGTCCGCAGCCGAAACAACGACAACGACCTCATCGAAAAGTTCGATCGAAGGAACCAGTAGTTACGATTTCTCTTCCTCATCCGTAGAGCGACAAGAGGAGGAGCAGACAGAGAAACAGACCGTGGAGGAGACGGTAGAAGAGGAAGACAATGAAGTGACCATGGAGGAATATAAAAAGATAAAAAATGGAATGAGTTACGAAGAAGTGGTCGAGATCATCGGTTTCGAAGGAACCGAGATGAGTTCCAACGAACTAGCTGGAATTAAAACCATTATGTACTCATGGCAAAATGCGGATGGCTCCAATATGAATGCGATGTTTCAAAATAATAAATTGAACAGCAAAGCGCAGTTTGGTTTAAAATAGAGGAAACGAAGCCCTACCTTATTCAGATAGGTAGGGCTTATTTTCTAGAATGGAAGGATTTATTTATTGTGGATTATCACCTTAATAAAGAGTTGTTTGTAGTATCTTTATAATAGATATCTAAAATGGTGGTGAAGAAGATGGTTCAAGTACAGGATCGGGTTCAGATCAAGTTGAACAATTGGAAAGCGGGATTGATCAACTTAACGAAACGAAATCCGTTATTAAAATTCCCAGAAAGGGGGAATCATGTCCAATTTCATATTCCTTCGGTCGACCTCTTATTTGAGCGATTGTTGCACGGTCAGCGTTTACAAGTAAATGAGCTAGTAGACCTCGAAAAATATAAGCTTAAATCAAAGAAAAAGGATTCTTCTCTGATCGAAGAGCCACCGTTGGAAGACCGAGAAAAGCAAGAGGAAGAAGAGAGAAGGAAAGAAGTTATTAGAAGATTGGAACGTCAATTAAATCGAATACGCTTAGATGCAAAAAGCGCTCTTGAGGAAAGAGGGGTACATACTCTCTACCTAGCGTTTGGATTCTTACATTGGAAAGAAGCGGAAAACAGTGATATTAAACTGAAATCGCCGCTTCTCCTGATGCCTGTTGGGCTTTGGCGTAGGTCATCAAGAGATGCCTATATGATCGAAAGAACAGGAGACGATGTTATTTTTAATCCCTCCTTGATCCAAAAGCTGAAAAATGATTTTGGGATGGATTTGCCAGAAATCGAAGATGAGCAAGAAATTGGATCGGTTAGCCAATTTTTGGAGAAATATAAAAAAACTTATTTCAATGAGTTAGACGATGCCAGTGTTCATCTTGATGTTTTTTTGTCCAAATTTGAATTTCGATCACTGGTTATGTATAAAGAACTTGAAGAATATGGAGAAATGTTTGGGCAGCATCCGATGATTCAAAGTCTGTCTGGAGTAGAAAATTCTGCTGTTATCAATCAAGATTATAAAGAGATCCGTATAGGAGACTATGAAAAAAGCAATCCATCGGAGGACTCTTTTCAAATTTTGGATGCGGATTCCAGTCAGCAGGAAGCGATTTTGGCAGCTAAAAACGGACTGAGCTTTATCATGCATGGACCACCTGGGACTGGGAAGAGTCAGACGATTGCCAATATCATCGCTGAGTGTCTAGCAGCTGGAAAACGCGTCTTATTTGTCAGTGAAAAGTTGGCAGCATTAGAAGTGGTAAAAAGGCGGTTAGAACAACAAAAACTCGGCGATTTTTGTTTGGAATTGCATAGTGATAAGACAAATAAAAAGTCCGTACTTAATGAGTTAGAGCGAGTACTCTTACTTAAACGATCACCGAAATATAAGGAGATGCCTTTTCATGTCTTGGATCATACCAAAGCGAAGTTAAACCAATATGTAGATGAATTACATATGCCCATGAAACCACTGGATGTCTCCGTTTTTCAGATTCATGGTGAAATTGCCAAATTAGACGAGTTGCCTGATCTTCAATTTGAATTCTCGCAGATCAAAAAGATAACAAAAGGTCAGTTAGAGATCATAAAAGATCTGTTAAACCAGCTTGACCAACAAAAAAAGATTTTTAGTCAAGAGGATCGTCATCGTTGGAAAGATACGAAGCTAAAGCGATTTAGTTTGGAGATGCAAGGAAATATTAAGTCTAAATTTACCCAATTTGCGAATTGGATGGATGGATTATCCCATCACTTACAAAATGTTTATCGCTTCATGGGCGTAGACTGGGAACAAAATTTAAAAGTGATTCCCCACGTACTTGAGTATGATCGATTCATCGATGAAAGGCAGCCATTTCCCCGGGGCTGGCTGGTGGAACCGACATTTGCAACGATGAATGAAGTAGAAAAAAACCTTTCTGATCATATGAAGCGGTTCCATGAGTATGCTCAGCTGGCTGAGACGCTTAAAGGGAAGTATCGCTTGGATATTTTACAAGAAGATCTGGAGCAGCTTTATTTTCAACTGACGACCAAGCATAGAGATATATGGGAAAAATATACAAAAGAGTCTTTATTCACTCAGCTGTTTGCAAAAGAAACAGAGATCAAACAGCAGTTGGGCAAATTAGTAGAGTTAATTACGAGATTGGAGCAATTACAAGCAAATATAGTAGAAAAAATCGATTTTGAAATTGGAGATAACGATATAGACAGATTAGAATGTTTGGGATTGGCACTAAAATGTTTACGACAAGCGTCTAAGCCTACTTCCATTTGGTTTGATCCCAATCGAAAGGAAGAGTTATTCAAAGTCTATAATGAAGCGGAACGTTTCGTCACAGAATTTGTCGAGGAAAAAGAAGAGATCGATCAGAAGTATGACCGTCCATTCCTATCTGAAGATATAGAGGGATTAAAAAAGCGTTTTGTGATGAACTATTCGTCTTTCTTCCGTTACTTTAAAGGCGCTTACTATGAAGATCAGAAGCTGATCCGTTATCATCGTAAAAATCCAAAATTTTCATATGGAGAAGCTTTGCGAGAATTAAAGATCGCAGGGCGTGTACTTGAAAAAGAGAAATTATTTCCAGAAAAAGAAAAGCGTTGGAAAGCGGTGTTAGGAGCTCGATATCAAGGTACCGAAACCAATTGGGCAGAATTAAAAGACCAGATTCAAAATATCACAAAGCTGATTGCATCCTTGCATGGAGCGGACTTAGCTACATTTAAGATCCAATTGCAAGAAGTAAGTCAGGCGATGGTGTTGGAAACAGCGCGTCTATCTGATCAGTTAGCGGATACACTGGCACAATTTGAACAAACTTGGCTGCAGATCACGAAGTATTTTACCTTGCAATCACCATTTAAAGATAAAAAAATGAATCTTGCGGAATTGAAAGAGAGAATCATTTTGTTGCGGCAAACGTTGGATGACGTTTTCCAAGTTAAAGAACGGGTGGCTGCTAATTATCGGGGATTAGGACAAAAGGATTATTTTGAATTGGTCAACGAGCTAGGGGAATTGAAAAGGCTTCAGAAAATGACAAAACAGATTCGCTCTGAAGGTGCTCTCTTTTCTCGTTTATATGGAGAACTTTACAAGGAATTTGAAACCGATTGGAAGCAAATAGTGAAGTCTTTTGATTGGGCGAAAGAGGTCAAAAAAAGATTTCCACGAGGGGTTCCGGAATCGTTGGTTGAAACATTAGCAGATGAAGAAAGAGCTTCTTGTTTGAAAAAGGAATTCGCTCAAATAAAGAATGCTTTGAAAGAAAAAGAAGATCATTTTCGTTTTTTTGCTACGGTATTTGATATAGATCAACCGATCTGGGGTGGCGCTGTTCTTACTGATGTTCATCTTCCCGATGCAGTAAGCCGACTGCACCAATGGGCGGAAACCTCTTATCAGTTGGAAGAGTGGATCCATCTTCAGCGGTTACTGCAAAATATTTCTGAATGGGGACTAAAAGATTTCATTGAGCAGATTCGGAAACAAAAAGCGTATCAATATTCCTATCAACAACTTTTTCTAAAACGTTTCTACAAATTGTGGCTTGACTATATCTACCCTCAGCTACCGATGGTGGATCAGTTTAAAAAAGAAATGCTTGAAGAGATGTTGGAAAAGTTTCGCGAACTGGATCAAAAGCAATTGACCATCAATGGAGCGAGGGTGCATGAGATCTTGATGAAGCGAAAAGAGCAATATCTGCAGGCGCAAAATATGGGTAACCCTCAGTTAAATATTCTCCATCGCGAGCTGGCTAAGAAAAAGCGTCATAAACCGATTCGTAAATTATTTAGTGAGATTCCTGACTTGCTTTATGTCTTGAAACCATGTATGATGATGAGCCAGCTTTCTGTAAGTCAATTTTTGGATCCAACGATTTTTACCTTTGATGTGGTTATTTTTGATGAAGCATCCCAGATCACTCCAGAAAATGCGGTAGGGGCGATTTTGCGAGGAAAGCAATTGATTGTAGCTGGTGATAATAAACAATTACCACCTACTAACTTTTTTAACAGCTCATTTGATCTTAGCGATGAATGGGTCGATCGTGAGATCGAAGATCTTTATGAGACTTATGAAAGTATTCTGGATGAATGCGCAATCTTTTTGCCCTCAAAACGTTTGAAATGGCATTATCGGAGTAAGCATGAATCTTTGATTGCTTTTTCGAACCGTGAGATTTATGACAATGAGCTATATACTTTCCCCAGTACAGTCAATGGAGAGCATGATGGTGTTTCGTTTGTTTATGTCAAAGACGGCGTTTACGATCGTGGAAGAAGTGCGAAAAATAGGAGAGAAGCTCAAAAAGTGGCTGAACTTGTCTTTGAACATTTTAAGCGTTCGCCGCATCGTTCGTTGGGCGTGATTGCCTTTAGTAGTAGGCAGGAAGAGGCGATCCGAGATCAGCTTGAGTTATTAAGGCGAAAACAGCCGGATATGGAGAAGTTTTTTAAAGAAAATACGGATGAGCCATTTTTCATTAAGAATTTGGAAAATGTTCAGGGGGATGAGCGGGATACCATTCTTTTTAGTGTCGGTTATGGAAAAGATGAATATGGCAAGCTTCACTACCATTTTGGACCACTGAATAGAGCAGGTGGAGAACGGCGATTAAATGTCGCGGCAACCCGGGCAAAGTATGAAGTAAAATTGGTCTCTTCCATCCGCTATAATGATCTGGATGATACAAAATTAAATCAACGAGGTCCTCAGCTGTTAAAAGCATACCTCTATTATGCCGAACACAAAGGAAGATTTAGCCCAAACAATGGCATTGTGAATAATGGAGAATTTGATTCACCGTTGGAAGAAGATGTCTATCGTACTTTGACAGCGAAGGGACTCATGTTGCATAAACAAGTGGGATGTTCGTCCTATCGCATCGATCTTGCAGTGGTTGATCCCAGTCAGCCAGGACGATATCTGTTAGGAATTGAATGTGATGGAGCAAGCTATCATTCATCTAGAACCGCTCGTGATCGAGATCGTTTAAGACAGCAAGTGTTGGAGTCGATGGGGTGGAAAATCCATCGAATTTGGTCGCAAGATTGGTTTAAGAATAAAAAGATAGAGACAGAAAAAATAGTCAAGTTGGTGCATCAGCTTAATAGTAGTGAACGAAAAATGAGGATAACCAAAAGGGAAGTCTATTCTTCTAACTAAAATCCTCTTTTTTGGGCTCTTGTGGTCACCTCAGCTTCTCAATTTAAGAGATCAATTAGTGGAAGTGGCATGTTCGCCACTTCCCTTTATTTTCTCGATGTTTTTATGGATTCGATTGTTGAATTCCGTTTTTTTTCATATGGTTTTGATATTGAAGATGATAGAATAGAAAAAGATTATAAGGTTACAAAAATCCCAGAGATAACATCCAGTTTTTGGTGCAAATCGTTCAATTGGACATAAGATCATTGGCGATATACATCAACGAAATGGATTCTTGTCAAGTTGTGTTAGGAAGATATAGGAGCGATCTCCGTCTCGTTAGAAAAGTGCAAGAATGAAAAGGAGATAGGAGTCTTCTTGGAATCTTTTTGGGTGTCATGGTAGTGCTTGGTGTGGTTAATACCCTGTCTGTAACCGGAGATCCACAAGATCAGGGAGAGACAGTGGAAGTGACAGAGTATCCAGAAGAAATCGATGAAGTAACCATAGCGGAATATAATCAAATGGAAATGGGGATGGCTCTATGCTAAATGCGATATTTCAAAATAATCGATTAAGTAGCAAAGAGCAGTCTGATTTAGAATAGAGAGACGATGCCCTTCTCTATTTAAGGTAGGGCTTGAAGAAGTTGAGTACGAGAATCAGGGGTGATCTCAAAGGACCATGAAAGTGTCTTTTAGATCATCCCTTCAATTATTGATATAAAATAATTTATGCAAAATGGTAGGGATCGAAATGAAAATTGGGATAAAAGGGGAAATAATTAAAGAAAATAGGTTGATATCAAAAGGGATCATAGTTGTTGAAGGAGAGAAAATTGTTTGGATTGGGGAGGAAGCCGATTATGTGGCAACAGGTGAGGAGGTGATTTACGATTATTGCGGTCAGTGGGTCTGTCCTGGACTCATCGATTTACATATCCATGGTCAAGTGGGTTTTGATGTGATGGATGCAACCCCTGAAGCACTGAGCGCGATCAGTAAGAGTTTGGCGCAATATGGCATAACTGGCTTTTTGGCGACGACGATGACAGCACCTTGGTCAGCGATCATAGCAGCGATCGACAACATCGTTCGATATTCTTCAAGTGAGCAACGGTATGCGCGTGTTTTAGGGATTCACTTAGAGGGACCATGGATCAATGTCAAATACAAAGGGGCACAAAAGCAGGAAGATATTTTGGAGCCCACTTTGCAACAAGTAGAATCTATTTTAAAAGTAGCCGGCAATCAGTTAAAATTAATTACAGTTGCTCCGGAAATACCGGGAGCATTGCCTGTAATTGCAAAATTAAGCCGTGAGGCAGTGATTTGCTCGATTGGTCATTCCAATGCTACTTGGGAAGAAGTTCACCAAGCAGAGCAATGTGGAGCATCTCACTTTACTCACCTTTACAATGCGATGAGGGGAATTCATCACCGTGAACCAGGTGTTGTCGGTGCGGCTTTGACCAAGCCTCAGATGACTGTAGATCTGATCGTCGATTTGGTGCATGTCCATCCAAAGGCAGTGGAGCTCGTTTATACTATAAAAGGGAGAGAGCAGTTGCTCCTGATTAGCGATGGCATGCGCGCAGTCGGAAAAGAAGATGGGGTGTACGACTTGGGTGGTCAGCCGGTATATGTCAAAAATGGGATCGCGTGTCTCGGAGATGGAACTTTGGCTGGGAGTACCCTGACCCTCAATCGGGCGATTTTCAATCTGTGTCAGGCATTAAACATTCCCGTGGTCGATGCCGTCTATATGGCGTCAACCGCACCAGCAAAGAAACTGGGCATTTTCACATATACAGGTAGTTTGGAAGTAGGGAAAGATGCGGATGTCGCGATTTTTACACCGTCTTTTGAGCCGCTGTTAACCATGGTCAAAGGAGAGATTGTTTATCAAAATGAGGGATATAGAGAAAAATAGGAAGTGGAGAGGATTCCGATCAAAATCTGGCTGTAAGAGGTGAATTGCATGAAGCTACAAGGGGTTCCCGTATCACAAGGAATAGCGATTGGAAGAGCAGTCATTTGGCGAAACGATTTGGAAATAAAGGAAGCAACGATTGAACCTGGAGAAGTGGAACGGGAAATCGCGCGATTGGAGCAAGGAGTAGACAAAGCAAAGCGACAATTGGCAAAGCTTCATCAGCAAACGAGGGAACAGGTCGGCGAGGAGGAAGCGGGGATTCTGTTTGTCCATCTAACCTTTTTACAAGATCCTGATTTTATCGGGGAGATGAAACGGCGAATTGAAGCCGAACTGGTCGATGCCGCCACAGCTGTGCAAAAAGAAGTGGAACATTTTGAACAGTTGTTTGCGATGATGGATGATGAGTATATCCGCGAGCGGGCGACGGATATTCGTGATGTCGGAAATCGTTTGATTCAGGCACTGACTGGTCAGGAAAATAAAAGGTTATTTCACTTTAGTGAACCGGTAATTATTGTGGGGGAAGATCTTACTCCATCGGAAATTGTTCAGCTTCCTAAGGAGTTTGTGTTGGGAATTGTGACGATGAAGGGTGCAGATACGTCTCATTCCGCTATTTTGGCGCGTTCTTTAGGAATTCCTACCGTGATGTCTCTTAAACAGAAAACGGATCAAATTGTATCCCATGGCGATCTGGTCATTATGAATGGGACATCGGGGGAGGTTTGGATTCGCCCCAATCAACAAGTGCTTGCCATTTATCAGGAGATCTTAGACAAAGAAAAGAAACTTAAGCAGCAGCTCGAACAGATTCGCTTTTTGCCAACGATCACGAAAGATGGACATAAAGTAAAATTGCTAATGAATGTCGGCGGGCTCCAAGAAATGGAGGATGTCGTTTCAAGTGGAACAGATGGAATTGGTTTATTTCGAAGTGAATTTTTATTTATGAACCGGGAGCAATTGCCTTCAGAGGAAGAGCAATTTATCGCTTATTTGGAAGTGGTTCAGCAAATGGACGGGAGACCAACCGTGATTCGGACCTTGGATATCGGAGGGGATAAACATCTCCCGTATTTAAATATGCCGAAAGAGATGAATCCCTTTTTGGGCTGTCGGGCTATTCGGATTTCTTTGGAACACCTTGTCTTGTTTAAAACACAGCTACGTGCAATTCTACGAGCAAGCCATTTCGGCAAAGTTCTAATCATGTTTCCAATGATTTCTCATTTGGAACAGGTAAGACAAGCCAAAAAGATTTTAAGAGAGACACAAGAAGAGTTGAAAAACGAAGGGATTGCCTTTGATCCACATCTGGAGATCGGGATTATGATTGAAGTGCCCAGCGCCTGTCTGATTGCAGATGCGTTGGCGAAAGAAGTGCAATTTTTTAGCATTGGAACAAATGATTTGGTGCAATATGTGCTAGCAGTGGATCGGATGAATGAACGGATTCAACATCTGTATAATTACTTTCATCCTGCGGTCTTAAAGCTGATCCACCAAGTGATTCAAGCAGCACATCGGCAGAAAATCTGGATCGGGATGTGTGGAGAAATGGCAAGTGACCCACAAGCGACGGAGTTATTGGTCGGTCTCGGATTGGATGAATTTAGTGTTTCTTCCAATTTACTCCAAATCAAACAGAAAATTCGCTCTCTTTCTTATGCAGAAGCGGTTCAAGTGGCTCATCATGTACTTACTTTAAATACAGCACAAGAGGTACAGCATTATTTACTTAGTCGAAATAAGGATAAAAGCAGAATAAAATAAGATTTGCACATAGTCATTCCCTTCTAACTATTATCAAAAGATTCAATTTATAACTTTAAATACTTCTTTAGGTGACAATGTAAAGAACTAACAAAAATGAAGGAGGAAAATTGTTGTTTAGGTCGAATAATATGGTTGGAAAATACTTTTCTACATTATTAAAAATAAAAAGATAGAGACCAAGACCAAAAACGAAAGAATAAAGTTTGGCGTGTAAGAAGGCGTAAAAAGATTAGAAGGGGAAGGAATCCCCTTCTAATCTTTTTTTTCCCATGGATGTTTTTCTTTTGGAACGAAGATCGGATCTGGCTTTGCCTCCAAGTATGCCCTGGGAACCCCATCATAATTTCCTTGGGGGCCCAAGATCCAGCTGGATTTGGCATGATTGGGCTTGATGTCCGTCTTTGCTTCGTGCCATTTAAAGCTTGCAATCAATCCTTTCACCTCCAAAATTACCAAATAATGACTATAACTATTCACCAAAGATGGAGAATTGCCCTGCTTGATTGATGTTTTTCTTTAACGAAAAAAGGTCATTTCACTTTCCGTGAAATGACCTTTAGCCTATTTAGGGATGTTTTTTTAGATCGACTAAAATCCCATAACCATCTTTTACCTTTAGATAGGCGGTTAAAAGACCTTGGCGCGCCCATTTTTCAAGCTGGATACCGGTTTTTTCTTCGACATAATAGCGGTCCAACTGATAATTGATCTGGTAGGTAGGAGAGGAGCGATCGGGTCGTTCAAACAGATAGGGAGCGATCACGCCACTGAGATAGACGTTGGTAGTTGGTTTTTCCATGGTAACCTGTTTGATCCCGTAAGCAGAACCTTGTGGCTCGAGAATGACATAAACCGGAACGCCGTCCGAACGATTTGGATTCTTTAAGGCGCTCAGAACTTCGGGAGTAAGTCGGGTTGCTTCGACATGTTCGATCGCTAAATGCAGTTGAACATAGTCGCCGTATAATAGATCTCGTGGATCGACGGGCTCCGTAAGTAGAGTAATCTGCTTGCCCATGGTTAGCGTTAATAGCGGTTTGATAGGCAGTGCTAAGAGAATGATCATCGGGACGATTAGGGCGATCCAAAAGAAGCGCCGAGGAAGGGAACGAGATGGATTCATGCTAAACGCCCTCCTTTCCGTCTTTTTTCAAACCAATAACCAAAGACGATCAGGATGAGGCCACCGATGACAAAGAAAAGCGATTTAGGTAAGAAATCATAGGACAAGTCGGCATAGTAACGGAAAATAAGGCTACAGATCAGCAGGATCGCTGGTAAACTCCCGCGATTGAGCAAATAGATGACAAAGCCCATGTAGACGATGGCAAAGAGGATCCCCATATAAGGGAAATCTTCTTCTTTGATCCACAGACTCCAATATTCTGGGATGGTTAGGAGAAGACCGCTGACTCCATGAACCAAAGCGCCAATCCATTCCAAAATTCCTTTATATCGGTCGATCGAGAGGAAGGTCATCGCAATCCCCAATGCCAACATAAAGAAAGGAACCAGTCGTTCGTCGATTCCAAAGTGGGTAAAGACCATTAAAACAAAAAAGAGGCTGAGTAAAGTAGTAGCCGCAAAGAGCAATCGCGATTTGTCAAACCTCCGTTCGTTTAACCAAAAGAGGAGGGGGATTAGAAACACCAAGATCAGCGGATCGGAAATGTATGGGCTGGCCAAGCCGTCCGCGTAAACTCCGAGGAGGAAAATCGATAATAAAGCAATCCATTTGTCGCTTAAGTAAAGAGCCAACGGCAGGATTCCGACTGCCCAAGCGAGAAAAGCGAAATAGGATTCAGCACTAAGGTTAAACATTTGCCCGATCAGGAATATTCCCGCTCCAAAGATCGAGACACCGATATAGTAAAGACTTCGCGATGTTTTTGGATAGGAGACTTCGGTCTTCCAACCAGCTAAATAAAAGCCAATCATACCTACAAACAAAATCATAAATTTGGTCCATTTGGATAAGTAGCTCCAGTTTCCGGCAATAAAGCTGAGGACTCCAGTACCGATGAGCGCAGCGCCAACGACAAGAAGGATCCGGATGAAAGAAATGCGCTGATTTATTTCATAACTCTCTAAGATCGTTTTCACTTGCTCAGTAGACAATTCTCCTTGTTTTTCAAAATGAGTAAGCTCATCTTTGAGAAAAGCAAACTGCGATTTTTTAATTTTTCGTTTCAAATGGTTCGTACCTCCTATGCATGAGAAGTAGGGACAATGAAGAAAATGACTTAAGTCCTCTTATTTTATCAGATTATAGTGCTAAAATCTGATCTGATTGAATTGCATGGATAAAAAGACAAATCAATGCGATTTCCACATATTCAATTTGCTAGAATAATATATGAGGATAAAAGACATGGAAAGGGTAATTCTTAAATGATTACATTTGGGTCATTAAACGATCTTTCATTGAGAGAGATTGTGCAACTTGCAAACCAGGGCTTCGAAGATTATCTGGTTCCCATCAAATGGACTGAAATGGAGTTTATTCGTCATTTGGCAAATGGTCATGTTTCGCCAGAGCTTTCGATTGTTGCTTATCTACAAGATAAACCAATTGGGTTTGCTTTAACAAGTATTCGGCACATCGAGGGACAAAAAGTAGCGTGGAATGCGGGAACAGGTGTAATCAGGGAGTGGAGAGATCAAGGTGTTGGAAGAAGATTGATGGAAAAAGTGCTGGAAGTTTATCAGAAAGAGAACGTAGTGATGGCAACCTTGGAAGCGTTTTCCGCCAATCGGAGAGCGATTGCCCTCTACGAGAAAATCGGTTATCGCATCGAAGCCAAACTGCTTTTCTATCGTTTAGCTCATCGCCAACGGTTTGCCTGTCGAATCGGTAAAAAGGACTATCTGTTTCATCTAAGAAGAGGAAATGCTCGGGAGGTTGCCAACCTTTCCTTTTTTCGTTCGTGGGTTCCGTGGCAAAACCAATTGCCCAGTTTAGCAGATGCTGAGTCGGTCATTCTCTATGATCGAGGAAAGCCCGTAGGCTATGCGCTATATCGGACCAATGAGCAGCACATTTGTCTCTATCATTGCGAAGCGGCTCCGGATCAAGAAAGCAAGCCGATTTTTGCCGGATTATTGAAAGCAGTTTACGGAACCGGTTTACACAATAAATTTTGTACCACCTTTAATCTTCAAACAACAGAAGGACTGGAAGAGTTACTTTTGGAATCAGGGTTTGAACCAACCCCGAGCCAAGTTTGGATGATCAAAAAATTATAAGTATAAAATCAAACTAGTTTGCAATACAAACCACCACAAGCCCTCATAGAAACAGATGAAAACGTCTTGGTGAAGCAATTTCCCGAGGCGTTTTTATAGTGGTTTTTACTCCCTTGAAGGTCGTAAGCAGATTTGTTTTCAACTTTCTCACACCCTTCTTGATCCCATTCGCAAAACCATAGCAAAAGACTGTATTTCTCGTTGTTTTAAATTAGAGCGATTTTTACTTGGGTTCCTATTGCTACGGGCAGTAAGCCGTCAGTTCAAGAACGTATAATAAGGCTAAAACTTTTTCCCACCAGCTCCAAGCCAAGTGATCGGCAATTGTCGGCAGCGCCCAAACACGAAGGGCGATAAGCACATTTATATTATTCCAAACTAGTTTGTATAACAAACTAAACTCCACATAAAAAAGCCACCCCAACGGTGACTTCACAATACCAAAAAAACAATCTAAAACAAGACATAATAAGCTAAACCCATACCTGCAACGACAAATGAAAGCAGCCCCAATAGATGATCGACCGTACCATTGGTTCGAATAACGATGCCTAATTGACTCAAGCCAAAATTTTTCCGGAGAAAGGGCCAGAAAAAAGGAATCCCTTTTTTGGTACAAGCATCAGCGAGGATATGGGAAGCATAGCCAACCACCACAGCAAGAGAATAGGTGGACGTGATTAAGGAAGAGATGAAACCAATATAAAGCAACGCAAAGAGCGAATGAGTAAACGAGCGATGAGGAAAAATAGCTGCCCCTAAAAGATAAAGTCCCAAGAGAAAGGTCCAAGTAGGGAAAGCATCGATTAGCAAATAGCCAAGAATCAAACAGGCGGCGAGAATATATAAGAAAATTCCTTGTACTGCTTTGAATTGTTTGGGTAAAAGCATGCGGTTAATGGTACTATTCTGTATATCGATATCGGGGAGTAGGGCGCTCACTCCAGCGATCCCGACCATTAGCATCACTTGAGCTGGTTGGGTTTGTCCCGTTGTGATAGCTAGCCCCACGCCACAGGCCAAACCGATGGCTAAGTGCGTGACTGCTCTCATAGAAGTCTCCCTTCATATAGCTGATGATAAATAAAACTATAGTATCTCTACCCTTAGATCTTTATGGCAAAACAACCCATTAATTTATAATGTTGGAGGCCTTAGTGATGACGAAACGAAAAAAACAAAGAGTGGATAAAATTTTGGTACATATGGGAATCGGAACGAGAAAAGAAGTAAAAAAGCTAGTGAAGTCGGGACGTGTAATGGTAAATCAAGAGCAGATTTCTGATCCGGGTCTCCATATTGATCCTCAGCTCGATCAAATCATGGTGGATGGAGAGCCTCTGCATTATCGGGAATACATTTATCTGATGCTAAATAAACCGGCTGGTATCATATCGGCAACCGAGGACCGTTTCGCCAAAGTGGTCGTCGATTTGCTTTCTCCCGAATTTCAGCATTTTGCTCCTTTCCCCGTAGGGAGACTGGATAAAGATACGGAAGGCTTGTTGCTCCTTACGAATGATGGAGCTCTAGCCCATCAGCTGCTGTCGCCAAAAAAGCTTGTCCCCAAAACATACTATGCCAAGATCGCGGGGAAAGTGACCGAAGCGGAAGTCGAACTCTTTCATCAGGGAGTCACTTTGGAGGATGGTTACAAAACCATGCCCGGTCAGCTGAAGATTCTCACCGCAGGGGACCGACAGTCGGAAATTGAATTAACCATTTATGAAGGAAAATTCCATCAAGTTAAGCGAATGTTTGCAGCGGTGGGGAAAAAGGTGTTGTATCTAAAGCGGATCGCGATGGGACCTCTGCATCTAGATCCTTCTTTGGCTCTGGGGGAATACCGTGAATTGACATCGGAAGAGGTGCAGTTATTAAAGAAATAACGCCAAAAAGTGAAGCAGTTAACGGATGAGGGGAAAGATAAACGATAACTCATCCGTTTTATACTTGCTAAAACTAATCTTATTAGTATAATAGCTAATATGATTAGTTTTAGATTTTGGTTTGTGAAGGAGGGAGTCATCATGCGTTTCATCCAAAAAGGATACTTGTATCAGTTGACCTTTTTGCCGCGAATGTTTCCGGTTAACTGCTATTTGGTGGAAGAAGAGAAGGAACTCACGTTGATCGATTGTGCATTGCCATATAGCCATAAAGCGATCTTACAAACGGCCCACAATATCGGTAAACCCATCACCCGAATTGTTCTGACCCATGCGCATGAAGATCATGTGGGTTCGTTGGATCGTTTAAAAGAGGCTTTACCAGATACTCAAGTGATCATCTCCAAAAGAGATAGCAGACTTCTCAAGAACGACATTCGGTTGGACGCCGATGAACCGAATACCCCGATCCGTGGCGGTATACCGAAAAATATCAAGACCCAACCAGATCAGTTGGTGCATGAGGGAGAGCAAATCGGTTCACTGCGTGTGATCGCTACCCCTGGTCATACCCCAGGATCGATCTCTCTGTTTGATGAACGAAGTCGGGCGATGATCGTCGGAGATGCTTTACAGACTCGCGGCGGTGTAGCCGTTTCGGGTGATCTGCGCTGGCAGTTCCCTTTTCCAGCATGGGCGACATGGAGTCCAGAGCTCGCTCTCCAAAGTGCCAAGAAGATTTTGGCGCTTACTCCGTCACTTATCGCGGTCGGGCATGGGAGGATGATCGAAAATCTGTCTGCTATGTTAGAAGAAGCAATTGCGCGAGCAGAGAGAAAATGGGGAGAAAAGGAGGGGGAATTCCTTGCGAAAAGGGCTAGATAGGGAAAAAGTATTACAGACAGCGATTCAGCTCGTAGATCAGTTGGGAATGGAAAAGGTAACCTTGGCGCTGTTAGCCAAGGAACTCGGAGTGCGTCCCCCTTCACTTTACAATCATTTTCGTGGCTTACAAGAGATTCGCAAAGAAATCGCGCTTCATACTTTGCGCGAATTGGAAGAGATGCTATTGCGCTCATTGATCGGAAAAGCCGGAGAAGAGGCGATTCGTGAGTTTTGCCACGTCTATTACGAATATAGTCAAAAGCATCCTGGACTCTATCAGGCGGCAATCATCGTGTATGAAGATCGACAAATCCAGCAAGCGGGCGATCGGATTGTTGGACTGCTTTTGGAGCTTCTCCGCCCATTTGGAATGGAAGAGACGCAATGCATCCATATCATCCGCGGATTGCGAAGTCTTATCCACGGATTTTCCATGCTGAAACAACAGGGAGCGTTTGGTTTAGATGTGCAGACAGACGAGAGTTTTTCTTTTGCAGTTGACCTGTATTTAGCTGGAGCTTTAAAAAAGGCTAACCCCAAAGAATAGAAGATTCTTTTCGGTTAGCTTTTGTTCTCGCTCGTTTTTTCAAGCAAATAGATTTGAAAAAATCCCTTGAGGATGGATGGTTCTTGATGAACCACTTTGACAGGCAATCCTTCCAAAAGAGGAGTAAATGGTCTGGTGATATCGGTTCCTAGTCGTGTAGTGATTGGATTAAACATTTTTCGTAGCCAGGTTCGCTGCTTGGAATCGGTGAGGAACTTATCAAAAACGACGATCTGTCCTCGTGGCTTTACGACACGTACCGCTTCAGCCATGCTCTTTTTTGGCTGTTCTACCACGCAAAGGATCAGATTCATAATGACGACATCAAAATGATTATCAGGAAAAGATAGATTTTCGGCATTCATCTTTATAAGTTCGATTGACGGATGTGTCTTTTTTTGGCGTGCTTGTTGTAACATCTCTTCAGATAAATCGATCCCCGTGATTTGCAATCCCTGGGGGAGAAAAGGAAGATCTTGTCCTGTTCCAACCCCAACGAGCAATACTTTGGCTTGCTGAGGATAATGAGGTAAGGATAAGGCGCGCTTCCTCGCTTGTAGGAAATGCGTATTCTCCATCGCACGATCATAGATGGGGGCCCATAAGCGATAGACCTTTTGGTTTCTTTGGTTTTTAATAAGAAACGCCTCCTTCAAAACAAGGTGTGATCAATATTATTATATATAAAATGATAAATATTGGATGATAGATCATAAGAAAAACACCTACATCGGTACGGGATGTAGGTGTTTTTAGCGATTACTCGATGCTCGGAATAGCAATGGCCGGTTCCGTCTCTTTGTCATAATCGACACCATCGCAGTAGAAGCCAAATAGCTGGAAGAAGCCTTTCCGGTAGCCTTCAAGATCGGATAGTTCTTTCAGATTTTCTGTATTTACTTGTTGCCACAGCTTCGTTACCTCATCTTGGATATCGGCCCGCATCTCCCAATCGTCGATGCGAATCCGCCCTTCTTCATCGATCGGAGTGCTTTCTGTATAAAGACGCTCTTTAAAGAGACGATACATCTGCTCGATGCATCCTTCATGAAGCCCTTTTTCTTTCATCACTTTAAATAAGAGCGACATGTAGAGGGGGACAACAGGAATGGCAGAGCTAGATTGGGTCACTACGGCTTTGTTAATGGAGACATACGCCTGTCCACCGAGTGATTCCAATTCGCTTTGCAATGATTTGGCGGTCGCTTCCAAATGGTCTTTGGCTCGTCCGATCGTACCATTGCGATAGACCGCATGGGTAATTTCCGGTCCAATGTAGGAGTAGGCGAGAGTAATCACGCCAGGAGCCAGCACATCCGCTTCTTTGAGAGCGCGAATCCACATTTCCCAGTCTTCGCCACCCATCACAGCAACCGTTTGACGGATTTCCTCCTCACTCGCCGGCTGAATCGTCACTTCGGAAACAGTGCCATTATGGAAATCGACGGTCTTATTGGAATAAGGCTGACCAATCGGCTTGATCACCGAACTAAATTTTTCACCTGTTTCAGGGTGAACGCGAATCGGAGCAGCCAGACTATAGATAACTAGGTCCACTTTTCCGAGATCTTTTTTGATGAGATCGATCGTTTGCTGTTTGATTTCATTGGAGAAGGCATCTCCATTGATGCTTTTCGCATAATAGCCCGCAGCATGCGCCGCTTTTTCAAAGGCAGCTGTATTGTACCAGCCCGCCGTCGCTGTTCTTCTACCAGAGGCTGGGCGTTCAAAGAAGACGCCGATCGAAGAAGCCCCTGAGCCAAACGTGGCAGTAATCCGCGAAGCGAGTCCATAACCGGTCGAAGCACCGATGACGAGCACATTTTTAGGTCCATCGATCTTTCCTTGGCTTTGCACATAGTCGATTTGTTCCTTTACCTGTTGGGCACAACCTTCGGGATGAGCGGTCGTACAAATAAAACCACGAAACCTGGGTTGAATGAGCATATGATCTCGTCCTTTCACTTGAAAAATCTCGTTAGTTTGTATGTCTAACCATCACGAGTTTGTAAATATGTAAGCATTACTGAGATTCAACGATCTTATCATAGGATAACACTTGTGTTTCATCTTTGTATATCTTTTTCGCAAGAGAAGATCGGGGATAAAATGGTATATTTTCTACTTATAAGTAGACGTATGGATCATATCTTTGATTATACAGAAAATAGCTCTCCTAATCATCCCCACAAACAATAATGTTCTTGTTTGTTTCTGTTGTATAGAGTTTTATGGTTATTTTACTTGTCTATTCTGAAACCTCATTACCAATAAATAAATGGCCATTGGAACAAGCATTAGATCATAGGAATTATCATTATTACGTTTGGTGATGGGTTTGATCCGATATGGAGCAGTAACAGGAGCTTTAGATAGCATCAACATATAAATAGAAAAAGACTTGAGCTACTTTAGGTCTACTCAAGTCTTTTTCTATTTATGGTGCTGGATCTGCCTTTCGGCGTAATTGGCGTGTTAGAAGATCGGCTTGACGGGTGATCTCAGGGATCCGACTATTGGGACCGACGAAGTGCATGGTGAAGTCGATGCAACTTTGAAGATCGATCCAATTGCCGATCGAGACATAAACCGCTTTTACCCTGGTTTGCGTGCGGAGAACGGCGCCGATCACTTCTTCCTGATCATAAATATAGGAAAAGCTGCCTTGAATAAGCTCAGGCGGTTGATAGCTACCTAGGAAGTGATTTTTGGCAATCCCGATGGTTGGTTTTTGAATAAAGAAAGAGGCATGAGTGGCGATCCCGACACGCTGCGGATGAAGCCGACCATTGCCGTCGAAAAAGACCAAATCGGGATTGGTTTTTAGCTTTTCCCATGCTTTTAAGAAGATCGGTAGTTCACGAAAGGCTAAAAAGCCAGGACGATATTCACAAGAAACGAGATCTTGATGATAGACCGTTTCGACGATCTCTTTGCTTGCATAATTCATCACGACCAATACAGCTATCGCCTGATCTGCAAAGTAGGCAAGATCCACTCCGCAAACATATGTCGGAGTTCCTGAGTAGGGGATGATTTCTACCCGATTTCTGAGCTGTGACTGAATTTGAGACATTTCTTGTTCATCTACAGGGAAAGGATGTATGTATCGTACTTTCATCGGTTTCCACTCCTAAGTATGGGAATAAGATTTGGTTTGTTTGAAATGTATAGGGAGAGTATATCTATTATGAAGTTTACATTGATACTCTCCACCGCTGAAACCGTGGGATTCTTGGGTCATTCGCGTTCGCAGTCCGTTTCCGTTTTGAACAATACCCAAATTTAGGGGTATGCCATCATCCCGTCCCACATGGTTCGAATGTACCCATATGGGCGGAACGCCTGTTACCAGTGTTCTAGTTCCTTTTACCTTACCCACTCTTATGGCTTTACTCAGTGAAAGAGATTTGTTCGCCACCAGAACCCTATACCATGATGTACCTAGGAACAAACCTGCTACAAACAGGATGAGCACCGCTCACATGTTCGATTATACAAGAAATGCCGTCAGAAAGCCTACGGTTTGAATTATGGGAATCTTTTTTATTTATGGTGACAGCTGAGTTATAGATGCAAAAGCAAGGCAAACTACATCGTAGATTGATAAATTTCTATACAAATTAGTTATTTAAGTATTGTTTTATAAGATCATTGTCATATATAATGTTAACGACATTGTTAACGATAAAAACGCCGAGGGGGTGCTTGTTTGGATCAGGTTGTGTTGGCGAAGCTAAAACAAAAGTTTAGTGACGGCATGACTCATTCATATGGGCTCGGTGGAAATAGTCATTTGGTGGGGCAGCTCTTTGCGCTCTTAATGTTTTCGACTCAGCCGCTCAGTTTACAAGAGATGGCGGAACAATTGGGCGTTACCAAAGCAGCCGTTAGTCAGCGGATCCGGATCTTAGAGGAGCAGGGAATGTGTTATAAGACCTCCAAACCCAGCGATCGCAAAGATTATTATCAGTTGGCTGAGAACATCGACTGGGTGATGATCGAACACGGATTGACCAATCTTCAGCGCTTATCAGGCTTTCTAAAAGAAGTATTGGCTGAATGGCCAACAGATCTTTCAGGAGAAACAGAGAAAAACCAAATGATCAAATACCGGTTGATGAAAATCAAGCTATTATGCGAATTGTTGTTTGAACGCTTGGAAGGACTGGATGAGGAGTGGGAGAAGCGCAAACGGCAGTTGATGAAGGAGTATCTAAATGGATCAGAAGAAACTGCTCAAGACTGAGCGCAACCGGTATAAAAAAACGCAGCTGTTATTCCAGTTGACTAATCAGGTAAGCATCTGGGCTAGAAATCATGGGATCTAAACTACATCCCTCGGAGATCATTCACTTGGAATGGGCAAAGCTATATAAGGAATAAATTTTATGCAAATACTGGTTATAATGGATCTTCAACTTTTTAGGGGATACGAAGGGAGCAAAATGGATGATAGCAAAAGAAACCAATCTCCGGCTTGTGATTGTCGGGCTACTGATCGGGATTTTAATGTCCGCAATGGATAATACAATTGTTGCGACAGCAATGGGGACGATCGTGGCTGACCTAGGCGGATTAGATAAATTTGTTTGGGTGACCTCAGCTTATATGGTTGCTGTGATGGCGGGGATGCCGATCTTTGGAAAGTTATCGGATATGTTTGGACGGAAGCGATTCTTCATCTTTGGATTAATTGTTTTTCTAGTTGGTTCTATTTTATGTGGGTTAGCTCAAAGCATCGTACAGTTAAGTATCTTTCGTGCGATCCAAGGCATTGGTGGAGGGGCGTTGATGCCGATCGCTTTTACGATTGTCTTTGATGTTTTCCCAGTTGAACAGCGCGGGAAAATGACCGGCTTGTTGGGAGCCGTTTTTGGTCTGTCCAGTGTCGCTGGTCCTTTGTTGGGTGCATATATTACGGAATATATCGGCTGGCATTGGATATTTTATGTCAACATTCCGCTCGGGCTGATTTCTCTTTTTCTCATTATTCGTTACTATAAAGAATCGCCCATCCATACCAAACAACAAATCGATTGGTGGGGAGCGATTACGCTGGTTGGAGCAGTTGTCTGTCTGATGTTTACTTTGGAACTAGGTGGAACCGAATACGCATGGAATTCGGTCCAAATCATCAGTTTAATTGCAGGATTTGTTGTCCTGTTTCTCCTTTTCATCTACGCTGAGAGAAAAGCATCGGATCCCATTATCTCTTTTTGGATGTTTAAACGTCGTCTGTTTGCCACTTCGCAAATATTGGCGTTTATCTATGGAGCCACTTTTATTATTTTGACTGTGTATATTCCGATTTTCGTGCAAGCCGTTTACGGTGGGACAGCGGCCAATGCCGGCATGATTTTAACCCCGATGATGCTTGGATCGGTCGTGGGTAGCGGAATTGGCGGGGTGTTTCAAACGAAGACGAGCTTTCGCAATCTAATGATCTTCTCCATTATTTTCTTCTTAAGCGGTATGTATTTATTGACTACGATTACACCAGATACCATGCGGTGGTTACTCACTGTCTATATGGTGATTGCCGGAATTGGTGTAGGCTTTTCTTTCTCCTTACTACCGATGGCATCGCTCAACGACTTGGAGCCGCAATATCGGGGGTCAGCCAACTCGACCAATGCATTTTTCCGCTCTTTGGGGATGACAGTCGGAATTACGATCTTTGGGGCGATTCAAAATAAAATGTTTACCAATGATCTTAGCAGTTATTTTAAAGGCATGCCGATACCAAGTGGGATTAATCTCGAAGACCCTAGTGCGATTTTGGAAGCGAGCGAACGAAGCAGTATCCCGAGTTTTGTCTTGGATCGAATCATAGACGCGATGTCCTCATCCATTACCTTTACTTTTCTCATGGCTCTGATCCCGCTAGCGATCGCAGCCATTGTCGTTGGACTAATGGGCAATGGGAGAGTAGTGAAACAGCAAACGGTTGGGAATGAAGGAGCATAATTGGTATAGAAATAGCAAGGAAAAAAGGTGGCCATGATGGCCACCCAAATCCCTTTTTCTAAGAAGAGGAAACGACTCCTACGGCTTCTCCTTAATCTGCTTTACTTTCCGAAGAGGCAAGTCACAACAAGAATATGCTCACTCCCAGCGGAACCAAATCATTTTTTAAAAGCAAAGTCTACACTACACGTAAATCAAGCAGTTTCATCTAGCCATCACTCCCAAAATCTGTATCTATACAACTTAATAACAAATGAAAAGTAGGGAAGCTGGGGAAACTAATACTGTTCCAAAAAGAGGAAGCTACTCTTTAGAAAAAACATTACGTAAGAGGTCTTGCTTTTTCTATCGATATATCGTAATATCTGGATATATAAATGAATGAGGTGAAGGTTGATGTTGTCAAATCAACCAGTAGATCTTTCCATCTATGAAAAGAAAGCAAAATGCCTTAAAGCGCTGTCGCACCCTGTTCGACTATGTATCGCCAAAGGATTGTTGGAACATGGGGCATGCAATGTGACTACCATGCACTGTGGATTGCAAATGCCGCAGTCAACGATCTCACAACATTTGACGAGATTAAAAGAAGCAGGGATTGTAACGAGTGAGCGCAAAGGCACTGAAATCTATTATTATGTTGCTTCTGAAAAAATGCGTTTGTTTTTAGAGAGACTGTTTATGGAGTGAATGTCTTTTTAGGCATTCGCATCTTAATATATCTATTTATCGTTATATATAAATATTACGTTAGAGGTGAAGGAATATATGAGTCGCACTTATGTCATCATTGGCGGTGTTGCGGGTGGAGCATCTGCCGCTACCCGTCTACGTCGTCTGGATGAACAGGCTGAGATCATCCTATTTGAGCGAGGAGAGCAGATCTCCTTTGCCAACTGTGGGCTTCCGTATCATATTGGCGGAGTGATTCCGCAACGTGAAAAATTGCTTTTGCAAACACCGGAACGGATGTGGGAGAGATTCCGAATCAAAGCAAAAGTACAACATGAAGTGATCGCCATTCATCGCAAACAGAAAGAGATCGAAGTGAAAAACCTTCAGACCAATGAAGTTTTCGTCCAAAAATATGATAAATTGATCCTTTCACCTGGCGTAAAACCGATTGTTCCTAATTTACCTGGAGTACTTGAGGCAGATCACCTTTATACCTTACGTAACCTCTCAGACATGGACCAAATCAAACAACAAGCAGAAAGCGAGAAGGGAAATGCCGTGATCATCGGCGGTGGCTTCATCGGCATCGAGATGGCAGAGAACCTAAAGAATCTCGGCTGGCATGTCTCATTGGTCGAGCTTGCGGATCATCTCTTACCCGCACTCGATCCCGAAATGGCCGCGATTGTTGAAGATCATCTCGAAGCAGAAGGCATTCAGCTCTATCTCCAAGAGGAAGTGAGTGAGTTTCGGCAACGAGGAAAACAGGTGGTTTTAAAAAGCGGAAACGTTTTGCCAGCAGACATGGTGATCCTAGCCGTTGGAGTAACACCAGATACACGCCTCGCTGAGCAAGCGGGCTTGGAGCTGGGAATTCGCAAAGGAATCATTGTCAATGATCAATTGCAAACCTCTGATCCTCATATTTATGCCGTGGGCGATGCTGTGCAAGTAAAAGATTGGATTCATGGTCAACCTGCCCTGATCCCACTAGCTGGACCAGCAAGTCGGCAAGGACGATTGGTAGCAGATCAGATTGCAGGGCATCCTATTGTTTATCATGGGACACTTGGTACTTCGATCGTCAAAGCTTGTCAGCTTGCCGCAGCGGTTACCGGTAGCTCTGAAAAAACACTTAAAAAGATGGGAGCACGGTATCAAGCGGCTCATGTTCAGCCACAGTCCCACGCTGGTTTCTATCCTGGTGCGACTCCATTAGCGATGAAACTGCTCTTTGATCCAGTCAGTGGCAAAATCCTCGGCGCACAGGTTGTCGGGCAAAAAGGGGTAGATAAACGGATCGATGTTTTAGCAACAGCGATCAAAGCAGGACTTACTGTAGAAGACTTAGCTGAGCTGGAATTGGCTTACGCTCCCCCTTATTCTTCAGCCAAAGATCCCGTCAATTTCTTGGGATTTGTCGCTTCCAATATTCGGGCCAAACTTCTAGATACCGTGCAATGGCATGAGCTGGAAGAGAAGTTGCAGCAAGGAGGCCTGTTAATCGATGTTCGGGAGCCGATCGAATATGAAATGGGGGCGATTCCAGGCGCGATCAATATTCCGCTTGGACAGCTACGTGAACGCTTAAGTGAGATTCCTAAAGATCAACCTTTATATGTTTACTGTCAAGTCGGACAACGCGGTTATTTTGCAACGCGGATCCTTAAACAGTCCGGCTTCCAAGTTCGCAACCTCGATGGAGGATATAAAACGTATAAAATGGCAACACGTCAATCAAAACCAAAGGAAAGAGAGGAGATTTTTATGAAACAAACACAAGAACAACCAAAAACACAGGCAGGAACAGGAAATGTCGTTCAGCTAGATGCATGCGGATTGCAATGCCCTGGTCCTATCTTACAAGTAAGTAAAAAGATGAAAGAGATGAACGATGGAGATATTCTCCAGATTCGGGCGACTGACTCTGGTTTCTCCCAAGATATTGAGTCATGGAGTAAAAAATTTGGTCATACGATTTTAGATAAACAATGGAAAGATGGCGTTTTAGAAGTCAAACTTCAAAAGAAAGGAGCTTCTTCCACTGCAGGAACAGCACCCGCTACAGCTGCGGAACAGAGCGCTCCTAGACCAAACGGTACATCCATCATTGTCTTTAGCGGAGAGTTGGACCGTGCCATGGCTTCAATGATTATTGCGACAGGATCCGCAGCGATGGGGAAACCAACCACGATGTTTTTCACCTTCTGGGGACTCAATATGCTGCGTAAAAAAGAAGCACCTCCAGTACCAAAAGGATCACTCGAAAAAATGTTCGGCATGATGATGCCAAAAGGTCCTGGAGAACTGCCGCTTTCCAAAATGAACTTCGCTGGCTTTGGTGCAAAAATGATGAAATATATGATGGACAAAAAGAACGTCGATAGCTTAGAAACCCTGATTAAACATGCCAAAGAAGCTGGTGTCCGCATGGTAGCTTGTACGATGAGCATGGATGTCATGGGCATCAAAGAAGAAGAGCTGATCGATGGCCTCGAATTCGGCGGCGTCGCCACTTTCCTAGCCGCTGCTGAACAATCTGGAACAAGTCTGTTTATCTAAGAGGATGAGACTGAAAACCCTAGGGAAATTTGCCCTAGGGTTTTTTGTTTGGTTGGGATGTGTTTCATAAATTAGTAAAATAATTAACTGAAAAACCGAGAGAGAGATTTATATAGAATCGGAATAAATAAGAAATAGAACCCTAAAGATTTGATTAGGTGTTTGAAGTATTACTTAGGTTTTTATTTGAATTTTAACTCTATTAGGCTAAGACGGATGTTTGAAACATAAACTATTTGTACCAACCGAAGCGATTGGTCAAATAATATTGCGTAAAGATGGAATTATCTGAATATCGAACATCTAATCAATACTTGTTCTTTCAAAAGTTGTTTGGATTCTTTATGTATCGATCACATTTTATCGAACAGTTAATTTGCCTTGCATTTTTGCAGCACGAATAACATTTTGGTTTGCAGTAAAAACAGTAATACCGGGTACTGAAGCATAATCGCCATCATCAGTAATAATATTTAATATATTATTTTGCGAGATCATCGAATCTACGATAAAAAGATCATATCCATCTAAATATTGGCTATTCATAAGAGATAAAGCATTGTCACAAGTCTCGGTGTTTATTACGAATGCAGGTAAGGGATGAGCCATTGCCTTTACCTGACTCCAAGAGGTATTTATTTCACTGACTACATTTTGTCGTTCATGAGGAATGTGACGATACTCCTTCGTTTTCATATTCAATTGCTGCGTCTGGTTGTAGATTTCCCTTTCCGCTTTTTCAATAAGATGAGCCAACTCAGATAAGGACAAGCCACACCAATACAAGCGTGCTTGGGAGTTAAGTACCTTTGGGATATAAGATATGTAGTGAGATGATTGCCGAAGCATACTTGCCTTTGTATAGGTTAACCAGTACCAAACATTTGTATCTACGAGAAAAGAATCAGACGGTTTAGGAGAATCTTGTGTTATGTCTACTACCTTCGAAGAGATTGTGTAGTTAATACTCATTATTCCTCCTCCTTGATTTTCTCTATTACTTGATCAACCATTTCTTTGTAAGATGGATTCTGATAATATTGACTTGAATTCTCTATTACTTTTTTCAGCACATTGTTTCCAGTAGGATTTAGATTTCGAATGATGAGTAATCCTTTAAGATCTTCTTTAGTAAATTCCCTAAACAATTGACCAATTGCCGAATTGAAAAAGGGTGAAGCAAAAATATTTACACCGTAGAAATCCAATTCAACCTGTCTTTTCTTTTCTAATTCAGGATAGATTCTACTATAGACTTTTTGCCCATCTTCTAAGGTCACACAAATTGGACCGATTAAAGAGTGAACTTGTATTTTCATATTTAGTCCTCCCATTTAAAAGGATTTTCTGTTTTAAAACAGTAGTATTTTTTCTCATCACATTTTATAGTGATCGTTATAAGGGTGCCGTTAAACTCAACAGGGATCTTGCGATAGGTTATTTCATCTTTATTTATTGCCACATAGCCGTTATTACTGTATACTTCCAAACTTCCTTCATTAATACTTACAAATTCTTTCAGCAAATCGAGTCCAAGACCACGAGCGACAGTAGATTCAGATTTAGTAGAATTCCCTTTTTTAAACGCCCATTTCAAAGCTTCTTCTACATCCATTTCAGTAGTTCTTAAATGAGCTCTGACCGAACTAGGTATGCCTATTCCAAAGTCAACCACAGTAAGTCTTAATTCACGTAATTTAGGATAATGTTGCCCACAACTCATGATTCCTATTTGTGAATTGCTGTGTTCAAATGCGTTAGAGTAAATTTCGAACATTCTACTCATTATTTCATCTTTTAATTTTTCACTAACATGAACCCATCCTTGCCCAAGCCAATCTTCTTGAAGATACCTTCCAATTTCTCGAACATTCATACTATAATCTTCCCTATAGGGTATTGCGTTTCTACTAGGAAAATCTTCATCAAGGGGCTCTTGACCAAAAACGGAGATGAATCGATTGTATCTTAGATTGGCACGGATCTCTTTTCTCATTGAATCCCAGTTGAATATTAGAGTACGTTTTTGGCAATTAATCATCCTAGCCAATCCTCCTAAAAAAGCAACTGCATTTTGGCGAAGGAAATAACAATTTTCGAAATTTAATAGAATATCTCTTTCTGAAGAAAGGGCTTCTTTCCAAATCTTAAAGAGGGTAATATGGTCACCTTCCGAGTCATTAATTGTAGGTACTTTGATGATTTTCATTCAAGTATATTACTCCTTTCTAACGTGGTTGCTTTTGTACCTACAATTAAATTATCTATCAAAGTGGTTTTCTCCTTTATTTAATTCATGATTTTTCTATAAATTCACTGTAGAAATTTTATTCCTATATTTTTAAATGAAGAGAAGGATTATTTTTTACTCCCATGATACTATCACTAGCTTTTTCCTTAATTGTAACAGGAGTGAATATATTATAATTTTCATTATAATACATCATATTAGAAGGAATTGCATCATAAAAGCGGGAAATGATGAATAAGTTTTTTGTGACCAGCATAAACCTAATAAAGGTATTTTTCTATTCTCGGATATTATGAAGTAGAATAAGTACAAATGAAATTTGACTTAAACCCTCATGACGCCTATTGAATATAGGTGTCGTTTTTTTCCCCCAAGATACAAATTTCAGTGAATAGGGAGAAGTTCGGATAATTAGAATTGACAATGATTATCATTCATGGCAATATCACCTTTGAAAGAAAATGATTATCATTTTCATTAACGAATTACAAAAAGCGGGAGGATGGAAAGGGAAGTTTGCCATCACTCGTGGTGGAAATGGTTCATTTATTGCTCATGTAGCCGCTCTTCGCGCTAAATGGGGAGACCAGAAAATGGAAGAGTGGATGAGAGCGGTGGCTCAAAATACGGGCGTAATCACCAAATGGCATGGAGATATTCGGAAGGCAGTGGGATCAGGGGGATTTACCTGTATGTTACCGCTCAGTCCTTCACAAACGCTGGTGATCGGTGAAACCGTTCATTTCGATCTTCTCTATTATACGATGATTGAGCCGAAGAGATATGCCGTATCGATCTAAAATAGAGCCAAGCCCAATTTCCATCCCGATCCGCTGGAAGTTGGGTTTTTATTTGTCCAATGATATGAAGGAAGTCCTTAACCGCCTTTTTTGTTTACCTAGAGGTATAGATAGCATATAATTAAGTTTATCGTTGCATAAGTTGCATAGTCTTTAGTTGACATGGGCATCACGACGATCGGGTGCCTGTTTGCGTTGGAATATTCTTGACAACACTTTGTTTTAATAAAAATAGAGAGAAAGGACGTTCTACATGGGTTTACAAGCTCCTGAGCTGATTATTTCCTCAGGGAGTCTCGCTGAAGTGGAAAAAGTCTTGGCAGCGGGCGCAGATGCGGTGACAGTGGGAGATACAAGGTATGCGCTGCGAGCCTCCGGTCATTTTGATTTAACGATGATCGAAGCGGCGGTTCAACTGGCCCATCCGCAGGGGAAAAAAGTCTATGTATTAGTTAATGCTCTTCTTCATCATGAGCATTTGAATGGATTGGAGCCATACCTCGGGCAGCTGGCTGAGATCAAGGTGGACGGCATTGTCTTTGGAGACCCAGCTGTTTTTATGACAGCAAAGCGGGTGGCTCCGACGCTCGGACTACATTGGAATACGGAGACGACTTCGACGAACTATCGCACGGTTCAGTTTTGGGCAAAACGAGGAGCGACACGAGCGTTACTGGCTCGGGAGCTTTCGCTAACGGAAGTGTTGGAGATCAAACGACATAGTCCGATTCCGATTCAAGTACAGGTGCATGGGATGACCTGTATTTTCCATTCGAAGCGGGAGCTGGTCAGCAACTATTTCCGCTTTCAACAACGAGAAGAAGCGCGGGAAGAACCGCTTTTACTTAAAGAGCATGTCCGGAAAGAAGAGCAGTATCCGATTTTCGAAGATCAGCATGGTACACATGTGATGAGCAATGAGGACATTTGTATGTTGGAACATCTCGGTCCGCTGATTGAAAATCGGGTAGACTGTTTTTACATTGAAGGGATTCGCAAATCGATCGATTACAATACCCAGGTGGTATCGATCTATCGGCGGGCGATCGATGCTTTGCTGCAAGATCCACAGGATCCTGTCAATCCGGATCTCGTTGCCGAGTTGCAAAAAATTCAACCAGCCAATCGACCACTTGGTACCGGCTTTTACTTTAAAGAGCAAATTTATTAGAGAGAGGTGACAACCATGACAGTGAAAACCAAGATAAAAAAGCCTGAGTTGCTTGCTCCGGCAGGGAATCTGGAGAAGTTGAAATTTGCTGTATTGTATGGGGCGGATGCCGTCTATATCGGAGGGCAAAAATATGGGCTTCGCTCGAAAGCAGGAAATTTCTCTTATGAAGATATGAAAGAAGGCGTCGCTTTTGCTCATAAACATGGCGCAAAAGTATTTGTCGCTGCCAATATCATGGCTCATAATGAAGACTTTGAGGGAATGGCGGAGTATTTTCAAACCTTGCACCAAATAGGGATTGATGCGGTGATTATCGCTGATCCGGCGGTCGTAGATATTTGTCGCGAAGCAGCGCCTGAGCTGGAAATCCATATCAGTACACAATCATCGATTACCAACTGGCAAACCGTTCAATTTTGGGCAAACGAAGGAATTCCTCGGGTCGTGTTGGCGCGTGAAGTTTCTCTGGACGAAATCCGCAAAATCAAACAGCATACCGATATCGAGATAGAGGCATTTATCCACGGGGCGATGTGTATCTCTTATTCGGGTCGTTGTGTTTTATCCAACCATATGACGAGTCGTGATGCCAATCGAGGTGGATGTGCCCAGTCTTGTCGGTGGAAGTATGATTTATTTGAAGAATTGGACGGGGAGGAAAATGCTCTCTTCGAAGAAGGGGATCAACCGTTTACGATGAGCTCCAAAGACCTCTGTATGATTGAACACATTCCAGAATTGATCGATGCAGGCGTTGATTCGCTCAAGATTGAGGGACGGATGAAAAGCATCCACTATATTGCCACCGTCGTTAATTCGTATCGTCGGGTGATTGATGCCTATTGTGAAGATCCCGAAGGTTTCCGATTTAAGCCGGAGTGGAAAGAAGAAATCTTAAAAGCAGCCAACCGACCATTGACCACTGGATTTTATTTTCACAATCCGACGGAAGAAGATCAAATCTTTGGTCTGCCTCCGAAAATGGCTGCCTATGATTTTGCCGGTTTGGTTCTCGATTATGATCCAGAGACAAAAATCGCTCTGATCGAACAGCGGAATCATTTTAAAGTCGGGCAAGAAGTGGAGTTTGTCGGACCAAAACGCGACAAGTTTATCCAACGCATCGACGCGATCTGGGATGAAGAAGGAAACGAATTGGATGCGGCACGTCATCCAATGCAAAAAGTGAAAATAAAAGTGGATCATCCCGTCGCGCCATACGATCTAATGCGGAAGGAGAAGTAAAGCTCTAAATGCTTCTCCGTTATTTCTTACAATGTTGGTCATTTAGATGTTTTTCAAATGAATCAATAATAGCAAGAAATCTTTCCGCTTCTCGGAAAACATGATCTGCTAATAATGGATGAATGATACTTTTGATTCGGCACGCGTCAATCAACTCGCGTGCTGTTTTTTTAAAATCGCGCAATGATTTCACGGATACTCGATTTTGATCCAAAAATTGATCCAAGAGTGGATAGGTTTGAGATTGAGGACGCATGGATTCCAAATCGATTGCTTGAAATAGTAATTGATCGAAGTCATGACTGAATTCATTTGCTTGCTCTATGAGTTTTCGCTCAGATGGATCCAACAAATGACTAATAAACTTAGCATGGTCAGCCATAATACGTAGGAAAAACACATTCTCTTTAATAATAGCATCAGGTAATGGTTCCAACGTTCCCGTATTGAGTTCTCTCAAACGATTTGCGAAATACTTTGCTTCTCTGCTGATATGATCAATTAATAAAGGGGGATTGTTTTGTCCAGGAAGTTTACAACGTAAGACTAGTCCCAATACTTTTCTTTTAAATGCCCAAATACTTGTCGCAGCATGATAAACTTCTGTATTAAAGTTTGCTATCGTCTCCGGATCTGTTTCAAATGTATAGGAGTGGGATCGATCTTCGATTTTTTCGAATAAATCAATAAAATAGTTTGCTTCCTGAATAAGCCTAGTATCTTCACATCGAAAGTTTAGCCGAAGAAAGAAAGAGTGTTCCTTCATAATGCGGGACCAAAATCGAATTTCATCTAATGAGCGAGCAACAAAACCATCCAACCTTTTTCCTCCTCTTTTCGCGGGTATGGTTTAAATATATGCGTATATTTCTGTTGATATTAAATATATATTATTAAAAATTAGAAATTTTCCAGCCTTGAAGCGATCCGATTGATTTGTGCATCTACTAAACTTAAAGCTCCTGCTTCGACCCGATGGCGTCTTCGAAGCAATCGGGGTAAAGTAATACAAGGCTTGATTTTCTATAATGTTGTTTGATACTCACTTAACAACAAAATAACGTTACAAAAAATATATGAGGGTATCATAAAATTAGAGCTTCAAAAAATAGGGTTGTACGGTACACACCTTTTCTTAGTATAATGGACTTTGTAAAGGGAAAAGTTTAGATAATCGTATAGAAAGAGAGAAACTGGATGGCATCGAAGAGCTATGATTTCACAAAAGGAAATATTCTAAAGCAGATGATCGGGTTTTCTTTGCCGATCTTGTTGACCAATTTACTGCAAACGTCATATCAGATCATTGATAGTCTTTGGGTTGGTAACTTGCTAGGATCTGATGCATTGGCATCTGTTTCTGTCTCAGCGACGATCATTTTTACGATGTTATCTTTTATTATCGGGATGAACGGGGCTACTTTAACCATCTTGGCGCAACACAAGGGAGCCAAAGATGAGCAAGGTATTAAAGAATCACTAAATGCCTTCATTGTTGTTTTTTCGCTGTTGTCCATCGGAATTGGCTTACTAGGGTATATCCTGTCTCCCTTCCTCTTAACGTTGATCCAAACGCCTCCTGCGATCCACTCCTTGGCAACCGATTATCTGCGCGTCAACTTTATAGGGATTATTTTTATGTTTGGTTATAACTTTATTGGAACAGTATTAAGAGCATTGGGGGATAGTCGGACACCGATTCGGTTTGTCTTCATCGCCGTCATCCTCAATACCGTTTTGGATCCGCTTTTTATCTCTGTATTCGGTTTAGGTGTTATCGGGGCGGCGCTGGCGACGATTATTTCTCAAGGTTTTTCATTTATCTATGCTTTGCGGTATACGCAACGCGCCGGACTGATCCCCTATGTGAAGCCGCATCTCCCTAAGAAGGAATACACACAAGCGATCTTCAAATTGGGAATCCCAGCAGGATTGCAGATGATGGCCATCTCTGGGGGAATGATGGCGATTATGAGCGTAGTCAATCAATTTGGCGAGGATGTCGTAGCAGGTTTCGGGGCTTCTCAACGGATGGACAATTTGATCATGCTTCCGATTCTGACGTTGGGTTCAGCGGTAAATAGCATGGCCGGGCAGAATATTGGGGCAGGGAAGTGGGAGAGAGTATCGGAGATCGCTCGAAAAGGGACGTTTTTGATTATGAGTGTCTCCTTTGCCATTGCCCTCCTCGTTTATTTGTTTCCACGTTTTTTACTCTCCTTGTTTATCGATAATCCGCAATCGATCTCCTTTGGTGTCCAATATCTTACTGCGATTTGCTTTTTTTATCCCTTCCTTGGGATCAACTTCGTGCTAAATGGTGTTGTCCGTGGGGCAGGGGCGATGGTGCAAATCTTGGTCCTAAATTTTATCTCCTTTTGGGTGTTACGTTATCCGCTTACTGCTCTTTTTTCAAGTTGGTTGGGGCAACAAGGGATCGCCTATGGGATCGGCACCAGCTTTCTCATCAGCGCGTTCGTCGCCTGGAGCTATTACCGTTGGGGACGCTGGCGTGAGTTGCGTATTTTGCCCAAAGGGTAGACTGGAGGTGAATGATAACCTCCAGTCTTTTTTATGGTAATTAAACGAGTACCAGTCGATCTGTCGCTTGTAATTGCTCAATTTGGGAAGCACCAATCCCAAACATGGCGATTTTCAACTCTAATTCGATTAAAGAAAGGCGGTCAATGATATTTTCAGGTGTAGGAGCAAGGGCTGGTTCTAGAAGGGAACGACCATATCCAGCCAAATCCGCCCCTAAGGCAATCGCTTTCGCTGCATCGACACCTGTCGATAATCCGCCACTAGCAATGAGGGGAGTAGATGGAGTCTGCTTGTTTACGTCGAGAATACATTGGCTTGTGGGAATGCCCCAATCACGAAACGCTGCTGCTGCTTTTTTGAGTAAAGGATCAGAAGTCCGATACTTTTCGATTTGACTCCAAGAAGTACCACCCGCTCCAGCTACATCGATAAACGCTATTCCTACAGATACCAACTGTTTGGCGAGCTCTCCATCAATTCCCCAACCTACCTCTTTGATTCCGACGGGGACTTCTAGTTGAGAACAAAGTTGCTCAATTTTGGTAAGTAGCTTGGCAAAGCGTGTATTTCCCTCCGGCTGAAAGACTTCTTGCAAAGAATTAAGATGGAGTACCAAGGCATCGGCTTCCGCTAACTCAATAATCTGACGACACTCGTCGATCCCATAGCCATAGTTTAGCTGGATCGCTCCCAAATTGGCCAGTAACAGGATATTGGGGGCATAGTTTCGAATTCGAAACGTCGCTCTTTCTTCCGGATATTCGATGGCGACACGCATGGAACCAAGACCCATCGCCCAGCCTTTTTCCTCTGCAGCAATGGCTAGATTTTTGTTAATCTCTGCTGCTTTTTCCGTTCCTCCCGTCATGGAGCTAATCAGCAAAGGAGCTCGTAGCTTTTTTCCTAAAAAGGTAGTCGATAAGGTAATATCTGAAAAGTTTATTTCTGGTAAAGCTAGGTGTTGAAAACGATAGTTCTCAAATCCAGTGGTAAGGCAATTACTAGTTATATCTTGTTTTAACGCAAGCTGAATATGCTCATCTTTCCGCTGCTGTATAGACACATCGTCACACCTCGAATCATTCTTTGGAAAGCCACGCCGATCCAATCGATCGTGTATCTGAATATAAGAAAAGATCAAAACTTGATAACCGGTCAGTCCTATCTTAGTTATTGCCAATGATATTAAGCTTATTTCATATAACTCATGCCTGTAAAGTACTTCTTCAAAAAAATCCCCCAATCAAGGACTTTTCTTCTTTGAGAAAGAAGGTTGTCCGTTGGATCTGGGGAATCGATCATGATACTATTCATTTTGCAATGCTATATAAGAGGATCATGAATTACATTCTATCATATTCACAAACAACTCCTCTTCCCCAAAATTCTAGTTTAATGAAGTCTTCTTGTAAATAATAAAAATTTGCGCGTTCTTCCTTTAAATCTGGAAAGAGGATCAATTGTTTTTCGGTATCCAGTTGGACATAGTACTCCATCTCATTTTTCTGGCCATTCTTTTCATAGATGGTTGCCTTATTATCCTCTCGTAGTTCCATTTGCGTTGGACAATCCTTTGTCTTCTTTCCTGATCGATCTTCTTGGTATTTTAGTGTCCAATTGCCCACCGCTGAGTCAGTAGTAAAAGCTGATTTACAAGCAGCTAGTAATAATACTGCAAATAGCGTAATGATTATTCGCTTCATCCTGGTCCTCCTATATCGCATGCAAAGATTTTGAATAGATGAGCATGTAAGCCTTTTCAATCAGGGATCTGGCTATTTTAAGGTACCTCCCTCATTATTTAGATTCTCTAACTATTTTTTCCAATAGATTAAATAAAAGGGGTTGTTTTTATTCTGAATATAGTTTGAATTATACTATTTGTCAATAGTTTATTTTTGGATGTTCCGTCTAATTAAACGGATAAATAAACAAATAGAGCTGGCTCTATAAAGAGCAGCTCTGCTTGATTATAAATGTTAGCCTTTTTTGGAACGGAGAGGGTAGAGGTGTTGGTCAAGGGAATAGAGGCGACTCCCATTTAACGCTAACAGAGTAGAAAGTACCAACAGAAGAAGATCCAGCTCATAACCAGCCATTTGTCCATTACCTAAAAAGCCAGCAGATAATTTTACTTTGAGGATGGCGACAACCATAATGATTCCAAATAGCACGGCGATGACCTGAGTTCCTAATCCTAAAATCATCGCCACTCCTCCAACCAGTTCAATGGTTGCAACCACATAGGCTAGGAATCCAGGAATCCCCATGCTCTCAAACCAACCCGCTGTCTTCTCAATTCCTCCTTGAAATTTTGCAAACCCATGAATAAAGAAGGAAATTCCTAACATGACACGCGAAATAAATAGACCTAACTCCATATTTTTTGTCACTCGGCTTTATCCTCCATGAAAATATAAATTAATTATACTTATGAAATCCTTTTGTCTTTTATGAAATTTGGCTGTTCCGTTACCTTATATAATTCGCTGAATTTTGCAAATATATGACCTGCCGTTTTGTGGTTATTATTCTATATTTTCCCTATATTATGAAAATGTATACAGAAGAGGAGGAATTGTCCGACTTATATCGAGAAAGGAGATCCGATGCAGAAAAGCAACCGATCCTTTCGAGACCACGTTTACTAGATCTTTAAAAGGAAAAAGGGGTAAGATGGAAGAAATAGAGAAGCCTCTTGCAAGTGCAGCTATGAATTTCATTGGGGAATAGGATGAAGTGTGATGAAAATAAAAAAAATCGTTGACTTATCTCAACAGATCCATGAGCAGACGCAAGTGTATCCTGGAGATCCACAGCCTGATTTTCAGCCCATCGCGACGATTGAGCGGGATGGCTACAATCTTCTCCAAGTTTGTATGGGTTCCCAATCGGGGACACATGCTGATGCTCCTTATCATTTTGCGAAAGAAGGGAAGACGATCGAGGAGTGTGATCTCTCTCTCTTTGTTGGTGAGGGGATCATCATTCCCGTTTTGGGAAAACAGCCTCGTGAACCGATCACCTTGGAGGAGATTTGTCCTTATTTATCTCAGATGACGCCTGGAAAGATCGTCGTGTTGCATACAGGATGGTCGGATTATAATGGAACGGATCAATATTTTTCTCATCCTTATCTATCCGTCGAAGCGGCTCAGGCCATGTTAGATCGTGGGATTCGAACGTTTGCCCTGGATACGATTAGTATTGATGACACCGGAAGCAATGAATATCCAGTTCATCATATGATTGCGCGTGATGGTGGCGTGATCATCGAAAACTTAACCAACCTTGCAGCGATCGATTTTCCACAACCTTTTTTCTCGTTGCTCCCCATTAAACTATCAGGAGCAGATGGTGCGCCGATGCGTGCGGTAGCGATTCAATTCGCTTAAGTTTTAGAGCAGATTTTCCATTTTGGAAGTCTGCTCTTTCATTTTTTATCACAATAAAAAATATTTTTAATCCAGTTCGTGCCATGGACATGCTCTGGACGATCGGAGTACACTGTTTACTATATCTAGAAAGGGAGAAAGGAGCGTTTATAAGTGCAATCGCTTGAGATTGGAAGTCCTGCCTATCGGCGGATCTCTTTTTGTATGCTCTTAGGGAGCATGTCTACGTTTGCCCTTTTGTATTATCCGCAGACACTGATCCATATCTTTGCCGAGCAGTTTCATCTTTCGCCAGCTACAGCTGGTTTAACGATTTCGGCTGCGACGCTTACTCTCGCCGCAGGATTGATGTTTACTACTCTTTTCTCCAATGCATGGGGACGCAAAAAGATGATGAGCGTCTCATTAATTTTCGCTTCCTTTTTCGGAATCTTATCTGCCTATAGTCCCAATTTTGAAACGATGATTTTCTTTCGGATGCTTCAAGGGTTTGTTCTCAGTGGATTTACAGCTGTTGCGATTACCTATTTAAGTGAAGAGGTTACCCCGAAGCATCTCGGACGGATGATGGGGATTTATGTAAGTGGTTCGGCAGTGGGAGCGTTTGTTGGCAGAGTGATTGTCAGTAGTTTGACGGATTTTTATTCATGGCATGTTGCCATTTTTGTGCTTGGGTTATTTAGTTTACTGTGTAGCATGCTATTCTCTTTTTTCTTGCCTGAATCGAGAAACTTTAGCAAAGGGAAGCTTTCACTGGGAAGCTGGTTTGCTGGGATGGTAAGAGGGTTTAAAAACAAAAATCTCCTTTATATTTATGGGATGGGATTTATTTTACTTGGCGCTTATGTTGCGTTGTTTAATTATATTGGCTTTCCTTTATCTAGGCCACCTTATCAATTAAGCCAAACCGAAATTGGCTTTTTATTTATTTTTCAATTGGCGGGGTCATGGAGTCCTTATTTTTTTGGGACCCTTACCGAAAAATATTCACGTTCACGGCTGATGATCTGTACGATCAGCATGTCTTTGCTTGGTGCATGCATGACGCTATCCAGTCATCTGTTTATTCTTATCATTGGTCTCATTCTGTTTGCTTCGGGCTTTCTTGCTGGTCATAGTATCGCCAGTGGGTGGGTTGGGATGACTGCAGATCATCGAACCAAGCTGTATGCGTCTTCCTTGTATTTATTGTTCTATTATATCGGTTCGAGTCTGATCGGATGGTTAGGAGGTCTATTTTTGAGTTATTTCGGATGGAGTGGCGTCATTTGGATGATCTGTGGACTTCTGATCATCACAGGTTTCTTTGCAATCCGCTTATCTCGCGCGCATCGGGTTGCGCAAGTAAAAGTCATTGATATAGGGAATTAATAAGATAAGGAAATTTTTAATGAGAAAAGTTATCATTATCATATTGACGTATCATTATTTCATGCTATAATAACCATTAGATCTGATTGATAATGAATTTCATTATTGTCAATTAGATTGCTTTTATCAATTGTACTTATTTTTTACTAAGGGAAATTGTCATGAAAAAACGTTATTTGGTTCTAGCCTTAGTCGTCTTTGCATTCATCTCGCTTTTTCTCGGAGCAAAAGAGATATCACCATGGGGTCTGTTTCAGGCAAAAGATGATGAACTCATGATTTTCTTTACAAGCAGATTGCCACGATTGATCAGTATCATTATTGCTGGTGTCAGTATGAGTATTTGTGGCTTAATTATGCAGCAACTTAGCCGAAACAAGTTTGTGTCCCCTACGACCGCAGGAACCTTGGATGCTGCAAAGCTGGGAATATTGGTCTCTTTACTTGTCTTTGCATCAGCCAGTCCGATCGAAAAAATGCTGGTCGCGTTCTTCTTTGCACTAGCGGGGACGTTTCTGTTTATGAAGATACTGGATCGCGTTCAGCTAAAAGATCCGATCTTTATTCCGCTCGTGGGTTTGATGTTTGGCAATATCATTAGCTCGATTTCGACCTTTTTCGCTTATCAGAATGACTTAATTCAAAATATCTCTTCATGGCTCATGGGAGATTTTTCGACGATTATGTCAGGACGATATGAGCTAATGTATGTAACAGTTCCCATGATGGTCGTTGCTTATCTGTATGCGAATCAATTTACGATTGCAGGAATGGGCGAGGAGTTTGCCAAAAATCTAGGGCTTCGTTATGAACATGTTCTTTACATCGGTCTAGGTATTGTTGCACTGGTCACAGCTTCTGTCGTTTTAACAGTAGGGACGATTCCTTTCTTAGGGCTGATCATCCCCAATATCGTCTCGATTTATCAAGGGGATCATCTAAAGAAAAGCCTTTCTCATACAGCACTACTGGGAGCGGTCTTTGTCTTATTTTGCGACATACTTGGACGGATCGTCATTTATCCCTACGAGATCCCGATCAATTTGACCGTTGGGATCATTGGAAGTGGAATCTTTATTTACTTGCTGATGAGGAGAAAGGATTATGCATCTTAAAGCAAAAACAGGATTGCTTACTGCGATTGCCCTTGGATTTGTCGCTCTATATGTCTTCTATGATCTCGTTGGGGAGATTGGCGGTTATATCTTTGAGAGAAGAGTAGAAAAAGTGATCGCAATGATCGTAGTAGGTGGAGCAATCGCTTTTTCAACCATTCTCTTTCAGACGATCACAAACAACCGCATTTTAACACCAAGTATTATTGGGCTGGACTCCCTGTACCTACTGATTCAAACGATTATTATCTTTCTGTTTGGCTCTTCGACGCTGACCATGATGAACAGTCATTATCACTTTCTTATGACTGTGGGACTGATGATCCTATTTGCGGGGATCCTATACAAAGTGATGTTTAAACGTGAGGAGCACAACATCTATTTCCTTCTGTTGATGGGGATCATTTTGGGGACGTTGTTCCAGAGTATGTCCTCTTTTATGCAGGTGATGATTGATCCCAATGAGTTTCAGATTGCGCAAGACCAGATGTTTGCCAGTTTTAACCGCATCAATACCGATCTGTTGTGGATTAGCGTTGCGTTGATTTCACTCGTAAGTCTCTATTATCTTAAATTTCATAAGTACCTCGATGTACTCGCCTTAGGACGAGAACATGCGATCAATTTAGGCGTAGAGTATGACAAAATCGTCAAGCATTTGCTGATCATTATCGCTGTACTAATCTCTGTATCCACTGCATTGGTTGGACCGATCACTTTCTTGGGGTTAATCGTTGTCAATATCATCTATGAATATTTTAAAACGTATCGACATCTCTACCTGATTTTTGGATCGATCTTTGTTAGTGTCATTACCTTGATCGGTGGACAGTTTTTGGTCGAACGAATCTTTAACTTTTCGACACCCCTTAGTGTGATTATTAACTTTTTTGGTGGTCTCTACTTTATCTATCTCTTAATAAAGGAGCATAAAGCATGATTGAGGTTTGTAATGTCTCAAAGCAATATAGTAACAAAGCGGTTGTTAAGGATGTATCGCTGAAAATTCAAAAGGGAAAGATCACTTCATTTATCGGACCAAATGGTGCTGGGAAAAGTACATTGCTTACGATGATCAGTCGGCTTACGTCCATGAGTTCGGGGCAAATCTACATAGACGGTCAGGACATTACCCAAGCGGACAATACCGAACTAGCGAAAAAAATTTCTATTCTCAAACAATCGAACCACCTAAATATTCGTTTGACGATTCGTGAGTTGGTTTCGTTTGGACGCTTTCCATATTCGAAAGGTCGATTAACGGACGAAGATCAACGATTTATCGATCAGGCGATTCAGTATATGGAGCTTGAAGAGATCCAGTATAAATACATTGATCAACTCAGTGGCGGTCAACAGCAACGGGCTTTTATCGCAATGGTTATCGCTCAGAATACCGACTATATTTTATTGGATGAGCCCTTAAATAATCTGGATATGAAACACTCTGTGCAGATTATGAAGGTCCTGCGCAGGCTCGTAGATGAACTAGGAAAAACCGTGATTATCGTGATCCACGATATTAACTTTGCTTCATGCTATTCGGATTATATCGTCGCGTTGAAAGACGGTAGAGTGATTCACGAAGGACCGACACAGCAAATCATTGATTCTACTGTGTTAGAAGAAATCTATGATATGAATATGTCTATCCAAAATATTGATGAAAAGCAGATTTGTATCTACTATGTGTAATACACAAAAACACTGAATGATAGGTGATATACGATGAAGAAGGCAATCATCTTATTTTTAATCTCTATTTTATCTGTTTTTGCGGTAGCTTGTGGAGGAAGCTCCAATGAAGCGGCAAACACCGAAACAAACGAAGAAAAAATCACGATTACCCATGAACTAGGAAAAACGACAGTAGCGAAAAATCCAAAAAAAGTAATTGTCTTTGATTTTGGTTCACTGGAAACATTGGATCGACTCGGTGTAGAGATCACTGGTTTGCCCAAACTAAATCTCCCAGCTCATTTAGCGAAATTCAAAGATGCCAAGTATGGAGATATGGGTAGTTTGGTCGAGCCTAACTTAGAAAAAATCAGCCAAGCTCAACCTGATTTGATTATTATTTCCACTAGACAATCGCAATTGTACAAAGAACTGGAGAAAATCGCTCCAACGCTATATATGGCAATAGATACGAACAACTATATGGAGTCCTTTAAAAATAACGTTACAAAACTTGCAGAAATCTTTGACAAAAAAGCAGAAGTTACCAGAGAACTAGCAAAAATTGATTCTGCTGTGAACGCCTTACAGAAAAAAGTAGCTGCTAGCAATAAAAATGCTTTGATCGTTTTGACCAATGAAGGAAAAGTAAGTGCATATGGTCCGAAATCGCGCTTTGGTCTGATTCATGATGTCTTTGGAGTGCCAGCAGTGGATCCAAATATTCAAGCGTCCACGCATGGTCAAAGTATCACTTTTGAATACATTGTAGAGAAGAATCCAGACTACTTGTTTGTCGTAGATCGCAGTGCCGTAGTTGGTGGTAAAGCTTCTGCCAAACAAACCGTGGAAAATGACTTAGTGAAAAATACGAATGCCTATAAAGAGGGGAACATCATCTATCTCGATCCAAACTATTGGTATCTATCTGGCGGTGGGTTAACCTCTGTTGAAAAAATGATTCAAGAAGTCAACAACGGAATAAAGTAAACAAAAAGAGGATGGCTCGAAAGATGAAGAGCCACCCTCTTTTTGTTTATAGTGGAAATTCCCTATCACCTTTTGAGATGATAGGGAACAAATGCGTGAAGGGGGTTTTTTCCCCATGTTAAGTTTTCACCAAACGTGCTTTCCGAGTAGCGGTTATCGCCAAAAAACAGTATTTCTCAAATAGATGGTAAAGAAGCACGGAAAGGTTAATTTTTGCCAGCTCGTGAGCTAGGAGCGGGTACGTAAGCCTTTTCAAAAAAGCGGATAGCACCAGGATGGAGATATTGATAGTAATCTTGAAAAAGCTGGTCTGCCTCCGAACCTAGCCAGATCTCTGGCAATAATTCTTTCGGTAGATCCGGATCGATAAATAAAAACTTTCGGTATTCATGAACAAGCTCGGTTTTTTCAATGAAACAAAAGCTCTCCTCAATGGCTTCCCCTTTTTTCACTTTTTCCAGTGTCTTCTCGTACCTAGGACGGTAGGCTTCAATAAATGCGCGATAGGCTTCGTTGATTTCGTCCAAGTTCCAACATTTCTTTACCAAATCTTTCGGATCGCTACCGCTGAAATGTTTCGCGATAAATACTTCTACATAGGGACCGATTTCAAGTGAATCGACCACTTGTTGTAATCGTTCGGTTAGGTCATTGGGTGAAATCCAAGTGCTGTTTGAGAGCATGCCAAATCCTAGGTAACTTAGCTCTTTACGAAATTGATCACGCAAAGCCCGTCTCCGTTCAGGAACGTTATAACTGACGATGCACCAGTGTTGATTCCATGGTCCAGGTTCTATCTTATAAATTCTTTCAGCTGCTTCATCTAAATGTTTTTTCCCATACTCGGACAGTGAGTAGTAGCTTCGATTACCCACTTTTTTCGAAACCAACCAATTTTGTTTAGATAGACGTGAGAGAGCTGCCCGTACAGCTTGCTCGCTAATTCCAAATTCTTTAAGAAGCTTGGCTAAACTCCCTACCCAGATTTCGGAGCCATAATGTCTTACGTACTCTCCATATATCGTAAATAAAATGGATCGCGGCTTCAAACTGTACACTCCTTCAAGATATTTCAGTAATTTGATCGTCATATGATGTCATTTCCCCACGATGTTATGAGCGTTATTTTTTAGGACCGATCTTTCTAGTAAAAAGTGGATGAGATCCCGTCGACGGTTTATAGCAAGAATACCGTATTTTTGTTATTAGGTAAATATCAAGTGTTACGAAATAGGATATAATAAATAAATACGCCATGCTAAGAATTATAAATTCTGCCTCTGCAATTTCTATTGAATTATACAATAATTTCAAAGGCGTTAAAGGTAAAATCTTTCTTGACAAAGGTCGAGTACTGTTAATATACTAACAGTATACTTAATTATAAAATGTCGTTTTATAAACGTTATATAAAATAACGTCACAATGAACAAGAATATTTTATTTTTAGGAGGAATATTGAATGGTCAAATTAATAGCCATTTATCGCAAACCTGAGAATATAGAGGAATTTGACAAACACTATTTTGAAGTCCATGCCCCTTTGGCAGAAAAAGTTCCAGGTCTTGTGAAATTAGAAGTAAACAAGGTGTATGGGAGTCCAGCTGGCGAAAGCAATCTACATCTGATTGCTGAAATGGTATTTGAGAGCAAAGAAGCTTTGGCAACTGCAATGAAAACACCAGAAATGAGAGCTGCTGGTAAAGACTTGATGGGATTTGCTGGTAAGCTAGTATCCATGCACTTTGTTGAAGTAGTATAGGAGGTTGACCGTTGAAAAAGTTCCCATTAGACAAAGAAATTTATCAACAGTATTACGACGAAATTGTAGAAAAGTTAGAAAAAGATCCCTTTGCTAAATTTCTAGGTATTCGCTTAATCGAGGTTGGAGAAGGGACAGCAACAGCAGAACTAAAGGTAACCCAAGATATGCTCAATGCGCATACAACCACTCACGGAGCTGTTATTTTTGCTTTAGCTGATGTGGTCTTTGCTGCTGCCTGTAATTCCTATGGAAGAACAGCAGTTGCTTTATCGATGAATATCGGCTTTTTAGCTGCTAGTATCGAAGGGGATCTGCTACGAGCTACAGCAAAGGAAGAAAAAAAGAACAACCGAACTTCGTGGTACCGCATTACAGTCGAAAATGAACGTGAGGTTGTAGCAATCTTAGATGCCCTCGCTTACCGGAAAAAAGATTATTTTATCCCGCTCCGAGGTGAATAAACGTGTCAGCGATCAATCATTTTAATCGTTATCTCGGAATCGAGATTGTTCATTTGGATTCTGATCGCTGCGAAGCGATCCTTCCGATTCGTAAAGAGCTATGTAATAGCTTAGAGGGTGTGGTTCATGGGGGAGTTACGAGCTCACTGGCAGATGTTGTGATGGGACATGCTGCTGACCCACCGATTAACGGCGTACAGCAGTGCGTGACAGTAGAGAACAAGGTCAACTATCTCAGACCAGCCAAAGGAAAATTTCTACGTGCTGAGTCCAAAGTCATCAAAAGAGGGAAAAAGATTGTGGTGATGGAAGCCACTGTTTATACAGATGATGGGACAGTGGTTGCTCTGGCAACAGGGACCTATGCTCGGGTAAATGCTAGGCAGTTTATAGAGAAAAAGGATCCGGATGAAAATCCGGTCGATGCCAGCCAGTCGGCTGACTAAAGAAATCTTAGCACTGAAAGGAGCAAGGGCATGGGCCAAGAACCAGTTTTGTTGGAACAAAAAGGACAAATTGCCTTTATTAAACTCAATCGCCCCGAGGCACGAAACGCATTTAATTATGATGCACTGTGCCGTTTAGGTGAAATCATCGATCAAATTCATATCAATACAAAAGAGATTCGCACAGTGATTGTCACGGGGAATGGTTCGGTATTTTGCGCAGGAGCCGATTTGAAAGAGCGTCGGACATTAAATGAGCAACAAGTCCGTCGCAATGTCAAGAAGATCCGTGATGTCTTTACGGCATTAGAAAGGCTTCCCCAACCAACCATCGCCGCCATCAACGGGTATGCTTTTGGCGGTGGATTTGAGCTGGCGTTAGCGTGTGATTTTCGTTTTGCGGTCAAAGATACGCTGATGGGTCTTACGGAAGTGAGCTTAGGTATTATTCCAGGTGCAGGTGGAACCCAACGGCTCGCCCGACTGATCGGTCCGTCCAAAGCCAAAGAGCTAATTTTAACCGCTCGAAAAATTTCGAGTGAGACTGCGCTGGAAATTGGTTTCCTAACTGGAATCGCTGAGAATCAAGAACAGCTTCTTAAAATGTCTGAAGCACTGGCCAATGAGATCCTCCAAAATGCACCGCTTGCCGTCTATCAGGCAAAATACGCGATTGATCGCGGCATGAGCGTCGATTTGCAAACCGGTTTGGATATTGAGTCAAAAGCTTATGAAGTCATTATTCCAACCAAAGATCGTGTTGAAGCTTTAAAAGCATTTCAGGAGAAACGTAAACCGCGTTTTATCGGTGAATAACCGAAAAACTGAAAGCGTTATTAAGTTGTATAGATATATGTAAGGGGAGAGGAATATGGTAAAGGTATCTAATATTTTCAATCCAGAAATGGAAACGATGTCTCGTAAAGATATGGAAGCTCTTCAACTTGAAAGATTAAAAGAAACCATTCGTCGCTCTTATGAAAACGTTCCATTCCATAAAGAAAACTTTGATAAAGCCGGTGTTCGTCCTGAAGATATTCAATCCCTCGAGGATCTACAAAAAGTACCTTTTATGAAGAAAACGGATTTAAGAGAAAACTATCCTTTTAAACTGTTTGCTGTACCGCCAAATAAATGTGCACGTATTCATGGATCTTCCGGAACCAAAGGAAAGCCAACGATTGTTGGTTATACTCATAAGGATATTGAAAACTGGGCTGAAATCGTTGCCCGCGCGATTGTAGCAGCCGGCGGACGTCCAGGAGATATTTTCCACAACGCTTATGGTTATGGGCTTTTTACGGGTGGACTTGGACTTCATTATGGAATTGAACGGTTAGGTGCAACAGCTGTTCCTGTTTCTGGTGGAAACACTCCTCGGCAGATTACGTTGATTCAGGATTTCCAACCTCGTGGACTTTCTGCAACTCCTTCGTATACATTGAACATTATCGAAGGAATGAAGAAAATGGGCTTAAACCCACGTGACACCAGTATCGAGTATGGAATCTTTGGAGCAGAACCATGGACAGAAGAAATGAGAGAGCAGCTCGAAGAAGAGTTAGGTATTAAAGCGATCGACATCTATGGTCTAAGTGAAGTAATGGGTCCTGGTGTTTCGATCGAATGTCATGAAGCACAAGACGGTTTGCATATTGCTGAAGATCACTTCTTAGCTGAAATCATCAATCCGGAAACCGGTGAAGTATTGCCTTATGGAGAAGAAGGGGAGCTTGTATTTACATCATTGACGAAAGAAGCGTTCCCAGTGATTCGTTATCGTACAGGAGACATCGCCTCCCTCAATCCGGAAAAATGTAAATGTGGACGTACCACAATAAGAATGTCTCGGATTAAAGGACGGATCGACGACATGTTGATCATTCGTGGAGTGAATGTTTTCCCAACAGAGATCGAAGCGGTTCTTCTCGGATTTAGTGAATTGGCTCCACATTACCAAGTCGTATTGAAGCGTGAAGGCGTCTTAGATACCTGTGAGGTTCAATGTGAAATTACTCCAGAATACCAACAAAATGCATCTGCTGACGACAAAGAGCGCCTGATCCGTGAAATCAGTGCAAACATGAAAGATGCTTTGGGTGTAACTGTTGTTCCATGTATCAATGAGCCAAATACACTTCCACGCAGTGAAGGAAAAGCGATCCGGATCGTCGATAAAAGAAATCAATATTAAGGGTTCCTTTGAAACAAGGAGAGATAAAGATGGGTTTTGAGTTTATTCAAACATCTGTTGATGGAGCTGTTGGTATCATCCGTCTCAACCGTCCGGAAGTACTCAATGCATTGAACCTGAAGATGGTGGAAGAGATTGTTACCGCTTTGGAAGAGTGGGATCAAGACAAGGCCATTCGCGTCATCCTCATCACAGGAAACGACAAAGCCTTTGCCGCTGGAGCGGATATTGATGAAATGGCAAATGAGTCGACGGTGGCCATGTATCAAAAAGATCAATTCCGCACATGGGATCGCATTGCCAAAATCTCAAAACCAATTATTGCTGCTGTCAGCGGGTTTGCCCTCGGGGGCGGTTGTGAGCTGATGATGAACTGCGATATGATCATCGCTTCAGAAACAACCAAAATCGGTCAACCTGAAGTGAAACTGGGAGTCATGCCTGGGGCAGGTGGAACGGTTCGTTTGACCAAGATCGTTGGGAAATTGAAAGCAATGGAGATGTTACTCACCGGAGAACCGATCACCGCTGAGGAAGCCCTTCAATATCAATTGGTAAATAAAGTGGTTCCAGTTGAGCTTTATTTTGAAGAAGCGATGAAGCTAGCGAAACAGATTGCAAACCAACCTCCTGTAGCAGTCAGCATGATTAAGCGGTCGCTAATGACAGCGTTGGACAGTCCGACTGAACAAGCTTTGAAATATGAACGCAATGGTTTTTACCTTCTCTTTTCTAGCGAGGATCAAACAGAGGGTATGAGCGCTTTTATCGAAAAGCGTAAACCTAATTTTTCAGGAAAGTAGGTTTTACTCGTGGCATATGAGACCATTCTTTATGAAGTGATCGATAATGTTGCTAAGATCACGATGAATCGACCTGATCGATTTAATAGCTTTACTCTTACCATGCATAAAGAAATGATCCATGCATTGAAAACCGCTAATCGTGATCCCGATGTTCGTTGCCTCGTAATTATCGGTGCTGGCAAGGCTTTTAATTCTGGACAAGATCTAAGTGAAGTTTCTGGCGAGAAAATCGATTACGGTGGATTTTTACGCCAGCGCTACAATCCACTGATTGAACTGATGCAGAGCATCGAAAAACCCATCATTGCAGCAGTCAACGGGGTAGCTGCAGGAGCAGGAATGAGCTTGGCTCTGGCCTGTGATCTTCGGTTGGTCTCGGAAAAGGCAACATTTATTGATGTGTTTATCAATATCGGTCTGATCCCTGACTCCGGTGGCTGTTATTTCTTGCCGAGAATTGTTGGGATCGGTAAAGCGCTCGAGTTGGCGATGACCGGAGACCGGGTAAAAGCGGATGAAGCACTGCGTCTTGGCTTGGCTAATCAGGTGTTTCCAGCAGAAACCTTTGAGAAAGATGTCATGGCGTATGCTACTCGTTTGGCCAAAATGCCTACCAAAGGAATGGGTCTGATTAAACGCGTGATGTATAAAGGGCTAAACATGAGTTTAAAAGAAACGCTGGAATATGAAGCTTATGCGCAAGATATTGCGGGCAGTACCAACGATCATCAAGAAGGGATGCAAGCTTTTCTTGAAAAACGATCGCCTGTTTTCCGGGGGAACTAATTGGAGGGAAAAAGATGCTAGTTAGTGTGATTGGAGCTGGGACGATGGGCTCAGGCATTGCATTGGTCTGTGCTAGAAAAGGGCATCAAGTCAAACTGATGGATACCAATCAAAGTGTACTTGAAAAAGCCCAGTCCTTTCTCCAAAAGATCTTAAATAGAGATGTGGAAAAAGGAAGAATTAGCGAATCGGAAAAGGAAAAGATCTACCAATCGATTCTTCCAACGCAGTCGATGGAGCAGCTAGCAGATTGTGAAATCGTGATTGAAGCTGTGCCTGAAAGACTGGATTTGAAGAAAAAGATATTTCAAGATCTAAGTAACATTTGCTCAGAGAAGGCGTTGCTGCTAAGCAATACATCGTCCATCTCAATCACCGAGATCGCCGCAGGCTGCAAAGGAGAAGAACGTATTCTCGGTTTGCACTTCTTTAATCCTGCTCCAGTCATGCCGTTGGTTGAAGTGATTCGGGGAATGAAGTCCAGCGAAGAAAATGTACAGAAGGTTGTCCAATTCGCTAAGGACTTAGGTAAAGTCCCTGTGACATGTAACGATTCACCTGGCTTTATTGTGAATCGGATCGCTCGTCCTTACTATAATGAATCGTTAAATATCTTAGGAAGTCGGATCGCTACTCCCAAGCAGATCGATGAAATCATGACAAAAGCAGGCGGCTTCCGAATGGGACCTTTTGCCTTACAAGATCTGATCGGGATCGATATCAATTTTGCAACTACCGAGTCCGTTTATACCAATTTCTTTCATGAGGGGCGTTTTAAACCAAGCCGAATTCAACAACGGATGGTACAAGCAGGTCGTTTAGGTAGAAAGACGGGTGGAGGTTTCTATGACTATAGCAAATAAAAAAGTATTGGTAGCTGGCATGAGCCCCCTCGCTCAAGAATTAAAAGAATTGATTTCGAAGCACGGTGCTCAAGTACTCTCACTGGATCAATTAGACGAGCATCAGGATTCGCTTGATTATGTTGTTGAAGTGACCAACTACAATCTTGAAGACAAAAAAAGAATCATTCAACAAATCGATCAGGCCTTAGCTGCTCGTCCAGAGGTTCCCATTTTGACCACTTCGCTGGCGATTACGGCTACGGAAGTGGCATCTTGGACGACTTCTCCACAGCGTGTATGTGGCTTTGGAACGTTTGTGCCTTTGGCAGAGAGAAAACTAATCGAATTGGCGCCTGCTCTCCAGACAGAGGAGTCGATTGTAAAGAAAGTAGAGGCGTTCGTTCAATCTTTAGAAAAAGAGACTTCCATTGTCGACGATGAAGTAGGCTTGGTTTTCCCCCGCGTTCTTTCCTTGATTATCAATGAAGCGGTATTTGCGTTGATGGAAGGAACAGCGAGCAAAGAGGATATCGATATCGCGATGAAAAAGGGAACCAACTATCCTTACGGACCACTGGAATGGGCTGATCAAATCGGGCTTGATGAAGTCTATGCGGTTGTTCGTGGACTCTATCGTGATCTGGGTGAAGAACGTTTCCGTCCAGCCTCCTTGCTACGAAAAATGGTTTTAGCCGGTAGAGTGGGAAAAAGAAGCAATCAGGGATTCTATTCTTATAACAAATAAGGGGTGTGACTGTCATGACCAAAGGACAAGATGTATTTGTTGTCGCAGCAGCACGAACACCCATCGGACGGTTGGCTGGCGGTCTCAAAGATGTGCCAATGGATGATTTGTCTGCATTGGTTATCAAAGAAGTGCTACGACGCGCTAACGTTTCTGGTGATCAAGTCGATGAAGTGATCATGGGTAATGTGATTTCTGCTGGACCTTTTATCAACATTGCCCGTGTGGGCTTGTTGAAAGCTGGACTGCCTGAGTCTATACCGGCTTTCACAGTGAATCGCGTCTGTGCTTCAGGTCTTGAAGCGATTAACTTGGCAGCTCAGTCGATTCAATTGGGACGTAGTCATATTATGATCGCTGGTGGGGTAGAGAATTTAACGCGCTCACCCTATATCTTGGAGAAGTTTCCTGCTCCGTATCAGCGTGGACCACAAACTTTGATGGAATCCTTTGGCGGACCTCGCTCGGCTCCGGTCTCCTTATACGGCGATCTAACCATGGGAGATACAGCTGAAAACGTGGCCGAAAAATATCAGATTAGCCGTGAAGACCAGGATCGCTTTGCGATGGAAAGTCATCATCGTGCGATCAGAGCGATTGACCAAGGATTATTAAAAGAGGAGATTGTTCCGGTAGTTGTTGCGACGAAAAAAGGGGAATCAATCGTCGATACAGATGAGCATCCGCGAAGAGGCGTCACAATGGAAACATTGGGCAAGCTAAGACCTGCTTTTCGGAAAGGCGGAAGCGTGACAGCTGGAAACTCTTCGGGAATCAACGATGGCGCAGCAGCAGTATTGCTGATGAGTGAAGAAGCTGTGAAGAAAACAGGTGCCAAACCACTCGGACGGATTATCCATTATGCCAGCGGTGGTGTCGATCCCAAAATCATGGGAATTGGGCCTGTGGTTGCGATTCGCAAGCTTCTCTCCGAGATGAATATGTCGATCGATGAGATTGATTTGTTTGAACTAAACGAAGCATTTGCTTCCCAATCGTTGGCTTGTATCCGCCAATTAGATTTACCTCTTGATCGTACCAATGTGAATGGAGGAGCGATTGCCTTTGGTCATCCATTGGGGATGAGCGGTACGCGCCTGCTAAGTACCATTCTTTACGAGCTACGCCGCCGTCAAAAGAAATACGGTGTGGTTTCTCTATGCATCGGTGGAGGACAAGGATTAGCCACATTGGTGGAGGCATTGTAAACGATGGGAGAGATTCATGTTGAAAACGACCGTAATTATTGATGCAATCAGAACACCGATTGGTAGACATGGCGGGGCGTTGAAAGATGTCCGTCCCGATGATCTTGGAGCGATTGTCATCAAAAAACTATTAGAAAGAAATCCGATTGATCCTCAATTGATTGATGATGTGATTTTGGGATGCGCCAACCAAGCTGGTGAAGATAATCGAAACGTTGCCCGGATGTCTCTGCTGTTGGCTGGATTGCCTGTCGAAGTACCTGGGGTAACGGTGAATCGGTTATGCGGGTCAGGGTTGGAAGCCATCAATCAATCTGATAATGCGATTAAAGCTGGAACAGGTCAACTTTACATTGCAGGTGGAACCGAAAGCATGACTCGTGCGCCGCTTGTGATGATGAAACCAGGAAAAGCATATCAACGTGGAAATGTCCAACTGCACGATACCACCCTCGGTTGGCGTTTGGTCAATGATCAATTGGCAGCCGTCTATCCGCCCATTTCTTTGGGAGAAACAGCGGAAAATGTGGCTGAGCAGTATGGAATTACCCGTGAGATGCAAGACAAGTTTGCCCTTGCTAGCCAGCAAAAATATGCCCAAGCGCTGGCAGAAGGGAAATTTAAAGATGAAATTGTCCCCGTTGAAGTCAAAGGAAGAAAAGGAGAAGTGACCATTGTGGATCAAGATGAACATCCACGTCCAGGTACCACGATGGAACAGCTTGCCAAATTAAAACCTGTCTTCCGTCAAGGGGGAACGGTGACAGCTGGAAACTCTTCCGGTATCAACGATGGAGCTGCAGCTCTTTTATTAGCGGAAGAAGAAACGGCTCATCAGCTGGGCTTAAAGCCGAGAGCCAGAGTGATTGCCTCTGCAGTTGCCGGCGTAGACCCATCTGTCATGGGAATCGGTCCGATTCCTGCCACAAAGAAAGTATTGAAGAAAGCCGGACTATCGATCGAAGAGATAGATCTCTTTGAAATTAACGAGGCTTTTGCTGCGCAAGCCGTTGCTTGTGTACGAGAGCTTGGAATGGATCCGGAAAAAGTGAATGTAAATGGTGGTGCGATTGCACTCGGTCACCCTCTTGGATGTAGTGGAGCACGTCTGACGACGACACTCTTATACGAAATGGAGAGAAGACAAGCTCGTTATGGGCTCGTGACCATGTGTATTGGAGTGGGTCAGGGAATTGCAACAATTATTGAGAGGGTGTGAAAATTGAAAGAAGGATTGCGCCCGGGACACAAAGTAGAGTTTCAGATTACCGTGGATGAAACCATGTTTGCCGAATTTGATGGGCATGTTGTCCATCCTGTCATGTCTACCGTCTCGATGATTTACTATATGGAAAGAGCCGGCCGCTTCGTCATTCTTCCTTTTCTTTTAGAAGAGGAAGAAGGCGCCGGCTATGAAATCAATGTGAAACATCTACGCTCAGCGGTGAAAGGGCAAGTGGTCACTTTTCGAGCGGTTTGTGTTGAGATGACAGAGCGGCGAGTGATCTGTGAAGTGGTTGCTGAGACCGATTCTTATGTCGTAGGAAAGGGGATTTTTACTCAAGCTATCTTTCCAAAGGAGAAAATGAGGCAGAATATCGAAAAATTACAAGCGAATATTGGTAATTAACAACATTTGATGTAGATTATAAAAAAAGTTATTGACACAAATACGAACTTTAATGTTAATATTACGTTATAAAAACGTATTATTATAATTAGGTATATTATCTTGAGGAGGTGAAATAACTACTCGACCATGTGCAAGGTGAGAGAACTAGGGAAGTAGATCCCACTGAGGAAACCTAACATTTCTAAATTTTTTAACTTGAAAGCGGATTCAATATACGTACGAGGGGAGGCAGATTGGATGACCGAGTTGCTGCAGTATATCGTAAATGGTTTGGTTTCAGGTGGGATTTATGCAATCGTCGCTGCAGGGTTCATTACCATTTATAACGTTAGTAAAGTAATCAATATGACCCAAGGAGAATTTCTGATGTTGGGTGGAATGTTTACGGTTACCTTTATCGGTGCTGGCATTCCATATTTCGTCTCAATCATTCTTGCTGTTTTGTTGGTGATCCTGATTGGTGCAGTCATGCAAAAATTCATCATTGGCCAAGCGAAAACAAACAATCCTATCAGTTTGATTATTCTTACAATTGGGCTTTCAATCTTTATTAAAGGTATTGCGAGCTTTTTCTGGGGTAAAGATCCGTATGCTCTGGAGCCGATAACATCGAACGATCCAATCAATATCGCGGGAATCAGTATTGCCCAACAAAGTCTCTGGGTCATTCTGACGGTCATTGTTATTCTCATTGGTCTGTGGTATCTCACAGAAAAAACGTTGTTAGGTAAGAAAATCAACGCTTGTTCAGTCAACCAACAAGCTGCACGTCTGATGGGGATTAGCCCAGCAAAAATGATGATGCTAGCCTTTGCAGTTAGTGCAGGGATGGGCGCCATTGCTGGAATTGTCATTGCCCCGCTCAATGTTACATCGTATGATGTAGGAACTTTATTGGGTGTGAAAGGATTTGCTGCTGTAATCTTAGGAGGAGTTGGCAATCCGCTTGGAGCGATTATCGCTGGTTTCGCTCTTGGCTTAATCGAGTCACTATCCGCTGGTTATATCAGTTCGGGTCTAAAAGATGCAATCGCGTTTATGGTCTTGATTGTTGTCTTACTCGTAAAGCCAACTGGTATCTTCTCAGAACGTAGTGTAGGGAAAGGAGGTTTATAATGAAAAACATCGGAAAAGGGATCTACGTCTATTTAGCTCTAGTGATCTTTGCACCTTTACTCTTCCAAGATGATTACTATCTTTCCCTACTGGTGATTACGGGTATTTATGCAATTGTAGCCATTGGACTTAGCATCGTAATGGGATTAACCGGACAAATCTCGATCGGTCAAGCTGCATTTTGGGGAATAGGCGCTTATACTTCAGCGGTCCTTACCACCAAATATGAGATTTCTCCTTTCCTTGCCTTGATCGCTGCAGCGATTATTCCTGCTGTGTTTGCATTTATCCTAGCCCGAGCAATTGCGGGATTAAGTGGATACTACTTGGCAATGGCTACACTAGCCTTTGGTTATATCATTCAGATCTTGATCTCTGAATGGGAATCCGTAACAGGTGGAGCCACAGGAATGATTGGGATCCCTTCCATCGATTTCTTTGGAGAGTCGGAACTTGGAATGTACTATCTCGTTTGGGGTGTAGTGACGGTCGTTCTCTTATTCTCTCTAAACCTTGTAGAATCTAGAGTTGGAAGAGCTTTCCGTGCTATCCATAAAAGTGAAATTGCTGCAACCTCCATGGGAATTGATGTACGTAAGTACCGTTTGCTAGCTTTTGTTGTAGGTGGCTTGTTTGCTGGACTCTCTGGTGGCTTGTATGCTCACTATGTGGGAACTTTGGACCCCCAACCATTTGGCTTCCATGAATCGATTGTATTTATTACGATCGTCGTCATCGGTGGAATGACCAACATTTGGGGAGCTTTAGTCGGAACATTTGTTATTGAGATGATTCGAGCTGGACTCACTTCCCTAAGTGATACGTTCCCAGCTTTGTCAGGAGATGTTGATACCATTGTTTATGGAGCGATTCTGGTATTAATCATTATGTTTATGCCAGAGGGATTAGTTCCGAAAATACAGTCCATGGTTCAAAGCTATAAACACCGACGCTCAACAGCAACAGTAGTAGTCCAGAAGAATAAGGAAAGGGAGACAGCAAGATGACAGCAAAATTTCTACAAGTCGATAAAATCACAATGGATTTTGGTGGAGTTCGTGCTGTCGATAATGTTTCTTTTTCCGTAGAACCAGGAGAAATCGTTGCCCTCATCGGTCCGAATGGAGCGGGCAAGAGTACGGTTCTAAATATGATTTCCGGAACCATCCCACCCCTCCAAGGGGAGATCTACTATCAAGGAAAACCACTGTCTAAATTAAAAGGTCATGAGTATTCAGGAGCGGGGATTTCTCGAACATTCCAGAACCTCCAGACCTTTGATGACATGACAGTCTTGGAAAATGTGATGGTAGGTTTACATGCACGAACGAAGTCAGAACTCTTCTCCTGTGGAATCAGGTCCTTAAGCGCACGACGGGAAGAACGAAGCATGCGTGAGCAAGCACTTGAATGGCTTGAATTTGTGGGACTTGCAGATCTAAAAGATCAACTAGCTGGGAATCTAGCTTATGGGAAATTAAAGCAAATGGAAATTGCCCGTGCGATGGTTGCCAAACCAAAGTTGCTTTTGTTGGATGAGCCCGCTGCAGGTCTCAATCACTCAGAGACTCTGGAAATGTCGAAGATGTTCCAAAAAATCAAGTATCTTGGAACCGCTATCCTGTTGGTTGAGCACGATATGGATATGATCATGTCCATCGCTGATCGCATTATCGTGTTGGACCGCGGAAAGAAGATAGCAGAAGGTACATCGAGTGAGATTCAAGCCAATCCTAAGGTCATAGCTGCTTATATTGGTGAGGAAAAAGAGGAAGAGCCGATTCAGACTAGCAAAAAGAGCAGTAGTCAACGAGTGAAAAAGAAAACCATTCTCTCTGTAAAGAATATAGTTGCTCGCTACGGTCCAGTCGAAGTCCTACATGGAATCGATTTGCACGTCTCAGAAGGAGAAATTGTTTCCTTGTTAGGATCGAATGGAGCTGGTAAAACTACTCTACTGAACTGTATTTGTGGTTTACATGCAGCAAAAAGTGGAACAGTTGAGTTTAATGAGCGCGATATCTCAAAAACCTCAGCAGAAAAAATCGTTCCGTTGGGAATGGCGCATGTTCCAGAACGTCGGCAAATTTTCTCGACTTTGACGGTAGAAGATAACCTCTATCTGGGTGCTTCTCATCGTTTATCGAGAGGTAGTTCTCAACAGATTGAAAAAGAAATTAAAGACGTTTATAAGTTATTCCCAATCTTGGAAGAGAGAAAAAATCAATTGGGAGGAACACTATCTGGTGGTCAACAACAGATGTTGGCAATTAGTCGGGCCCTTCTTTCTCGCCCATCATTGCTACTGCTTGATGAGCCTTCACTCGGCTTAGCCCCTCTCGTCGGCAAAGAGATTTTGGAAATCGTTAAACGGATCCGTGACGAATGGGGAACTACCGTTCTGCTAGTAGAACAAAATGCTAGAGCAGCTTTAGCTATCTCGGATCGTGCTTATGTACTAAGCACTGGAAAAGTGCTCATGCATGGTAGCGCTGAAGAAATTATGAATCATCCAGAAATCCAATCAGCTTATTTAGGTAAATCTCAAACCTTTGTTGATAGTCCAGAAGTTCAATCTGCAGATCAGGTACAAGCTTAATTAATTTCACAGATGAGGAGTTGTGCAAAGATGAAAAAAGGGTTAAAACGGTTATTACTACCTTTGTTACTGTCTGCGATCATGATTTTCGTATCTGCCTGTGGCGGAGCTAGCGAGGACAACAATACGATTAAAGTGGGTGCCGTCTACTCCATAACCGGTCCGAACAGTCCACTTGGTGTTCCTGAGAAACAAGCAGTGGAAATGTTAGTAAAACAGATTAACGACAACGGTGGAGTAAGCGGTAAGAAAATCGAGCTGATTATTGAAGATGACAAATCGGATAACACCGAAGCAGTTAAAAAGATCAAAAAGCTAGTCACATCAGATAAGGTAGTAGCAGTTCTTGGTTCTTCTGGAAGTGGTCCTTCTCTTGGAATGGCTGAGTATGCTCATTCCCGTAAGATCCCATTGATCTCTATGGCGGCTGCTAACGAGGTTACTGACCCTGTACGTCCTGGTATTTTCAAAACACCTCATACGGATATTCATGCAACCAAGCTAATCTATAAGTTCTTACAACAAAAAGGCTTGAAAAAAGTTGCATTTATCTATGACAGCAACCCTTATGGAAGTAGCTGGGCAACCCAATTGAAAAAGTTCGCGTCCCAATATGGTATTGAAATCGTGGCTGAAGAGAAATACGGTACAAAAGATCAATCCATGAATTCCCAATTAACCAAACTGAAAAATAGTGATGCTGAAGTGATCATTGTCGCTGGAACCAACCCTGGACCGGCAACCATTGTTAAGGAAGCAAAACAACTTGGTATCAAAATCCCAATTGTTAGCTCTCATGGTAGTGCAAACCATAAATTCTTAGAGCTGGCTGGAAAAGATGCTGAAGGAATCTACATGGCTGCTGGTAAATTGCTTGAGCCAGATCAAATCAAACCTGGAGACCCACAAGAACAAATCATTAAGAAGTTTGTAGCCGATTATCAAGCTGCATACAAATCAACTCCAGACGGCTTTGCTGGTTATGCTTATGATGGTCTGAATATCTTAGTGGAAGCATTGAAAAGCTTAAATGGCGATGGCTCTGATTCTGAAAAGCTTGCTGAAGCGATTGAAAACGTTAAATACGTTGGTGTAACGGGTGAGTTTAAATTCTCTCCTCAAGATCACAACGGTCTGACTGAAGACAGCATGATCATGATGCAAGTAAAAGACGGTAAGTTCCAATTGGCCGAGTAGTTTTATTCACTTATAGATAGATTTCCAATTAAATACAAAATGGGATATTCTTCAACTTGGCAATCTAAGTCTCATGCTCCCTAGTAAAAGCGATGAATCGAAGGACTCTCTCTAAAATGGAGGCATTTTAGAGAGATAAGTCCTTTCTTTTTTGGATGGAGAAAATTGTCATGTTTTTTTAAGAAAAGGCGTTGAGTGTTTATATAACATTATGTTATTATAACGTTAGAAAAACGTATTATAATTTAACGATGAAAAGTAAATTATGTAAGCGAACCACCACATTGAAAGGAGAGATTTTTTAATGGTTCAAGCTGATATGAAGAGGGATTACGATTACGAACAAAAGTACAATGAATTTCTTGCTCGAATTGATCGTGGTGAAAAAATAGAAGCAGATGATTGGATGCCAGATGATTATCGAATTCAATTGGTCAAATTGATCAGTATGCACGGGATCAGCGAAATTATGGGTGCGTTTCCAGAAAAAGAATGGGTCCCAAAAACACCTACATTACAACGAAAATTGTCTCTCATGGCGAAAGTGCAAGATGAGATGGGTCATGGTCAACTTCTTCTACGGGTTGCCGAAGACTTGCTTCGTCCTCTAGGAAAGACAAGAGAAGATTTGATCCAAGACTTACTCAATTCACGCCTCAAATTCCACAATGTGTTCCATATGGAAGCCAAATCATGGGCAGATGCTGCGTTAATTGGCTGGTTAGTGGATGGAGCTGCGATCATTACACAAAAAATGTTGGCTCATTCTTCTTATGCTCCTTATGTTCGCGCATTAAAAAGAATCATTCTTGAAGAACGTTTCCATGCTTACCATGGTGAAGATATGGTAATCCAATTGGGTGATGGAACAAAAG
>JANWIG010000021.1 GCA_025449975.1 Thermoactinomycetaceae bacterium
CGCCAGTCCCATTCCGGATCGTTTTTTTGTTTTCGAGGGTTTAAGGGGTGTCCATGGTGTAAAAGGTGTATTGACCCATTGTTCTGGATCAACTTCTCCGTTGTCTTCAATAATGAAGTGAGCCATTCCCTCATCGGCATAAGCCGTAAAACTGACGGTCAATGGATCAGCCTTGGCGTGTTGAATTGCATTTCCGATGAGATTGGCGATGACTCTCCGAAGCATTTCGGCGTTTGCTTGGATCAGATCATTGTCTGAAAACAAGTGTTGGGAGAGAAAGGTACAACCTAGACCGGATAATTCTGCTTCATATTCTTCGGCGATGGATTGAAAGAAGTCAGCAGCTTTGATCTCCTTAAACTCCATATCGAGCAAAGCATATTCATTTCGGATATAGGAGGAAAACTGATCGAGCAATTGTTGCATATATGCTGCCTTGGATTGGATCAATTGGAGATATTCTCGCTTCGTCTCGGGATCATGATCAGTCGAGGAGGTAAGCAATTCTGAAAATCCTTGAATCGTGGTTAAAGGGGTTTTTAGATCATGAGCGATCGACGCGATGATATTGATTTGTTCCGTATGTGAGCGATAAAGTCGCTTTTCCATCGAATAGACGTGCTGATAAAGCTCGCCGATTTCGTCTTTTCGGTTATATTTGGGTGGCAATGGTTTGCGATTAACTTTTACTTTATGTAACCGTTGGTTTAACTGGTGGATGGGTTTGTTTATAAAGTGATCGAAATAAACAATCAGAAGAATAAACAAGATCAAAAGCAACGCTAAGAAAACCAATACTGTGCGATGAAAGAGAACGCCTAAGCCGTATTGACTTAGATCCGCCTGAAGGATGATCTTTAACTCTCCTTGATCTTTGACAGGATAGGTTTGGTTGATAATAAATTCACCAGTCGGCTTTTTCCCCACATGGATGTTTTGTTGGATATGTTTTGACGAATATTCAAAGAAAGTATTTGGATGGTCGCGAGCAACTTGGGTTAAAAATTGTTTGATTTGCCGCTCGTCGTTATTGAGATCATCCAGTGTTTGGATGATTTCTAAATTTTGGAGGTAAATATGTTTGGTTTTTTCTGAAACAGTTTGAAATAAATAGTAGCGTATATTCAGATATAGAAAAAGAGTGATTAGGAGAAAGACACTCACAATGAGAGTGAGGAAGAGCAAAGGGATTTTGGTTTGCAGCTTCATCCCGCCTCACCTACCGGGACAAACTTATAGCCAACCCCCCAGACGGTTTTGATCATCTCCGCATGCTTGCCTAATTTCTTACGGATATTTTTAATATGAACAGTCACCGTGTTGAGATCTCCATATTCATTGCCCCAGACATTTTGATAGATCTGTTCACGTGAGAGTACCATATACGCATGTTTGACTAGATAGTTTAAGAGTTGGAACTCTTTCGTCGAAAGATCCATTTTCTTTCCCTCTAAGTAGACTTCGTATTTTTCTTCATCGATCCATAGCACATCTTGCGGCTGAACCGACTTTTTTTGCCATTGTAGCAATCGATCCATTTGTCGAAAATGAGCTTTGACGCGAGCGACAAGCTCCGAAGTGCTAAATGGTTTGGTTATGTAATCATCGGCTCCAATCTCAAGACCGATTACGATATCAATCTCACGATCACGAGCACTTAATAGGATGATCGGCATATGATATTTTTGGCGAATCAAGCGGATCGTTTCCAATCCGTCTAATTCGGGCATCATGATATCGAGGATGACTAGATCGACGGTTTCTTTCTCTAGAATTTTAAGTGCGTCTCTGCCATTGGTTGCGGTAGAAATCCTAAATTGCTCATAAGTTAGCGTATCACTGAGTAAGCGTAGAATATCAGGTTCATCGTCAACGATTAAGATATGTCGACTCATCTTGTCACTCCTTCTCATTAAAAATCATGGAAAAGATCCTATTTCCCTTTGGATTGAACATTCATGGGAAATAGGATGTAGCTGATCGACTTATGAAGCACCAGTACGAAGGTGTTTTATATATTCTAAGGTTTCCTTGTCTTCTTCAAATACAAGTAAACCGGGTTTAATATTGATTTCATAAATCCATGGTTTTTTTTGCTCATCAATACCGATATCCAGACCATATTCACTCCATTTTGGATAGATTGGACTGACGGTTTGAATAGCTTCAAAAGATAGATCACTCAGCTGTTGAATCATAAGATGTGCTTGTTCCTCAGTATAACCTAGCTCCCGCATGAATAAGGGCATGATTTTTTTGGACTTCCCACCGCTGTAGGCATTGGTGACCAAGGGATCTTTATGAGCGATGCGGCCAATCATGCCACCTAATTTCCATTCCCCCTTTACGCGAACAAAATGAGTGCGAATATCAAATAGTTTTTTCGATATGGTGAGGCTAGGGATTCCCTGTTGGATCAGATAGGGGCGTTTCATTTTTAATTGTAGTATTTTTTTCCATAAAGGATAATGACGCGTAAAAATCCATTTGAGTGGTTCTCCCTGTGTTTGGAGCAGAAGCGAACCATTGGGGTGACGAGAGACGCGAAGGATTCCTTTTCCTTGACTGGAGTTATCCGGTTTTATATAAACGACCGAAAATTGGTCGAGCAATTCTTTTAAATTACGAGAAGTTAATTTCATGGTAACTGGAATGTGTGGGGCTGTGTATGGATTTTTGAGTAGGATATTTACGTTGCTTAGTTTACTGGTTACACTCACTTTCGATTCACTCCCTTTGATCTATGTTATAGTAGTTTGTTTTCTATAAAATATGATTCATGGATTTAAAGGGAAGTGTGAATACCTCGATCGTGAGAAAAAAAGACGAAGAGCCAGCCACCACTATAGGGTAGCTAGCTCATATAGATCGCTCTATCGGATTAAGAAATGGAGGAGATCGGTAATTTCTGACGTTTTCTTTTCACAAATCGTTCAATTCGTCGCAGCGCTTCATCTAACCGTTCCAATGAAGTGGCATAAGAGCAACGGATATGGCCATACCCGTTTTGGCCGAAGACGTGTCCGGGAACGACAGCTACGCTTTCCTCTTCGATCAATTCTTCCGCAAATTGTTCTGCACTCATCCCTAAAGATTGAATGGAAGGGAAAACATAAAATGCTCCCTGCGGTTCATGACAAGATAGACCGATCTCTTGGAATGCTTTGACGACAAAGCGTCTACGGCGGTCATATTGGGAGACCATGGCTTGACATTCATTCAATCCATTTTTTAGCGCTTCTAAAGCAGCGATTTGCCCCATAATGGGAGCGCAGAGGGCTGTATACTGGTGAATTTTGAGCATGGCTTGCAGTAAAACGGCTGGAGCTGCTACATATCCGATCCGCCAACCTGTCATCGCAAATGCTTTACTGACACCACTAATCACTAACGTATGTTCTTTCATCCCAGGGAGAGAAGCGGGTGAAAAATGTGTTCCGCGATATGTTAGTTCAGCATAGATTTCATCAGAAATAACTAATAATTCATGTTTTTTGATCAATTCAACCAGCGGTTCCCAATCTTCTTTGCGCATGACTGCCCCGGTAGGATTGTTGGGATAGCAAACAATGATGGCTTTTGTACGTGGTGTAATCGCTTTTTCCAATTCCTCAACAGTTAGCTTAAAACCATTTTGTGGCTTTGTTGGGATGGTGACTGGGATTCCACCAGCCAACTGAACACAAGAGGTATAGGAAATATAGCATGGCTCTGGAATTAGCACTTCGTCTCCGGGAGCGACCAACGTACGTAATGCGAGGTCAATTGCTTCACTTGCACCAAAGGTAACTAAGATTTCCGATCTGCTGTGATAAGAGAGCGAAAAGCGTTCTTCTAAATATTGGCTAATGGCATCGAGGAGTTCAGGCATTCCTTGGTTTGAGGTGTAAGAAGTCATTCCTCGTTCCAATGAATCTACACAAGCTTCGCGTATATGCCAAGGCGTGATAAAGTCAGGTTCCCCGACACCTAACGAAATGGCATCTGGTCGAGTGTTGACTAAATCAAAAAAGCGCCTTATTCCAGAAGGTGGCAGATCTCTTACAACAGGAGAAATTTTTTTTTCTAAATTCATGGACTTATCACCAACCGTTGATCTTTGTCGGGTTCATCTAAAATAACTCCATCCTCTTTATATTTCTTAAGGACAAAATGTGTTGTTGTACTAACTACAAAATCGAACGAAGCTAACTTCTCAACAAAACGACCCACTTCCTCCATGGAACCGACTTCCAAAGCGACAGATAAGTCGTAGGCTCCTGACATTAAATAGACACTTTGTACTTCAGGGAATAGATAAATTCTTCTTGCAACAGAATCGAAACCATACCCATGCTGTGGTGTTACTTTGACATCAACTAAAGCATTTACCCTTTGTTGACCTACTTTGCACCAATGAACCATTGCTCCATACTTGAGAATAATTCCTTGTGAATGAAACTCATCAATGATCTTTTCGACTGTTTCGACGGAAACATCAAGCATGTGAGCGATTTGTTCAGCAGACAAACGGGCATTGTCTTCCAATAAAGAAAGAATTTCGAGCCGAAGTGGGTCCGTCATGGTACTCCTCCTTAAGCGAACTCACCTTTTTTATTATATAACAAACCATTGAAACTGGGAACGGAAAGGGGAATTGCTCCATGGATAGTGGGCGACGTTTGATGAAGAAGATATTATTATATTTCAACCCAATTGTAAATGAAAAAATTCATTTGAATTATTTTAGATAAAAAGGGAATACTATATACTAAAAGGTAAATAATACCAGATGAGGCATTGGGAGGTTTGAATATGATCGAATTTCGGAATGAGCCGTCTACGGACTTTACAAAAGAAGAAAATCGTCAAGCGTTTCAAGCCGCTTTGGATCAAGTCTCTGCGCAATTGGGACAAGAATATCCGATTATTATCGGGGATCGGCGGATTCAGACAGCAAATAAGTTGAAATCGATCAATCCATCCAATGTGGATGAAGTGATTGGAATAGTGAATCAAGCAGATGCCTCCTTGGCTGAAGAAGCGATGCAGATAGCGTTAAAGACGTTTGATTCTTGGAAACAAACTTCACCGGCTGCTCGAGCCCGCTATCTTTTTAAAGCAGCGGCTATATTGCGGCGGAAAAAGCATCTATTTTCAGCCTGGATGGTTCATGAAGCCGGAAAGAGCTGGCCAGAAGCGGACGGGGATACGGCAGAAGCGATCGATTTTATGGAATTTTACGGACGGGAAATGATGCGTTTAGGTGAACGTCAGCCTTTGACTCCATTTCCAGGAGAAGATAATGAGCTAACTTATATTCCCCTTGGAGTCGGTGCAATTATTCCTCCATGGAATTTTCCCTTAGCGATTATGGTGGGGATGACTACATCAGCGATTGTGACTGGCAATACCGTTGTATTAAAACCAGCGAGTCCTACAAATGTCATTGCCTATCAATTCATGGAGATACTCCAAGAGGCGGGGTTACCACCAGGAGTCGTCAATTATGTCCCTGGATCAGGAGAAGAGGTAGGAGAATATTTGGTGACCCATCCGATGACGCGGTTTATCTCTTTTACCGGTTCACGAGCAGTTGGGTTAAGGATTAACGAGCTTTCGGCCAAAACGGTTCCCGGACAAAAGTGGATTAAACGAGTCGTTGCCGAAATGGGCGGTAAAGATTCCATTGTCGTAGATGAAAATGCGGATTTGGATTTGGCTGCCGATGCGATTGTTATATCGGCTTTTGGTTTTTCTGGACAAAAGTGTTCAGCTTGTTCCCGTGTGATTGCTCATCAAGCGATTTATGATCAGTTGTTAGAATTGGTAGTCGCTAAAACAAAGCAATGCAAAGTAGGAGAAGCGCGAACACTGGGGATTGATCTAGGACCCGTTATTGACGAAAAAGCTTATCGGAAAATTCTGGAATATATTGAGATTGGGAAGAAAGAAGGACGCTTGATGACTGGTGGAGGAAAAGCAGAAGGAAACGGTTATTTTATTCAGCCGACGATTTTTGCTGATGTTTCTCCAGAGGCACGCATCGCTCAAGAAGAGATTTTTGGTCCTGTCCTTGCTTTTATCAAAGCAGCGGACTTTGATGAGGCATTAGAAATCGCCAATAATACCGAATATGGATTAACGGGTTCGGTATTTACCCGTGATCGAACCAAATTGGAAAAAGCGCGTGAAGTATTTCATGTGGGAAATTTGTATTTTAATCGAAAGTGTACAGGCGCCTTGGTTGGTGTACATCCATTTGGTGGTTATAATATGTCAGGTACTTGTTCGAAAGCGGGCGGACGGGATTATTTATTACTCTTTTTACAACAGAAGTTGGTATCGGAGTTACTATAATAAGATAAGCCTAATTAGACTGTGGACAAGCCATGGTGAAAGAACACTTTTTCCGGCAGTCTAAATTAGGCTTTTATTTTGCTTACTTTGTTTGCTGATTAAGTGCGGTTGGCTGATCGGATGAGCGCAGAGAGCGTTTGAGCAACCAATCGTATGTTTTTTGTCCCAACTTGATCCATTTGAGAAGAAGCAAGCTGAGGGCAATGGGCCAGAGAAGAATCACTCGTTTGTTTAGATTGATTAGACTATCTAGACCTTCTTGTAAAGTCTGTCCGTCTTTCGTGGTATAAATTTTACCGGACACTTTGGCAGGATCTAGATGGTATTGCTGAATCACTTCAGCTGTATTGGTAGGTTGAATATGGAGTAGTTGTAACCAATCCAACCGCTTGGCGCGTTGAATCTGTTTGCTGCAAAAAGGGCAATCGGGGTCGTAGAGAACATGGGAGGTAGCTTTTTTTCGCCATGTCGATAGCAGGTGTTTCATCTTAACCATCCTTTTACTTAAAGTTTCAATAAATGAATGTGTTAGATTATACGAGGAATGACAAGTATATATTCGTCCAACTTTTTGTAACAAATGTGTTTTTCGATCTGAAAAGGGCATATTTATGTGACAAGTTGGCAAATAGCTAGACGGACTTTGGTAGGCAGTTTATGATTAAATAGATAAACAATAAAAGGGATCTATATGGACGAAGAAAGTTCATTGAAATAAAGCCAACCCACCCTAATTTTTTAATAGAATAGACCTTAGGGGTTTCATCAATAGGCGAAATTATATGGAGCTTCTATCTGAATTTGACTAATCTGTATAGTTAAAAGATATAAAAAAGTAGGAAAGGGAGAAGTCGGTTAATGGAAGAGTTGATTATGAAATTTCTTGATTGGCTGATGGAGCTCGGATATTTTGGCATTATGTTTGGTCTGATGGTGGAGGTTATTCCCAGTGAGATTGTGCTGGCTTACGGTGGTTATTTGGTTGGGCTAGAGCAGATTACTTTTGTTGGAGCAGTTATTTTTGGGACGATCGGAGGAGTTTTGGCGCAACTCTTCTTATATTGGTTGGGCTATTATGGTGGGCGTCCAGTGGTTGAAAAATATGGAAAGTACATATTGATATCAAAAAAGCATTTGGATGTATCTGAACAGTGGTTCAACCGTTATGGAACGGTGGTGATTTTTGCTGCGCGATTTATTCCAGTCGTGCGACATGCGATTTCGATTCCAGCGGGAATTGCCAAGATGGGTTTCTGGCGGTTTACGATTTTGACTACGTTGGCAGTGATTCCTTGGTCGATCGGCTTTATTTATTTGGGAATGCAGCTCGGAAAGCATTGGGATCAAATTGATCAAGTGGCCGGTCCTTATATTTATAAGATTGCGATCATCATGGGTGTTATTCTCGTTCTTTATTTTGTTTATAATATTTTCTTTAAGAAAAAGCCTAAAATGGATATATAAGAAGAGGGATGGATGTTTCTTTTAAGGATCATAACTAAATAAGTAAGTAAAAAAAGTGTATAATGAGGGATAGAGGAACTAGTCTTTCGCTGATTCGAGGAGGTGTGGATCCGTTTTTCATTGCATGACCGAAAAGAGAGTATCATTAGGAGAAGCAGAACAGCGAAGAGGCTAGGATGAGGAAAAAGGTCTATGTTGTGAAAACGGATAGATCGAGATGAGTATCGGCGGATTAGAGTGGGTTCTGATCTTTGTAGTTGCATTAATTTTATTTGGTCCTAAGAAGTTGCCTGAGTTGGGGCGAGCGATTGGTAAGGGTATTCGTGAGTTCAAGAATGCGACAAATGGAATGTTGGATGATGAGGATAAACAAGTAAATAAGGCTGAAGTGAAGGCGGATGTGAAGGAAGTTGCACAGGAGAAGGCGGTTTTGAAGGAAGAGGTGAAAGAAGTTCCGAAGGAAACGCCAGCTCCTAAGGCTTGATCAGGCTATAGGAGGCTGCTGACATTGTTGTTGGCAGCTTTTTTGTTTTGGTTTTTCAAAAGTCCCACGCCCTTGGTTGGCGTTTTTGGATCTCTATTGAGTGAGACGATCTGATTTGGGATAGTGGTGTGGATCGGGTCGGTGCCTTTTGATCCTCCAGGGTGTTGATGCTAGCAAGGATGTATAACTGTCCGCTTCGGGGCACGTCTACGGGAGCGGAAAAAACTCGCTATCGCTC
>JANWIG010000022.1 GCA_025449975.1 Thermoactinomycetaceae bacterium
CAACTGCTCCCACTAAGCTCAGTAAGAAGGATTCCTCGATATCCGACACGAGGATCACATCGGTTAGTTGCGGCTGACCATGGGTAATCGTTCCAGTCTTATCTAGGACGACGGTGTCGATTTGCTGTGTAGCCTCGAGGTGTTCTCCACCTTTAAATAAAATACCTAATTCAGCAGCTCGACCGGACCCAGCCATGATGGAGGTGGGCGTGGCTAGACCTAGAGCGCAAGGGCAAGCAATAACGAGGACAGCGATCATGTTTTCAAGTGCAGTTGAAAATTGTCCTGGACTTGCGATCAAATACCAAATCAAAAAGGTGACTAAAGCGATTCCTACGACGATGGGAACGAAAACTCCGGCGATTCGGTCTGCCACTCGTTGGATCTGCGCTTTGGATCCTTGTGCTTCTTCAACAATCCGAATAATTTGTGAGAGTGCTGTCTCTTTTCCTATTTTGGTTGCTTGGACGACCAGTCGACCGTGTTTATTTACCGTTCCACCAATAACGGAATCCCCCGTCTGTTTGCTGACAGGGAGGCTTTCTCCAGTTAGCATCGATTCGTCAATGGTTGACTTTCCTTCAATGATGACTCCATCAGTCGGTATTTTTTCCCCTGGTTTGATTAATAAAAGGTCATCCACTTGAACTTCGTCTACAGAGATTTCCACTTCTTCTTTTCCGCGAAGAACAGTCGCTGTTTTCGCCTGTAAATTCATCAGTTTGGTAATGGCTTGTGAAGTGCGGTTTTTGGCTCTTGTTTCCAGCCATTTACCAAGGAGGATTAAGGTGATGAGGACAGCGCTTGTTTCGTAATATAAGTCAACCATGTGTTCATAGTGAATCGAAGGAGTGATCAGGGTCAGGTATAAACTATAGAAAAAGGCTGCAGATGTTCCTAAGGCAACCAATACATCCATATTGGCACTGCCATTACGTAACGCTTTGAAGGCACCGATGTAAAAATGGCGACCGATGATAAATTGAATTGGGAAAGTAAGGATTAGTTGGAACCATGGATTTAAAAAGAGCTTTGGAACCCATATAAATGAAGTAAATGAAAAGTGAGCTACCATGGTCCAAAGTAGTGGTAAAGAGAGAATGGCAGAGATGATCAACCGTCTTTTTTGCCGATCTGCCTCATCTTGGCGATCTGTTTCACTCATTTGATCTTGTTTCACACGCGCTTTAAATCCAAGTTGATGGACTTTCTCGATCAGAGATTGGATGTTGGTTTCGCTAGGATAGTACTGGACATGAGCAGATTCCGAAGCAAAGTTGACAGTTGCCTTAGAAACACCAGGGAGTCGGTTAAGCCCTTTTTCGATGCGATTTGCACAAGCAGCACAAGTCATGCCGGATAATTGCAATTCAGCCTTCTCTTTAATCGATTGAAAACCGAGTGATTCGATCTTTTGTTCAATATCGTGAAGATTGGTTTTGGCGGTATCATAGGCAATTGTAGCCTTTTCAATCGCAAAATTGACATTCACATCGGTCACACCATCTAAGCGGGAAAGCACTTTTTCAATCCGGTTGGCACAAGCAGCACAAGTCATTCCAGCGATTTGAATCGTTGTTTGTTTGGTGGACATAGATCCCACTCCAATCGTTTAAGCAATGAGGAAAACTGGTGACTTTTGATAGTCACCAGTCTTTTCTCTTTTCTTGTTAAGCGACGTCATATCCTTGGTCTTCAATCAGGCCTTTAATGGTTTGTAGGTTAATCTGTTTTTCATCAAATTCAACTGAAACTTTTTCATTCTCCAAGTCGACTTGAGCGATCACTCCTACTTTTTGTAAGGTGCTTTCAACAGCACGGACACAATGTTGGCAGGACATTCCTTTCACGTTGAGTTGTGCTTTTGTCATGTAAGATTCCTCCATCTCTGGTTTAAAAACAGTATAACCTCTAGTTTTTTATTTTAGCAGGTAGTGAGAATAATTGCATTTGGCTTGTTTGACTGTCAAAATGGTCAGTTAAATTGGGTTGATAATATTTCTATTTGATCCCTTGTGGGGATCTTTGGCTCACAATCATCATACAATACCCCCCTATAGTATGTAAATAGAGAATGAAATTATTTTATTTTTGATTGTCTACTTGGAGTAATCATAAACAGAAAAACTTTTTTAAAAGCTCACCATTATTTTTCATTTAAAAGAACAGTTGACTTATTTTTTATGAGCATAGTACAATTCAATCAATATCATAGTAAGTAAATCGGATTAATGTTAATTATTCAGGTATAGATGAACGGTTTTTATAAATTTGTTCTTTTTATAAATACTTCGTCATACCTATTTGCTAAGTTTTTGATATAAAGGTGGGATGTTATGCAGCGGATCATTATTTTGGCTTTGGTCGGCTTTGCTGCCCAATTGGTAGATGGGTCACTCGGAATGGCTTATGGAGTGACATCAACCTCTTTGTTGCTGATCGCCGGTGTAGCACCAGCAGCTGCTTCGGCATCGGTTCATTTGGCAGAAGTGGTGACAACAGCGGCCTCTGGGGTGTCTCATTTACGCTTTGGAAATGTGGATAAGCAAATATTGCGGCGTCTAATTATCCCTGGATCCATCGGAGCTTTTTTAGGCGCTTGTCTGGTTAGCTATTTACCGGGAAATATGATCAAACCGTATGTAGCGCTCTTTCTATTCTCCCTCGGTATCTATGTGTTTTCGCGCTTTTTATTTGTGAAGCAAATCAAACAAGCAGAAGAAAAAGTTGCTGTTGAAAGAGTTCCACAGAAAAAGTCACGTTTTTATAGGACTTTGGGATTTGTAGCTGGTTTTTTTGATGCATCCGGTGGAGGAGGATGGGGACCACTCACTACTCCGATTCTATTAACCCGTAAACAAGCAGATGCTCGAAAAGTAGTAGGAACAGTAGATACGAGTGAATTCGCTGTCGCATTAGCTGCCAGTCTTGGCTTTTTAATTTCCTTGGGTTGGGGTCAGGTTCACTGGGAATGGGTGATTGCCCTGATGATTGGCGGAGTGGTTGCCGCACCGATCGCCGCTTGGATTGTTCGCATCATTCCTGCTCGTATCTTAGGAGTTTTGGTTGGAGGACTAATTATTTTTACTAATTTGCGGACGTTGCTGGGTTCTTTTCATCTCATTCCGACAGATGCGGTAGGATATGTCTATGTTGTTTTTTCGGCTATTTGGATGTTTGCTACTCTTTTTGTGATTAATCAACATGTTAGACAGGTCAAGGTAAAGAAGGGTTAATCCTTTTTCAATCCATGGTATATGGATCGGATAAATACATTTTTGCCCTTGACGAACTTTTTGGATCTATAGTAGAATGGCTCTAAATTTATAAAAATCGATCAAAATACTATGGATTATGCGGTAGGATTGGTATCTCAGTAAATGTTTTTTACATTTAATTCATACTAAGTTAATCAGTTAAATATAAATTATATTGTTCGCAGCAGAGAAGATCGATCCAACCATCGCGTTGGTGGGATGTTCGCTTTGGAGAGAGGAGGAGGATTGCTTGGAAGCTGTTCTATTTATTGGGCATGGCAGCCGTGTATCGGAAGCGAATGAAGAGCTTCTTCGTTTTACTCGTCAGTTAGCTGTTAAGTTCGATACACTCATCACTGAAACTTGTTTTTTGGAATGGGCTTTTCCGAATGTTTTGCAAGGTATGGAGCTTTGTATCAAGCAGGGAGCCAAGCGAATCCTTCTTTTACCCATTATGCTTTTTGCCGCTGGTCATGCCAAAATCGATATTCCCATGGTGCTTGCCCAAGCTAGGCAAAAGTATCCTAACGTTGAATTTATCTATGAAACACCTCTAGGTGTAGACAAAGGGATCTTGCCCATTCTCTCGGAATTGTTACAAGCGGTTCAGCCTCACCGAAAAGAGGATACAGCTGTGTTATTGGTAGGACGAGGGTCGAGTGATCCGGATGCGAATAGCGATTTATACAAGATCGCCCGCCTGTTTTGGGAACATACTGACGCTCGATGGGTCGAAGTGGCTTATTATGGGGTTACTACTCCTTTAGTTGAAGAAGGAATTGAGCGTTGCATCTGTTTGGGAGCCAAAGAGGTGATTGTTCTTCCTTATCTTCTCTTTACAGGCGTGCTCATTTCTCGCCTGAAACAAAAACTGTTTCAAATAAACCGTCAATACTCATCGATTGCGATCCGGATGGGTGGTTATCTAGGGGTAAGTGATCAGCTCGTGTCGCTGTTTTCAAGGCGATTAAATCAGCGGATCAAGGCATTACGAAATGAGCAAAGAAATATTTATTTTCCTAAAACCGAGTTTCCCAATAAGAAAATATATGTATGACAAGGAGTGGAGAAGATTCGATGACTTGGAAATGGGCTGAACAAAAGGAAAAACTGAATCAAGTGGAACAATTGAAATTAAAGCAAGACGGTTTAGACATTATTGATGAGATCATTCATACCTACTCAAAGACAGGATTTGAATCGATTCCAGAAGAGAAATTGGCTCTGTTTAAATGGGCTGGTGTCTATCAACAAAAACCAAAGTCAGATGGCTATTTGATGTTACGAATTCGTGTTCCTTCCGGTTTATTAACTAGTCAACAGGCGAGAGTGATCGCAGAGCTTGGAGAGGAATACGGTCGTGGCTTGATCGATATAACGACTCGTCAAGCGGTGCAATATCATTGGCTTCGTGTGGAAAACTTGCCAGATATTTTCCGTCGCTTGGGTGAAGTAGGCTTGTGCTCATGGGAGGCTTGTGGGGACTGTCCGCGGACGATTGTCGGTAATCCATTGGCGGGAATCGATCCCCATGAATTAATCGATACTCGACCGATCGTCGAAGCATTAGAAAAAACATTTGTGCTTAATCGCGAATTTTCCAATTTACCACGAAAGTATAAAATTTCCATTTCGGCGAGCAAATACAATCCTGCGAACGCACAGATTCAAGATCTATCCTTTACACCAGCGACGAAAGTAATCGATGGCGAAGAAGTGATTGGCTTTCATGTATGGGTCGGAGGAGGGTTATCCAACCGTCCCCATTTGGCAAAACAGTTGGATATCTTTGTTCGTCCAGAACAAGTAGTAGAAGTAGCCAAAGCAGTAACCCAGATTTTCCGTGATTATGGCTATCGGGATAAACGACATAAAGCCCGTTTAAAATTTCTGGTTGCGGATTGGGGTGCAGAACGGTTCTTAACGGTTCTAAAAGAGCTCATCGGACCCTATCCGACGCGTGGTCAAGATCAGATCATCGATTGGAACGCAGGATTTTTCCAAGGAATCCAACCGCAAAAACAAGCGGGATACTACTATGCCGCTTTAACGGTTCCTGTCGGACGTACTTCATCGGAAGAATTTTTCCAACTGGCTGATCTCGCTGATCGATATGGTGCAGGGGAATTGCGAACAGTAAATACGCAGAACATTATTATTCCCCATATTCCAAAAGAAAAAGTGGATCAACTGCTTCAGGAACCATTGTTAAAACGCCTTTCACCGAATCCCAAGCCATTTACGGGTTATGCAGTTTCTTGCACAGGGATTGAGTTTTGCAACTTAGCATTGGCTGAAACCAAAGGGCTGGTCAAACGAGTAGTTGAGTATTTGGATCGCGAAGTCGAACTCGATCAGCCGGTTCGAATTCATGTCAACGGTTGTCCTAACAACTGCGGGCAACAACAAATTGCCGATATCGGTCTCTTGGGTGGAAAAATGCGGACAAAGGAAGGAATGGTTGAAGCGTTTACCGTTTCGATCGGTGGTCATCTCTATAGGGAAGGTCGCTTTAATACTCGACTAAATGGGCGGGTGAAAGCGTCTGATGTGGCTCGGGTACTCAAAGGGCTTGTTCTCTTTTATAAAGAGCAGAAGCAGCCAAATGAAAAGTTTTCTCATTTTGTCGACCGTTTGGGGATTGCCGCTTTTCAAGCCAAGCTAGACCAGCTTCTAAGCTGATAAAAGTAGATGGAGGCAAAAGAATTGTTCTTATATCGATTGCAAATAGAGGAAGAGCAGCGGGGGATTCTTTATATCGTTGTCATATCCTCTTCGGATGAAAAAGCGTTTCAAGCTGCTGAAAAACAACTGGAGCGTTCTAGCCTAGTCACACCTAAAGTGAAAGAATGGCTTCTTTTAGAAAAGAAAAGGATTCATGAAGGTTCTGGATATGTGATTGATCCAAATGAAATCGCTTGAGGGGGAAGAAAAATGAGTGCAAATAAAAATCGTTTTACACCAGAAGAATTGCAAGAAGTGGCACAGCGTTTGCGAGATGCAAGTCCAACCGAGATCATCGCATGGGGAGTGGAGCAGATCGGCGCGGCTAATTTAACCTTTGCCTGTAGTTTTGGCTATGAAGATGTTGCCTTGGTTGATATTGTGCGATCCATTTCCCCGGAAATAAATATTTTTTACCTCGATACCGATCTACATTTTAAAGAGACCTATGAGACCAGAGATCGTTTGCAGGAAAGATATCAAGTTCGTTTTACACGAGTAGCTACTTCACTCAGTTTGGAGCAGCAAGCTAAGCAGTATGCTCCCGATCTATGGAAGAGCGATCCCAATCAATGCTGTCGATTACGGAAAGTTGAGCCGTTAAGACGACATTTAAAAGGATATCAAGGATGGATTACGGGGATTCGTCGCGAACAGGCTCCAACGCGCGCCCATACAGAAGTAGTCGAGTGGGATCCAGCCTTTGGATTGCTTAAGCTAAACCCCTTTGCCTTCTGGAATACATCACAAGTGTGGAATTACATTTATGATAAAAAGATTCCTTATAATCCTTTGCATGATCAAAACTACCCCAGTATTGGTTGTGAGCCATGTACACGTCAAGTGCGTCCTGGAGAGGACCCACGAGCAGGTCGGTGGGCTCATAGTGAGAAAATCGAATGTGGACTTCATAATACTCCATTAAAATAGAAAGGAAGTCAAACGATGATCGCACCGCATGGCGGAACATTGATACAGCGTCGATTAGTAGGAAAAGAGCGAGAAAAATGGTTAGAAAAAGCAAGTCAATTTCCTCGTATTTCGGTTTCAGAGGTAACAGCAGCCGATCTTGTTTGTATCGCGACAGGGATTTTTTCACCGCTAACAGGATTTTTGACAGAGAAAGATTATTATGCTGTTCGCGATGATATGAGGCTCGCCGATGGGACGGTATGGAGTCTTCCGATCACTTTGCCAGTACCTTTTGAGCAAGAAGAAGCGATCCGCAAAAGTTCCTATGTTATTTTACAAGATTCACAGGAAAATATTTTAGCAGTGGTCCAAGTGGAAAGCGTCTATCAGGTCGATTTAGTCGATGAGGCGAAAAGAGTATTTGGGACAGACGATGCTAAGCATCCAGGAGTAAATCGTCTCTTTAACCAAAGTTCGCTTTATCTCGGGGGAGAGATCTGGTTGCTCAATGAACCTGATTTGGGGCTCTTTCGCCAATATTATTTCGAACCAGCGGAGACGAGAGAGCAATTTGCCCAACGGGGTTGGAAACGGATCGTCGGATTTCAGACGAGAAACCCCGTTCACCGCGCTCATGAATATATTCAAAAAGCAGCACTGGAAACGGTGGATGGTCTCTTTTTGCATCCGCTCATCGGAGCGACAAAGGCAGATGATATTCCCGCTGATGTGCGCTTAAGAAGCTATGAAGTGATTTTACGAGAATATTACCCAAAAAATCGTACCTTTTTAGGGGTTTTCCCAGCAGCAATGCGCTATGCAGGACCGAGAGAAGCGATTTTTCATGCAATTGCCCGTAAGAATTATGGTTGTACCCACTTTATTGTTGGACGAGATCATGCAGGTGTAGGCAATTATTATGGAACCTACGATGCCCAGAAAATATTTGATCGCTTTACTGCTGAGGAGATCGGGATTACTCCCCTTTTCTTTGAACATAGCTTTTACTGTAAACGTTGTGCTGGCATGGCGACTTATAAAACCTGTCCGCATACCAAAGAGCACCATGTGATCTTATCGGGAACCAAAGTCCGACAAATGCTCTATGCGGGGGAAATGCCGCCACCTGAATTTTCTCGACCTGAAGTTGTTCGGGTTTTGATTGACGGGTTGCGTAGAAAAGATACCGTTTTAAAGTAATTGAAAAAGACATCATCCTACCTTCATCGGCTGGGATGATGTCTTTTTTTTCGTCTAATTATCCTTGGCTTTTCACGAGCGCTTGATCTAAATCAGCGATAATATCTTCTACTGCTTCAATTCCAACACTGAGGCGAACAAGCTCAGGAGTGACTCCCGTTGCCCGTTGTTCTTCTTCGGTCAATTGTTGATGGGTTGTGCTAGCTGGATGGATGACCAGCGATTTTGCATCACCAATATTAGCAAGATGAGAGAACAATTTTAGCTCTTTAATCAGTTTTTTACCAGCTTCGAGCCCACCTTTAATTCCAAAGGTTAAGATCGCGCTTTGTCCGTTTGGCAAGTATTTTTGTGCTAATTCATATGATGGGTGACTAGGTAATCCAGGATAACTAACCCAATCCACTTGAGGATGACCTTCGAGGAATTGAGCTACTTTTAAGGCGTTTTGACTATGACGTTCCATCCGTAGATGCAATGTTTCTAATCCTTGTAAAAGGAGGAACGAGTTAAATGGTGAGAGGGCGGCTCCCACGTCTCTAAGTAACTGCAATCTTGCTTTAGCGATAAAGGCTGCTGCTCCTAGATCGCGATTATAGGAAAGACCGTGATAACTTTGATCAGGTTCAGTAAACTCAGGGAATTTATGTTCAGGCCAAGAGAATTTGCCGGAATCGACAATGAGCCCCGCAATGGAAGTACCATGACCACCAATAAATTTCGTTCCTGAGTGAACGACGATATCTGCACCGAACTCAATCGGGCGTAACAGATAAGGTGTAGCAATCGTGTTATCAATAATCAATGGAATATCGGCATCGTGGGCAATCTTAGCTACGGCTTCGATATCCAATATATCTAACTTGGGATTGCCGAGAGCTTCTGCAAAAATCGCTTTGGTTTTATCGGTGATGGCTTCTTCAAAGTTTTTAAGATCAGTAGGATCTACAAAGCGGACTTGAATACCGAGTTTAGGTAGCGTATGCTGGAATAAGTTGTAAGTCCCTCCGTAAAGACTAGATGAAGCGACGATTTCATCCCCACTACGCGCGATATTGAGGATTGCATAGGTGGTTGCCGCTTGTCCCGAACTGACGGCAAGTGCACCAATCCCACCTTCTAGAGCGGCTATTCGCTTCTCCAATACATCTGTGGTGGGATTCATAATTCGTGTATAAATATTTCCTGGCTCAGCTAAAGAAAAAAGATTGGCAGCATGCTCAGGTGAGTTAAAAGTATAGGATGATGTTTGGTAAATAGGTACAGCACGTGAGTTGGTAGTTGGATCTGGTTCTTGTCCGGCATGGACTGCTAAAGTCTCCGTGCGCCATTCTTTTTGTTCACTCATTGGATCAGACCCTTTCTATTTAGTACTAACATCTTTAAGTCGTTAAAACCGACCTATTTAGTCAATTTTAATGAAAACAAAAAAAGAATACAACCTGGAATATTTGTTCGATTGAGGGAGTGCAACCATTTAATAGCTACATTGCTGATTAAGTTCTTTTTCCGCTCCACAAAAAACTTGTTCTTTTTCCTTGACTTATATCACCTTTATGGCGTATAATTTACTAAGTTCAACCAAATACATGGGGCATTAGCTCAGCTGGGAGAGCGTTACACTGGCAGTGTAAAGGTCGGCGGTTCGAGCCCGCTATGCTCCACCAAAAAAAACCCTTGAGTCATCAAGGGTTTTTATTTTTGTTGTATCCTTGGGTCATACTCCTTGGGAACGAGATCTATGATAAAACGAAGTTGTGATGGTGTAGTTCAAAGCAAGAATAGCCCTTGTTTCCACACATGAGACTATTTTTATTTCCCTTAATACCTCAGGAAATAAAAAGGATGTACCTATAATAATTATATTTTGAATAAAACAAAAAATATTTAAATATAATATTGAAAAATGATTCTATCTATATTAGAATATTGGTTGGTTACTTTGAAGTTCTGCAATGGACTCCTGATTGAAGGGAGAAGGAATGGTGATAGGTACAACTACAATCATCTTGATTGCCTGTGGCGTTTTATACTTCATTGGGGATGTATTAAAAACACCAAAGGATAAAGATATGTGG
>JANWIG010000023.1 GCA_025449975.1 Thermoactinomycetaceae bacterium
CGTGGGTGACAGATGCAAATGATCGATCTGTTATTGTTTCACACGATAAGCCGGTGTTAACACTCACAACTTGTTATCCCTTTACCTTTATTGGTCCTGCTCCTGATCGTTATGTCATTCAATCAGAACTTATCAAGCGATTATAAATGTGGTTTTGTGGCGAAACAAATGAGGTGGAACTTAGATGTTACAGTCGACGATTTGGCAGAAAGTACTTCGAGTTGGCTTTTGGGGGTTGTTGATTTATATTGCCATCACATCATCTGTAGTGATTGCGATTCAGTTTCAGTTGATTCCTGTACCCAAAAAGGCACAATCCAAGGAAGAGTCTCCCCAAACAGCGTCTTATCCTCCATTGAGCGAAATCTCATTTGCAAAACTTTTTACGCGGGAATATTTATCTTGGACTGTTGGGGAAGAGAGAAATCGGTCAACTCGACTAAAACCTTTTTTAGGTCCTGGAATCAATGAACAAGGAGGACTCGATTTTAGTAAGTCTGAATGGAATTCCTATCCACAAAATATTGAAGTTTGGAAAATCGAAAATCGTGAAAATGGTGTAAAAGAAGTGACTGTATATGCGGAAACCTATCTCACCAAGGTAAACAACGAAGAGCTCCAAAAGCGAATAGATCGCTATATGGTTGTGCCCATTCGAAAAGCTGGAGCTTCGTATTTGGTAGTAAATACACCCTATTTTATTGCACCACCGGTTGCCAGTCAATTGCCAAAGGAGGAGAAACCTGAAGAGAAGGGTGAACTCGTTAATGGATCGATTCGGACGGAAATCGAACAATGGTTACCTTCTTTCTGGAAAACATATACCAATGCCTCGCCACATGAGATTAGCTATTTAATGAAAAACAAACAGCTGGCAGCGGGCTTGGCTGGAATTATGAATTTCATTGAATCGAAAAATGTAGAAGTGCGGAAAGAAGGCAATCATTATCTGGTCAAGAACGAGGTGTTGTTACAGGATATAGCCACCAAAATGGAGGCAACTTATAATTATAAATTAACTCTTGTGAAAGAAGAAGATCGATGGTTTGTCTTGGATATCAAACCAGGGGAGGGGTAATGCAATGACTTCTTATTTAATCATTTTGGCTGATGGGCCTGGGAAAAAGTTACAAGAGACACTTGGTTCAGAGATCGGATCCTTATTTTTCCTCGCTGTGATCTTTATCAGTTTAACATTGTTTTGGAAACGTGCATTTACAGCTTTTATCGGCTTTGCTCTCTTTGCGATGCTGGTGAGTGTCTTTATTTTTCGTCCCGAATTGGTGCAATCGTTGGGCGCTGATGGCTTTACTTGGTTATTTGAGGCGTATCTGAAATGAAACAAATCCGTGTATATAACCAAGTATTCCGAATCGAAAAAACAGTTTATTCGATTCAAGGAATTAGCCTGCCTCTTCCGGTATCCTATCGGCAAATGGCTTTTTTTGCTGCAGCCTTGCTGGTGATGTTAATACTGCATAAGTTTCCTCCATTTAGCTTGATTGATTGGTATCTCATAAAATTTGTTGGAATTCCAGCTATTGTTGCGTGGTTTTTTACACGCAAGACCCTCGATGGCAAGGCTCCTCATCGTTTTCTGATACGGTATTTAGAGCATTATTTTAGCGGTCATCATTTTGCTCGATATAAAGAAATCGAAGAACCAAAGAAGAAATACTTTCGTTATGATGGCAAAGTCGCATATCGACTCACAACTGGAGGTGATCATCGATGACGCGGATTCAATTTCCTGTCAAGTACTTCGAAGAAAATCTTGTTTTTGGCTCCGATGGATCCGTTTATGCTTATTATGAACTACAACCTTTCAACTATGATTACCGGTCAATAGACGATCAACTAAGCCTCCATGGTAACTTGGAGGCTTTTTACTGGAATATCAATGCAGATACTCATGCTTTGGTCGTTCCCGAGTATCAGAGTTTAGAAGAGCATGAGAAGTTGATGGCTGCCAAATGTAAAGGTTCCTTGAAAGAAACAGGGCTCACCCATATTCGCACAAGTATTAACCAACTTCAAGGAAAAGAGATCCATCAATATCGTTATTTTATGGGCGTACGATTGAAGGAGACAGAGGTAAAGGGTCTCTCATTCTTTCGTGAGTTTCTGTATGCAATCAAAGATTTTAAGCGTTTTCTGACGAACAGTGCAGGAATCGATGCGCCTGAAATTCTGTTAGAAGAGATTGAAGCTTATCGAAAACAAGAGGAATTGATCTATTCACGAATCAGTGGATATTTACGGGCAAGACGTGTTCAAGCCGAGGATCTCGAATGGTTGATTCGCCGAGGTTTTTACCGTGGGATTAGCGATATTCCTCGTCGGCAGAATTGGAGACCTAAGGCGATTCCGATCCAAGTAAATGGAAAAAAAGCGCTTCGACCGAGTCGGGATATTCTCACCTTAACTGAGGGACGGTTTGATGATTCGCATGGTCGTCGTTTAATTGTGGAACAGCATGTAGATGGGAAGGATAAAAAAGGATACATGGCTTTTCTAGCTATTTCTCATATTCCTGATAAAGCGACGATCCCTGGGATGGAGTGGCTTTATTGTCTCCAGCAACTTTCGTTTCCTGTGGAAGCATCTGTTCGTACTGAAACGATTGCTTATAACAAAGCATTATCACAGGTACTAAACAAGAAGAAAGAATTAAAAGCGGAAGATGAACATGCGCTCGAAAGTGGAGAAGAAACCTCATACCATATTCTGCATAGTCGCCAAGAAGCCAATGAACTGGAAAACAATCTTCGTACAGATAAGTTTCCGCTCTTAAAAACATCCATTATTCTCTGTGTCTCTGCAGCAAGTATGGATGAATTGAATATTCGAATTCAACTTGTGAAAGACCTTTATAACGACATGATGATTCAAGTAGAGGTTCCTTATGGTGATCAGTGGCGTGGCTTTAATGAACTGATTCCCGGTTCGAGCCAATTGATTACTGACTATATTCATTTTATGGATCCCGTAGCGGTAGGCGCCAGTATGATAGGTGCGACACGCCAATTGGGGGATAGCTATGGTCATCTGATCGGGATGTCGAGAAATTTGCCCGTTTTTTTTCAACATGATCGTGGTCCAAAAGATAAGAAGCTGAGCACAACCGCTTCTGCGGCATTTATCGGTTCACTTGGAGCTGGAAAGTCACTCGGAGCCAACTTGCTCGCTTATCAAGCCTTACTCAATGGCTCCAAAGTATTAATTTTTGACCCAAAAGATGAGCGTGGACACTGGGTGAAAGCGCTTCCTGAATTAGAGCCGATTACAAATGTTGTCACCTTGCGTTCCAGTTCGGAAGACCGAGGCAAACTTGATCCCTTGATTGGTGCGCGAAATCCTGCAGAAAAAGCGATGGCTGCTGAAACGGCTAAGCGAATATTGCAATTTTTAGCTCGAGCTGCTGATGGGACGTATGAAGCGATTGCAATCGGAAAAGCAGTGGATCAGGCGGTAAAGATTGATCGTCCTTCCATGTTTCGCGTGTTGGAATGTCTCGAACAAAGCTTGGCTTCAGCGCCTGAAAAACGGCGGGATTCGTTGGAAGAAATCTTGGATGTCTTAAGTTATTTAGCCACTTCTGGACAAGGTCAGCTGCTGTTTGGAGACGGTACGCAGAAAGCGATCGATCTATCTAAACAACTCACCATTTTGCAAGTAGAGGATTTGCAGTTGCCGGAAGAGAGTCAGACCGATTTCGGGAGAATGGCCATCGCCATTTTAATGGCCATTTCCGACTTTTCACGCCGCTTTTCCAATCAGTCGTCTGACTATTTTAAGTTGGTTCTTTTTGATGAATCATGGCGTTTGGCCAAAGTGCAAGAAGGACGTGCCATTTTAGAAGAGTTGGTCCGTACAGGGAGAAGTAAAAACTCTGCAATCTATTTGATCAGTCAAAACGCCAAAGACCTATTGGGCGAAGAAATTCGCTCCAATCTCGGTTGTCGCTTTGTCTTCCGATGCCGAGATCAACGGGAAGCAGAGGCAGCATGCCGGATCTTGGGGATTGAGGTCTCCGACAAAAATATCGATACCATTCGCAATCTTCCAACCGGAACCTGTCTCATGTCTGATTTAGAGAAAAGAGTAAACGAATTAGAGATGAAAGTCTTTGAAAAGCGACTGTTTCAGGCCTTTGATACAAGACCTGGCTCAAAAAGGGAAGCAGAAGCGATTCATGCCTAGGAAGGAGAAAAATGGAGTGAAGAAAAAGTACTTACTAATTGGGTTAATCACCTTTTTGCTTCTGATCAGTAGCCTTCCCCTGAAAACCGTCATCGCTGCTGAAGCAGGTAAATTGGAGCCGGGCTATGATCTTCCCAGTGATTTAAGCGTAATTTTTCCAGAGGAGCGCATTCAAAAAGCAAAAAGTCATGGATATGAGGTACAGTATAGCAAATATAAACCAAGTCGCTATCATTTGGAATATGTATCAAAAGAAGTGGGATCATTAGATATTGCCGGGCAAAATGAAGATAAACAAAATGATATAATGCAAGATTTCAATAATCTTATTTGGCAAACTTTGCTCGTCTGGGATTTTACAGTTATCACAGCAGTGGAGAAAAGCTTTTCCCTGGATATTGTTGATTGGTTTGCTGACGCAGTTGAGAAAGCGGTGCAAGCCTTAGCTGGATTTGATGGAAGGGGTTTTACACAGACTGGGATCTGGGGCAATTTTCTTTTGATATTTATTATCTGTGCCGGTGCCTATATCGCCTATTTGGGACTAATGAAAAAGAAATCCACAGATGCCCTCGGCGCAATGATCAAAAGCGTTGTCATTATTATTCTCGCTATGGCCTTTTTTGCAAATGCGGGCAGCTTTATGAAGTATTTAAACAGTCTTAGCAGTGGTTTAAGCCAAGAGGTGATGGGTGTCGGTCTTACCTTTAACAGTCAAATCAGCAATGATGTTAAATATCCGGAAGAGGTCGCCTCTTTTGTTGTTGCCGATAAACTCTATTATATGATGATCTATCAACCCTATTTATTGTTGCAATATGGAAAGCCCAAAGAGGACAATACATTAACAAAGGAACGAATTGAAAGTTTACTAAAGACACGGGTAGGAAGCACTGCACGTGAAAATATCGTAAAAAATGAAAAAGATAATTTGATGATGTCTGGAGTAGGAGTTACCGAACGCTTAAGCCTATTATTTTTATTATCTGTTTCTCACTTTATCTTAGGATTTGTTTTCTTTATTATTGCAGGTGGCATGCTCGTTTATCAATTCCTATTTATCATTTTGGCACTTTATGCACCCTTTGCTCTATTAATGGCCTTATACCCAACCTGGTCACAAGTGGCAACAAATTGGTTGAAAAAATTTATTGGTTATCAATTGACCAAATTATTATTAGGAATTTTTCTAAGTGTATTGGTGACTCTTTCTCAGTTTCTGTATGATATGGCTCCTCCTGAGAAAGCTGGCTATATTTGGACCATAGCGATGCAACTGATTTTAGTGATCGGGATTATCTGGAAACGAAAAGAACTATTTAGTATTTTAAGCACACCATTAAAGGTAGACTCTGATGC
>JANWIG010000024.1 GCA_025449975.1 Thermoactinomycetaceae bacterium
CAACTTCATGAGGCTCTCCATACCGCTTCATTGGAACAGCTTGAGCATATAGCTCCTTTGCTGCTTCGGGTGAATCTGGGGAGGCTCCAGCTTCAATCGACCGCATCATTCGCGTATTGATCGGCGCTGGGCAAATGGCATTGACCCGTATTCCTTTGTCGCCTGCTTCCAAAGCGGCACACTTGGTTAAACCAATGACAGCGTGTTTGGAAGCGACATACGGAGACAGACCTTGTGAACCGGTTAGTCCCGCTACGGAAGCCGTATTGATGATCGCTCCTTCTTTTTGATCGATCATTACCGGCAAAACATGCTTCAGTCCATAAAAGACCCCTTTTACATTCACGTCGAGAACCTTGTCCAGACTTTCCGAATCGGTATCTTTAATGAGGGCAAATTTTCCTTCGATTCCTGCATTATTAAATAGAATATCGACTCTTCCAAACTTGTTTTTGGTTTCATCTACATAGCGCTTGACATCACTTTCCTTTGTGACATCAGCTGCTACAAGCAAATGCTGTCCTTCTTTTAGTCCGAGTTCTTTTGCGGTTTGTTCTAATGCTTGTTGATTCAGATCCACCAAGGTGACCTTCGCTCCAGCTTCTGCAAACTGCCTGGCGGTTTCTTTCCCGATTCCTCCGGCTGCACCAGTAATAATCACGGTTTTTCCTGAAAAATCGTGCATAGTGACCCTCCTTTTTAAGAGTAGAATGCCCAAATCAAATCAATTTATGATTTGCTTCACCACATTCCGTATAGGAGGATGATCTTCATCATTTGCATAAAATAAGACAGGGAACCGTCCCCTGTCTTAAAAATGATTATTTCTTTACAAGTAGTTCTTTTTGCTCAACCTCAGCTAATAGTTTCTTCCCAAAAACTTCGATCGACATAGGACCGAGATCCCCTTGACTATAACGGCGAACACTCACCGTGCGATTTTCTTTCTCTTTTTCACCGATGACCAAGGTGTAAGGAATCTTCTCGATCTGTGATTTGCGAATCTTATAACCAAGTTTTTCGTTGCTACGATCTTGTTCCACACGTAGTCCCATGTTTCGCAAGTATTGGGCTACTTCTTCCGCATAATCATCAAACAGATTGGTCACCGTGATAATTCGCGCTTGAACAGGAGCCAACCATGCAGGGAAAGCTCCTTTATACTGTTCAATTAAGAAGGCGACAAACCGTTCCATCGTTCCGACAATTCCGCGGTGAATGACCACTGGGCGATGTTTTTGTCCATCTTCGCCGATATATTCGAGTTCAAAGCGCTGAGGCAATTGGAAATCGAGTTGGACCGTCGATAATGTCTCATCTTTCCCCAAAGCCGTTTTTACTTGGACATCCAATTTGGGTCCATAAAACGCTGCTTCGCCAGGTGCTTCAACATATTCCAATCCCATCTCATCCATCGTTTCTTTGAGCATGCTTTGGGCTAATTCCCACATCTCATCATTTTGAATATACTTTTCGGTATCTTGCGGATCCCGATAAGAGAGACGATGGTAGTAATCTGTAATCCCAAAATCCTTATACACCTGTTCGATGAGGCGCACGACGCGGGCGAATTCCTCTTTAATTTGATCTGGACGACAGAAAATATGGGCATCGTTTAGCGTCATTACCCGAACACGCTGCAAACCCGCCAATGCTCCCGACATCTCATAACGATGCATCATTCCCAGTTCGGCGATTCGTACTGGTAAATCGCGATAGCTTTGCAGTCTGGATTTATAGACCATCATATGATGCGGACAGTTCATCGGGCGCAGTACCAACTCTTCTTGGTCGATTTTCATCGGAGGATACATATCTTCTTGATAATGATCCCAGTGCCCAGAAATTTTGTACAGTTCCACATTGGCTAAATGCGGGGTATAAACATGGTCGTAACCCAATTTTTCCTCTAAATCAACGATATAACGCTCAATGATCCGCCGAATTTTCGCACCATTGGGCAGCCAAAGGGGGAGCCCTTGCCCTACATCTTTGGAGAGCATAAAGATGTTTAACTCTTTTCCGAGCTTGCGATGATCTCGCTGTTTCGCTTCTTCCAGCTGCTTGAGATGGGCTGATAACTGTTCTTTGTTAGGAAAAGCGACGGCATAAATCCGTGTCAACATTTCTCTTTTTGCATCCCCACGCCAGTAAGCCCCGGCGATCGACATTAATTTAAACACTTTGATCTTACCGGTGGAGGGAAGATGGGGTCCGCGACAAAGATCCGTAAATTCGCCCTGTTTATAAATGGTTAAGACTTCATCTTCTGGCAAGTCTTCGATCAACTCAACTTTAAAACGATCATTTTTTTCTTTGAAAAAGGCGAGTGCCTCTTCGCGAGACAACACCTGACGTTCTACTGGCAAGTTTTCTCTAATAATTTTCTTCATCTCTGCTTCAATCTTTGGCAAGTCTTCCGGAGTAAAGGAATGATCAGCAAAATCATAATAGAAGCCATTTTCAATCACAGGCCCAATGGCAAACTTGGTTTCCGGATATAAGCGGGAGACTGCTTGTGCCAAGACATGGGCTGCTGTATGGCGCATCACATCGACCCCGTCCGGATCATTTAAAGTAAGAATTTCTAGCTCAGCATCTTCTTCAATCGGTAAAGCAAGATCAACCACTTTACCATTCACTTTGGCAGCAACAGCTTTTTTAGCTAAACTCCTTGAAATCGAAGTAGCAATTTCACTACCGGTAACCCCTGCGGTAAATGCTCGCACAGAACCGTCTTTTAATGTAATCGTAATTTGTTTGCTCATCGCCAAAACACCTCTTCTCCACTAACGATTGACAAAAAACAAAAAAAACGCCCCCATCCCTTGACCCAAGGGACGAGAACGTGTTTTCTCGTGGTTCCACCCTCATTTAATGCAAAGTGACGCTCCCTTTGCATCCTCATTGGTGTATAACGTGCACCCCGATCATCATTTCAGAAGAAACTTCATCCCTGATGATAGCTACGAAAGTGGTATCCTTATGATCCGTTGCGTGTACGCTCTCAGCCTAAGGCAGTACTTCTCTGGTCCGCTCGGTTCTTCTTAAGGCATGTCTTTCATCATCGCCAATCAGAAATTTTTTACAAGATTATATCCCTCTCCTTGGGGGATGTCAAGGAGTATCCTTGGCGATGTCAAACAAACATTTAACGAATTATCTAGCGATATAACCCCCATCAATCACTAGTTCAATTCCAGTAACAAAAGACGATTCATCGGAAGCCAAATAAAGAACTCCATAAGCGACATCCTCAGGTTTTCCTAGCCGTGGCAATGGCGTTCCTGCTTCAAAACCTTTTCTTGTTTCTTCATGCTCAAGAAGGTCTTTGGTCATCGGAGTCACGATGATCCCAGGATGGACGGAGTTGACCCGAATATTATCTTTCGCATAATCCATCGCTGCTGCTTTGGTTAAGACCCGAACAGCTCCTTTGGAAGCACTGTAAGCATTGGTTCCCATCCCCAGAATTCCAGCGATCGAGGAAATATTGATAATCGATCCCCCACCCGCTTTACGCATTTCTGGAATAGCATATTTCATCCCTAAAAACACACCGGTCGCATTGATGGACATCACCTTATTCCATTCTTCTATTGAATGGTTTTCCATCATGCTTGTCGTAGCAATCCCAGCATTATTTACTAACACATTTAACGTTCCAAAACGCTCGATCGTCTTTTCAATCACATGTTGCCAATCTTGTTCACTGGAAACGTCGTGCTTTAAGGCTAGAGCTTGACCACCCGAGTCGATAATCGAGTCCGCCACTTTTTGAACAAGCTCCTCTTGAACATCGGTTAAAACAACTTTTGCTCCTTCATTGGCAAACAGCCTAGCCTCTGCCTCTCCTTGTCCCATTGCTGCTCCGGTGATCAGCGCAACTTTTCCAGCTAATCTGCCCATTATATCCATCCCCTTTGTTATTTTTCAATATAAAAGATTAATACTAAAAATTTACTTATATATAAATTACCCCAAAGAAGAAACAGACATACACAAGAAAAATGCAATATAAAAAATGAATTTTCTACCCTTTTTATCCATCTTGGCGAAGGCAATCGTTTGAAGACTTTCCTATTATTTATCTCTCCGGATCTTCTCTATTCCATAAAAATAATATAAATATGTAGGAGGAAAAAAATGGAGATAACTTGAATCAATCTAATAGATGAAATGAGATAATGGGGGCAAAGAGGATGGAAGATTTACGAGAAATCTTACAGCAAATGAAGGACGACATTCAACAGATCAAGCAAAATACCGTTACCATTGAGATTCTCGAACAAAAGATTCAAGAGTCTGAAGCTCGAACCAAAGAGGCGATCCAATCCTTATATGAAGTAGCCATTACTGTCGAAAATCGGGCAGAAGTGGGTGATGCGCTCATCAAGTCATTTATTGATGCATTGGAGAAGCGAATGCTAAAAGAATTACATGCCCTAAAAGAAAGTCAACACGAAGGGCTAAAAGAAGTCACCAAAGCCCTAGATCAAGCGCGCCAAGTCTTGGAATTATTTGCTGAACGAGATGATAATCAAGAAGCGCTACTCCACTTGTTTGATCAACGTCTAAAAAAACAAGAAGAAGCTACTTTTCAATTGAAGAAACAACTATGCATGCTCGGCGGCATGTAAGAGCCGAAGAAAAAGATACCCTTTTGTGGGGGCATCGCTGGGATACTGGGTTCATGATTCGGCGATTTGTATAGAAGCGTATCGTTCAATCTCTTCACCAGTCATTTTTGACAGTTGATTTATAAACTCCACTTGAAAACTGCCAACCCCTTGTTCGCTCGTTTTCTGAGCTGCTACTTCACCAGCGACTCCATAATAAAGCAAAGCAGCCATCGTGGCGAGGAGATGATCCTTTTCAACGGCGACAAACGCTCCTACCACAGAGGATAGCAAACAGCCAGCTCCGGTGACACGTGTCAACCACGGGTGACCATTGTGGATGACATATGTCGTTTTTCCATCTGTGACGACATCCTCTTTCCCAGTAATCGCTACAATCGTTTGCAGCTGTCGAGCTGCTTTTTGAGCCAAGTGAAAATGATCTCCTTTTCCGCTTCCAGCGTCGACACCTTTTATTTCCCAAGGTTCTCCAATGACATTGGCAATTTCAGCCGCATTGCCTCTGATCACAGAAATATCCAGCTGCTCCATCATCTTTCGAGCGATTTCCGTCCGATATGTCGTTGCCCCAGCACCTACTGGATCAAAGACAATCGGAACTTGATGTCTATTTGCCGATTCTCCAGCAATCCACATCGCTTCTACTTCCTCACTGTTTAAAGTACCGATATTCAGTACAAGTCCACTCGCCATTTTGGCCATCTCCGCCACTTCTTCTTTGGCATAAGCCATCACTGGAGATGCGCCCAAAGCAAGCAAACCATTCGCTGTAAAGTTGGTAACCACCCGATTGGTGATATTATGAATCAATGGACGCTTTTGTCGCACTTTTACTAATACATTCATTGCATCTTTGATCTTTTCCATCCTGTTAATTCCTTTCTAAGCATTTTAAATAGGCACATGCGTACGCAAAGTGCCTATTTTTTAACCTTCTCTGCGCTAGCAGGACCCAACATGTTCATCAGAAAAGGATTTCTATTCAATTCTACCATTTTATGGATAAAAGATGAGGGAAAACCTCATCTTTTTCTCGTTTAAATAATATCTTCCTCTACACAAGCAGAAACGTTTTTTAACTTCTTTCTTACTTTTTCTCGATCAAGATCCGTTTTATAAAAGAAGGGAGCTACATTTCCTTTGGATGAAGCAGGCCGTTTCGAATCGATCTGAACTAATAAATCATTCATCTTTTCACTTATTTTCGTAACTTCTCGCTTCATTTTCTCTAAGTTCTGGCTGACCAATTGCATTTCCATACAAGACCGGATGGAAAAATTGAGTGCATCATCCGAAAGCTTCTCTGCATGGCTTGCTTGATTGAAAATATCATTTAACTTTTTCTCAATCTGCTCTGTTGTCACGACGACAGATTGAAGAATACATAAATGATCACTTAATTCCTTGCTAATTCTCTCTTTCACTTGATACAAGCCCTTATTTAATGCTTTTAGTTCTTTCTGACTCTGCTGCAACTTTCTTTCCAAATCGGTCGTCGCTTGCCGAAAGCGGTTTAAAAACTGACTACCTTGCACCTCAACGTATAAATCGAGTAATCGATCTGGTGTAAGGGGAACATTGCGACCGTCTCCGCGAATCATATAGATCCCTTTATCCGTACAATATGGCTTGTATTGCCCACTGGGAATCTCAATCCGGTAAAAAGAGAGCCCATCTTCTGTTGTTTCCACAAACACTTGGAGATCAATTGGCGGTCGGCAGGAAGTAGCCTTGCTAATAATCGCCAGTTTCTCTCCATCTCCGATTTTACAACCAACCACTTTCCCTCGTTGTTTACCCGTCGCATCCTCTTCTTCATCCACACCGATCAAAATCGTGCCACCGGTCGGTGAATTAGCGAAGGCAACAAGATCTTCTGACTTTAAACCACTCCGATTACGCTTAAAATCTACGTCATTTCCTTCCTCTTTGTTCAACAGATACCTAGCTTGCAGACTTAATGTTGTATTCCTCTTAGGTGCATCTTCAGCCAAAGAAATGCCCCCCCATCCTATCTCTCCCCCATACTATCTAATCTGCTAGCTCTCTATTGATTTACTTCCCCTCTTTTCAAGCTTTTTCAACATCATTTTTTCAATTCTTGTCAACCTAATTTTGACAAAATAAAATTCCTATCCGCCCTCTCTTAGAATTAAGCATGTGAATCAACTTTTTCCTTTTCCAAAACCAACGTGTTATAGTTAGGAGGAAGATCCAGACCCAGTGAAAGGTGGAAGGAAAGTGAAAGCCATTCTTGCCAAGCAACCGGGAGGAGTGGAACAACTCACATTTGTTGATCTGCCGATCCCCCAACCGCAAGAAAACGAGCTCCTCATCAAAGTTCACTGTACCGCTTGCAACCGAGCCGATCTCATTCAACGGCGAGGATTTTATCCGCCTCCTCCAGGAGTAACAGAGGTCTTAGGTCTAGAATTTGCTGGGGTAGTAGAACAGGTAGGAAACAACTGTCAAGGCAATTGGAAACCAGGCGACCGCGTTTTTGGGATTTTACCAGGGGGTGGATATGCTGAATATGTCGTCACCCCTGCTGAGCTCGTTATGCCCGTCCCTCATTCCCTCTCCTTTGTCCAAGCAGCTGCCATAGCTGAGGCTTTTTTAACGGCGTATCAAACTCTTTTCTGGATCGGAGAGCTAAAAGCGGATGAAACCGTACTGATTCATGCAGGGGCAAGTGGCGTAGGCTCTGCAGCCATTCAACTGGCACACTCCACGGGCGCTCGTGTCATCACCACAATAGGTTCAGAACCGAAAGCAACCTTTTGTCAATCTTTGGGGGCGAATCACACGATCAACTACCGAAACGGACCTTTTTCATCAGAAGTATCAAAAATGACAAATGATCAGGGAGTAGAACTCATTCTTGACTTTGTAGGCGCTTCTTATTTTAAGCAAAACATAAAGGTACTCAAACCAGACGGCCGTCTCGTCCTCATCGGGACATTGGGTGGTTCCAAAGTGGAATCCGTCTCACTCTTAACCATCCTGATGAAACGTCTCAAGATTTTAGGTACGACGTTACGCTCTCGCTCGGTAGAGTATAAAGCCAAGTTGACCAAGGATTTTGCTACCAACTTCCTCCCGCTCTTTGAAACAGGGGAGTTAAAACCCTTGGTCGATCGCGTTTTTCCTTGGACACAGGTCAAAGAAGCTCATCTCTATATGGAGTCCAATCAACATATGGGAAAAATCGTCTTACAAATCCATAACGAACGATAAGCCCATGACCTCTCGTCTTGGGCTCGTCTCTTTATAAGAGATATCTATAACTCAGCTAAACTTGTTTCGATTTTCGATAAAATAAAGCGTTGATTGATCTGATATTTGATGCGATCTGCATCTAATAACATTTTATCGTTCTTACTTTGTTGACTATCGGATTCAATGCCTTGGATCGTTTCAATCACCAGATATCTGGTGCTTTTCGGAAATACGGACATACTCCATAAAAAAGTTTCAACCACTTCATCTGAGTTCCCCTGATCGGTGATTCTCTGGGCATCAGATGTCTTCAATGTTCCCAACGAATTTCCATTGGCGTCCTCAAAGCGAATGGTCAGATCGATCAATGGAGTATCAATCACTTCTTGAACTTGTTCGGTGTTCCCAATCTCTTCTCTATCCGCCATGTCCTTAATGGTTGTGATCTGTTTAGAAGCATTTTGATATTTTTCTAACTTATTATCTGTTGGCTTAATCGATATCTGTAAACGAGTGGAGTTATCCTCTCGATTGAAACTATCCACTTTAAAAATAAAATTATCTTTTATATTTATCTCTTGTCCCACTTCTAATTGGGGAGTATTATTGATGAACTGTGTGTAGAGAATCAGCCCAATGGAGATCACAACAAGCAAACCAATTCCCCAGATCCATCCCTTCCAAATCCTCACTTTTCCCTTGGTTGATTTTGTTTCTTCTACTTTCTCCGGCTCTTCTTGCTCTTCGATTGGCTCGGGTGTTGTTTCTGATTCTTTTTTCGACTCGCTCTCCGGTTCCTTTTCTAGTTCCTTTTCTGATTTAGTGACTTCCGACGTTGCGGTCTCTGATCTATCGTCAGCATAAGTCGGATCCGTTTGAGATGATGACTCGCTCGACTGCTTTTCCGTTTGGATGGGACCCGTTGTAAATGGCGGCTTTTCCTCTTTCGGATCCGTATCAGATGGTTCCGTTACCAATGGCAATTGCTCTTGTTGTGTTTCCGGCTGTGTTTCCGATGGACTCTCTTCAGAGATAGGTTGTTCAGACTCAGTAGAAGGAAGATTGGTCGATTGGTTTTGCACAAGTTTACCTGAAGTCTCCTGCTGACTTACTCGAATGGCTTGGTCATATTGCTCTCTTTTAGTAGGATCTGTCAACGTAGCTTGGATCTTTTCCAAGAGAGCAACCATTCTCTCCGCTTCCTGCCTTCTTTCTAATGAAGGAGCATTGGCACGATGGCTCCAAAGTCGCAACTCTCTGTTAGTAACCTTTTCAATTTCCTCTTTGGTTGCATCAGGAGATATTCCTAGAATCTCATAATAATTCTTCATATACATCTACCTTTTATGCTGTGTCATTCTATTTTTAAAACATTCTGTATTATTCTATCATGTTCTTTCCGGTTGCGTAAAGAGTAGTTTATATTTCATACATAAAATAAAAATAGACGTCTATCATAAATAGAACGCCTATGAAATAACTTCTTTCAGACTTCCTGCCTTATTGTAAGTTTTGTACTCTCTCAAGAAACTGGGAAATCGATTTTAAATCTTGAAGAACTTCCGTCTCAAAAATGTTCGGATCGAATTTACCCTCTGAAATATTTGTAAGGATTGTTTCAAGATCCGTTTCTAATCCTTGACTATATTTTGTGATCGAATCATGAATTTCTTGGGCTATTTCGGGAGGAGTCATCTCATTAAATTCCACTGTCTTCTCCTTTAAGTCCGTCAACTTCTGCTCGATATCTTCCAACACAGTTGGATCCGTTACAACTTCATCAAGCATTTGCGGAACTTCATCGGCAAAATTTTGTACCTGTTCGATATAGTCTAAGGTAGTAGTCGCATAATCAACGGATTCACTTACTTCTTCAATCACAGAACAACCACTAAACAGAAACAATCCAAGAAAGACAAATACAGGGTAAATCAGCTTTTTTCGCAAGGTTATCTCCTCCCCAATTGATAAACAAACCAAACCAGCTGACGAAACCCAAGATAATAAAAAATTTAGATTTCACTATCTTGTTTGTTTTTTTACATGCAGCACCGAATAAAGTTTAGTAAAATAAATGTGATAAGAGGAAAGAAGCTTTATTAAATAAGCCATTTTCCCTCCGAATTAATATTTTGCCAAATTTTGGGCTTGATCACGCAGTTTCTTTATCTCTAAAACGGCTTGATTGATTTCATCTGTATGAATCACTTTTGTATCGAAGTTTCCTTTTTCCACTTGATTTTTAAAAGCGTCGATCCCTTTGCTCACCGTTTGATTGTATTTCACTAAATTTTCATGAATGTCGGACGCATTATTCACTTCAGGTGGAATGAGACTATTAAAGCGTTCTATTTCCTCTTTTAGATCGGTGATTTGCTTTTCTAAACGCTTTTTCGCTTCTGGATCTTCTACAGCTTCGGCAGCCAACGTATCCACGTTATTCATAAAATGAATGACTAAATTATAATGTTTTACGGTTGTTTTAATGTATTCAACAGTTCCCGATGGTCGCTCAGAAGAACAGCCACTGATGATGAAAAGTGCTGCTACCAACATCATGAAGACTCTTTTCACAACGAGTCCCTCCTTAAAATACGAAATAAGTTACTTGTTTCTTTTTTCACATACAATGTGGTTTGGCTAGCTTCTACATTATATGCGATAAACCATAGAAAACCAAAGTTGAATATTTGTAACAACACAATTTTATCATGCGTTTGGAGTAATTTGGACTTACTTTTTTATGAAAATAGACAAATTCTATCTAGTCCATCTCTTAAATAATTCGATATACTAGGACAAGAGTACCTAAGACAGCTCCATCAACTCAAAAGGTAGCATCTGATCGTTAATCAATCATTTTTAATTCGAATCGATACTTCCAAGACACTTTATATAGTTTTAAGATTCAGAGTTAAAAAAGCGCCAATTCTAAAAAAATACAGACCGAAGACAGGTGAGCGGGAAAAATGTGTGGTTTTGTGTCAGTTTATCTCAAATATGGTAACACTGTTCAACAAGCAGAATTAAAACAAATGACTGAACAAATTCACCATCGCGGTCCCGATGATACCCATTATTTCGTAGATGGTCATATCGGGATGGGATTTAAGCGGTTAAGTATCATTGACGTTGCTCACGGACGCCAGCCGCTTTGTAATGAAGATGGAACGATTTGGATCGTCTTCAATGGTGAAATATATAACTATTTAGAACTTCAACAATGGCTCAAAGATAAGGGACATCATTTCCGAACCAACTCTGATACAGAAACGATTGTACATTTATACGAAGAAGTTGGTTTTGATACTCCAAAATATCTACGCGGTATGTTTTCTTTTACCATTTGGGATATGAATAACCAATTTTACTTTGGCGCAAGAGATCATTTTGGAATCAAACCTTTGTATTATACTGAAACACCCCGAGGTTATTTCTTTGGTTCTGAAGTGAAAAGCCTCTTGGAATTAGAAGATGTAACACCAGAAGTGAACATTTCTGCACTTTACCAGTACTTCACATTCCAATATAATCCATATACTGAAACATTTTTCAAAGGCATCCATAAAATCCCACCTGGACATTGCTTCTTAATCCAAGAAGGTCGCCATTTGCAAATGCGTTCTTATTGGCAAGTACACTTTGAGCCGGATGAAAACAAACCCTTGGCTTACTTTGTTGAACAAACCCGAGCGATTATGGAAAACTCGATCGCTTATCATCGCAATTCCGAAGTGCCTTTAGGTGCTTTCTTATCTAGTGGAGTAGACTCTACCACTACAACCGGTCTATTAAGAGCTCATGGTCCTGTAAAAACATTTAGCATTGGTTTTGCCGTTGGACAAAATGAGCTCCCCTATGCCAGACGGACCGCACAGCACTTCGGTACGGAACATTATGAATTGGAAGTTACACCGCAGATGTTTATCGATGATCTTCCAAAAATCATTTGGCATATGGACGAGCCACTCGCTGATCCCGCGGCCATCCCACTCTATTTCGTTTCGAAACTGGCTCGCCAACATGTCACTGTTGTTCTATCTGGTGAAGGTGCGGATGAACTATTCGGTGGATACAGAATTTATTGTGAACCAAATGCGCTTAAACCATTCAACTTTATGCCTACCGGTCTACGAAAAATGCTCGGTAGCATCGCTTCAACCCTACCAGATGGCATCAAAGGGAAAAATTACGTGATTCGCGGCTCTAAGTCGGTTCAAGAACGCTTCTTCGGCAATGCTTATATTTTCACCGAAGAACTCAAACGCAAAGTACTATCTGATTGGGTCAATCAACAAACGCAAAATCTCAGTCCATTCGATATTACAGCACCCATCTATGAACAAACAGACGGTTATGACGACGTTACGAAAATGCAGTATATCGATATCCACACTTGGCTGGTTGGAGACATTCTACTAAAAGCAGACCGGATGTCTATGGCAAATTCACTGGAACTACGCGTTCCTTTCTTGGATAAAGAGGTATTTGAAGTAGCACGGAGAATCCCAACCAAATATAAGATTGCCGGAGGAACAACGAAGTTTGTCCTTCGCGAAGCCATGAAAGACCTTCTTCCTCAAGAGATTCATATGCGTCCAAAACTTGGCTTCCCTGTTCCAACGCGCCATTGGCTAAAAAAGGAATTTTATCTTTGGGCAGTGGATATTCTTAGCACAAGTCAGATTGATCCATATATCAACAAACGATTTGCTCTTCAAATGCTTGCCGACCATCGCGAAGGAAAAGCAGATCATAGCCGTAAATTATGGACCATTCTTTGCTTTGCTCTTTGGCACCTAATTTACATTGAAAAACAGTCATTTCATTTATTAAGCAACTTTTCTATTTCTAGAATCTCTTAATGAGCAACAATTTCCAGGTTGCCACCTCCACGGCAACCTTTTTCATTTATTTTAGGAAACAATAACAATAAATTGCTTGGTGTAATCCCCTGTTTGTTTGAAAGGATGACTTTAATGATTCAGGAGCTCCTTCATAACTTTCCTCTATGGACATCGCTTATTGCCATTATTCTCGCTCAAGTAGTTAAAGCACCTTGGAACTACTTTATCTCTAAAAATTGGGATTGGGGTTGGATCCTCCATCCCGGTGGGATGCCAAGCTCCCATACTTCAGCAGTAGTCTCACTAGCAACTGCGATTGCCTTGACAGAAGGTTTCGGCTCCAATTCCTTCGCCACTGCAACCATCCTGGCGATCATCGTCATGTATGATGCAACAGGAGTACGTCGCCATGCTGGAATGCAAGCCAAAGTAGTCAATCAGCTGGTGGAGGATTTTACAAGATTACTTTTAGAACTCCGACAGTTAAATGAAAAACCTTCCCAAAAATCACGAGTGAAATTAAAAGAAATTTTAGGTCATCAGCCGATTGAAGTATTTGCCGGCTTTTGGTTTGGTATTTTCGTCGCTTTAATCATGTATTGGATCTGGTTTTAGTGGTCAGATTGTGAAGGAAACTACATTGCCTCCTACATAGCGATTGCTCATTGCATGAAGCTGACCAACGTCGTCTTCTCTCACGTTGGCTACTTCCATGCCCAAATACAGTTAGACAATCTCATCGGTTAGGAGTCATCCATTCAATCTTTCAAGCTCCTTCTCACAATCTGACCACAGCCAGACCAGCTTGTGATGCATCGTATGGGTCAACTTGTATTTCCCAATCGACAAGTTGATTCCATCTGGCATCCGAAGCAAAAAAAGGTTGTTCTGAGCATCCCCACAAGGGGAGCCCGAACAACGCTCCTTTTCTACTCCACCCATCGGGCAGATGATTATTCGCAAGAATTAAAACATTTTATATCCTTTGGCTCGCAACGCTTGAATGGTCCAACCGCCACCAATGGCTCCAAACAATCCTGAAATTAAAACAGCAATATCCGGTAATAAGTATTCTTCTAGCCTAAATAAAAGAATCACAGCAATAATCAAATAAAGAATCAGAGGTAACCAAGTTGTCTTTAGAATCATATTTAAAATGAATCCCACACCAAAACATAAAACGAAAAACATAATAATCGATACAATCACTTGTAACAGGTTGATCTGCTCTGCTACAACTGCTAGAGGCACATCCATCTTCTTCTCCTCCATTAAACAACTAATTAAACATATTGTACAAAAAACAACGTTTATCTTCAATGAAGCTCTTTTCTTAAAACCTTTCCCCGCAAACTCATTTTGTAATATTTGTTCTTCCACTTTGTTTCCGCTACAATATAGGTTGGGATAAAAATTATAATCGAAATTGTTTCATTCAAATAAAGGAGGATATTATTCCATGAGACCCCAACATCGTCCCTCAATTGCAGCACACGGACAAGGAACTGCTTCAGCAAGACCTAAATTACCCAGTCAATTTGTCAACTTCTCTTTTTTCAAGGTGGACCCTGCTTGGCGCCGTTTGAGCCAGGAAGAACAACAACAAGGTAAAGAAGAGTTTGCCGCAGTAGTCAAAGAATTCGAAAGTCGCCCGGGTGTCTTCATCCTTCCTTACTCATTGGTAGGCATTCGCGCTGATGCAGAATTACTACTTTGGCGGATTGCGAATGAAATTGAAGTCTTCCAAGAGATGACCACCAAATTGATGCGCACAGGCTTGGGTAAATACCTGACAATTACATACTCTTATTTATCCATGACCAAACGAAGTGTCTATGTGGACAAAATGGATCCGCAACATCAAAATCCAAGAACCCATATTATTCCTGGAAGACACAAATACCTTTTCATCTATCCTTTTATCAAAACACGTGACTGGTATCAGCTCTCTTTCCCCACTAGACAAGGAATGATGGACGAGCATATTCAAGTTGGTAGCAAGTACCCTTCCGTCAAACTAAACACCACTTACAGCTTCGGAATCGATGATCAAGAGTTTGTTGTTGCTTTTGAATCCGATGAAGTCAAAGACTTCCTCAATCTAGTTCAAGAACTGCGTGAAACAGAAGCGAGTCGTTACACGCTACGTGACGTCCCAATGTTTACTTGCATTTCTCAACCCGATATCACTGCGGCTCTTGAGACATTATAAATCTTAGAAAAAATAAAGTCCCAACCAAGTGTAGGGACTTTATTTTTTCAATATAAATAACAAGTAAGATTATAATCTGGCTTTTTTAAGGACCATCGTAATTCCGCCAAGCATGAAAAACCACCGAGCGTCAATCAACTTTTTCATCATCGCGGCACGACCACCAAACACTTTCTTACCACCAACAATGCCAATCGCTTCTCTACTGCCTAAGGAAGCAACCGTCCCTTTCGGTGCATATTTAAACGGTTCCAACTGTCCTCCCCGCAATAAAGCAACGAGATTTTTACCCAATACTTGTCCCTGTTGTGTCGCCATCTGCGCAGTTGGAGGGTAAGGACGTCCTTCATCATTAAAGACCAGAGAACTATCTCCAATTACAAACACATTGTCATGACCAGGAGCTCGTAAATATTCATCCACTTTGACGCGTCCACGCATCGTTTCAATTCCTGACTCTTCAACCACTTTATTACCACGAACACCACCGGTCCAGACAACTGTAGACGCCTTCACCTCACGACCGCCTTTTAGCAACACACCTTCTGGCGTACATTCAGCAATTGGCGTGCTAAGAACAAACTCCACACCTTTGCTTTCAAGATACTTGACAGCATAATCCACAAGCTCTTTATCAAACCCAGGAAGTACTGTTGGAGCAGCTTCAACGTTTACAATTTTCACTTTATCGATCGGAACATCATATTCTTGACACAGTTCTGGAATGCGATCTACCAACTCACCAATAAATTCGATTCCAGTAAACCCAGCTCCACCTACAACAATCGTTACTAATTCCTCTTTACCTTCTGTTTGATAACGAGAGAAGTTATATTCGATGTGCTCCCGAATGACACGAACGCTATTGATGTTGCGAATGAAGAATCCATATTCAAACAATCCTTTGATTCCAAATGTCTCAGGAGCGCCACCAATACCTAACACTAGATAATCAAAATTAAGAGGCTCATTATTTTCCAAGTATACTTTTTTCTCCTCTAATTTAACTGAAGTGACAACATCTTGAATAAATTTGACCTTTCTTTCATTGATCACAGAGCGAATTGGCAATCTGGCATGATCATGATGAGTTGTTCCTGCAGCAGGCTCGTGTAGCTTCGTTGTCACATAGTGATAAGAATTTTGATTAACTAATGTTACTTCTGCCTCATTATAGTGCAGTTGCTTCTGTAAAGTTTTAACAGTCATTAGCCCACCAAACCCTGCACCTAATACCACTATTTTCGGTACACCCATTTTAATCACATCCATCTACATTATTCCATAATTGAGAAAAAACGCACAAACTCCTACAAAACAGAAGAACATCCAGCAAAATTAAATTATACCAATCAATATGATATGACTTTCACGAACCTTTGGCAAGATATTTGTTCTCATTCTCTCCAATTATCTCAGCGATATCCAGTGCTAACTATGGTAATGTTTACGTTGATAAATATATTCTGCGGCATCCAACATACTATTAACTGTCACTATATTAACATGTTATAATAAAAAAGAAACTAAGTTTGTGAGAAAATATTTTATTTTTTGCGAGGTGGTTAACATGACAGTAACAGATATTATTGTTATTGGTGGAGGACCAGCTGGACTTTTTGCTACTTTTTATGCCGGAATGCGCCAAGCAAGTGTAAAGCTGATCGAAAGCATGCCCCAACTTGGAGGACAACTTGCGGCCTTATATCCAGAGAAGTTCATCTATGATATCGCCGGATTTCCAAAAGTACGTGCCCAAGAATTGGTTGATCAACTGATCAAACAGGCGAACCAATTTAACCCTACTTATTGCCTTGATGAAAAAGTATTGCAAGTAAGCAAAAAAGGGGATCACCTGTTTGAAATCGTTACCTCCAAAGGGGTACACCATGGTAAGTCTGTTATTATCACAGCTGGTTGTGGTGCTTTTGAGCCTCGCAGATTACCTAACCCCGAAGCGAGCAAATACGAAGGAAAAAATTTACACTATTTTGTCACTGATATGGAACAATTCCGTGGTAAAGAAGTCGTCATCGCTGGTGGTGGAGACTCCGCCGTCGACTGGGCTTTGATGTTAGAACCGATCGCAAAGCAAGTTACTCTTATCCATCGCCGCAACCAATTCCGTGCTCATGAACATAGTGTTGAACAGCTAATGAAATCAAGTGTACGCGTTATCACTCCTCGTGAAATATTAAACTTAACTGGTGAAGACCGTATCGAATCAATTACGATTGGAAATAAAAAGGAAGGTCCATTGGAAACACTCGCTCTCGATGACTTAATCGTTAGTTATGGTTTTGTCTCTTCACTCGGTCCAATCAAAGAATGGGGATTGGAAATCGAAGGTGGCGCAATCAAAGTCAACACTCGAATGGAAACCAATATCCCAGGAATCTACGCAGCAGGAGACATCGCTACCTATCCCGGAAAAGTAAAATTGATCGCTGTCGGTTTTGGTGAAGCTCCTACAGCTGTAAACAACGCTAAACAATCGTTTGATCCATCGGCACGTCTACATCCAGGTCACAGCTCCAACTTAAAACTGTAACTATTTCTTTTTTTGGCAAAGGGGGAGAGATTTATATACAATTATATAATTGTCTATTATCTGTTCCCCTTTCGCCAAAAAAATACATGATTTTACCTCATCGAGAAATGCTAAAGCTGAGGTGAAAATCATGTCAAGAAAAGTTTCCTATGCTTGTCCGGTCTGCAATGGTTTTTCCAAGCTAAGCTACTTTTGCTCTCGCTGTCACCAACCTCTCACGGATGGTGGAAGGTTATTTGATTATTTTCTCGATTATAGTCCTTATCGCCCGATCGACGACGCAAAAATGACAGATGGCTTACTCGACTACACCAACCATACTTGTCCACATGTTTTGCATTGCCCCCATTGTGATTATCAACAAACGGTGATGGTGAAAGAAATACAAACATAATATAAAAAAACCTCCTCAAATAGCCGTTTACACATCGACTATTGAGAAGGCATTGGATGATATCTTCATTTCTCTATTGAAAATTTAACAATCCTCTGGTTTACCCGCTTCTGTAGCTGTTCGGAAAGATGATCCGCAACCGCAGGAAGCAATCGCATTCGGATTGTCAATGCTAAAGCCGCCGCCCATCATCGATTCTTGGTAATCAATCACAGTTCCTTTTAGATGGGGTTCACTTTCTTTATCTATAACCACTTTGACTCCATGTTGATGCGTCACAACATCTTCTTCCTTCAGCTCTTCATCAAACCCCATGGAGTAGGATAATCCGCTGCAACCGCCTAATTGAATGCCGACGCGCAAAAAAGTTTTATCGGGTGCCTCTGTATCTTGAAGCATTTCTTTCACTTTCTCAGCTGCTCGTTCTGTCAATGTAATCATCTAGCTAACCGTTACGAAAAACCTCCCCAATTCGATCAGAGTCTCTATTTTCTTCCTGATTCTGGGTTGTGAATGGAAATTTGCTCGGTTTTCTCCATTTTTCTACCTAGAAATCTTTCACCGTTCTACCCGATGATGAGATTCCTTACACGAGGTAGGAACCACTTCTAGATAGAGGCTGATTTGTTTTTCGTTAACGGATTCCCTCCTTTCGATCATTCTTATTTACAAAGAGATTTTTATCGTTTTTTCTAAACTTATTCAATCTCTTTGTAGTATTAGTATACAGGTTAACCAAGAAATGGCTCAACCTACACAACGGTACGAATCGGCATCTCTCTGATCGTAGATGTTTGTGGACGAATCAAATAGACGTTTTCGACAACATTCGTTGATTTCTTCATCCATTCATTATGGAGTTGATCTAGTTCTAAACTCAATTGATACACTGAGGGATGACCTATTCCCAAATCAAGTGCAGTCATTTCCATTTTCCTACGCAACGCTTCTATTGCCTCCTCCAAGTCCCGTTTCACGGAATTTCCCCCTCTTTTTTTCTCTACTCTTTACAATTTCTAACAGTCAAAATCGACTAATTTTAGTATACACTTCCAAGTAATAGAAAGAAAGCTGATTTTTCGGAAACGAGGTACACAAAAGTTTTTAAATTATGAAAATCGGACGACAAATGACAACTTTACTGAAAAAAACAACTTGATCGTTTCATTTATTTCATAATATCTATGTGATAGAATGGAGAAGTACGCTTCCTTTTGGATCAACATGTCTGGTAAGTTTTTACTTAAGAAGGGAGTCTGGTTTGATGACAAAACTTACAATAGACACCCTAAATGATATTGAACAAAAAGTAATCAAAGGGGAACGACTCACCTTCCAAGATGGCGTTCGTCTCTTAAAATCAAATAATCTATTCAAGTTAGGACAAATGGCGAATGTAATTCGTCAACGAAAAAATGAAAACAATGTATATTTTACTGTCAATACACATCTAAATTATACCAATGTTTGTTATTATTCTTGTAAAGTCTGTTCTTATGGTCAACAACCCAATCATCCCCAAGCGTATACCTTAAGCTTGGAGCAAATTGAGGAGCGATGTAAAGAGATCTCCAAACAAGAGATGACTGAACTTCATATCATCGGTGGTATCAATGCCAAACTTCCTTTCTCTTATTATGAAGAAATTATTCGAATTGCAAAAAAATACAATCCGAAGATTCATGTACAAGCCTTTACAGCGGTCGAAGTGGATTACTTGGCTCGTATTTCGAAGATGAGTGTCGAAGAAGTGATCCTTCGCTTACGCGATGCTGGTCTCGGGTCGATTCATGGCGGTGGAGCAGAAATTTTTGACCCACAAATTCGTCAAATTATCTCTGGACATAAAACCAATGCAGAACGTTGGTTTGAGATCCATGAAATC
>JANWIG010000025.1 GCA_025449975.1 Thermoactinomycetaceae bacterium
AAAGCCACCCAAACATCATCAACCACCGATCACCAAGAACAACCCCCGCGCAAACTGGAACCAAGACAAAAAATCGGACTGATCCTAGGACCATTATTGTTTATCCTAACATTGTTGTTTGCCAACTTCCCTGGACTCAGCTACGAAGCAAAAGCAGTCCTCGCCGCAACCCTTTGGATCGCCACATGGTGGACCACAGAAGCGATTCCCATTCCCGCAACTTCCCTCTTACCAATTATTCTCTTTCCACTCACAGGCGCCTCTGAAATGAAAGCAGTAACAGCCAGCTATGGAGATGGTACCATATTCCTATTTATGGGAGGATTTATCGTCGCCCTCGCCATGGAACGCTGGAACCTACACAAACGAATTGCCCTCAACATTATCTCTTGGGTCGGAACCGATACAGATCGCATCATTCTAGGATCGATGGTCGCAACCGGCTTTCTCTCCATGTGGATTTCCAACACCGCAACAGCCATGATGATGATGCCGATCGGATTAGCAATCATCTATCAATTGTCCGAAACATTAAAAGGTAGCATCGAAATCAAAACCAACCCGGGAGAATTCCCATTTGGAACAGCACTGATGTTAGGAATCGCTTATGCAGCCTCGATTGGTGGCTTGGGAACATTGATTGGAACACCACCCAATGCCATTTTAGCAGCGCAAGTAAAAAAACTATTTGATATTGAAATTTCTTTTGCCACATGGATGGCAATCGGTGTTCCCTTGGTCATTATCTTACTGATTATCACATGGTTGTACTTAGTCAAAATGGCTTTCCCAATGAAAATAAAAGACATTCCTGGTGGGAAAGAGATCATTGATCGTGAAATTGAAGCGCTAGGAAAAATGTCTTTTGAAGAAAAATCCGTTCTCATTGTCTTTTTCTTAACTGCCTTTGCGTGGATCACCCGCAGCTTTATCCTCGAAGACTTCATCCCGGGCATCGATGATACCATGATCGCGATTACTGCAGCCGTCGTCCTCTTCCTACTCCCAGCAAAAAACGGCAACAGTACCTCATTGATGAACTGGGAAACGGCTAAAAAATTGCCTTGGGGTGTGCTCTTACTGTTTGGAGGGGGATTGGCGATTGCCGGTGGATTTAAAGATTCAGGACTTACGACTTGGATTGGGGAACAGCTCACCTCATTAAAAGGAGTTTCTTACTTGTTGATTTTAACGATGGTGGTCGCCTTAGTAATCTTCTTAACGGAAATCACATCCAATACCGCGACAGCGACGATGATGATGCCGATCATGGCTGGTTTTGCCACTGCGATGGCTGTTCATCCGTATGGCTTTATGGTCGGAGCTGCGCTAGCTGCCTCTTGCGCCTTTATGCTACCGGTTGCTACGCCGCCCAATGCTGTCGTCTTTAGTTCAGGCTATATCAAAATTGGTCAGATGGCCAAAGCTGGTTTTTGGCTCAATCTGATTTCGATCGTCGTCATTGTCTTAATCATTTATCTCTTATTACCAAGCGCTTGGGGCGTTGACTTATTATCCCCGTTAAAATAGATCAAGCATCAGCTGAACCGTTCCATGCTGGCGGTTCAGCTTTTTTTATCCGATCTGTGAGGGAAAATAACTTGTATATTTTTAAAAGAGAAGTATAAAAAATTGAGAAATTAGTCATCAAACAATAAATGTTCTCAGGTATAATGACATAAATAACAGGTATTCAAAGGATGAAAAGATAGTGACTTGAACGTATATGGATTGGTTGTTGTTGAAGGAGAGTGACATCATGGAAAAACAGCAAGTAAATCTTATGATCGCGGAAGGTGAAAGGTGGCTTAGAAAAGGAGTTGCCTTAGGACATCTTCCATCTATCTATGAACTTGGCTGGCGTCTATTGGATGGAGCGGGTTTGGAACAAAATAAAGAAGAAGGTGAAAAGTGGGTTCGTCTAGCTGCAGAGCGTGGTTACATTCATGCCAAAAAAGGACTCGGTTGGCGCCTCTTTGATGGCAAGGGATTGGCGAAAGATATAGAAGAAGGCGAAAAATGGTTAAAAGAGGCGATTGAAGATGGAAGTGAGTCAGCGATGACGGACCTCGGCTGGCGCCTGATCGATTATACAGAAAGGAAAGCCGAAGGTGAAGAATGGCTTCGAAAAGCGATTCAGCTGGGTGATCCACGCGCAATGGTGAACCTTGGCTGGCGCTTGATTGATGGGAAAGGCGTCAAGCAAGATCCATTGGAAGGACAACAGTTTATTTTGCGGGCGATCGAGCTTGGCAGTGTGAGTGCGATGAGAGAGATGGGTTGGCGCTTGGTCGATGGAGCGGGTGTGAAACAAAACCTAGCTGAAGGCGAAAGATTATTGAGGCAGGCCATTTCCTTAGGAGATATTCGTTCGACCTATTATTTAGGATTCCGGATTATCGATGGCAAGGTGCCTGGTGATCTAGCTGAGGGGGAAAAATTCCTTCGCGTCGCTGCTGCTGCGGGTGAACCGGGGGCGATGCGCTCTCTTGGCTGGCGCTTGATCGATGGGAAAGGAATGGAAAAAAATGTAGTAGAGGGAGAGCGTTGGCTTCGTAAGGCTGTTGCTGCTGGAGACGAAGTGGCCATGTATGAACTCGGTTGGCGCTTGGTGGAAGGAGAAGGATTGGAACAGAATTTTGTGGAAGGAAAGCAAATGCTAAAACAATCCGCTCTCCTCGGAGATATGTATGCGATGTACTATCTAGGATGGTGGATCTTAGTTGACAAATTGCCTGAAGAGGAACCAGGCGAAGGGGAGATGTGGCTACGGCGTTCGGCAGAATTGGGATATCTTCCGGCGATGTGTCAGCTTGGTTGGCGGCTGACTGATGGCGATCGCCTTCCGAAAGACCCCGAAGAGGGGGAGCTTTGGTTACGGCGCGCGGCAGAAAAGAACTATACGATTGCCATTTGTGAATTAGGTTGGCGGATTATCGATGGCAAAGTGCCAACACGTGATCTGGAAGAAGGCGAAAGATTGTTGCGGCAAGCGACCTTGGCAGGAGATATTAAAGCGCAATATTGTTTGGGATTGTTCCTATTGGATGGCACTTTAACCAGTGATGATCCAAATGAAGGGGAAGCATTGATGCGGAAAGCAGCAGAAGCAGGATATGTGAATGCGATGACCGCTTTGGGTTGGCGTTTGCTCGATGGAAAAGGAGTCGAAGCCAATCCAGAGGAAGGGGAACAATGGCTACGCCAAGCGATTCAAGCAGGGAATGTGGATGCGATGTATCAATTGGGCTGGCGGTTAGTCGATGGGATCTCGGTGCGAAAAAATGTGGTTGAAGGAGAAAAGCTACTGCGTGAAGCCGCAGAAAAAGGAGATCCCGATGCGATGTTTGCCCTTGCTGTCCGTTATTTAGATGGGGATATTGCTTATACGACGGATGGAAAAACGACGGTGCATTAAAAAAATTTGGTAAAAGTTTAACTCTTTTTAAGCAATCGTTAAGCTGAAGTTAAGGTTGAACTGGCATCATTAACCATGAAGGAGCTTGCAGGATGAACTACCTCCCAGGTATTTTATTTTTGATGGCACACTCAACTGGAGTGTGCTTTTTTTTGTTATAAAGATTACTGAAAAAAAGACCTTCTTTTGATAAAATTAGATCTTAGTTTTAGATTGACAGAGCGGGTGACCTTATTTTCGAACCACCTTGCTCTGATCATCCATTGCGCAGGGGGATTCGTATGATTTTGCGCAATGGAATCGATTACATAAAGGAGGGTCTGGGTTGACTCAACTACCAAATTTCATACAAAAAAACGATGATGGAATGTGGCTAGTAGAAGATGAAGAAAATATGATGAAAATCAGTTATCGCATCGATGAAATCGTTTATCAAAAACAATCGCCATTTCAGCATGTGATGGTTGTTCAATCTCCTAACTTTGGTCGAATGCTCGTATTGGATGGGATTGTTCAAACCACCTCTCTGGATGGTCATATCTATAATGAGATGATCACCCATGTCCCTTTAACCATTCATCCAAATCCCAAGCGGGTGCTGATTATCGGTGGGGGAGACTGTGGTGCAGCACGGGAAGTCACCAAATATAAGGAAGTAGAAGAGATTGACATGGTGGAGATCGATGCATTGGTTGTCGAAGCTTGTAAACTGCACTTAACAGATGTTTCCGGTAATTTATCAGATCCGCGAGTCAACTTTATCTTTGCCGATGGTATTGAGTATATCAAAGCGAAGAAAGATTATTATGATGTAGTGATTATCGACTCCTCTGATCCGATTGGTCCAGCTACCCAACTGTTTGAGAAAAGCTTTTATAATAACGTAAAAGAAGCATTAAAAGAGGACGGATTGATGGTATGTCAAAGTCAATCTCCTGCGTTCCATATGAAGGTGTTGCATCAAACCTATCGGTCGATTCAAGAACTCTTCCCGATAAGTAAGGTATATACGGCGGTCGTTCCTACCTATCCCGGTGGCATGTGGAGCTTTACACTGGGCTCGAAAAAATATAGTGAGGTCGACCTAAGCAAACTGGCTGCAGATACCAAATACGTAAGCCCAGCTCTCTTATCTCAATGTTTTGCTTTACCCGCATTTCTGCAGAAAGCCTTAGCTGAATAAACATGATCGTTGGTATAATTTACCCCAACACTTGCAATACTACCAAGTAGTGGCAGGTGATTGGGGTGAATTTTTTTCTTTGGACTGGGGTTATCCTGTTCGTTTTCCTTATTTTGATCATGTTTACCTCTGTTCGAATTGAGATTTTGTTTAAACATGAGCATGTAAATGAACAAGGAGAGATCCGCATTCGTGCTCTTTTGGGATTGGTACGCCTTCGTTTCACTTTGCCGCAATTGAATTGGCGTGGATGGGAACAGGGATTGCAAGTAAAAGGAAAAATGACAACAGAACAAAGTGAATTAATGACAGTCAATGAAAAGGTAGGAAAACGGAACATCAGATCAATGAAAAAGCGCATGTCGGAACTATTGTCTCAGATAGATGACTTCATGGAAGTCGTTCGCTGGTTCTTTAGTAAAATTACATGCGAAAAACTGGATTGGTCGACTTCATTGGGCACTGGAGATGCAGCGGAAGCAGGTATTCTTACAGGACTCGCATGGTCGATCAAATCGATGTTAATCGGCTGGATCAGCGGATATATTCGATGGAAGCAATATCCCAATTTGTCCATTCGACCCGCTTTTCAACAAAAGATGTTTGATACCTATTTTCACAGTATAATCCGATTTCGGCTCGGGTATGCTATCCTTGCGCTGAAACGTTTATTTATAGATCGCTATAGAAGGAGGTCATCATAATGGAAGAACACCCGATTCAAGGACTCATGCAGACAGCCATGGAAAATTTAAAAGAAATGGTGGATGTGAATACGATTATTGGTGAACCAGTGGAAACAGCGGGTGGCCAATTAATTATTCCAGTTTCGAAAGTAGGGTTTGGCTTTGCAGCAGGAGGAAGTGAATTCCAAGTTTCAAATAGAAATGATGAGCGGCGAAACGACTCAGGGGATCAGGAGTCCGATCAAAGTCAAGGTCAAGATAGCAGTTATCCCTTTGGGGGAGGAAGTGGTGGGGGTGTTTCGATTACCCCGGTAGCGTTTATTGTGGTTGGAGAAAGAGAGATTCGCGTCTTAAATCTGGAAAAAACAACTCATCTCTATGATCGGATCATCGAACAAGCTTCGAAAGTGATTGATAAATTGGGAGATAAAAGTCCAAAAAAGAAGACGGACCCTGAACTATGCATTGATTAGCTGAAGGGACATTGCTTTCGTCGAAGGCAATGTCTTTTTTATTTCATAACCTGAGTAGACGTGCATATATTTTTGTACAAACCCCCTATGAGAGGGTCAGGTGAGAAAATGATCAGAAAATCACTTTCCTTATTTGTACTCATTGGTTGTTTGGTCGTTTTTTTGTGTAACCCAACAAACGTTTATGCCGAAACCGCTATGCAACCGAGCGTAAGTGCAGAAGCTGCGGTGGTGATGGATGCCCAGTCAGGACGAATCTTATTTGCTAAAAATGCTCAGAAACGGATGAAAATCGCCAGTGTCACAAAGATTATGACAGCGATCTTGGCGATTGAGCGCGGAGACTTGGATCGAGTAGTAACCGTGAGTCCCAATGCGGTAAGAGTAGAAGGCTCCAGTATCTATTTAAAGCCAGGGGATCAGATCCCACTGCGCACCTTATTATATGGATTGATGTTGCGTTCGGGAAATGATGCCGCGCTAGCCATTGCTGAAGAGATCGGCGGTTCAGTCGAAGGATTTGTCTATCTGATGAATGAAAAGGTGGAATACCTCGGTCTAGAAAATACGCATTTTAATAATCCACATGGATTGGATGATCCTGAACATTTTTCATCGGCAGAAGATCTTGCTAAGATTACTGCCTATGCTTTAAAAAATCCAACTTTTAGAGAAATCGTCAAAACCAAAGTGATCACTACCGAATGGGCAGAGGAAAGCTGGCGGAATCGGTTTTATAACAAAAATAAGCTGTTGCAGATGTATCCTTGGGCTGATGGTGTAAAAACAGGTTATACCAAAAAATCAGGACGAACGTTGGTTAGCTCAGCAACCAAAAATGGACAACAGCTAGTCGCTGTCACTTTAAATGATCCCAATGACTGGCTCGATTCCATCAAAATGTTTGAGTATGGGTTTTCCGAGTATCCGGCAGTCACTTTTTTGAGTGAAGGACAAGTGATCCACCGTAGTAAAGAGAAGAAAATGCCGAATGTCGTCGCCGGAGAAACGTTTCGCTATCCATTGACAGCGGAGGAAAAAAAGAATGCCAAGGTGCGAGTCGAACCCATCATCAGTTATCCGCTTAAATTGGCTCACGAAGAGAATCTGCCGGTTGGCAGCGCACGCATATTTCTCAACGACCAATTAGTTGGGGTGGTTCCCTTGGTTACAAAATATCCAATCAAACCTAGCTTCTTTTCCAGATGGAAACAGCTGATGTTTGGCTGGTTTGAGCGAGGAGTGGGATCATGATCCACTATATTTGGTTATTCATGATTGCTAGTGGTGTGATCGCTGCTGCCCTTCAAGGAAAAATCGATTTGGTGACGATGGCCGCTTTGAATGGAGCGAAAGAAGCGGTTGCCGTCTGTATTGGTTTAATTAGTATTTTAGTCTTCTGGTTGGGAATGATGCGCATCGCCAAAGATGCAGGACTATTGGAAAAATTGGCTTATATCATGAGACCTGTAGCCAAAGCACTTTTTCCAACCGTACCTACGAACCACCCGGCGATGGGTTATATATTGTCCAATATGAGTGCCAATCTCTTTGGATTGGGCAATGCAGCGACACCGATGGGAATCAAAGCGATGGAAGAGTTGCAAAAGCTAAATCCAGATCCCAAAACAGCCACTCCGGCCATGTGTACGTTATTGGCTTTAAATACTTCCGGTTTAACACTGATTCCGACGACGATCATTGGAATACGGATGAAGCATGGCTCGGTTGATCCGACCGATATTATCGGACCGACCTTAATAGCTACTTTTTGCGCGACTTCATTTGCTATCTTATTGGATCGGTACTATCAACGACGCTATCGTAAGAAGTCTTAGGAGGGAAGGAATACCAAAGTGTATGAATTCGTATCGTTGCTATCCAAATGGATGCTTCCGCTCATGATTGTGATGATCCCTTTGTATGCGATCTGGCGAAAGGTACCGGTCTATGAGAGCTTTGTAGAAGGAGCAAAAGAGGGCTTTCCGACGGCAGTGGAAATTATTCCTCATTTGGTAGGGATGATGGTGGCCGTCTCTATCTTTCGCGATACGGGAGCAATGGAATTTTATTTGCAATTTTTGCGCCCCATTGCTTCTTGGCTTCATATTCCTGAAGAAGTTTTACCGATTGGCTTATTGCGCCCCATTTCAGGGACAGGCTCACTCGCTTTTGTCGAAAGTGTGCTTAGAACCTATGGACCGGACTCTTTTATTGGTAAGCTGGCGTCAACGATTCAGGCGAGTACGGATACGACTTTGTATGTGATCACCGTTTATTTTGGAGCAGTGGGCATTAAACGAACCCTCTATGCTCTTAAAGTGGGATTATGGGCGGATGTAGCCGGATTTTTATTTTCTTGGATTATTTGTTCCCTTGTGTTCTTGAGTTAAAAAAGTTGTTAAAATTAACATAGGAAATAAATTATAATGTATAAAAATATACATCATACAAATGTTGATTCTTTCACAGATGAGGGTATGATTATATATAACCTTTATTTCTTTACAGAAGAAAGGATCAAGATGGGAGAATGGCCCCATAGGCTTTTTAGTTGCATAAATCACCGGATGAGAACATCTTAGAACGGGCTTCTAAGGTGTTCCCTGTTGTTTGTTTTTCTAATGTGAAAGAAACCGGTACCACTATCATTTTTTGGGGAAGGTGATTCGTTTATCAGACGGATATAGGGACTTATTTTCGAGATCGAGAGACAACGACTGAGAGAAGGAGATTCAAATCACGAAAGAGAATCTTTTGTCAACAGCCTATTATATAGAAAAAATATGTTAAATTATTAGGCTAATATTAGGAGGAGAAAGCATGATTTATGAATTAGCCCAATCCGATTTTGATCATATTCGCCCGCTATATAGTGAACATGCGCATCATCCGATCGTCAATGGCATTGTCGATGGATGGAATCGTGGGCGCATTTTTGTCGATAACCAAGCATCTCCACGTAGTGCGCTGGTTTGGGCGGAGCATGAGATTTTTTTCTTGATTGGTGACCCATTCAATCGTAGTTTTGTGAAAGCGCTTCCAAAATTGATCAAAGAGCAAATTATGCCAGCCAGTTTGGCCATGGGCGAAATCTGTTTTCAAGTAGAAATGATTTCCGCAAAGTGGTTTGCCCAAATTGAAAGTTATTTAGATGAGTTTATCCCCAAATATTATGATCGGATCTCTTTTACCTTTAAACCGCATCTCAATCAGCAGTTGCCAGATTGGCGCAAGCGGGTTCCGAAGGGTTACCGGGTTCAAAAAATTGATGCGGAATTATTGGCGGATCCCGATGCCGAGGTCGTTCACAATGTGGTCCATCGTTATTGGCGTTCAGAGGAATTGTTTTTAAAACATGGAATAGGCTATGTTGTGAGAAAAGGGAAAAAGGTGATCAGTTGCTGCTTATCCACTTTTGCTTCCGAGACGGATATTGAAGTAGGAATTCAAACCTTTCAACCCAAGGATCGCAAACGAGGTCTAGCCACGCTCGCTGCTCGCGCATTGCTCGATGAATGTATCCGCCAACAGCGAACTCCGCATTGGAAAACAGAATCATTTCGTCTTGCTTCGATTCGCTTGGCGCAAAAAGTAGGCTTTGCAGATAAGACGGTTTACCGCGCGTATTACTTTTTTTATGACCCTCTGGATAATCTCGTATTTAGTGCTTACCATCGTTTAAAGGAAATGGGTGACATGGCAGAAGCAGCGATGTATATTGACCAAGCCAAGAGTTATGGGGAACTCCATCCTTTTCATCAGTTTATCTTGGCGTGTGGTTACGCTGCAGCTGAAGAACTGGATATCGGATTGGAATATCTTCGCCGTGCTGTTGAAAGAGGATGGCGATACGATCTGAGTGATGAGCGATTTGAACGTGATTTGCAGAATTTACGGAGGATCGATGAGGGACACGATCTCATTATGCAACTATCAGGGCATTAAAAGAAAGGAGAGTTGCTTTTTTACCAAGAGTCATTTCATAACTCCGAATAAAAACAGGATGATTGATAATAACGAGGAGTAGGTCTTTCGGTGAGATCTACTCCTATTTTTAAGCAGAATAATGCTATTTTTTAAGAAGCGGTTTTGCGCAGAAAAGAAGAACAGAGATATCCGAGGATGATTAATAGGGTAGCACCGATCTGTGTCAGATCGAGACCGAAATAGATAACCGTCGGTTGAGCGAAGAAGGAGATGATAAAAAGTCCAAACCCCCAGAGCATGGAAAGGAAAGCAAAAGCTTCTCCAGAACCGATCACAGCTCTCCCTTTCCAGCCAAACCAAATGGAGCCGATCAGGGCGACGAGAAATTGATAATAGTGGATCGGATGGTAGCGAATCGCTGGATCAGCTAATGAGATCCCCCATGGAAGCTGTGTCTCTTTTCCATATTCCCAGAAAAAAAGGGATTGTAATAAAAAGACAAGAGTGATCCCCACAATCAGTGTATCTAATAAACACAGGTAAGCTGTTCGTTTTCTTTTTAATCCGATGATCAGGTAAAGCGCGCTAGCCAAAGCGGCAATCCCGATATAAACTCCTGAAGGTTGGAGAAATAGAAGATCGAGCGGTTTGGTCCACAAGAGTTCAGGTTGAGATAACAAAGGGGTTAGTTTCCAGACCAGAACGCCTGTAATAAAAGCATTTAGTAGTAAATCTGGGAGTGTTTCGGGAAGATCCGTCTGGGTTTTTAATTTCGATTTTAATAGATAGTAACTTATGAGTAAAACGAGAATCATAAAAAGCAAAGATTGATTTAAAAAAGGACTGAAAGACAAAAGAGGTTCACTCCTTGATGAGTAATGGTTGGATTTTATTTTCCAAAGAAACGGGATCAATCGCTCCTTTGATTTTTTCGACGATTACGCCATTTTTATCGATGAGATAAGTGCTTGGAATTGCGTTGGCTTCATAAAGATGCCCCACTTCATTGTTTGGGTCAAGTAAAAGAGGATAGTGTAGCCTGTGTTGTTGCTGAAATTTTTTTACATTGTCTACTGTATCCTGAGCAGTGAGGTTGACCCCCACGATCAACACTTTTCCTTGATATTGTTGATGTAGTTTTTCCAAAGCGGGCGCTTCGGCTTGACAAGGTCGGCACCAAGAGGTCCAAAAATTAAGGACAATCGGTTGTCCATTTTGGTCGGGTAAGTGAATTTTTTTTCCTTCAAGCGTAGCTAAGGAAAAATGGGGTGCGAGAAAGCCCTCAACCGGAGCTGCTTCTTTTCGATCGGTGGTTGTGGAGTTGACATAGATGGCGATTCCGAGCAAGGTCAGTAAAATCGCTCCGATGAAATAGTGTCGTTTCATGTTTATTCATCCTATCTAGTCTTGGTCTGAGATGAAAGCAAGATGCTGCCTAGATCAGAGAAGATGTGACAAAAAAATGGTTTCAAACTTAGACAACAAATATGATAAGATATTGTCACAGTTGGCTAATACCCTGATCAACATTTCAAAAATGGCGATTTGGTAAAAACGGGTTGAAGGCAAACCGTTTCACGATTTAGATATCCTTATTCTAACATGGATAAAAAGTATTTTTTACAGCTTTGTAACGAGAAAGTGATCAATATGAAACTTCCGAATGGATTTATCCGTTGCTCCTGTTGAAACATCCTGTCCAGAATCCACTTGTTAGCGATGACCAACTTGTGAAGAAAATATGAAAGGAATAAGATAGCTAAGAGGTGACAAGATGGAGAGATTGCAAAAAGTGATGGCACAAGCAGGTGTGGCATCGCGAAGGCAAAGTGAAGAGTGGATCCGTCAAGGACTTGTCAAAGTCAATGGACAGCTGGTGACAACGCTCGGAGTAAAAGTAGATCCTACTTCCGATGTGATCGAAGTCAAAGGCAAAAGGATTCAGCTCGAATCCAAGCGGATGTTCTTATTTTATAAGCCACTTCAGGTGATTACCAGTATGTCTGATCCGCAGGGGCGGAGGGTTGTTGCCGACTTTTTTCGTCATATTCCCGAACGGGTTTATCCTGTTGGTCGTTTGGATTATGATACAGAAGGTCTGCTCCTTGTAACCAATGATGGAGAGTTAGCCAATCGGTTGACACATCCACGATATAAAGTGGCGAAACAGTATGTAGCAACAGTAAAAGGAAGACCAAACCGTGAAGTGCTTAAACAGTTACAAAATGGTGTCTTATTGGAAGATGGTGTGACTTTGCCCGCACAGGTTCGCTTACTGGAAAGTTCACCTAAGCAATCCAAGCTAGAATTAACCATATATGAAGGGCGAAATCGACAAGTTCGACGGATGTGTGACGCGGTTGGTCATCCGGTGATTCATTTAAAACGAACACGTTTTGCCTTTTTGACATTAAAAGGTCTTAAGCCTGGACAATTTCGTGAACTGACCCAGTCAGAGATGACACATTTGAACAAAATATTAAGAGAGCGGTAAGCGAAAGACAACTAGGTACCATAAAGTTTAGGACTTCACAATGTTGGGGTATACCGGGGGGATGACGGATGATAGAAAATACAAAATGCGAATGTGGCCACAATAACCCCATTGGTACGATTTTGTGTGAGTACTGTGGAAAGCCATTAGATGAAGGGCAACAAGAGAAGAAATCAATTGAAAAAGAGATGCGATATGATGGTGTGGCCAGACGATCGCAGAAAAAAGAGCAGAATTTTCTTGATCGAGTTTGGAGTTTTTTTTCGTCTGTCAAAGTAGCAATCATTTTAATTGTGATTACCTTGCTGGCTTCTGGGATTGGAACGATTTTTGAGCAGGAGCGGCTGACCGGTTCCAGTGATCCGGAATCCTATTATATTGAAAAGTATGGTGTATGGGGCGAATGGTATTATAAACTAGGCTTTTCGGATATGTATAACTCTTGGTGGTTTGCTACCTTGTTAGCCATGATCGGTGTCTCATTGGTGATTTGTAGTTTGGATCGGGTTGTCCCGTTGTATCGCGCTTTAAAAAATCAAACCGTACCCAAGAGCACTCATTTTATACTTAGACAGAGGATTTCTCACCAAGAAACGTTAAAAGCGGAGGATAAGGAAGAAAAATGGAAGAAGTTGATTGGCGCACTAAAGAAGAAACGTTATGAAGTTCGCCAAGAGGGGAATTCCATTCTTGCCGAAAAGGGACGGATTAGCCGTTGGGGACCTTATATTAATCATATTGGTCTTATTATCTTTTTAGTTGGCGTTTTGTTGCGATTTATCGTTCCTGGCTGGTATTTGGAACAAGCGTTGTATATCCGAGAAGGGGAGACGCTCCGTTTACCTGATACGCCTTATTATCTTAAGAATGAAAAGTTTACGGTGGAAATGTATGAAGGTGAGTTTTCCAATGTTCCTAAAAATTATCAAACGGATGCGATTTTATATGAGAAGGACAAGAATGGTCAGTTGGTTCCCGTTCATAGACATGCGATTCGTGTGAATCACCCACTGGAGTATAACGAGCTGTTTTTAGTTCAGGCTGATTATCAAATGGAGACGACCGGACTGAAGTTAAAAGTAATCGAGAAGCAGACAAAGAAAAATTTAGGTACTTTTTCGGTCGACTTTCAAAAAATATCTGCCAACCAAGTATATAAAGTAGGAGATCTCGAAATCAGAGCATTGGAGTATTACCCAGATTTTGTTTTGCAAAATGGACGTCCCGCTACCCAGAGCCAAGAACCCAATCTACCTGCGTTCGTTTTTGAAGTAAAAGCCAAAGGAGCGAATGAGGGAGAAAAATCGTGGGTGATCTCCGGACAAGATACCTCTTCATTAACTCCACAAAATAAATATGAGATTGATTTAGAAGGAATTGAAACAGCGCTATCTTCTGGCTTGCTGATCCGCGTTGACCAAAGTTTACCGATTATCTTTGCTGGTGGATTTATTTGTTTAATCGGTTTAGTGATGGGCTTTTACTGGCATCATCGCCGGATTTGGATTAAATATGAGGATGGTAAGATTTATCTCGGCTCTCATACCAATAAGAGCTGGTATTCATTGCGGCGTGAGATCGATCAGATTGCTGAACAATCCGGACTTCGCTTAAAATTGACACAAGAATAGGTGGGAGTATCATGGAACGGCTAATGGAGAACTTATTGTTATTTACATTTATTCTTTATCTATGCGCGTTTATCGCTTTTGCGATCGCCATCTCAGGGAAGAAGATAAAGGATCAGAAGAAAAAGGAGCGGCGTTGGGGCAATATAGCGATCGGGGTGACCATCGCAGGAGTAGCTTGTCATCTCGCGTTTACCATCACCCGTATTCTTGTGACGGGTCATTTTCCGACAAGCAACATGTTTGAATTTACGACTTTTTTATGTTTTGCTATTGTTTTAGCGTTTATTGTTATTTTCTTTATCTATCGTTCTGTCGTATTAGGGGCGTTTGCCATGCCTCTCGCTTTGATTATCTTAGCTTATGCAGCTGTGTTTCCACGGGAAGTACAACCCCTGATACCGGCTCTGCAAAGCTACTGGTTGGTGATTCACGTTGGCTTAACGGCTTTGGCTTCTGGCATGTTTGCGGTCGGTTTTGTCGCTGGACTCATCTATCTAATCAATCAGGTAGGGAATCAAAAGCAAGGGAGAAATGGATTCTTTTTAGAAATCATTCTTCTAGCGACCCTTATGTTTGTTGGTTTTATTTTTACGAACTTGATCTCTAGTAGTATGGGTTATGAGGCGCAAATCGCTCATATCGTGGATGGGGAGCAACAAGTGCAATCATATGAGATTCCACCGCTAGTGGGTCCAGCCGATGGTCAAGTACAAAAAATGACTCCATTTTTAGGATTGGACAAGCCGCTGATGGAAGCTCCGGCATGGATGAAAGGTCATGAGTCCGCCAAACTGTTAAACTCTACGCTATGGGGAATTCTCGTCGGTCTCCTTTTATATGGTCTGATCCGATTGATTGCCCGTAAGCGGATTAGTTCCCTGCTTCATCCTTTAATCAAAGATTGGAATCCGGAATTGATCGATGAGATTAGCTATCGCTCTACCGCGATCGCCTTCCCGATTTTCACCCTAGGAGCATTGATCTTTGCGATGATCTGGGCTCATGAGGCTTGGGGTCGTTTTTGGGGATGGGACCCGAAAGAAGTATGGGCATTAATCACTTGGCTTTTTTACAGTGCTTATCTCCACTTGCGTTTATCCCGTGGATGGCATGGCATTCGTTCGGCTTGGTTAGTCGTTGGCGGGTTTTTGGTAATCATGTTTAACCAAATTTTTATTAATCTCGTCGTTTCCGGACTACATTCTTATGCGTAAAAGTTATATTATAAAATAAAAAAAGAAAAGATTGATTGTTCTTATGAGGTGAAACCATGGATAAGCAGTACGTTATTCTGGTTGTTGATGACGAAGCAAGAATTCGTAGGCTGTTGCGTATGTATTTGGAGCGTGAGGGTTACAAAATCGATGAGGCGGAAAATGGAGAAGAAGCTTTAGAGAAAGCTTTTAATAAAAATTATGACCTCATTCTCTTAGACCTGATGCTACCAGGTGTAGATGGCTTAAATGTGTGCCAAGAGATTCGCAAGAAAAAAGCGACACCGATCATTATGCTAACAGCTCGTGGTGAAGAAGCCAATCGGATTGAAGGCTTTGAAGCTGGAACAGATGACTACGTTGTAAAGCCCTTTAGCCCGCGGGAATTGGTCCATCGGGTTAAAGCGGTTTTACGTCGGGCATCTGCTACAGCGTATCTCACAACAAATCCAGAAACCCACAATGTGATTGTCTTCCCTGATTTACAAATTAACCATGATGCTCATGAAGTAAAAGCTGGAGGAAAAGTGATCAATCTTACTCCGAAAGAGTATGAGCTACTATACTATCTCGCTAAGTCCCCGGACAAGGTTTTTACGCGGGAAACCTTGTTGCGAGACGTATGGCATTATGAATTTTTCGGCGATTTGCGGACCGTAGACACCCATGTAAAGCGTTTACGTGAAAAACTAAATCGTGCTTCAAAAAGAGCAGCGCAAATGATTACGACTGTTTGGGGCGTAGGTTATAAGCTAGAGGTGCCAAAAGAGTGATACTAAGAAGTGTAGTAGGAAAATTATGGCTAACAATTATCTTACTAGTTTCCATATTATTGGTTGCATTAAGCCTCTTTTTAAGTCAGCAAGTCGATAATAGCTCAACCCAAACACATGAAGAGAACTTAAAGAGGCTAGCTCAAGAAATTAAGTCAAAAAAAGTCAAGATAGAGGACCTCCAAGAAATTAGTAAGGTATTTGGAACGTATACGGTTGTTGTAAATGGACAAAGAAAAATTGAAATTTCAGATCCACAGGCGGATGCTAAAACGATTACAAACGATATTGAGAAGCTAATCAACATCGATCAAGTACGTCAGGGAAAAGAAGTACTGGTTACCGGTCGTGTTGCGTCAGAAGATGTAAAACTGATGGCACTCCCGTATCAGTTTGCTGATGGTGGGAAAGGTGCGGTCGTTCTTTACCAAGTATTAAACCAAACGATTGAAGAGGACATTAAAAGATGGATCCTTTATTCAGCTTTGATCGCGATTGCCCTGACAACGATTTTTGCTTTCTTCTTATCCACGCGGATTACCAAACCGTTGATTCAAATGAAAAAAGCCGCAGAGAAGATCGCGAAAGGTGATTTTACAGGCCGAGTTTCGGTAAGAGAGCATGAGAAAGATGAGATTGCGGATCTTTCCATGACCTTTAATCGAATGGCTGCCCAGTTGGATGATTTGGTCAATATGCTTTCGCATGAAAAGGAACAATTGACCAGTATTTTACGCAGTATGACCGATGGAGTCATCACCTTAAATGCCAATGGAAAGGTCATTATGACGAATCCGCCAGCGGATCGGCTGTTGGCTACTTTCCGGAAGCCTGGTGATAAGACGTTTAAATCCACTTTGCCTGGTCCGCTAAAAGACCTTTTTGATATTGTGGTTAAAGAAGAGAAAGAACATGTAGGGGATATTACCGAACAGGGAAGAACCTGGGCGGTTGTTTTAGCGCCATTGTATGCACGTGGACAGCTTCGCGGGGCGGTTGCTGTGTTCCGTGATGTGACAGAAGAGAGACGACTAGACAAAATGAGAAAAGACTTTGTCGCCAATGTCTCTCATGAGTTGCGCACGCCTCTTGCTATGTTACAAGGATATAGTGAGGCATTGATCGATGATATTGCGCAAACCCCTGAAGAGGTAAAAGAGATTGCCACAGTGATCAATGAAGAGTCGATGCGGATGGGGCGTTTGGTGCGGGAATTGCTTGATTTGGCGCGAATGGAAGCGGGACATATTCATCTGCAGCTTTCTCAGCTGGATGTCAATATGTTTGCGCAACGGATCGTACGTAAATTCCAAAACCTCGCCCGTGAGCGGAAAGTCCAATTGGCTGGGGATGTACCTGAGGATCTCCCCACCGTTTACTGGGATGAAGATAAGATTGAACAAGTATTGACCAACTTGATCGATAATGCGATTCGCCATACACCCGAAGGCGGATCAGTCACTTTGCGTGTTTTCCGAAATGGACAACATTTATTTTTGGAAGTAGAAGATACGGGAACGGGTATCCCTGAAGAGGATTTACCCTTTGTCTTTGAACGATTCTACAAAGCAGATAAAGCGCGGACACGTGGTGGCAACTCCGGAGGAACTGGACTTGGCTTATCCATTGTGAAGCACTTGGTGACAGCTCATGATGGCAATGCAACGGTGCGTAGTCAGTTAGGAAAAGGAACCGTTTTTTCGATTCAATTGCCGATTGAAGGTCCAGACGGATATGAAGTAGAAGAATTGATTGGCTAATTTAATCAACTAGCTCCTTTGGGTAGTCGATGAAAGCAATGCACGAACGGTTGTACTCTGTGATCGGGTAAAACATAACCAGAGCAACGCATTGAATGGGCTACCCAAGTACGGAGTTAGTTTTTTAAATTCTATATGATTTAAGGAATTTTCATAGGTGGAGATAGATTCAATAATTAAAAAAGAGATTTGTTCATTGTTCGATCATATCGGACTGGGGATGTTTATATTTTTTTACGGTCATGTTATATTTTGAATATGTGTATTTTATCTTGTTTAGTTTTCTAATATACTACATAATAATAAAATTCATTTCTAATATAATGGGGATTCTATTTTGGGCGAATCCTTGGCTGGAAAGTGCCTGATAGAGTTCCTTTCGATCAGGGGAAAGGGATCTCTCTTTCTCCTCTCAATCTTCTTGAATCAACCTCCACTCGTAGATCGAACGAAGATGGATGAAGCGGAAATGAAAAGAAAAAGAGGCGGCAAATGACTCTGAATAAAAATGAGGGTAAGGCAAAAGATTTACCAGAATGGCTTGGGTACCAAGCGGAATAAAGTAATGTACCCAGTTTGACCCAGTAAGTTATCTGTTTTTTAATAGAGTAAGGTGGACAAAGTTGTCAATCGAGTATAATGCTTTATGATGGGTGTACTTTGTCAAGCTTGCTACTATTTTTATCGTTTTAGAGCGAAATTGTCTTGTCGCCGAGTAAGTTTTTCTTGGGTAAGACAACTTCATACGTGTTTTTAATAGCCGCATATCGCCGAGTATTTTTGAAATGCGGTCTATGCATGCATTGTTTGTTTTGTATAGATACTTGGCAAGATAAACGAAGGGATCAAATTTGCATTCTTGTAAAAGATTTTGCCAATCCATGATAATGAAGATATGGGGGAGCAAAAAATGAATGATCCAAGACAAATCAAACAATGGGAACAAGAGATGATGAAGACCCACGGGTGGTATGTGCACTATATTTCAGGAAAAAATGGTTATGCGAATATTCATACACATGGATTGCGGGAAACATTTAATCATCCTGATCTGCAAATCGTGATGTTACTCAAACCCAATATCGCACAGGGGATTTTTACAGCGATGATTGATGAGATCCAGATGGGTCAGCAATTTCAAGAGGGAAAACTTTATGATCAAGTTTTGGTGGGATATCCCGTTATGGTGAAAGCTTATGAGGAAATGGGGAGGATGGTCTTGCGCGTGTTACTCCCAGATGGAAACGGATACTTACCGGGACATCCAAAATGTGATCCCATCTTTCAAGGACAATTGCGTCGTTTTCCCTATGAATCGGGTAGTAATTAAGGAACCATTTCCATTCAACAAAAAAGTCGAAGCTCACAGAAAAGAAGAAACCAAGCTTCTTATCATGAGCAAGAGGCTTGGTTCCATTTGTGAATTTATCGTTTTCGCGGGACTTGTGGACGCATAATGATTTGATTGATGATCACGTTCTTAGGTGCTGAAGCGATCATCCAGACGGTTTCCGCTACTTGTTCGGCTTCAAGAGCCCAATCGGGTGCAGGATGGAACTCGGTTTTGATCGAACCCGGGCAAAGGGTGGAGACTTTGACATGATGCGGTTTTAACTCTTGGGTCAAAGATTCAGACAAGCCCATCAAGCCGAATTTTGTCGCACAATATCCTCCACCGTTTGGAAAGGCGACTGTTCCGGCAACGCTAGAGATGTTGATAATGTGTCCTTTGGTTTCTTTGAGATGGGGAATCGCATATTTACAGGCCAAGAAGACCCCTGTTAGATTAACTTGCATCATTTCGTTCCAATCTTCTTCTTTTAGCTCATCTAAAGGAGCAAAGCGCCCTAATCCGGCGTTGTTGATCAAAAGGTCTATTTTTCCACAGGTGTCGATCGTATATTGAATCAGTGACTGCACTTGCTCACTTTGTGTGACATCGCAGGGAAAGGGTAAAATAAATTTTGGATTGGTTTGGGCCAAAGAGCGAAGCTTCTCTTCACTGCGGGCACTGGCGATCACCGTAATCCCTTCTTGGGCCAAACGTTGTGTAATCGCTGCTCCCAATCCTTTACTGGCTCCGGTAACGATTGCTACTTTGTCCATTGCTAAACTCCCTTCTAACATTTAAAACAAAAACTGCAAACCTGTTTTGATGCTGGCTAAAAAAAGCGCCCAGAGACTATAGGTAAAAAAGCTGATCATGATAATCAGTGTAACACCGATGATCACACCTAAACCATGTTTTTTACCTAATTTTCGCCATGCAGAGATGGCAAGTGGAATCAGTAAGCAAATCAGGATCGTCGTAAGCAGTGGAAAAGCCAGCCAAAGCATTAGACTCGAAAAGTCAGAAAATAAATAAATAATCGGTGTAATCCCCAGTAATATTCCATAAATCAACACGAGCGCTAAGAGGGTAAGATAGATGGAAAATAAAGATCCCCGTCCCTTTAATCCATAATCCATTCTATTTTCACCCTTTCTTTATTCTGAAAATAGAAATTTATTATTCTATGATCTTTATATCTGTATAGTTATAATAATCTATCTGTATTGTCCCATTTTCTTAGATTAAAATCAATAAAAATTAGCACATATTCATCCGATCGATTGGGTAGGCAGAAATAAAAAAGTCGGGGCAAAGAGAGTCCCCGACTGCTTCATCAACACGATTGGATTAGAGAACAATTTCGGTAACAGAGTAGATTCCTTCCAGCTGTTTTAAGGCTTCGGTGCTTTCTGGAGTTAAATCTTTATCGATATGGAGTAACATGATCGCTTGTCCGCCTACTTCAGCTCGTCCTACTTGCATCGTTGCAATGTTGATTCCATAGTTACCGAGAACCGTTCCAACTCGTCCGATGGTACCAGGTTGGTCCTTATGTTGAATAAAGAGCATATGACCTTCTGGATAAGCATCAATGGAGTATTTGCCAATTTCGGTAATCCGAGGTCCGAAACCATTGAGCAAAGTACCCGCGACGCTTTTTTGTTCTTTATCGGTAGCAATTTCTACGCGGATAAACTGGGTAAAACCATAGCTTTTTGACGATTTTTGTTCGATGATTTGAATACCGCGCTTTTTGGCTATGTGAGTCACATTGACATAGTTGACATCGGACAGATGGCTCGATAGCGCTCCTTTTAAGATGGTGCGAGCCAATGGAGCAGTGTCCCATTCAGCGATTTCTCCAGCGAAAGTGACGGTAATTTTTTCAGGCGCTCCGTTTACGATTTGGCCAGCAAACGATCCGAGCTTTTCCGCCAATGTTTGATAAGGTTGTAATTTGCTTTGCAATTCGGCTGGAATCGATGGTAAGTTAACTGCATTTTTAAATGGTTCACCGCGTAAGATATGCAACACTTCTTCAGAAACATCGATGGCGACATTTTCTTGCGCTTCCACCGTTGAAGCTCCTAAGTGAGGAGTAGCGGTCACTTGTGGTAAAGTGAACAAACGATGGTTGCCGGGTGGTTCGGTTTCAAAGACATCGAGCGCTGCGCCAGCCACATGTCCAGATTGAATCGCCTCATATAGAGCATCTTCATCAATGATTCCACCACGAGCACAATTCAAAATTCGGACACCTGGTTTCATCTGTGCAAAGACATCGCGATTGATAAGATGACGCGTATCCTTGGTCAGTGGGGTGTGAACGGTAATAAAGTCACCGGTAGCAATCGCTTCTTCAAAGCTTGCTTTTTTAACGCCTAATTTTTTCGCTCTCTCTTCAGAAAGATAGGGATCAAAAGCGATCACGTTCATATGGAACGCTTTGGCCCGCTTCGATAACTCACTGCCAATCCGACCGAGACCAATAATACTCAATGTTTTTCCTTTTAGTTCTACCCCAACGAATTGTTTTCTTTTCCATTCCCCTTGAATGGTCGAACGGTAAGCTTGGGGAATATTGCGAGCAAGAGCAATCATCATAGCAAAAGTGTGCTCAGCAGTAGAAATGGTATTCCCATCGGGAGCGTTGACGACGATAATCCCTTTTTTTGTTGCTGCGTTAATATCGATGTTATCTACACCGACGCCGGCCCGACCTACTACTTTAAGCTTTCTCGCTTTTTCTAGCACTTCAGCCGTTACTTTGGTTTGGCTGCGGACGAGCAAAGCATCGGCATCTTCAATCTCAAGTAGCAATTGCTCGGGCGAAAGATCTGTTTTACGGACCACTTCAACGTCTTCTGCTTGCAGTAACTTTTGAATCCCTAGATCACTAAGCGGATCAGTAATCAATACTTTATACATGTTGTGTCCAAACCTCCTGAGCTGCCTTTACTCCTGCCCCTAATTCAACGGGAACATCGATTTGATTTAAGGCAAATTCAATCGCAGATAGTGTAGTGAGAATGTCCAATGGATCACAATAACCCATGTGACCGATCCGGAAAATTTGTCCTTTGAGATGCTGTTGGCCTCCAGCGACGACCACATTGATTTGGCTTAACGCTTTGCGCAGATCTTCTACATTCCAGTCTGTATCCTTACAATCGATCGACGTGACGGTAGGAGAACCATCTTCATCCGAGGTCATCAAGGTAAGACCGAGGGCACGAACTCCTGCACGTGTCATCTCTTTTAAGAGCTCATGGCGACGAATCACATTTTCCATTCCTTCTTCTTCAAACAGGCGAAGTACCTCTTGCAAGCCAAAAATCAAGGACAATGCAGGGGTGAATGGAGTTGTGCTTTTGTCCATTTGGTTGCGATAGCTGATTAAATCTAAGTAGAAGCGTGGTTGTTCGTTTTGTTCAATCACTTTCCAAGCACGGTCACTTACAGCGACAAACGCCAGCCCAGGTGGGAGCATAAACGCTTTTTGCGAGCCCGTAACCAAGATATCGATGCCCCATTCATCCATTTGGCAAGGTACAGCGCCTACGCAGCTGACTCCATCGACGATGATCAGTGCATCGGAGTGATCACGAACTGCCTTAGCTAAAGCATCAACAGGGTTTAGCACACCTGTAGAAGTTTCACAATAGGTCATGAAAACAGCTTTGGCTTTTGGATGTTGTTTTAGAAAAGCAGTCAATGTGTCGACATCGCAAGCTTGTCCCCAAGGAATATCGAGACGATGAACGGTGAAGTTGTAGCGATTTAGGATTTTCGTAAAACGATCACCAAAAACACCGGTAACGACAACGATGGCTTCATCTCCAGGAGAGAGTGTATTGACAACTCCTGCCTCCAGTGCCGATGTACCCGAGCTCGCTAAAATGAGAGGTTGTTGCTGGGTTCCCAAGACCATTTTTAAGCGATCGCTGCAATCGCGAATCAATTGAGAAGCCGCTTGGCTCCGGTGTCCAATCATCGCTTGTTGCATTGCTCTGCCAACACTCGGTGGAATCGGTGTTGGACCTGGAATTCGAAGATGAAATTTTTCAGTAAATGTCATGTAGATAACCCCCTTATGGTAAATAAAAAAACCTTTCATCTTCACATCTTCGCCAAGGAAGAGTGAGGGACGAAAGGTTCGTGGTGCCACCCTCATTTGTTGCTCGCTCACGCAAAGCAACCTTAATAGGTCGATGACCTGAATGATAACGGTATAACCGGGTTTGCCTACTTCGATTTCAACAAACCGCTCCGGAGTGCTCCACATGGGTCAACTGCCGATTTTCACCAACCATCGGCTCTCTAGGAGTTTGACACTCATGTTTGGCTCCATCATCACTGTGGCTAGTTAAATTTTTTTTTTAATTTATCAAGGGATAATCTGAAAGTCAATAGCAAAATTCCCTTGGAATAAAATAAAACCATGGGTAAATCTAGAAGAAATAAGTTTTTTATGCAGATTACTACGATTTCTGTAACCTATGTTAACATAAAGATATCTTTTCGGAAAGAGGTAAAATAACAACTAGGTTAAATATATATAAAAGCTTATAAAAACCTCTGAATCAGGAAGAAAACAGAAACTCTTCGAGTTTTATCAGTTTTTCATAACGGAAATGCTAAATAAAAATACCACACCCCAATCGCGACTAGGGTGTGGGAGCAGAATTAGCTATTTGTTTGATAAAGAGTTTGTTGATAACGCTCAAGGCATTCCTCATAAATTTTTTGAGCGACGTCGACGTCCCTCCACTCTTCGACATTTGTTACTTTTCTTTCCAAGTCTTTGTATACTCGGAAAAAGTGAGCGATTTCATCAAGAATGTGAGGTGGGACATCAGCCAAGCGTTTCACTTGGTTGAAACGAGGGTCTTCCACTGGTACGGCAAGCAATTTTTCATCTGGACCTTTATCATCTGACATCATCAATACGCCGACGACCCGGCTGGCAATCACACAACCTGGGAAGGTAGGGAATGTGGTTAAGACGAGAATGTCTAGAGGATCACCATCATTGGCTAAAGTTCCGTCTAAATAGCCGTACTCGGTTGGGTAATGCATGGGAGAATATAAGACGCGATCCAAGCGGAAGAATCCTTTTTCTTTGTCATATTCATACTTATTCTGACTGCCTCTTGGGATCTCAATAAATGCATCAACAATCAATTCTTTACTCATTATGATTCCCTCTCTTTCACTATGTAGAAAAGTGATGAATAGTCCACAAGGACATTTTATTCACTTTTGCTACCATGCGCAAACAAAATTTTTGAAATTAGTGGCGAAAACTGTAAACAATAAGGAAGTGAAGCAATGAGTACCATAGAAATACACCATATTTCAGCACAAGAATTCGCGAAGAAATACCAACTTGGTGAATTGGAAAAAGAACAATGTTTGGATGTTCGTGAGCCTGAAGAATGGGAAAGATACCATTTGGATCAATGTAACCTCATCCCATTAGGTCATTTACCAAATTGTTTAGATAAATTAAAACGCGAAAAGCCGATCTATCTGCTATGTGCTCATGGAGTACGTAGTTGGTATGCTGCGAATTTTTTAATTCGGCAAGGCTTTTTATTTGTGGTAAATGTTGATGGCGGTTTAGCGGAAGTGAGTCTCTATCTAGATCACGCTAATGAATAGGAGTTTGTCATTATAACTCAATCATTCTACAGTAAAAAAAGGGGAATGTCTAGATAGTTTAGGAAAAAACTTTGTATACAAAAAAATCCCACTTCATTTTAAGGAGGGATCTACCAATATGTGGTTTTATTTTCATATCTCTTGACAGCTGTGTATGAAAATGATATATGAAGAGTTTATCGAGAAGAGGTAAGAGGACTGCGATGCAATGGGAGAGAGTGAGAAGTGGTGATCGAAAGCGGAAGCAAACCTCCATTCATCCAATTGGAAAGATGAATGGAGGAGTCATACAATAAGGGAACTATTGCTCAAAAAATTACTCTTCTACTTTGATGGAGTCAGTAGGACAGCCTTCTTGTGCATCAAGAACGGAATCTTCAAGATCTTCAGGAACCTCAGCAGTGCCCGTGTTGTCATCAAGGATGACGTAAGCGATACCATCCTCATCATAGTCATAAACGTCTGGAGCGGTTGCCCCACAGGCTCCGCAAGCAATACATGTGTCTTTATCTACCCAAGTGCGCATGGTAAAGATCTCCTCCCATATTAAATTCCCAATTGCGTCTTACTTCCACACCTCATTTTAGAACGTTTCTGGTAGAATTGCAAGAAACAATCAGCGGATATGCATTAAGGGGAAGAAAAAAATGGATCTAGATCAAAAAAAGGGTTTTTATACGGAAAGACAGCTCTTGATCTCCTTCTATTTTACCCAAGGGATCCTGCTTTTATTTGCTTTGGGGTTACTTTGGTGGCAAGATCGCCTTCACTGGGATCTCATTATCGATCAGCAACCTTTTTGGTGGATCTTTGGTCTGGGACTAGGGATTCTGATCGTTGTTATCGAATTTATCCTTATGTATACAGTTCCAACTGAATGGCAAGATGATGGTGGAATCAATCGCCTTTTATTTAAAAATCGTTCAGTTGGGCATATTTTTATCATAGCGGTGATTTCCAGTTTGGTAGAAGAGCTTCTGTTTCGTGGCGCTATTCAATATTGGTTGGGGATTTGGTGGACAGCTTTTCTTTTTGTTTTGCTGCATGTTCGCTATTTAAGGCAGTGGCTCCTTGTCCTCATCCTTACACTGATCAGCCTGACATTTGGTTATGTGGTAGAACATAGTCATGTGCTAACTCCGGTCATTGTGGCTCATTGGATGATCAACTTTTGTGTTGGTTTACATATCCGTTTCTCTCATCAGAAGTAAAATTTTGTAACACCATAATGCACTTTTTTGATTGATGTGATAAAATAAGTATTTATTATATGCTAATGCAATTTAAGCTGTTTTTGTGTATTATTAAATTAGAACAGAATAGGAGACCAGACCGCCGTAACCGATTTCTTTTTGACCACATACAATGGAATGTGGAGGTCTCCAGCGAGGGAGGGAAAGCCATGCGTGTCGAGCGTCTAGGTGGAGATAAAATTAGGTTTTTTTTAACCTTAGATGATCTTTCAGATCGTGGAATTGAGAAGGAAGATATGTGGAGAGATATTCCCAAAGTACAAGAGCTATTTAACGAAATGATGGAGCACGCATATGAGGAGCTCGGCTTCGAGATTGCTGGACCTGTTGCGGTGGAAGTACATGATTTGCCAACCCAAGGCATGGTTGTAGTTGTTACGAGAGGGAGAAGTTTTCGAACAGAAGATGAGTTTGGGCATGACGAAACTTATGAGCTTGAAGTTTTTCCGATGGTCGAGACAGAGCATATCGCTTTCCGTTTCTCTGACCTAGAACACCTGATTCAGGTAGCGATCCGCATGCATCCTTTTGTCGAACAAGGTGGTCAAGTATATGAATACAATGGGGCTTATTACTTAGTTTTAGGGAAAGACTTCCAAACAGACAAATTTGAAGCAGTGATTGCTCTTTTATCTGAGTTTGGAGAAGCTTCGACCGTAACAGATGCTGTTTTAATGGAGTATGGAAAATGTATTTGGTCTAATCATGCCATCAGGGAAATAAACCAATATTTTGGTTCAAATAAATAGGAAAAGTTACATCGCGCGAATTGCGCGATTTTTTTATGGACTCGATGCATCCGATGAAAGAATAAAAATGTAATTTTGAGAAAAATGATCATTCATAATGATCCAATAAGACATTTTATAACAGAAAAAAGAAAAAACAGCAATTATTTAATGAGTTCAATTTCTTAAAAATAAATAAAACAGAAAGGGGTAGATCTGTGGTATGATCATAGTAGGGTAAATTGCCTCAAGAATTGGCGTATTTCTCTTAAAAAAACAAGATTTGATTATTGGTTGCTTCTATAGTAAATTTGGATATTAACTAGGATATTATGATAAGGGAGTAGATGTGTTTATCTTATATATCCTCCGTTTTTGAACTACTTGTTAGTTCGACTAGTTTCTATCCGATAATGAGGTGAAAAAGATGAATCAACAATCCGATCACTCGATACATGAACAAGAACATTTGGCTCTGCTCGCTTCAACCCAAGTCGTCATTAAAAAAGCTTTACAAAAACTGGGTTATCCCGAAGCGATGTATGAATTGTTAAAAGAGCCTTTGCGTATGCTAACCGTTCGCATCCCTGTGCGGATGGATGATGGATCTGTTCGTGTATTCACGGGGTATCGAGCACAACATAATGATGCCGTAGGTCCTACTAAAGGCGGAGTTCGTTTTCACCCGAATGTTACGGAACCGGAAGTGATTGCCTTATCGATTTGGATGAGTTTAAAAGCAGGTATTGTTGATTTACCTTATGGTGGTGGAAAAGGTGGGATTGTTTGCGATCCACGGACCATGTCTTTCCGTGAATTGGAAGCTCTTTCTCGTGGATATGTGCGAGCAATTAGCCAAGTTGTCGGACCGGCGAAAGATATTCCAGCACCTGACGTCTTTACCAACTCGCAAATCATGGCTTGGATGATGGATGAATATAGTCGCATCCGCGAATTTGATTCTCCTGGTTTTATCACAGGTAAACCGCTTGTGCTTGGAGGATCACGTGGGCGAGAAACGGCGACAGCGAAAGGTGTTACCATCATGATCCGAGAAGCAGCTAAGAAGAGAGGCATCGACATCGAAGGGGCACGGGTTATCATTCAAGGTTTTGGTAACGCAGGTAGTTTCTTGGCGAAATTTATGCACGATGCTGGAGCAAAAGTGATTGCCATTTCAGATGCTTATGGTTCTTTGCATGATCCAGAAGGATTGGACATCCCCCATTTATTGGATCGCCGTGATTCGTTTGGAACAATTACGAATCAATTTAAAAATACCATTTCAAATAAAGAAATGTTGGAACTGGATTGTGATATATTGGTTCCCGCTGCCGTTGAGAACCAAATCACGAAAGAGAATGCGGATCAGATTAAAGCAGATATTCTGGTAGAAGCAGCCAACGGACCGACCACACTGGAAGCAACGGAAATTTTACATAAACGGGGAATCTTGCTTGTACCTGATGTTTTGGCAAGTGCAGGAGGAGTAACCGTTTCTTACTTTGAGTGGGTACAGAATAACCAAGGTTATTATTGGTCCGAAGAAGAAGTAGAGAAAAAATTGGAAGAAATCATGGTTAATGCGTTTGAAAATGTCTATCAAACGGCTCATTCTCGTCAAGTCGATATGCGATTGGCGGCGTACATGGTTGGTGTACGGAAAATGGCTGAAGCATCTCGCTTCCGAGGTTGGGTATAGTAAAGTTATAGAGAATGAGAAAGGCACCCTCGAAGGGTGTTTTTCTTATTGTAGAGGCAAATTTTAAATTAACAAAAGAAATCCATTTCGTCTATATTATAGTTAGTATGGAATCAAAAAGGTTTTGACCCATAGTTAGGAAAAGTATAGAAATTCATAAAAACTCTTTATAAATGAGAGGACATAGAAAGGAGTCACCATGGAGGAAGTTATTATTATTGGAGCAGGTCCATGTGGCATTTCGGCAGCAATCGAATGTAAAAAACAGGGGATCGAGCCGTTAATTATCGAAAAAGGATGTATTGGGAATTCGATTTATCATTATCCAACCGGTATGACTTTTTTTAGCTCGCCGGAAAATATTGAAATCGGTGATCTTCCTTTTACAACGATTCAAGACAAGCCCACCCGTTTGGAAGCATTAAAATATTACCAGAAAGTAGCGAAATGGTATCAGCTTAAGATCCACACATATGAAAAAGTGATCGATCTAAAGAAAGTTCCGGTTGGCTTTCTCGTCGATACCGAAACGCGGGAGGGAAGGAAAACATATGAAGCTAAACAAGTGATTATTGCTACGGGCTATTATGACAACCCGAATTTAATGGGCGTACCAGGAGAAGAGCTGCCGCATGTGTTTCATTACTTTAAAGATGGGTATCCGTATGCAGGACACCCTGTTGTGGTGATCGGGGGACGCAACTCCGCGGTTGATGCTGCTTTGGAACTTCAGCTTGCTGGAGCAGATGTAACAATGGTTTATCGCCGAGATGCTTTCAGTGATAGTGTGAAATCTTGGGTAAAACCAGTGATTGAAGCAGCCATTGAGAAAAAGCGGATTAAGATGATTTGGAATGCCGAAGTCGTCGAGATCAAAAACCGCAGCGTCATTGTGGACGTTCATGGAGAGCAAAAGGAAATCCCTGCTGATTTTGTTTTTGCGATGACGGGTTATCGTCCCGATCTCTCCTTACTACAGAAAGTGGGAGTAGAGATGGATGCTGAAACACACGTCCCTGTCTGTTCCGATGAGATGGAAACCAATGTTTCTGGTTTATATCTTGCCGGTGTTGTGGTAACGGGGAATGACTCAGGTAAAATATTTATTGAAAATGGACGCTTTCATGGTCGCACCATCGCTCAGGCGATCCGGCAAAAACAAGAACAAAATTAACCGCAAAATCCCTTCTTCGTCTCTCTTGCACGAAGAAGGGATTTTTTTTGGAAAAAGTGGGGACTTAAGCAAAAATCGACGGAAGGTCGGCATCTGGTAGAGCGAGCATCAGTTTGATGCGGGCTTTGGGTCCGCTCAACGTGGAAAAGAGGACCCCCATCTTTTTTAATTGTTTTCCGCCACCATCATATGCATAGGTATCTTGAACCACCCCTTTGAGGCAGCGCGAGACGAGGACAACAGGCAGGGAATGCTGAAGAGCTTTTTGAATCCCTGCCGACATCTGCGGGGGAAGATTCCCTTGTCCGAAAGCTTCAATCACTATGCCTTGATAGTCTTGCTGAACGATCCAGTCCAACATTCGGTGATCGGCTCCAGCTACCGCTTTAATCAAAGCAACTGAACGGGTGGGCATCCGGAGCGGAAGAAAATGCTCGCGAGTGATCTGCCGATAAAAACAAACTTTCTCTCTGGTCAAATAACCGACCGGTCCGGAGGCAGGAGATTGAAAAGCATCCAGACTGCTTGTATCGATTTTGGTCACATCGCGTGCGGTATGGATCTCATCCTGAAAGACAACCAAAGTGCCATAGCCCCGGGCTTGGGCGGAGGCTGCCACCCGAATCGCCTGAACCAAATTGTACGGTCCATCAGCGCCCAACTCGTTTTGGCTACGCATCGCTCCGGTCAGTACGACCGGTTTATCAGACGAAATCACCAGATCCAAAAAATAAGCGGTTTCCTCCAATGTATCCGTTCCATGCGTAATCACCACCCCATCCACGGTGGGCTGATCGAGCAACTCTTTTACCCGCTCGGCGATCCGGTACATCTCTTTGGGAGTGATGTGTGGACTGGGAAGTTGAAACAACGATTCCATGGTAATTTCTGCATAATTTTGGAGCAGCGATTGCAGAGAAAAGAGAGAATTCGCCTCCTGAAAGTTTACTCCGCGATTCTCTTGATCTTCCTTCATCGCAATCGTTCCACCAGTAGTTAGAACGGCAATACGCTTCATAGCAAAAATCCCTCCTTCCTATCCTCCTCATTTTTAGCGGTTCCTTCTTTTTTCAGCGAGTCTTCAACCCGCAAGTACTCACATGATAACGAAAAAGAAAGAGCCTGTCACGAAGCTTACTCCAATCGCGATCGGATTTGTTGTATGAAGCAAGATGGGTTCAGTAAATAATAAGGACGAATCAAGAGATGGGCGGTGAGAAAGTGAGAGAAAACAAACGATTAATGGTTTCAATCCGATGTCTAAACTGTGGAGAACGTTTTTTTCTCAAAGGTCGAGTGAAAAATGGAAGAGTGGAAACCGGATTTAAGCGGTGTCTATGCGATAATGAAACCAACTTTGAGATCCGGAATGAGCCTTCTTTATAAATAACCTCGCAAGAATCGCCAAATGATCCTGATGCCTCTTTAGATCATCTTCAATCGCATCCACGATCGGCTGGCTGAATAATTTACCAACGCGCCGCAAAAACTACGCAAAAATAAAAGTAAGAATCGTTGCTCCCGCACCCGAACCACAACTTTTTTGTCATCGAAGGAGGGAAATCGGTTATGTATCGGACAGTAGCCTCTGTATTGTTTCCACTATTGCTGGTTGGTTTGATTGGTACTGGAATCTGGGGTTATCGAGAACATCAAGAAAAAAATGCGATCCTGATCAAAGCAGAGAATCAATACCAACGTGCCTTTCATGATTTGAACGATCATATGGATAAACTACAAAGCGAAATGGGGAAAGTTTTAGCCCTCAACTCCCAAAAACAATTAGCGGAGAGTATGAATAACATCTGGCGTCTAGCCTTTGCAGCACAGGAAGATATCGGACAACTCCCCTTATCCTTGATGCCATTTGATAAAGCGGAAAAGTTTTTAGGGAATATCGGCTCGTTTGCCCACCAAGTCGGCGTTCGCGATTTAAAGGAAAAACCCTTAACGGATCAAGAATGGAAAAATATGCGTACCCTCTATACAAGAGCCAACGAGATCCAACGGGATCTTTCCAAGTTGCAAGAAAAAGTTTTAAACGAACAACTGCGGTGGATGGATGTCGAACTCGCACTGGCGTCGGAAGACAAAAAGATGGATAATGCCATTATAGATGGCTTTCAGCAAGTAAACAAAATGGTCGAACAATATCCGGAAGTGGATCTAGGGCCCAATATCTCCAATATGGAAGTGCATAAGCGCGAGAAATTTCGCCACTTGACAGGAAAAGATATTTCCCTTGAAGAAGCAAAACAAAAAGTGGCTGATACTTTTGGCGTGCAATCCACCAAAAAAATGAAAGCGACTCTCAATGGAAAAGGCGGAGACTACCAAACGATCAGCGTCACTTATCCGAAAGCGGAGGGAGAAGTCTATACCGATTTGACGAAAAAAGGTGGTCATCTTGTTTTTATGATCTATGATCGTCCTGTCAAAACGGCAAAACTCAACTTGACACAAGCAGAAGAAAAAGCGCGCCACTTCCTCGAAAAAATCGGATACAAGGACATGGTCACCATTTCTTATGATGAAGTAGGGCAAATGTTTGTCTTTAACTTTGTCCATCAACATGACGATATCTATTTCTATCCGGAAAAGGTTGCTGTCAAAGTAGCACGCGACAACGGAGAGATCGTCGCTTTGCAGGCCGATGAATATCTCTTTAATAAAATTACTCCTGTCGTAAAAAAACCAAATTTAACTGAAGAGGAAGCCCGCAAAAAAGTCAGCTCCAAATTAAGCGTGCAAAAGGTCAACCTAGCATATATCTATGGGCACACAGGAAAACCGGTTCTTTGCTATGAGTTTTTAGGAACCTTAGACAAGGAACAATATCGCGTCTTTATCAATGCTGTGGATGGCGGAGAAGAGAAGGTAGAAAAAATCAAAAAGGCTGATGCAGATCGCGTTTAACCACGATGCTTTTAAAAAATGATGACCTGTTTTCAGTAAGCAAAGCGATGACAGGTCATCCTGGTAATAAGTGGATTAGGTTAGATGTGTATGATTAGAAATGAACATTTTCGCGAAACATGATTAAATCATACCAATGAACTAGTTACAAAAACCCTGAAAAATGCTAGGATAAAAGATAGTTTTCATTGCAAATATGAATTTTTTATGTTATTCTTAAAACAAGTTAAAATTTAATATGGGGGTCTTTATTCCTAGATTTTCTCTTTATTTTAAAAAGAGATACATACAGTGGTATGCTAACAATAGGTCGAGGTTTTCGATATAGGATTGTATTTTGGTAAAAATTTGATTACACAGTCCAAACATCATCGAGCAGGTGTCGACCTGCTTATTCTTTTTTTATCCCGCATTTGGGGAGGATTTGTTGGTGAGCAGATTTTCAGTAGCGATTGATGGTCCTGCGGGAGCAGGCAAAAGCACGGTAGCCAGATTAGTGGCAAAACGATTAGGAATTACTTATGTTGACACCGGTGCGATGTACCGAGCCATTGCGTGGCGTGCCTTGCAAGAAAAAATCGATCTTTCCCAAGAAGAGCAGATCGCAGCTTTGGCCAAATCAACACAATTTACTCTAGAGGATGAAGGAATTCGTGTCAATGGAGTATGGCTGAAAGAAGAGATTCGCACTTCAGAGGTTTCACAGTTGGCATCCATGATCGCTAGCATGGCAGCTGTACGGAAAGTTCTTGTGCAAAAACAACAGGAGATTGCGGCGAACCAAGGGGTTGTCATGGACGGACGAGATATTGGGACGCAAGTATTGCCTAATGCCAATCTGAAAGTGTTTCTCACTGCTTCGATCGAAGAAAGAGCCAGACGCCGTTACCTGGAAATGAATGCCAAAGGGATTCGTGTCGATCGAGAAAAACTGATTGAGGAGATTCGTCAACGCGATGAGAGGGATCAAAATCGTCAACATGCCCCATTGCGTCAAGCACCAGATGCAATCTTGGTAGATACAACCCATTTAACCTTAAATGAAGTTGTCGAAAAGATTTTGGAACTTTGTCGCACCAAAGTGGGCAAAACAGAGTAAGATGTGATGAGAAGCGGGCAGCTGAATCGCCCGCTCTACCATTGAGGGAATTTGATCAACTGAGCCGGATTTTCCCGTGATCGGTTTGATCTTTAAAATAAACTATATGAAAGTCTTTGTAGGTAAATGAGGAGGGCATTGGTATGTCAGAACAAGTCAAATCTGAAATGGCTGAGGCTGTAGCATTCCAAATAGGTGATGTTGTACAAGGAAAGGTAGTAAAAGTAGAAAGAAACCAAGCATTGATTGATCTAGGAAGCAAAGTGGATGCTATTCTTCCGATTTCCGAAATTTCTGCCCTACATGTAGAGCAAGTATCTGATGAACTAAGTGTAGGGGATGAATTTCCTGTTAAAGTGCTTCGTATTGAAGACGAAGGCGATAAATTGATTGTCTCCAAAAAAGCAGTCATTGCTGAAAAAGCGTGGAAAGAATTGCAAGAAAAACTGGAAACGGGAGAAACGTTGCAAGCGACCGTTGCTGAAATCGTCAAAGGCGGACTGGTCGTTAATGTAGGAGTGCGTGGATTTATTCCTGCTTCTCATGTTGAGCGTCACTTTGTTGAGGATTTTAGCGACTATAAAGGGAAGGAACTCACCCTAAAAGTTGTGGAATTAGATCCTGAAAAGAACAAATTGATCTTATCCCGCAAATTGGTCCTGGAAGAGGAAGAAAAGAAAAGAAGAGAAGAACGACTAGCAGAAATTGAAGTCGGCCAAATTTTAGAAGGAACCGTTCAACGGATCACTGATTTTGGAGCTTTTGTGGATATCGGTGGCATCGATGGTTTGGTTCATGTTTCCGAACTCGCTTGGCATCGGGTGGAGCATCCAGCGGACGTATTAGCCAAAGACGATGAAGTGAAAGTAAAAGTGCTTAAAGTAGACCGTGAGGCGGAGCGAATCAGCTTAAGTATTAAAGAAACACAACCTGGTCCATGGCAACTGGTGGCAGATCATATTAAAACAGGAGATGTGGTCACAGGTGTCGTCAAACGGTTGGTTTCTTTTGGGGCTTTTGTAGAAGTTTATCCTAGTGTAGAAGGTTTGGTCCATATTTCGCAAATTTCCCGTCGTCATATCGCCACCCCGCAAGAAGTTTTAGAAGAAGGGCAAGAAGTAAAAGTAAAAGTATTGGATATGCAGCTGGATCAAAAGCGAATCAGCCTGAGCATGAAAGAAGTGGAACCTGAAGAAGAGAAGCCCAAAGCAGAGAAAGTGGAAGAACAGCCGGCACCTACTACCACCAATACGGGTTTAAGCGTCACCTTGGGTGATATGTATCCTGAGCTACGTAACTTGAAATAGAAATCCATTTGTAATTTGAATTAATGGGCGATCAGCACTTATATCCATCCCTTTCTTATACGCCAGCCAAAATATGGCTGGTTTTTATTGTTATAAAAAGAACGGAAACTCTCATACTAGAACAAAAAAGTCGCCGAGGGGAGGGTTTCTGTTTGAGTCCAGGTATATGGTCCATTTATTCTATCTTAGTACTGATCATCTTGGTTTGTACGGGCTGGCTTTCCGATCTAAGCAAACAATTGAAGATTACTCGGTCACAGCTGATCGGAGGATTATGTTTGGTCTTTTTATGTCACTTTCTCCCAACAGTAGACCTATCTCCTTCTTATGAGCTCACACCAGGGATCATCGGAATCATTGGCATTAGTCTTCTACTAATGGATCTCGTCAATCGCTCGCGAATGATAGTTATCTATATCAAGATTGTTTTCTTGGGTACTGGTTTATTTGTCTTTCATGAACTCGCTCATGTTCAAACCGACTGGACCGATCTATCCTTTCGAATGGTTGTGATCAGTGCGGTTACGTTGTTGCCAGTCTTTCGTTTCAAGCAATTTCATGAGCAATTGCTAATGCAACTAGGGAGTCTACTCTATTTACATTTCTTGATTTTAGCTGTGTATGCCGATATGCTTGCTCCACTGCCCATTGGACAAAAAACCTTTTTAGATACGTGTTGGCTTAGCATCGGTTATCTTTTGACCATTCACTATGGCCTGAAGAGCTTTTTTGGTTGGCGGAAAATGCAAACAAATGGAAATCGTTAGCATCACAATCCCTTTAATCCAAGGTTGCCTTGCAAGAAAAATCGGGATAAGATTAAGAATGTCATCCATCACAATTGGCTGATAGATTGTTTGTGAGAAAGGAAAAAAATGATGAGCTTACCTGTAGTTGCGATTGTTGGACGACCCAATGTTGGAAAGTCTACTTTGTTTAATCGGTTGTCCGGGGAGCGAATTGCGATTGTAGAAGATCAACCGGGAATTACCCGTGATCGAATTTATTCCAAAAGCGACTGGAATGGTCGTGAGTTTCATTTAATTGATACCGGTGGACTCGATTTTGATGAAAATGATGAAATACTTAGGCATATACAGAGTCAAGTTGAATTGGCATTAGCTGAGGCAGATGTGATTCTGTTTATCACAAATGGGCGTGAAGGAGTGACTCCGGGAGATGAAGAAGTGGCTCAGTTGCTCCATCGGACCAAAAAGCCGGTGATCGTTGCTGTAAACAAGGTAGATGATCCCAAGCATGCCAATGAAACATATGATTTTTATCGTCTCGGCTTTGGTGATGTCGTTGGAATTTCATCCATCCATGGAACAGGAACGGGAGATCTGTTGGATATTCTCGTCAGTTATTTTCCTGATCACAAGGATGAAGAGTTTGATGAGGATACGATTCGTGTCTCTTTAATCGGTCGTCCCAATGTGGGAAAGTCATCGCTGGTCAATGCTATCTTAGGTGAGGAACGCGTGATCGTAAGTCCCATCGCTGGGACAACCCGTGATGCGATTGACACACCTTTTGAACATGAAGGGCAATCCTTTGTATTGGTGGATACAGCTGGTTTACGTAAACGTGGGAAAGTGTATGAATCGGTAGAAAAATATAGTGTGATTCGGGCTTTAAAGTCCATTGAACGTTCAGATGTTTGCTTAATTGTCCTCGATGCCGAGCGGGGAATAGCGGAACAGGACAAGCGGATTGCTGGCTATGCCCACGAAGCAGGCTGTGCTTCGATCTTTTTAGTGAACAAATGGGATGCGATTGAAAAAGATGATAAAACGATGAAACGTTTTCAAGATAAAATACGGCAAGAATTTCAATTTATGCCCTATGCGCCGATCCTATTTGTTTCAGCTAAAACCAAACAGCGCATAGCAAAGATTTTACCGATGGTGTTGGAAGTGGCTGAACAGCATGCGATGCGCATTCCTACTTCCGTTCTAAACCAAGTCTTGCGTGAGGCAATCGCTACCACTCCGCCACCGTCAGAAAAAGGAAAACGGTTCCGCATTTCCTATGTGACGCAAGTATCTGTCAAGCCTCCCACTTTACTGTTATTTGTCAATGATCCTGAACTGGCCCACTTTAGTTATCTACGGTACATAGAGAATCAGTTGCGAGCAGCTTTCCAATTTTATGGTACACCTGTTCGTATTCGTTTGCGTAAAAAGAATAAGTTAAAATAATAAGGAGAGGGAAGACGGATGTTTTCAGCTTGGATTTTGCCGATCGTCCTTTCCTATCTGGTTGGATCGATCAGTTTTAGTTTTGTGATGGGGAAACTATTGAAAGGAATTGATATTCGTGATCACGGCAGTGGAAATGCCGGAGCTACCAATACCCTCCGCGTTTTAGGAAAGGGTCCAGCTATTCTCGTTCTGTTATTGGATGCTGTAAAGGGAATGGCTGCTGTCGGAATCGGTTACCTTTTTGCTCCTGAGCAGGAAGCGGTCTGGATGTCTAGCGGGTTGGCGGCAATTATCGGGCATAACTGGCCGATCTTTCATCGCTTTCGTGGAGGAAAGGGAATCGCGACAACCATTGGGGTCACTGCGGTTCTCGTTTTTCCAGCCGGAGTGTTAGCCGGAGTTATTGCGATCTTATTTATTTTTTTGACGCGATATGTTTCACTTGGATCGTTACTCTATACAGCTGGCTTACCGATAACCATTTGGTTAGTTGGCTATCCAAGTTCATTTTTTTGGCTTAGTTTGGTTATTACACTCCTAGCAGTTATTCGCCATAAAAATAATATACACAATTTATTTAAAGGAACAGAACGCAAGATATAGGATGAAGGAGCGAAGGATGAGAAAAAAATTTGCCGTTTTGGGTGCAGGAAGTTGGGGAACAGCTTTAGCTACGGTCTTGGTTGAAAACGGTCACCATGTGACTCTCTGGGCACGGCGTGACGAATTAGCGCAAGAGATTAATCGACGACATACCAATGAGAAATATTTACCAGGAGTCCGCTTGCCAGAAAAATTGCAAGCAACCTCTTCCCTTTCGCAAGCGTTATTTGGAAAAGATGTGATTCTCTTTGTTGTCCCATCTCATTCGATGCGATCCGTCGCACAAAAAGCGAAAAAGTGGATTGATGACCAAGCTCTTGTGATCCACGCGACCAAGGGCTTTGAAGAGGTTACAGCCAAACGGATGTCTGTAGTATTAAAAGAAGAGCTGCCATCGTCTCTGAGTGACCGGATTGCCGTCTTATCTGGTCCCAGTCATGCCGAAGAAGTGGCTCGTCGATGCCCGACAACGGTTGTGATTGCGGCAGAGAACCAAGAAGTTGCTGAGCTATGTCAAACCTTTTTTATGAATCGTTATTTTCGCGTTTATACCAATTCCGATATGATCGGAGTGGAAGTAGGTGGCGCGTTAAAAAATATTATTGCGTTAGCAGCAGGCTTGAGCGACGGATTAGGAATAGGAGATAATGCGAAAGCGGCTTTAATTACGAGAGGACTCGCCGAAATGGCTCGTCTCGGAACGGTGATGGGAGCCAAACCCCTTACCTTTGTGGGACTGGCTGGTGTAGGGGATCTGGTCGTCACCTGTACCAGCAAACATAGTCGCAATTGGCGAGCGGGCTATATGATTGGACAAGGAAAAAAACTACAAGAGGTATTGGCTGAGATGAAGATGGTTGTCGAAGGGGTAAAAACAACCATTATGGCCTATAGTTTAACGATGAGTTATCAAGTAGAAATGCCCATTACCGAACAGTTATACGATGTCTTGATGAATGATAAATCGCCTCATCAGGCTGTCGAGGATTTAATGCGGCGCGGGCGAACAAGTGAGTGGGAAGAAATCATTCGTTCTTGGTAATTCGTATCGAATTGGGCTTTTTTTTTGTTACATGGCAGCTTCATATTACATATTTTATATTAGTTTGAACCATGATCCATAAACTTGAGCACGGAAAGAAGATTGGGACAGGGACTCAGTGTTCGATGGTGGTTAATAGGTGAAAGGTAATAGTAATACGAGGGTAATGCCTGGAAGGCACTACCCTCGTTTTCTTGTTGGAGAAGTCTGTTGTTGAAATAACATTTTGAGCATCCCTTGCAACAGTGGAGATTGAAGCAGCGAAAAGATTTGTTTGATATCGAGCTGTTCAAAAAGGGAAGAAGGGGCTTTTGGAGTGGGATTGTTATTGAGAGGATGTGGGGGTAAAGGGAGAAACGGAGAAGATGGGCTGGAAGGATTAGGTGGTTTGGGTGTGAAAAGCGAAAGAAGTGGATTGCTTGGATTTGTTTTACGTAGCGTATTCACTCGCTGGAATATTTCAAACATTTGATATGTTGTATTTAATATCGATTCCAGTTTAGCTAACGATTTACTCACATCTTGGATCGTAGAGCGGAAAGTCATAAAATGGCTTAATACTTTGGCTAAGTTTTGAGAGGATAAAGGAGTCACGATCGGTTCAGGGTGTTGAATGAGTCGCGGGGCTTGAGTAGAACGAGTAGGGATCCGTCTTCTCCTTCTTCTGTGAGGAATGTTTCGTTTGTTTCTCTTCACTTTTGTTTTCTACTACTCAAAACAAAGACAACCGGTGATTAGCATGGACTTCTATTTATAGTACAATCAGACTGTGAGCGATTGAATCCTTCAATTATTGTATGAATGTATCTTTTCCGGATGTCCATGTCTGGAATAGTAGTATTCACCTCCAATCAGGCTGCTGTCTATGTATCTTATGCAACAAGCAAATGCTAGAAGCAGGCAGATGTCCTGATGATTGGTAGGCTATAGTGGATTTGCTATACTATGTATTGGGAAGGTGGTGCAAAATTGGGCGATTTTATGTTAATTATCATGTTATTGGTTATCATCAATTTGCTGGTAACGATTGCTCGAATCCAAAAGAGGAAATGGCTGCGTTATCTTCTGATTGCCGTTGCAGTCATCCTTGTTTTCCCAGCTATTTTTGTCGGATTAAGGGTGATCTTTTAGAAGGGAGATCGAAAGTAGGATGAAGAAAGCGCGATGGGGTCTTATTTTTTTTATTGTCATCCTGTTAGTAGCTGGTTGCGGCTATCCTCAGGAAAAAAGGCAGCAGTTGGATCAATTGCCGGAACATGTTTTAAGGGTGCAAACTGCTGTTGATTTATATAAAAAGCAGAAAAATGAACTACCTTATCGTTATCGTGACGATGAAATCATGCTGACAAGTAAATACATAGTCGATTTTGACGCCTTGCAGGGGCACTTATCGTCGACCCCACCAACCGCTTACGAGCAGGGGGGGAATTATCTATATGTCTTAGTCGATGTGGAGAAGGATCCGACTGTCAAATTATTGGATTTACGAACCAATGAAACGGTGCGGTCGGTTCAGCAGCAAGTACAATTTTATTACCAAGAATATAAAAAATGGCCGACGAAAGAAAAAGTAACTTCGGATTATTGGAAGATCGATTACCAAAAATTGCGAAGCGATCCCGTTACTCTCCAAAGTCCCTATGGTTCACAAGCGAAGTTGGAACTATTACTTGATCAGCAAGGACGCGTTTTTATCGACTATCGCAGCGAAGCGATGCGGCTGATTCAACAAGCGCAAGAAAAGCCGACATCAGAGGAAGATTTACGCCTTTGGTTAGCGAAACAATCTCATTTTGTTCCAGCTTTTTCGCCACCAATGTCTTATGAAAAAAATGAACCGGTTTTAAAGCAGATGAAATAAAAAAAAGACTCCTCAAGAAGAGGAGTCTTTTTTAATTGGTTGATTTGTTGGTCCAGCGACCGGACGGTTTGGAAGAGGAGTTCATTGCTTTCGTGGACGTAAAGTGACGGATCAGGCGAAGATCCATTGGAGTTGGTTTCCACTTTTATCATAAAGGAAAATTTTTAACGAATTGTAATCATTGTATGTTTTTTTTATTAGGATTAAGCCCTTTGAGTCAGCTGGAACATAATGCATCTATCTGGTTCATATGTTAAGGAATAGATCGATGAAAGGATGAACACCATGAATAGTTTACTATTCCATCTCATTGTGATCCCAGGGATTTTTATATTGGGACGTTTATCTGGATCTGTTAAAGTGGCGACGATACGCGTCAAATCACGAAAAACGAGTTCTTTAGAAAGATAGTTTTCTTCTGTTTTTTTCTGTAGAAAGAATCATAATAGGCATGCCAACTCATATATTAATAGTGTCTTGGGAAAGAGAACCGGAGGGAGGGGATGGCCTTCGCACCGGCGACACAGTTAGATGGAAGAGATGCTAAGGAGGGTAACATGTGGAAAAAGTAGATATCTTGAAAGATATTGCCGAACGGACTGGAGGAGACATTTACTTAGGTGTGGTCGGTGCGGTGCGCACCGGAAAATCAACATTTATTAAACGTTTTATGGAACAAGTGGTAATCCCAAATATTCGTGATGAAGCCGAACGGATACGTGCTACAGACGAGCTTCCACAAAGTGGCGCAGGAAAGACGATCACGACCATCGAACCCAAATTTGTTCCAAATCAAGCAGTCAATCTCCAGGTCGATGAAGGACTAGATGTGAACATGCGCCTTGTCGATTGCGTTGGATATGCGATTGATGGCGCGAAAGGCTATGAAGATGAAAATGGACCGCGCATGATCAACACCCCTTGGTTTGATGAACCGATTCCATTTCAGGAAGCAGCAGAAGTAGGAACCAGGAAAGTGATTCAAGATCATTCCACGATCGGGATCGTCGTATCGACAGATGGTTCCATTACCGATATCCCGCGTTCTTCTTATGAGGAAATAGAGGAGCGAGTCATCAATGAGCTAAAAGAACTGGGGAAACCGTTTATCTTATTGTTAAATAGCACAAACCCCTATGGTGAACAAGCTCAAGCTTTACGAGGAGAGTTGGCAGAAAAGTATGATATCCCAGTCATTGCGCTCAGCGTAGCAACGATGGGAGAAGACGAGATTCTCGGAGTGATGCGTGAAGCATTATTTGAATTCCCCGTTCATGAAGTCAATGTGAACTTGCCCAGCTGGGTAATGGTATTAAATGAGGATCATTGGCTACGTCGGGAGTTCGAAAGCGCTGTTCGCGAAACCGTTCAAGATATTAAACGGCTTCGTGATGTGGATCGGGTAGTCAGTCAATTTTTACAATTTGACTTTATCGAACATGCTGCTTTATCTGGAATGGACATGGGACACGGAGTAGCGGAGATCGATCTCATGGCTCCAGACGAGCTCTATGATCAGATTCTAACCGAAGTCGTCGGTGTCGAAATCAAAGGAAAAGACCATCTTCTTGAGCTTATGCAAGATTTTGCGATCGCCAAGCGAGAATATGATAAAGTAGCGGATGCTTTAAAAATGGTGCGTACTACTGGCTATGGCGTCGCTGCTCCATCGGTTGAAGAAATGACCTTGGATGAACCGGAGCTAATCAAACAAGGACCGCGCTTTGGCGTTCGCCTAAAAGCAACGGCTCCATCGATCCATATGGTACGAGTCAACGTGCAATCCGAATTTGCTCCGATCATCGGATCGGAACGGCAAAGTGAAGAACTTGTTAACTACTTAATGAAAGACTTTGAAAATGATCCACTGCGCATCTGGGAATCGGACATTTTTGGTCGTTCCCTCAACTCCATCGTTCGCGAAGGAATTCAAGCCAAACTCTCCATGATGCCAGAGAATGCCCGCTTTAAACTACAGGAAACTCTCGAACGAATTATTAACGAAGGCTCTGGAGGTCTCATTGCTATTATTTTATAACTCTATCAAAAAGCCCTCTCCCTAGCAGGATGGGGCTTTTTTCTCGATCTTGCAGAAAACCCCATTTGAAAGCCTACGGTTTGCATCGTGGGATGAAAGACGGCGTCGCTCGGTAAACCCTTTATCGGATGGCTCCATGGTGAAAACCGTGTGAAGTGTCAATAATAGTAGGGAAAACTGTCTATTTTTTTTAACTAGGGAAGAAATACGTAATAATTCCCTTGAACTCTTCCTATGTCTGTATTACTATATCTTTGTTCCCACGAAACCCTGCTGTAACGCGCTTCTTTGCCGGAACAGAAAAGGGAAAGTGGATTTTGTACAGGAGGTGCTGTCATGAACAAAACAGATCTAATCAATAAAGTAGCTAAAGCAACCGGCAAGTCCAAAAAGGATGCCACACTAGCAGTAGAAGCAGTCTTTGGAGCAATCACTGAAGCTTTGCGTGATGGGAACAAAGTACAATTAATCGGGTTCGGCGTGCGCCCGTAAGGCTTTTGTAGAAATGCCGAAAGGCTAGGAGAAAAGCTGCTCCTATTACCACTGACCTCATCTCGGACCGAAAGGAAAGAGGGAGTGTAGCATGGTCAGAAAGGCATAAGTCAACTTCGCTGCCAAAGTTGCGACTGAATGCCGAGGTAAGGACAAACAGATAAGGTGAAGGCTTGGATTAGCTTGAAGCTCAGCACTGGTGGGATAAACCGATCCCCCTTATCGTTGGCAGTATTTAGATAAGGTCTGCGAAAGCTCCTTGGAAGGAGATTGTAGTTGCCTCATTGCCGAAGGGGTGGCTATCAGCTTTGAAACCGCAGAACCATCTCCAATGGAGAATTGTGTGCGAACGAGACACCTAAGTCTGTTTATCGTTCTACAAAAAGCTAAACGGGGATTACCTAAGTGGAATTTTCCATATGGTAACGGAGTTCCCATAGTAGTCCGCGCTAGGGAAAGCCTAGTACATGGCGAAGGGGAACAGCTGCTAATGGCTTGAAAGTACCGAGGGGGTATCGAATGATGCAAAAGCCCGAGGAACTGCTCAAGATACTATCTACGAATACAGTTCGAAACGATGGAAAGTGGAGGCATAAAGACCTTTATCGCCAACTTTACAACCCCGCGCTCTATCAGCTGGCTCGTCCAAAGTGGGGTTACCCAAAGATCGATCCGAACCGCTTATCAGCAATCATCTCACAACTGATCGCAGAACTTAGAAACGAACAATATCAGCCGCAGCCCGCTAAACAACGTTCCTTTTCGGAGCGCTTTGCTCCTGTGATGATCGCTGATCAACTATTGCAACTGGCGATCAAACGGATCTTAGAAAGCATTTATGACCCGCTCTTCTCTGAAGATAGCCATGGAGCCCGTTCCGGAAGAAACTGTCATACAGCCCTGTTACATATCCGAAAACAATCGCGAGGCAAGATCTGGTGGATCACCGGTGAGCTAAACCCATCGATCCAGTCTTTCAATCATCATCTTCTCATTCAGCTGTTACAAAAGAAAATTAGAGATGATCGGTTTCTTCGCTTAATCCGGAAATTTTTAAACGCGGGATTCCTTGAAGAATGGCACTCACCGTCTCCCTTGACCGGTCGCCTCCAAGGCGGTCTACTCAGTCCCATTCTTCTCAATATCTATCTTCATGAGCTGGATCAATGGATCTTCGCTCAGGCGCGGGAGAATCGACAAGCGTATAGCCGTTATTTGGATACTTGGATCATCGGATTTAAGGGTTCAAAAAAAGAGGCGATACAATTTCAGAAAACACTAAATCAATATTTACATGAGCAACTACAGCTGAACGTGACCGATGAGATGAAATTATACCATGGTAAAAAAGGGGTTCCCTTTCTCGGTTATCAGCTTGCGTATGCCAAATCCCCAACCAATCATGCTTCAGAGGGACCTATCTATCAACTATGGATGCCGAAACGCAAAGAGTTTGAATTTATCTTAGAATATGGTTTGGGCAAACTGGAAGCGGGTCAGTGGAAAGCACTTGCTGTCAAAAAGCTTTTTATGCAGGATGATCAGACGATTATCAACTGGTATAATGCTACTTTCCGTCGGTTGTATGACCATTATCAATTGGCAACCAATGTATCGCGGTTGCGCTCGGCTCGGTGGATTTGGAAATTGAGTTGGGGTAAAACCATGGCGAATAAATATCGGACACAAAAAGCAAAGATCTTTGCAAAATATCGGATCGGCAAACGGATCGGCGTGAAGCATCAAGGGATGATTACCTACCTGTTTGATGAATCCTTGCGAAAGCAAAGCGATGCTTACTAGCGTGTTTCGCGATGCAATTGAAGTCAGTTTGTCGCCTTTCGTTATGCCACGGTCCACTCTTCATCTTCATTGTTTTCATAGATAGTAGAAGATTGGCAGCGGAGAGCCGTATACGCTGAAAGGTGTACGTACGGTTCGGAGGGAAGAGCATGGAAACCTGCTTACGCTCGGCAAGGCGCTGTGTTCTTACCCTACAACTTTGAAGTACGTGAACGTGCAGAAAGAAAAGGGCGTAATCCACAAACTGTGCGCGCTGATCAGCTGCTTGTCTAACCTCAAAAAGGGAAGCAGCTCGTCCAATTAGAAAAGTGGCATAAGGCACCACATGATCCGGTAGATGATCATAGGTTGCTCTTCTTACCCTGTAGGGAAACCGATCAGGGGACCATAGCATGAAGAGAAAGCTCCAAGTTAAACGAACTCACCGTTTACGACTGAGGAGCGAAACCAAGTTGACATGAGGATAAAAGCCAGACTGCTTGAAGGATAACTCGACGGCTTTGGATTGGCAGATGGGTTACGTGAGGAATATTCCCATCTCCTGCTAAGGTTTCTGTACCAGTTTGACAGAAATCATCTACCTAAGAGCAGGCGAGCGTTCGATCGGAACGAAACGAGTGGAAGTCCTATCCGACAGTCAACAGGCCTAGTCTAATTGGGCAACGGCGGATCACCTAAGTTAGCCAGACGATTTTAAAGTTGGCTAATAGGGTGACGGAGTCTTCATAGTAGTCCGAGGTAGGGAAAGCCTACTACATGGCGAAGGAAGACAGTTTGGGAAGTACAAAACAAGTCCAGAGGGAGCGTGTGAGACGCTATGAGGAACTTTGAAACTGTTTTGTACAACTTAGCCAAGCAGGCGAAAAACAGGGAGTATCGATTTGAAAGACTGATTCGCCTTCTCTACAATCCAGACTTTTATCGCAAAGCATCTCGTTGGACTAGCTCCATGCAGAAAATAGATTATGCCGAGCTTGTCCCCTTGATTGAAGCGCTAAAAAGCGAAAGCTATGCATCGGATCCCAAAGAAATCGATCCAATCAAGGATCAACTGGTACAAGAAGCGATCCGAATCATCTTGGAGACCATTTATGAACCGATCTTTAGCAAGCACTCGCACGGATTTCGGCGAGCGAGAAGCTGTCATACCGCTCTTCAGGAGATTGATGCGCTGTTCACTGGAACCAAGTGGTGGATCAAAGGCGATCTGCAAGAGGCTTTGTCGCATCTTTCACATCATCGTTTGCTTCAAATCTTGCAGAAGCGGATCAAGGATCAAAAATTTCTCAGACTGCTTTCAAAACTACTCTTCCGGGGAGTCCATACTGACTGGAAGGATGGGAAGCGCTTCTCGGGAGTGCGTTTAGGAGGCATTCTCAGTCCGATTCTGTCCAACATCTATTTGCACGAACTGGATCAGTTTGTAACCGACTTATCTCGCCAAAAAGGAGAGCGTTTTCCGAAAATCCGTTATGTGCGTTATGCCGATCAATTTTTGCTTGGGATCGTCGGGACCAAAAGCGATGCCGAGCGGCTCAGCCAGGAAATCGCTCATTGGCTGAAGGATGAATTGAGAATCGAGCCTTGTGACCTGGCGCTCCAATGGATTCATCATTCGCAGGCGATTCGATTCCTCGGATATGAGATCCAAGTGCGGGCGGATGGCAAAATGCGTTTTTCTATGCCGAAAGAAACGAGCATCCAATGGCTCCGTGAAAATCAAATGATTGCGTTTCAAAAGGATGGGAGATGGAAACCGGTAGCGAAAGATGCCTGGGTTCATTTGCCTGATCCGGATCTCCTCAACCGTTATAATCGGCTGCTGACGCGAATCCATCACCATTTTTCACTGGCTGACAATCTCTATCGGCAGATGAGCACCATAAAGTATGCGATGGAGTACAGTTGTCTTTGTACCCTTGCCAAAAAACATAAAAGTTCGGTCAGGGCGTTAAGAAAGAAACTAAGCCGCGGAAAAGAGTGGGGGATCAAGCAGTGGACAGCCGAAGGGGAAAAATGGATCAGCATCTCTTATGTACCCGATGCAAAGAAAAGGATGAAATCAGTTTGATCCTGTCCAATCGATGAGTATGCAACTCGCAGCGATTGGAGAAAAAGTTGTTTACTTTGCTGTGAAGTCGGAATAACAACGGGGGTTTCATACTCATCATGTAGACAAACATGTTAATTAGAAAGTAATACCGAGACTTCCTGTTGAGAGCGATTTTTAGGCTTGGCTAAGGGAGTACCAAACGGAGAGCCGGATGCATGGAGACATGCTTGTCCGGTTCGGAGGGGGAAACCAGGAATCCGGTTGATCACATAACGATCGGCGCTTGGTTTCTACCCTACGGTGCGGAAATTACGATTGCAGCAACCAGAGTCCCTGCATTTAAACCAGGTAAACAGTTAAAGGAAGAAGTGAATAAAGGAGCTGCTGCTCTAAAAGCAAAGAAAAACGAAAAAGAAGAGGCAGCTAAAAAAGATTCGACTAAGTAATGATGTTTGTTTGAAAAGGTCCTTCGCGGGCCTTTTCTTTTTGTTTTTCGATTGGTTCCAAGAATATGGTATAATTGAGCCAGCTGTTTGAAAATATCTGTTTAGAAAACCATCATCTGTAGGAAAGGTTATGCTAAACAGTCAAATAGGTAGGTAAGTTGCAGAAGTGGATGGAGGAATTAATCATGCCAGTGGACCATCAAAAAATTGAGACGGCTGTTCGAATGATTTTGGAAGCCATCGGAGAAGATCCCGACCGCGAGGGATTGTTGGATACGCCGAAGCGTGTCGCGCGGATGTATGAAGAGATTTTTGCCGGACTCAAGCAGAATCCGGAAGATTTTTTTTCGGTTATTTTTAGTGAAGATCACGAAGAGCTTGTGCTGGTAAAGGATATTCCGTTTTTCTCTACCTGTGAACATCATTTGGTTCCTTTTTTCGGCAAAGCGCATATCGGTTATATCCCGCGAGGAGGTCGTGTCGTCGGACTCTCGAAGCTGGCCCGGGCGGTGGAGGCAGTGGCGAGACGTCCCCAATTGCAGGAGCGGATCACCGCTGAGATCGCCGATTCGATCACGAAAAAGCTGGATCCGCATGGTGTGATCGTCGTGATCGAAGCGGAACATATGTGTATGACCATGCGCGGGGTAAAAAAACCAGGTTCAAAAACGATTACTTCGGCGGTAAGAGGCGTATTGGCAGAAGATGCTTCCTCACGTGCGGAAGCGCTTAGTTTAATTGGCTTAAAATAAGCACTCGATGATCCGTTTTGGGGCTTGGCGTGGAGGATCCCGTAAAAGGAACCGGCTGCAATCGATCGGACGAAGCCGGTTTCTTTGGCAAGCCCATTGGTGATTCGCAAAGTGGTGGAAAAAACTCTTGACACGCCAAAGAAGCTGTTATATAGTAAAAATCGATCGATTTTTTCAAGAGATTGACGGGCTATGGCGCAGCTTGGTAGCGCGCTTGCATGGGGCGCAAGAGGTCGTCAGTTCAAATCTGGCTAGCCCGACCAAAACGCAAGTTTGAAAAGAGTGACTTAGTAGCCACGCTACTAAGTCACTCTTTCTTTTCTAAGAAAGAACCCCTAAATCCCAAGCAGATTCCCCCTTACACTGGAAAGCTATTTCATGATAAACTGAAACAGGCAAATAAAAGGAGGTGAAGTCATGAGAGAGCATAGCGATTATATCGTGATTAAAGCGTTGGAGAATGGCGTAAAAGTGATTGGGTTAACCAGAGGGAAAGATACCCGTTTTCACCACTCGGAAAAGCTCGATCGTGGAGAAATCATGGTTGCCCAATTTACTGAATTTACCTCGGCCATCAAGGTCCGTGGAAAAGCTGTTTTATATACCCCATATGGGACGATTGAATCCGAGTCATCATAATCTCCCTTGTCATCTTTTCTGTCTAAAAAAATAAAATGAAGACAGAAAGGTGAAAGGGACGATGAAATGAAAGCTTTTGTCAGACCATTGATGGCTACCGTACTTTTATCTGTATTTCTAGCAGCCTTGCTTTCCTTTATTCCGCCACTGATGCAGCAGGATGAAGAGGGGGATGTCGCTGTTTTTCAACCGTATGCTTCGACACTGACCGAGCAAAATCTGGTCGATTTTATGTTGCATCTCATGCTTACGTCAACGATTCGGCGAGTGGATCTGCAAGAGGATCGATTGATAATTGAGCTTTTTCAGGCTGACCAAAGGAAAGAAGACCATCTCTATCGGGACTGTTTTTTGCTCTTGAAAGGTTCATTGGTCAGCATGAAGAATATCAATGAAGTGAAGTTGATCACCCAGTTAGCAAAACAGCCTAAAGTGGAAATAACTGGGAGACCTGCACATTTAAAATTGGATCCGAAAATGGAGAAGAGCCCAGATCATTCTTATCGCCCCTATTTAAAGGCGATGTTTGAGTGGAAAGAGCAAAAATGAAGCTTTACTTCTCCTACCGTAAATTTCCATTTATGTGTGCAGGGATGAACCGGTAGAGATTTTGTGTTATACTGTTGGGTAGTAGCAAGTTGGAAAGGTATTGTATAATAGCAAAAATATTCAAATGATCAACTTAGGTAGAGATAGAAAAGTTGATTAATGTGAAAATAGTTTAAACTATTTTCAAACAATCTAGAGTTGTCATACGTGGGGGGCGCTTGAATGACGTCCATACATAAGGAAATCAACAGAAGCTGTCAACAAATTAGAGAATTAGCACATGAGCCATACTTAGACAAAATCATTGGAAAACCACAGGTTCCTGTTTTTTTTGTGCAATTATTACATTTTTTAATGGAATCATATGGCTTACCAAGAGAACGAGTACATGTTTTTAGTGTGGCGACCACACTTTTAAAAATGGGATTGGATCTTCATGATCGCGTGACGGAAGATAAAGAAGTGAATGTAAAAAAAATGCGGGAAAGACAGTTATTTGTTTTGGCTGGCGATTATTATAGTAGCCTATTTTACCGGTTTCTTGCCACCAATCATGAATTAGAAGGCATCGATTGTCTTGCTCAAGCGACCAGTCGAATCAATGAAGTAAAGATGCAACGTCATTTTGCCGAGGGGAAAGAGAATGATTTAAAGTATCGACATTTGATCGAGAGTAAATTATTAACGGCGCTAGCCGATTTTTTTCATGTTGTCGGAGATTTAAATCAACTATGGCGTCAGCTTCTGTCCTCCTTAACGCTTCTTCACCTGTTGAAAAATCATTATGCTGATCAGTTAAATGGTCCGTTGTTGCAAGAGTTTGAGAATGGCTGTAAGAAGGCGCGTGAAGCGGCATTGCGGTTGCCTAGCGGAGAAGTAAAAAATCTATTACTCGAGCGGATCAATCAGTGGTCGATGAAAATGGGCGACTTTTCGTTGGTAAAGGGAGGATGAACCTCACTTGGATAAACAGGAGAAAACACGCTTTGTACATCAAGTCTTTGAAAGCGTTGCGAAAGATTATGATCGAATGAATACACTACTGAGTTTCCGCAGGCATAAAGCTTGGAGAAAATTTGCGATGCGTAAAATGAACGTCCAAGTTGGAGATACTGCACTGGATGTCTGTTGTGGCACTTGTGATTGGGCGCTTTCGTTGTCGGAGGCGTCACAGACGGGGAAAATTGTCGGATTGGATTTTAGTGCCAATATGTTAGAAGTCGGTCGTCGCAAGATCACCGAAGCAGGGTTGGCGCAAAGGATTGAATTGGTTCAAGGGGATGCGATGCGATTGCCGTTTCCGGATCATACATTTGATCATGCTACGATCGGCTTTGCGCTAAGGAATGTTCCGGATCTCGTTCAAGTGTTAGCTGAAATGAAACGAGTGGTAAAACCAGGTGGTCAAGTGGTTTCACTCGAGCTATCCAAACCCACGATGCCCGTTTTTCGTCAACTCTACTATTTTTATTTTGAAAAATTATTACCTGGACTTGGTAAATTATTTGCTAATCGTTATGAACAATATCAATGGTTGCCACAATCTTTGGTTCAGTTTCCTGGCTATCAGGAGTTAGCGCGAATCATGAAAGAGGATGTCGGTCTAGAAAAAGTAGAGGTTTATCCACTGACTGGTGGAATTACTGCCCTTCACATTGGACGAAAACCGCTGGAATAAACAAAGGAAGATGGGTATGAGTGTTTTAAAGAAGATTCGCTTGATTTTAGATATGATAAAATTTGAACATACCATTTTTGCTCTTCCCTTTGCCTACTTAGGAGCTGTATTAGGCAGTTTAGAAGTAAATGGCCACTTGCCAACTTGGAGCCAAATTGGTTGGGTTACACTCGCGATGGTCGGCGCGCGAAGTGCGGCAATGGCTTTAAATCGAATCATCGATCGACATATCGATGCCAAAAACCCGCGAACCAAGCAGCGACATATTCCCGCAGGTGCCGTGAGCGTGACATTTGCCTGGGGATTTGTAATTGTCTCTTTTATTGTTCTGTTTTATGCTGCAGCGCAATTAAACACTTTATCCGTTCAATTGTTGCCCATTGCTGTCTTTTTTCTCGTTTTTTATTCTTATACCAAACGGTTCACTTGGGCCTGTCACTTTGTCTTGGGGATTACGACCGCATTGGGACCCTTAGGTGGTTGGGTAGCGACGACGGGACAGATCGATCTGATGTCTTTGCTTTTATTTGCGACCGTTGCTCTGTGGATCGGCGGTTTTGATGTCATCTATGCCTGTCAAGATGCCGATTATGATCGGAAAGAAGGCTTATATTCGATTCCTGCCTGTTTTGGGATTAAGCGAGCGCTAACCATCTCTTCTTGGATGCATGTAGGAACGGCGCTCGGTCTGCTCGGTCTGTTTGTCCTAGCAGATCTGCATCTTTGGTATGGACTCGGTGTACTGATCGCGATCGGTATTTTGATCTATGAACATCGGATCGTGTCAGCAGATGACTTATCGCGCCTCAACACCGCTTTTTTTACCATGAATGGAGTATTAAGTGTGATTATTTTTATATTTACTTTAGTGGATGTGTTATTATGAGTCGTAAGCGTTGGACGGTAGCGATGAGTGGTGCCAGTGGGGCCCCCTATGCTCTGTGTTTATTGGAAGAGTTATTACGTCGTGGCGATCAGGTTCATTTGTTAATCACCGAAGCCGGCTGGCGCGTCTTAAAAGAAGAGCATCAGTGGCCGACGCATGAGAGGGAAAAGCTATTTCAACGCCGTTATAAAAATCTACCCGGGGAGCTGATCTATCATCCGCTCAATGATATCGGTGCTTCGATCGCCTCCGGTTCATATCCGATAGATGGAATGATTGTGATTCCTTGCACAATGAGTACAGTTGCGAAGATTGCTTACGGGATGTCTTCCAATTTATTGGAGCGGGCGGCAGATGTCATGATTAAAGAGCGACGCCCTTTGGTCCTTGTTCCCCGAGAGACACCGCTAAGCGCCATTCATCTGGAGAATATGTTGAAATTAGCGAAGTTGGGCGTGACCGTTTTACCAGCGATGCCTGCTTTCTATACGCAGCCAACACAAATCGACGAGATGGTTCAATTTATTGCGGGCAAAGTATTGGATGTACTGGGTTTACCACATCAACTTTATCCTAGATGGGGGATCAATCATGAGACCAATTCGCATCGGTGAAATCTCCTATTCAAATGTCTGGCCTGTTTCTTACTTTTTTGATCCGACCGGATTAAATGTGGAACTCATTCCTCAAGTGCCTAGTTTATTAAACCGCGGAATGAAAAAAGGTGAAATCGATTTAGGGCCGATCTCCTCCTTTGCCTATGGGGAAGCCTATCCGAACTATCTCTTGTTACCCCATTTATCTGTAAGTGCTACCGGGGCAGTGGGCTCAATTTTTTTATTTACCAAGGGGAAGAGCCTCAGTGAGTTGGATGGTGCGAAAATTGCTCTGACCAATACCTCAGCGACGTCGGTTCATCTCTTGCGCATTCTTTTAGAACGTTTTGAGCGAGTTCGTCCTTTGTATATCACCATGGCACCCGATTTAAAACAGATGTTACGCCGAGCGGACGCAGCGATGGTCATTGGAGATGATGCGATTCGTGCCTCATGGTCCGATCAAGGATATCGCGCGTTTGACTTGGGAGAAGAATGGTATTTGCGGACAGGCTTATCGATGACTTTTGCTGTTTGGGCGATTCGCAAGGAGATTGTAGAATATCGTTGGTCTGAAATAGAAAAAATCTACGATCGTTTTATTGAATCGAAAGAGAAAAGTCGACAAAATTTGCTCCCCGTGATTCAGCATGCCATGAATAAGTTAGGTGGCACAGAAGCATTTTGGCAAAAGTATTTTTGGGGTTTGTCTCATGATTTAGGAGAAAAAGAGATTGCCGGTCTTCAGACTTATTACCGATATGCGGCGGAGTTAGGCTTTTTAAAGGAAGGAATTAAAGTGGATCCGCTTGATAAAATAGTTAGTATGAACACATAGGTTTAGGTGAAGCAGATGAATTTGCATGATATTTATCAAGATTTACAAAATGAGCTTCAATTGATTGAAAAAGAGCTTGCGCGAACCGTCTACTCGTCGGTAGATCAGCTGGAGGCTTCTTCCCTCCATCTATTAACAGCGGGTGGAAAACGGATGCGCCCCATCTTTGTGTTATTGGCTGGTCACTTTGGTCCATCTTATGATGCATCCAAGTTACGTAAATTAGCCGTAGCTCTGGAACTGATTCACATGGCTACTTTGGTGCATGATGATGTGATTGATGATGCGAATTTACGAAGAGGAAGACAGACCGTTCGCGCAGAGTGGAATAATCAAGTGGCGATGTTTACGGGAGATTATATTTTAGCCCAAGGTTTGCAAGTGATGAGTCAGTTTAAAAATCCCAAAGTTCATCAGATCTTGGCAACGGCGATCAAAGAGATGGTCTTAGGAGAGATTGAGCAGATTTGTGACCTATATAGCGATAAACTTACCTTGCGCAGCTATTTGCATCGCATTAAACGAAAGACGGCCTTTTTGATTGCGATTAGTTGCCAGCTGGCGGCTTTGGTTAGTGGGGCTAGCGCCGAGGTTGTTTATCGCTGCTACTTATATGGCTATTATGTGGGGATGGCTTTTCAAATGACCGATGATATTCTCGATTTTAAAGGAACCGAAGATGTATTAGGAAAGCCAGCTGGAAGTGACTTGCGTCAAGGCAATGTGACCTTGCCCGTGATTTATGCCTTGCGTCACGAATCAGAGGAAAATAAACAAAAATTAATGAACTATTTGCTTAGTCAAGGGACTGAAGGAGATTTAGAGGAGATATTGGAGATTATACGTAAGTCCGGTGGAATCGACTATACGGTGCAGTTATCGGAACGGTATTTGGAGAAAGCGTTGCAAATGTTGAATAAACTTCCAAACACACATGTAAAGGAATCCTTCCAATTGATTAGTGATTTTGTGGTTCGTCGCTCTTATTAAAGTAAGAACCGGTTGTTGGGCTTAGACCGGTTCTCAGGGCTTTTTTCAACGGAAAAAGTTGCTTTCTTATTCACTTCTTGTTAAAATTTGTGATGATTTCTGATACATAGCTGATGGATGAAAATTGGGAGGACTTTCTATGGAACAGACATTTATTATGGTCAAGCCTGATGGCGTACAACGCGGTTTAATTGGTGAAATTGTTGCTCGTTTTGAAAAGAAAGGATATCAATTGGTCGGTGCAAAACTGATGCAAGTCTCTCGGGAATTAGCAGAACAGCATTATGCTGAACATAGAGAAAAGCCTTTTTTTGGTGAGTTGGTAGAGTTTATCACTTCTTCTCCGGTTTTTGCCATGGTCTGGCAAGGAGCGGGTGTGATCGCTACGGCTCGGCAAATGATGGGGAAAACCAATCCGAGCGATGCACTGCCAGGAACGATTCGGGGAGACTATGGGGTGAGCTTGGGCATGAACATTATCCATGGCTCCGATTCTCCAGCGAGTGCAGAGCGGGAGATCGCTCTCTGGTTCTCTAAAGATGAATTGTTAAACTATGAAAAAGCGATCAACCGTTGGGTCTAAAAAAACCTTGACGGGTGATTCAAAGCGGAGTATACTTAAAAAGTAATCTAGGAATAATAAAAATTTGATATTTAAATAGGATTCTCTTATCCAGAGTGGCGGAGGGACTGGCCCAATGAAGCCCGGCAACCTTTGATATCTTTCTAGATATTGATTGGTGCTAATTCCAGCAGGATTTTATTCCTGGAAGATAAGAGAGGAAGATGACTCTGAAAATGACCTCTTCTCTTATCTGTGAGAAGAGGTTTTTTATATTTTGAAAAGGGAGGGCACAGCTGGTGAGAATCGAAACACATTTAGCACAAATCGGAACAAAAAAAGAACCCAAAACAGGAGCCATTAATTTCCCAGTCTACTTTGCCACCGCTTATGAACATATTGGAGGGGTAAGCACGGGTTTTGATTATACGCGGACAGCCAATCCCACTCGACAAGTTTTGGAGCAAAGCATTGCTGCTCTCGAAGAAGGGGATGCTGGATTTGCTTGTAGTTCGGGAATGGCGGCGATTCAAACCGTCATGGGGCTGTTCTCCCAAGGAGATCACCTCATTGTTTCCTTGGATCTATATGGTGGCACCTATCGCTTGTTTGAACAGGTGCTCTCCCGTTACGGATTAACTTTTTCTTGGGTTGATTTGCGGGATCTTTCCCAAGTGGAACAAGCGATTCAGCCCAATACCAAGGCGATTTTTATTGAAACCTTGACCAATCCGTTGATTCAAGTGATCAACTTAGAAGAGATTTGTCAACTGGCGAAACGGCAGCAATTGTTGACGATCGTGGATAATACTTTTATGACTCCCTATCTGCAACAACCGATCAAATGGGGTGCAGATATTGTGCTTCATAGTGCGACCAAATATTTAGGTGGGCACAATGATGTATTGGCCGGACTGATCGTCAGCAAAGGAGAAGAATTATCTGAGCGGATCGGCTTTTTACACAATTCGATCGGGGCGACCTTGGCTCCATTGGATGCCTGGCTGCTGATGAGAGGGATGAAGACATTGGCCTTGCGGATGAATCAACATCTTGCCAATGCTCGGGAATTAGCGCTTTTTCTCAATCAGCATCCATTGGTCGAGAAAGTATTTTATCCCTCATTTGATCCAGAGGGTCGTCAGATTTTAACGAAACAAGCTCGAGGATTTAGTGGCATTTTCTCCTTTCGACTAAAGGATGAAAACTTGGTTCGTCCGTTTTTAGAGCATTTAGAAGTGATTTCTTTTGCTGAAAGCTTAGGTGGCGTAGAAAGTTTAATTACTCATCCTGCTACGCAGACACATGCCGACATGCCGGATGAGTTATGCCAGAAGATCGGAATATGCGGCCGATTAGTGCGTATTTCCGTTGGAATCGAACATATTGAAGACCTACAACAAGATATAGCACAAGCATTGAAAAAAGCAGACCAGATCATCCGTAGGAGTGGGTTATCGTGAAAAAAGAGACCATCGCTTTACACAATGGCAATGAAATCGATCCATATACAGGAGCAGCCAGTATTCCGATCTATCAAGCATCCACATACCATCAATTTTCGTTGGAACATCCCAATCAGTTTGATTATGCGCGATCCGGAAACCCTACGCGCGAAGCGTTGGAAAATGCGATCGCGAAGCTAGAAGGTGGCTGTCGTGGTTTTGCATTTGCTTCGGGTATGGCAGCCATCTCGACCACTTTCTTGTTGTTTTCCCATAACGATCATCTGATTGTATCCAAAGATGTCTATGGTGGAACATATCGACTGCTCACTCAGGTGTTGACTCGGTTAGGGATTGAGGTCACCTTTGTCGATACAACCGATCTGCAGGCGGTCGAAGCGGCGATTCGCCCCAATACCAAAGGAATCTACATCGAAACACCTTCCAATCCATTACTAAAAGTGAGTAATTTGTCTTTATTGGCTGAGCTTGCCAAAGCATACCAATTGCTGACCATTGTGGATAATACCTTTTTAACACCGTATTATCAGCAACCGCTTAAATTGGGAATCGATGTCGTGGTGCATAGTGCGACCAAGTTTATCGGGGGACATAGCGATGTGGTAGCTGGTTTGGTTGTGGTCAAAGAGGATGAAATTGCCGAAAAAATATCCTTTCTTCAAAACTCATTTGGTGCTATTTTAGGTGTACAGGATTCTTGGTTGATTTTGCGAGGGTTAAAAACTTTACCCGTTCGGATGAAAAATTCAAGTAAGAGTGCCAAAGTGATCGCTGATTGGCTGGAGCAGCATCCGGCAGTTCAGCGTGTTTATTATACAGGCTTAGAATCGCATGAAGGACACAAATTGCAAGCGGAGCAAGCGAGTGGACATGGAGCGGTCCTCTCCTTCGATGTCGGGAGCGAAGAGAAAGCCAAACAGATTCTAAATCGTGTTCGCTTACCGTTGGTAGCGGTTAGCCTAGGAGCGGTAGAGAGTATCTTATCTTATCCGGCGATGATGTCTCATGCCTCGATGCCGCGAGAGGTTCGTCTGCAATATGGGATTTCCGATGGTCTATTGCGCCTGTCTGTCGGTTTGGAAGATGTGGAGGATCTGATTGCCGATCTTGAACAAGCTCTAAGCGTAAAATCGTTGCTTGTCACTTCAGAGGGAAGACGGTAAGAGAGAGGCGATTGTCGCTGAGACCTCATTGCGAAAAGCCCTTACTTTTTAGTGGTCCGTTGGAGAAGGTGAATTAAAAAAGCAGAGTAAGTGAAAGAGGTGATGGCATGAACGTATCAGTCAAGCAGAAAACGGAGCAAAAGTTCTTTCAGCTTCAAGATTTTGAGCTGGATAGTGGTGAGATCTTGCAAGGAGCCGTTTTAGCGTATGAAACATTTGGAACATTAAACAAAGAGAAAGACAATGCGATCCTCATCTGTCATGCTCTAACAGGTGATACGCATGCTGGTAATAGTGAGAAGCATCTTGGTTGGTGGTATGGGCTGATTGGGGAGGATAAAGCGTTAGATACATCCAAATATTTTCTCATCTGTGCCAACGTGATCGGTGGATGTTATGGTTCCACCGGACCGAGCTCACCACATCCGGTTGATGGGAAACCCTATGCATTACGTTTTCCTGTTGTCACCATTCGCGATATGGTTAAAGCGCAATACCAATTGGTAAAAAGCTTTGGAATTGAGCGCTTATTCTCTGTGATCGGCGGATCCATGGGCGGTATGCAAGTGTTTGAATGGGCGGTCTCCTATCCGGAAATGGTAAAAAGTTATATTCCGATCGCTTCCAACATTCGCGCCTCCGCGCTGGGAATTGCTTGGAACAATGTGATGAGACAAGCGATTATGAATGATCCCGAGTGGTGTGAAGGAGAGTATTATGGTCGCACATTCCCCGTCAATGGGCTGAACCTCGCCCGGCGTGTAGGGATGATTACCTATCGGAGTTTTGAATTGTATGAACAGCGGTTTGGACAGGAGATCAATGTACAAACCAGTCCCTATCATTTAAGTTCAGAATATGAAGTGGAAAGATATTTAAGTTATCAAGGGCGCAAATTTGTGAATCGCTTTGATGCAAATAGTTACCTTTATCTGATCAAGGCGATGGATCTGCATAATATTGCCAACGGATATGGCAGTGAAATGGAAGCTTTAAAGCGGATGACTTCGGAAGGATTATTGATCGGGATTAGCTCAGATGCTTTATTTCCACCGCAGGAAATGAGTATCGTTGCTGAACAGTTGCAATTGATTGGTAATCCCGCCAGTTACTATGAAATGGAAAGCATTCATGGTCATGATGCATTTCTCATTGAATTTGATGAGTTAAATCAAGTGATCAGTGAGTTTTTAGCAAGAATAAGAATTGAAAAAGACAATGAGTGATCGAGCAGGAGTGCGGCTAGCTGATCTAGCCAAGAAGCATTCCTGTCGTTCTGTTTTTAGCATGATCTCCACATATATAGATGGGAATTGTATTCTTTAGCAATAAAGCCTAAATATAAAGGAATGAAACCAATGTTGAAAAAACCGATTGTCGAACGTATGAAAGAAAAAATCCTCATCATCGATGGAGCGATGGGAACGATGTTGCAGCAAGCCAATCTCACAGAAGAAGACTTTGGCGGTGTGGAGTACGATGGCTGTAATGAGTATCTCTCGATAACGCGTCCCGATTTAATTCGTCAGATTCATGATGCTTATTTTAAGGCCGGGGCGGATGTTGTGGAAACCAATACGTTTGGAGCGACTCCGATTGTCTTGGCGGAATATGGACTGGAAGAACAAACAGAAGAGATCAATTTGGCTGCCGCACGCTGTGCAGTCGAAGTCTGTCAAAAATGGAGCACACCCGAATGGCCGCGCTATGTGGCTGGCGCAATGGGTCCAACGACGAAGACATTGTCCGTAACCGGTGGGGTGACCTTTGAACAGTTGGTCGAATCCTATTATCGCCAAGCGAAAGCCCTGGTACAAGGTGGGGTCGACCTCCTGCTGCTAGAGACTTCGCAAGATACATTAAATGTGAAAGCAGCCAGTATTGGGATTCGGCAAGCATTTGCCGAGCTTGGAAGAGAGCTACCGCTGATGATTTCGGGGACGATTGAGCCGATGGGAACGATGTTGGCCGGTCAAGGAATCGAAGCATTCTATTTGTCGATTGAGCATTTAAATCCCATTTCGATTGGTCTGAACTGTGCGACAGGACCGGAGTTTATGCGCGATCATATCCGAACCTTATCGGGTTTGGCGCGTTGTGCCGTCAGTTGTTATCCCAATGCGGGTTTACCGGATGAAGATGGCAACTATTTGGAAACGCCTGAAGCGCTTGCCCGCAAGTTGGAGGAGTTTGCGGATGCGGGCTGGCTAAACATGGTTGGGGGCTGTTGTGGAACTAGGCCAGAGCATATTCAAGCATTGGCACAGGTGATGAAAGGAAAGCCACCACGTCGTCCGCTTTCCCATCATCCAGCCGCTGTTTCGGGAATTGAGCCTGTTTATTTAGAAGAAGATAATCGGCCGCTCTTGGTGGGAGAGCGAACCAATGTGATTGGCTCGCGCAAGTTTCGCCGGCTGATTGCCGAAGGGAAATATGAGGAAGCTTCCGAGATTGCCCGTCGACAGGTAAAAGGCGGCGCGCAAATTATCGATGTTTGTCTGGCTGATCCGGATCGCGATGAGCTAAAAGATATGGAGGCTTTTTTGTCCTATGTTACCAAGAAAGTAAAAGTGCCGTTAATGATCGATTCCACGGATCCCCAGGTGATCGAGCGAGCTTTACAATTCTCCCAAGGGAAAGCGATTATCAATTCGATCAACTTGGAAGATGGGGAAGAGCGTTTTCAAGAAGTGGTTCCCTTGATTCATCGCTATGGTGCCGCGGTGGTTGTCGGGACGATTGAAGAATCCGGAATGGCGGTGACGAGGGAGAGAAAATTAGCGGTCGCCAAGCGCTCCTATGATCTGTTGGTTCACAAATACGGTCTTTCTCCTCAAGATATTATTTTTGATCCGCTTGTTTTACCGGTGGGAACGGGAGATGAACAATATATCGGTTCGGCTTTAGAGACCGTGGAAGGAATTCGCCTCATTAAAGAAACGTTCCCAGCATCTGCGACTGTTTTGGGAATTTCCAATGTCTCATTTGGACTCCCTGCCGCTGGCCGGGAAGTGCTCAATGCGGTCTTTCTTTATGAATGCTCAAGGGCAGGACTCGATTACGCGCTGGTGAATACAGAGAAGTTGGAACGTTATGCTTCGATTCCGGAAGAAGAGCGGCGTTTGGCTGAAGAGTTGTTATTTGAAACGACATTGGAAAATTACGAAGAGGTATTAAGTCGTTTTACAGCCTTCTATCGAACGAAAAAAGTAGAGAAAAAACAACCGTTGAGCAATTTGTCGTTGGAAGAACGGTTGGCTCGCTATGTGATTGAAGGAAGTAAAGATGGGTTATACAGCGATTTGGATGCTGCATTAAAGAAATATGCACCGCTCGATATTATCAATGGTCCCCTGATGGCAGGGATGGATGAGGTTGGACGGCTGTTTAATCAAAACCAACTGATTGTCGCCGAAGTCTTGCAAAGTGCGGAAGTGATGAAAGCATCGGTCGCTTATCTGGAACCACATATGGATAAGACGGAGACGAGCAGCAAAGGCAGAGTGATTCTCGCTACGGTTAAAGGAGATGTCCATGACATTGGTAAGAATCTGGTTGAAATTATTTTAGCGAACAACGGTTATGAAATTATCAATCTGGGGATCAAAGTGCCACCCGAAACGATTATTGAGGCTGTTCGCCGTGAGCAGCCGGATCTGATTGGTCTTTCTGGGTTATTGGTTAAATCGGCCCAGCAGATGGTATTAACGGCGCAGGACCTCAAAGCAGCTGGAATCGATCTACCCATTCTCGTGGGAGGAGCGGCGTTAACGCGGAAATTTACTGAGACGAGGATTGCTCCTGTCTATGATGGAATGGTGCTTTATGCCAAAGATGCGATGAACGGACTGGAATTGGCCAATCAGCTTGTGAATGAAGAGGGTTATCAAGCGCTTAAAGCCGAGCAGAAAGAACGGTTAGCCAAGGCGCAGCAAACGAAGACCATTGCCCCCATCACCCATCGTCCGGCGGTGCGTAGCCCAATTGACCGAAATGTTCCGGTACTCACTCCACCTGATCTCGATCGCCATGTATTCCGTGATGTCCCACTTAGCCATCTCCGCCCTTATTTAAATGAACAGATGGTATTGGGTAAACACTTGGGGATCAAAGGGAAAGTAGAAGAGCTAATCAAAAACAAAGATCCGAAAACGATCGAATTAAAGGAAAAAGTAGATCAGTTGTTAGAGATGTTGGAGCGTGATCAATTGTTAACTCCACGGGGAATGTATCAGTTTTTCCCCGCGCAAGCCGAGGGAGATCGTATTTTCATCTATGATCCGCAAGACTTGAATCATGTACGGGAAGAATTTATCTTTCCACGCCAAAGTAAACCGCCCCATCTATGTTTAGCGGATTTTCTCCGCCCGCGTTCTTCTGGCGAGATCGATTATGTCGGCTTCTTAGCTGTAACAGCAGGGATTGGCGTAAGAGAGCTATCTGAGCAATGGAAAGAGAGCGGGGAATATCTCTTGTCCCATATGCTGCAAGTGGTTGCCCTGGAGCTCGCTGAAGCCTTTGCGGAACGGCTTCATCAAGTGATGCGCGACCAATGGGGTTTCCCTGATCCACTGGAAATGACGATGAAAGAGCGGTTTGCCGCGCGTTATCGGGGGATCCGCGTCTCATTTGGTTACCCAGCATGTCCCGACTTGGAGGATCAGAAAAAGTTATTTCGCTTATTAAATCCAGAAGAAATTGGGATTCAATTGACCGAGGGCTGTATGATGGAGCCGGAAGCCTCTGTGACCGCGATGGTTTTCTCCCATCCTGAAGCCCGCTATTTTAATGCCGTCTAGGAGTGAGAGAGATAAAGTTGGTAATAAGTTTGCGAATCAAGAGAGTGTATGGAAAGGGGGGAATCCGTTAACGAAAAACGAACCAGTCGATATATAGAAGTGGAAGAGATGTCATCATCGAGCAAAACCGTAAGTTGCACGGGAAGCGATGCCTGTGGAGTGTTTAGATCCAGTCGGTACTAGCGAGTAAGCGGAGAGATCGGACACGATGAAGCAGGAAAAAACAAAACACTGCTCGAGTTTTATCTGTTTTTCGTTACGGAGAAATGTGAAAAAGAGAACATTACGGGAACATCTCGCCGATTCCCTTTTAGTTGGCGACGGGGCGATGGCCACTTATATGTATCAACAGGGTGTATCGATTGGGCAGTGTGTCGAAGAGCTGGTGCTTACCAATCCGCGCTTTGTCAGTCAGGTTCATCAAGCCTATTACCAAGCGGGTGCGCGTCTGATTGAAACCAACACCTATGGTGCCAACCGCGACCGCTTGGCACGTTATGGTTTGGATAGCAAAATCATTCGTTTAAATCGAGAAGCAGTCAAAATAGCCCGTGAAAGTGTGGGCGATGATGCGTATGTCGTTGGCTCGATCGGTTCCGTCCGCGCTGGACGTGTACAAGAGATCGATCCGGAAACCTATCGCGATATTTATGAAGAGCAAGCGACTGCTCTCTTGCATGCCGATGTGGATGGCATTATTTTAGAGACGTTTTTGGACTTATCGGAAGCGTTGATCGCTGTACAGACGATTCGTTCGCTGACTGATCGCCCGCTGTTTGCCCAGCTGTCGACATTGGAGGTAGGACGCACGCGCGATGCTTTTACATTGACCGAAGCTTTTGCCAAGCTGGCTGCTGCAGGAGCCGATGGTGTGGGCATCAATTGTCGATTGGGTCCGGTGGAGATTTTGCGCAGCTTGGAAAATAGCGTGATTCCGGAGCAATTGATTATTTCCGCTTTTCCCAATGCGGGTCGGTTGGGTATGGATGATGGCGAAATGCAATACAAATCAGACCCCGCTTACTTTGCCGAAACAGCCCACTTGCTGGTGGAGCAGGGGGTCCGTTTGATCGGAGGATGCTGTGGAACGACACCTGCCCATATTGAACAAATCGCTCAGGCTTTGGCGGGAAAGAAACCTGTTCCACGCCGAAATCCGGAACCGAAATTGATTGAAGTAACGGTTTTGGAACCCAAAACTGAACGAACCCAACCCAATGTGTTGGAACGAGTCAAACAGGGGCGCACAGTGATTTGTGAGTTGGATCCACCCAGAGATTTGGATATTCGCCACTTTTTAAATGGAGCCCATCGGCTGGCAAAAGCGGGTGTGGATTGGGTGACTCTTGCCGATAATTCATTGGCGACGGCAAGGATGAGTAATCTCGCTCTTGGAGCGATCTTAAAGAAGCAGTTGGGAGTCGAACCTCTGCTGCATATCACTTGTCGGGATCGGAATTTATTGGGGCAACAATCTCATCTCATGGGGCTTCACGCTTTGGGAATCGATCAGATTCTGGTCATTACCGGCGATCCGACGCGAATGGGCGATTTGCCTGGGGCTAGCTCCGTCTATGATGTGACGTCTTTTGAACTGATTCGGATGGTGAAACAGCTCAATCAGGGAATCTCCTTTTCCGGAAAACGATTGAAGCAAAAAGCCCATTTTGTTGTGGGAACGGCGTTTAACCCCCATGTTGCCAAAATCGAGGCGGCTGTTAAGAGGTTGCGTAAAAAGATTGAAGCAGGGGCCGACTTTGTGATGACCCAGCCGATTTACGATGAACAGGGAATTTTAAATTTATATGAAGCGACGAAAGATCTCGATATTCCGATTTTTGTGGGCATCATGCCGCTAACAGGTTACCGCAATGCGATGTTTTTGCACAATGAAGTTCCTGGAATCAAAATTTCAAAATCCGTCTTAGAACGGATGGAAGCATGTCCGGATCGTGAAGCAGGGCGCAGAGAAGGAGTACAGATTGCCAAAGAGTTACTCGATGTAGCAATGGAAAAATTCGCTGGTATTTACCTTATTACACCATTTTCGCTTTGGAAGATGACGGAAGAACTGGCCATCTATATTCGCGAAAAAGATCAACAAAAGGTGGCGGTCAAAGCATAAGGGAAGAGCGGGGTTCGCATGAATTATGTAACATCCATTGCAATTTAGTGCTTTGCAATAGTAAATTATATAGTATGGTATTTAGCAAAGCTGAAAGGCTTAAAAAATTTGATTTTTTGATTGTTAGAGGAGTCGAATAGAATGAGATATTTAACCGCAGGTGAATCGCACGGACCCCAACTTACCGTGATAATTGAAGGATTGCCTAGTCAGCTTCCTTTTTCAAAAGAAAAAATTGATTGGCAGTTGGCACGTAGACAGAAAGGATATGGACGTGGGCGACGGATGCAGATTGAGACGGATCAAGTGCAAATTTTATCTGGTGTCCGCTTTGGAAAAACCACCGCTGCTCCCGTTACCTTGGTGATTGAAAACAAGGATTGGAAGCATTGGCAAAAAATTATGGCGACAGAGCCGCTACTAGAAGAGGCAGAAAAGCGGCGAATTTCCAGACCGCGTCCCGGCCATGCTGATTTAAATGGAGCGATTAAGTATAATCATCGGGATATTCGCGATGTGTTAGAACGCTCCAGCGCCCGGGAAACAGCAGCCAGAGTGGCTGCTGGTGCAGTGGCCCGCCTCATTTTAGAAGAATGCGGGATCACGATTGCCGGACATGTTGTGTCGATTGGCGAAGTGGAGGCACAGCCGGTTGCTTTATCGATCGAGGAAATGATCGATCGTTCCGAACAATCCCCTGTTCGTTGTCTCGATCCGGAAGCAGAAAAAAAGATGATGGCGTTGATCGACCAAGCGAAAAAAGAAGGAGACTCTTTAGGAGGCATTGTGGAAGTGATCGTCACTGGGGTCCCTCTCGGCTTAGGCAGCCATGTACATTGGGATCGCAAATTGGATGCGAAGATTGCTCAAGCGATCGTCAGCATCAATGCCTTTAAAGGAGTAGAGTTTGGGCTCGGCTTTGAGGCCGGTCGCCGCAAGGGCTCCGAAGTGCATGATGAGATTGTTTGGTCCAAAGAGAAGGGATTTGGTCGCGCGACCAATCGTTTAGGCGGTTTTGAAGGTGGGATGACAACGGGAGAGCCGATCGTGGTTCGCGGTGTGATGAAGCCCATTCCGACATTGTATAAGCCGCTCATGAGTGTCGATATCGATAGCAAAGAGGTCTTTGCAGCGAGCATCGAACGTTCCGATAGCTGTGCGGTACCAGCCGCAAGTGTGGTGGCCGAAAATGTGGTCGCTTGGGAGATCGCACAATCTTTATTGGAAAAGTTCCCTGCAGACACCATCGATGAGTTAAAAGAGCAAGTGACACGATATCGTGAACAGGTGTTGAGGTTTTAACGATGAAAAAATTAACAGTTTCTCTCGAGCATTGTTCGTATCCCATTTATATTGGCACGGATCTTCTGGCAAAGTTGCCCGTCTACTTACAGGAAGCAGGAATTACGCCACAGCAGAAGTTGATGGTGATCTCGGATTCCAATGTCGCTCCTTTATATTGTTCACCTATTTTGGAAGCATTGCGCCAAGCCGGTTACCAAGTAGGGATCGAAGTGGTTCCTGCTGGAGAAGCGAGTAAAAACCTCAATCAATTGGAAAAATTGATTGGATCTTGTCTCCAATTTGGTCTCGATCGTCAAGGAGTGATCTTGGCCTTGGGTGGAGGGGTAATCGGTGATTTAGCCGGTTTTGTCGCCGCCTCTTATATGAGAGGGATTCGTTTTGTCCAGATTCCGACGACCTTATTGGCTCATGATAGCAGTGTGGGCGGAAAAGTGGGCGTCAATCATGCATTGGGTAAAAATGTGATTGGTGCTTTTCATCAACCGGCGCTTGTCCTCTATGATGTAGGGACGTTGGCGACTTTGCCCAAACGAGAGCTGATCTCTGGTTTTGCCGAAGTGATTAAGCATGGATTGATTTGGGATCAAGCGTTTGTCGATTGGTTAGCGAAAGAGGCTACCGACTTGCTCGCCCTTCATCCGGAAAAGTTGGCAGAAGCAATCTATCACGGTTGTCAGGTGAAGGTGGGAGTAGTATCACAAGATGAACGCGAGTCTGGCATTCGGGCGATTTTAAATTATGGACATACGATTGGTCATGCTTTGGAAGCAGTCTCCGGTTATTCTTATTACACACATGGAGAAGCGGTCGCTATTGGAATCGCTGGAGCGGTTCAACTCAGTTGCAATCGTTTTGGACTGGATCAGGAAATCGTGCGTGTTACCACTGAGCTGTTAGCCTCGTTTGGACTGCCGACCACTTATGAAGCTGGACGCTTTACCGAACAGGCCCTGCTCGAAGCGATGAAACGGGATAAAAAGGTAAAGAACGATCAGTACACTTTTGTCTTGACGAGAAAGCTGGGGCAGGTCGAAGTGGTTAGAGGAATTGATGAAAATGAGATCCGTGATGTATTACGAGGATTGGAAGGAAGATGAGAATGGCAGTGAGAGGAATTCGTGGAGCAACAACCGTACCGAGAAACGATCCAAAGGAGATAAATTCTGCCGTCAGAGAGTTAATTTTTGCGATTGTTCAAGAAAATGAGTTGAATCCAGAAGATATTGCGGCGATTACCATTACATCTACGCCAGATTTAAATGCCAGTTTTCCCGCAGCAGCCATTCGAACGCTTCCCCAATGGGAATTGGTTCCGATTATCGGAGCGGTCGAATTGGATGTGCCTGGTGGATTGCCACGATGTATCCGTCTGTTGATCTTGGTAAATACGGATCGCCCTCTTTCCGAGATTCAGCATGTCTATCTTCATGGTGCAGCCGCGTTACGTCCGGACTTATCGGCAAAAAAATAGAGCATTGACACATGATGATCGCTTCAGTTATATTTTTGATAAGTTCTTTTTTAGTGTATAGGTTGAAAAATGATCTTTTTAAAATTGAGCAGAGCAGAGTTGAGAATGAGTAGAGTAGAGTCTAGAGGAGCAGAGCAGAGGCGAATAGTGTCTATACAGCCAAAGCTACCCCTAGCTTTGGCTTTTTGCGTATAAAATATACGATGTTCCCCTTTTTTTCCTCTTTTAGAGAAAAAACCTTTCTCTACCTCCTGCTTTCATTCTCCTCCGCTTAGGCAAAGGAGGCTTATGATGATCTATCCCCTACTGACTGAGGCAGAACAGCTGAGGCAACAGTATCCGATGATTCCAATCTGTAAAACCGTTCTCGATGATACGGAAACACCGATTTCCCTCTTTTTGCGTTTTCCTAAAGCAAAGTATTCGTTTTTATTTGAAAGTGTTGAAGGAGAACAAAAGTTAGCGCGCTATTCGTTTATGGGTGCTCATCCCTTTCGCATCATCAAAGGGCGCGAAGGGGAATATACCCTGACCGAAGGTAAGAAGAGTCAACGCTTGCGGTTGGACGATCCGCTTTCTGTGATTGAGGCCAATCTAAAAGAGTTTCAAACGCCTTGTTATCCGGATTTACCTCCTTTTTTGGGGGGAGCCGTCGGATACTTAGGCTATGAAATCGTTCGGCAATTTGAACCCGTCTTAGCGAAACCGCTCAAAGGGGGCGGTACAGGCGCGTACGATGTCCATTTGATGTTTTATGATCGTCTGCTTGTATACGATCATTTTAAGCGGCAGATTTTATTGGTGCAAAATATCCCAGCAGGGGAGAAAAACGATCCTTCGTTTGCCAAGAGGTATGAACAGGCTGTGCAAGGACTGGAAGCATGGTATCAGGAGTTAAAAGAGGCGAGCTATCACGTTCCTCCCTTGTTGCCGATTACCGACGAGGAAGTTCCATTGAAGCGTGCTCAATCCAATGTCAGCAAAGAGCGATATATGGAGATGGTCCGCCAAGCGCAAGAATATATCAAAGCGGGCGATATTTTCCAAGTCGTCCCTTCGCAGAGATGGACATGGAAAGATGCGCCGTCACCGATGAATGTGTATCGCGTTCTTAGGCAGCTCAATCCATCCCCCTATATGTATTACCTCGAATTGGATGGGGAGACGATCGTCGGGACCTCGCCCGAATTATTGGTGCAAGTCAATAATGGATTGATTCATACTCGGCCGATCGCCGGTTCACGACCGCGAGGAAAGAATGCCGCAGAAGACGAAGCGTTGATCCAGGACTTGCTAAAAGATGAAAAAGAGATTGCCGAACATGTCATGTTGGTCGATTTAGGACGAAACGATGTGGGGCGTGTCGCGGAATACGGAACCGTGCGCGTGACCGAGCAGATGGTGATCGAAAAATACTCGCATATGATGCATTTGGTCTCCCATGTCGTTGGGAAATTGCGCTCCGAATGTTCGCCGCTAGAAGCGATCAAAGCTTGTTTCCCCGCAGGAACCGTCTCTGGAGCGCCGAAAATCCGAGCGATGGAGATCATTGCCGAGCTGGAGCCGGAACCGCGTGGGATTTATGCAGGAGCGATCGGTTACTTAAGCTTTGATGGCAATATCGATACCTGTATTGCGATTCGGACGATTTATTTTCGGGATGGAGTCGCTTATATCCAAGCTGGAGGTGGAGTGGTAGCGGATTCGATTCCGGAAAATGAGTATATGGAGTCCGTCAATAAGGCGAAAGCGATGTTAAAGGCCCTTGATCTAGCTGAGAAAATCGAACAACAGGGGAGGAATCGGGATGATTCGAGAACAGTTATCCAAGGTGCTGGAACGGAATGATCTAACACAAAGCGAAGCGTATGCTTTAATGGATCAGATGATGAAAGGAAATTTGGGCTCAGCGCAAATAGCTGCCTTGCTGACCGCGTTAAAGATGAAAGGGGAAACGATTGAGGAGATCGCTGGATTTGTCAAAGGAATGAGAGAGCATGCGAATACGTTGCCCGAAATGCTCCCACATACGGTCGATACCTGTGGGACGGGGGGAGATGGCAAGTCGACTTTCAATATTTCCACAGCTGCCTCGTTTGTTGCTGCCGCGGCGGGGGCGAAGGTCGCGAAGCATGGGAATCGGTCTGTTTCCAGCAAAAGCGGTAGTGCCGATGTGTTGGAACAATTGGGAGCCAATATTTATCTGTCGACCGCTGAAGCCTATGATCTGCTTGTAAAAACCGGTTTTTGTTTCTTATTTGCTCCGCTGTTTCACGAATCGATGCGCCATGTGATGCCTGTTCGCAAAGAGCTTGGCTTCCGTACTTGTTTTAACTTGCTGGGACCGCTCGTCAATCCTTTCCAAGTGAAACATCAACTGATTGGTGTCTATGATCGGGCATTGACTGAAACGGTCGCCAATGTATTGGCGACGCTCGGAAGTGAGCGCGTCATGGTGGTGGCTGGCTTAGATGGATTGGATGAACTGACTTTATCCGCTCCGACACGGATCAGTGAATTAAAAGATGGGAAAGTAACCACCTACGAACTCATGCCGGAAGATGTGGGATTACAGACAAAGCCCCAGGCTCAGATCCATACGCGCAATGCTGAAGAGAGTGCAGCGTTGATTCAGCGCATCTTCGAAGGGGAACAAAATGATGCTCGGGATATCGTTGTGCTCAATGCTGGAGCCGTCTTATACATCGCAGGCATCTCTGCCAATTTAAAGGAAGCGGTGGCGCTCGCTGCCGAGACGATTGATCGTGGATTAGCGAAACAAAAATTAGAGGAAGTGGTTCACTTCTCGTGGGAGGGTAAAAATGCACATTCTCGAGCGGATCGTTAAGGTAAAAGAACAAGAAGTGTCTAAGCTTTCGTATACGACTGCCGATTGGGAGGAAGCTTTAAAGCGGCCGCCTGGTCGTTCGCTGGCTCAGGCGCTCACGGCGGAGAAAAGTCTTTCGATAATTGCGGAAGTAAAACCGGCCTCTCCCGTTCGGGGAGTGATTCGTCAGCAGATTGAACCAGCGGCGATTGCCAAAGGATATGAACGGGCGGGAGCGAAGGCGATTTCGGTTTTGACCGATGTTTCGTTCTTTCAAGCGAAGCACGAAAATTTGCCGGAAGTGAAACAGGTTGTCCAAGTTCCGGTTCTTCGAAAAGATTTTATTATCGATCCCAAGCAAATCATTGAGAGCAAACTGTTGGGGGCGGATGCCATTTTGTTGATTGCCACCATCTTAACGGCAGAGCAGTTAAAAACATTTACGGAGATTGCCCATGAGCTTTCGATGGAAGTGTTGGTGGAAATCTATGATGAATCCGAGTTAGAGCGAGCCCTCGCTTGTCAGGGAGATGTGTTGGGTATCAACAACCGCAACCTGACTGATTTTACGGTCGATCTCGGTCATACCGAGCGGGTTTTTCAACAGATCGATGCTTCGCTTCCGATCATCAGCGAGAGCGGAATTTTATCGATCGAAGACGCAAAAAAAGTGGCGAAAATCGGCGTGGACGGTGTTTTAATCGGCGAGTATTTTATGCGGCAAGCTGATCCGGAAGCGGCTGTTCGCCAGATGATTGGTGAGTTAAATGACGCAGACCAAGATTAAATTGTGCGGTTTTAAAACGATCGACGATGTACGAGCGGCAAGTCAATTGCCCATTGATGCGATCGGTTTTATTCTCGTTCCTGGTCGGAAGCGGACGGTTTCTGCGAAATCGCTGCCAGCGTTAGTGGAGAGCGTTCCAGCGGCGGTCGATTCGGTAGGGGTATTTTTAAATCCGACCCAACAGGAAGTAAGTCGCTGGTTGGAGCAGGCTCCTCTGACCGCGATTCAACTTCATGGAAATGAGTCCCCAGATTTATGTGCATGGATCAAAGAGCGTTATTCGGTGAAAGTGATCAAAACGTTTCATCCGACTCAGCACCCCGATGTCCAGCAGATGAGGGAGTATCGTTCCGTCATCGATCTCGCTTTGTTGGATCATGCGCGTGGGGGAACGGGAACCAGTTATAATTGGCGGATGATTCCTCCCTATCAAGCGATCTTTCGCGACATGGGCTTGCCGCTATGGATTGCTGGCGGTTTAACACCGGAGAATGTGGAAGAGCTGATCGAGCTGACAGAACCAGACGGTATCGATGTGTCAAGTGGAATTGAACAGGATGGAAAAAAAGACGTGCTAAAAATGAAAACATTGGTGAAAAGAGTGAAAAAAGATGGGTACAAGTAGTCGTCGTTTTGGGGTATATGGTGGTCAATTTGTCGGGGAGACCTTGATGAACGCCCTAGTCGAATTGGAAAGTGAATTTGCGAAGGCACAGAACAGTCCGAGCTTTGCTGAGGAACTGCATCAGCTTTATCGGGAGTACTCGGGACGACCTACGCCTTTGACATATGCAAAACGGCTCACCGAATATCTCGGTGGACCGAAAATTTATTTAAAGCGTGAGGATTTAAATCATACAGGCGCTCACAAAATTAACAACGCCTTGGGACAGGCTTTGTTGGCGAAACGAATGGGGAAGAGCAAACTGATCGCCGAGACAGGAGCGGGTCAGCATGGTGTTGCGACGGCGACAGTTGCCGCCTTGCTCGACATGGAATGTGAAGTCTATATGGGGGCTGAAGATGTAAAGCGCCAGGAGCTAAATGTATTCCGGATGGAGCTGCTCGGGGCGAAAGTGATTTCCGTTCATTCGGGTACCAAGACGTTAAAAGATGCCACCAATGAAGCGTTGCGGCAATGGGCAGCCCAAGTGGAGCATGCCTTCTATTTAATCGGTTCAGCTCTCGGTCCCTACCCTTATCCGCAAATGGTGAAATACTTCCAACGCGTGATCGGCGATGAGACCAAGGAGCAAATCCTTGAAAAAGAAGGACGATTGCCGGATGATGTGGTGGCCTGCATTGGTGGAGGAAGCAATGCGATTGGGATGTTTGCCGCTTTCTTGGATCATCCCGAAGTCCGTCTACATGGAATGGAGGCGGCTGGAGCAGGGGTGGATACCAAAGAACATGCGGCCACGTTAACGCTGGGCAGACCAGGTGTTTTGCATGGTTCTTATACCTATTTGCTTCAAGATGAATATGGTCAGATCTTACCCGCTCATTCCATTTCCGCCGGCTTGGATTACCCGGGAGTCGGACCGGAGCATTCCTTTTTAAAAGATACAGGCCGGGTTCGCTATGCGGCGATTACCGATCGCGAAGCTTTGGAAGCAGTCTCGCTGTTGTGCCGTTATGAAGGTATTTTACCTGCACTGGAGTCGGCTCATGCGGTAAGTGGTGCCCTAAAATTGGCGAAAGAACGTTCAAAGGATGAGATTCTGGTGATCTGCTTATCCGGACGTGGTGATAAAGATGTGGAATCGATCCGCAAACATATGGGAAAGGAGAAACAGAAATGAGTCGACTAGCACTGGCATTTGAACAACCGGCACCGCGTTTGATCCCCTTTATTATGACAGGGGATCCATCGATCGAGGTGACAGAAGAACTGATTATCGAAATGGAGCAAGCAGGAGTTGCGGCGATCGAATTGGGAGTCCCTTTCTCGGATCCATCCGCTGATGGTCCGGTGATTCAAGCAGCGGGCGAACGAGCGTTAAGCCAACAGGTTACCTGTCATGATGTGCTTCAATTGGGACGGCGAGTACGCGAGCGCGGTTGTCAAACACCGCTGATCTTGTTTTCTTATTTAAATCCATTGCTTCAGTATGGAATGGAAAAGCTCTTTCAAGAGGCAAGCGAAGCGGGATTTGATGGCGTGATTATCCCCGATCTTCCCTTTGAGGAAAGCAGCCCGTTTCGTTCCTTGAGCAGTCGCTATCAGCTTCCCTTGATCTCTTTTGTCGCGCCAACTTCACGGAAGAGAATGCAAAAAATCGGGGAGGAAGCGGAAGGCTTTTTGTATTGTATTTCGTCGCTTGGAACAACTGGTACACGTCAGGAGTTTGCCGATCGAATCGAGCCCTTTTTGCAGGAAGTAAAACGATATAGTCGTGTTCCAACAGCGATCGGTTTTGGGATCTCCGAGCCGAAGCATGTCAGGTATTTTTCGGAGTGGGTGGATGCCGTGATCGTGGGAAGTGCGCTGGTTCAAAAAATCGCTGAGCGAAAAGAAAGGTTGATACAAAAAAATTCTCGTCAGCAAGCCCTTGGAGAAATAATAGCGTTTGTCAAGGAGCTAAGAAAATAGTAAGATTATAGATAAAAAATGGGAAGGAAAATGAGTCATGAGAGTGAAAGCATCCATTCAGGGGATTGAAGTGTATCAACCAGGAAAATCATTAAAAGATGTAAAAGCAGAATTAGGATTGGAAGAAGTGATTAAGCTTTCATCCAATGAAAATCCATATGGCTGTTCGCCACGCGTTTTTCCGGCATTGATGGAGTTAAAAGACCAATTTCATTATTACCCTGATGGTGCTGCCCAAGATTTAAAGGCCAAATTAGCTGAACATTTGGAAGTAGATGAGCGACGGCTGATTTTGGGAAATGGTTCCGATGAAGTCATCCAAATCATTTGTCGGACGATATTGGAACCAGGTGCGGAATCAGTGATGGCTGATCTTACTTTTTCACGATATGAAGCAGGTGTCATGATTGAAGGAGCGACTCCGGTCAAAGTTCCGATGAAAGAGGGAACGCATGATCTAGAGGCGATGTTGGCGGCGATTACCGAGAAGACACGCGTCGTCTGGGTCTGTAACCCCAATAACCCGACGGGGACGATGGTTGGACAAGAAGAGCTGGAGCGTTTTCTCGATCAGGTACCTGACCATGTTTTCGTCGTTCTGGATGAGGCTTATTATGAATATGTGACCGATCCGTCTTATCCGGACTCCTTATCTTTATTGGATTATAATCCACAGATCATCGTTTTACGTACCTTCTCGAAAATTTATGGGTTGGCTTCCTTCCGTGTGGGTTATGGGATTGCTCATCCCGATCTGATTCAAGAATTTGAGCGAGTACGTGAACCTTTTAACGTAAATAGTTTGGCTCAACAGGCAGCGATCGCAGCATTGGAAGATCAGGAGTTTATCGCCTATTGCCGTCGGCAAAATCGTCGTGGTATTGAGAAGATTACCAGCAAGTTGGACGAGCTGGGTCTTAAATATTTCCCAGCGCATGGAAACTTTATTATGTTTGACGCTCAGCTTCCTGCAGACGTGGTCTTTCAATTTTTATTAAGAAAAGGAATTATCGTTCGGACCAGAATAGGTGGACCTACCTATGTACGGGTCACCGTGGGAACGGATGAGCAAAATGAGCGATTGCTCGAAGCGCTGACCGAAATGAAACGAGGCTTGTAGGAAATGGCAAAGACAGTAGCTATTTTGGGAATCGGTTTGATTGGTGGCTCTTTGGCACTTAGTTTTAAGGAGCGAACCAATCTAAAAGTAATCGGCTTTGATCGAAATAAGGAAAATTTAGCGTTTGCCCAAGCTGCAGGAGCGCTGGATGCGGGATATACGACGCTTTTACCTGCTGTTCAAGATGCGGATTATGTTTTGATTGCCTTACCTGTGGATAAGATTAAACAGGTGATTCATCATCTTTGCGAGCTCCCCCTCAAACCGGGGGTGATCATTTCGGATGTAGGCAGTACCAAAGCAGAAATCGTCGCCGAAGGGCGGAAGCTGATGAGATCCGATGTGACCTTTATCGGAGGACATCCGATGGCAGGTTCCCATCGATCCGGTTTTCGTGCTGCCCATTCTCTGTTGTTTGAGAATGCTTTTTATGTGCTTACACCGGATCATTCGATCGCAAAGGAAAAAGTACGGGAGCTGAAGCAGGTTTTAACGGAAGCGACCAAAGCCCAAGTGGTTTTGATGGATCCGTTGGAACATGATCGTGTGGTTGGAGCGATCAGCCATCTTCCCCATATTATTGCCTCCGGATTGGTTTACCAAGTAGGCATTTACAATGAACAGAATCAGTGGTTTCATCAACTGGCAGCAGGTGGCTTTCGCGATTTAACGCGGATTGCTTCCAGTCATCCGATTATGTGGCGAGATATTTTGCTGAGCAATCGAAAAGAGCTGACTCGCTTGTTGGATGATTGGATTGCCCAAATGAAGGAGTTTCAAACAGCTATTCTCGAAGAGGATGCGCCGAAGATCGAGCATTTGTTTGAGCGAGCTCGTCAGTTGCGCGATCAGCTCCCTGATCGCAAACAGGGAATGATTGCTCGGCTGTATCAATGTTACTTAGATATTCCAGACCGTCCCGGGGCGATTGCCACCATCTCTACCTACTTGGCGGAGGAAAAGATTAACTTAAGCAATATCGGAGTTTTGGAAAATCGGGAGGATGCCCCCGGTCTGTTGCAGCTTTCCTTTCGACAAGAGGAAGATTATCGTCGGGCAGTTGATTGTCTGCGCCGTCGGGGTTATGCTGTTTTTACCAATGAAGAAAAAGCGGAGAAAGAAGAGATTACTGTCCGCTAACAAGAGCCGTACGAGGGAGAAATTTCCTCGGTGCGGTTCTTGCTCCACAAAAAAGTGGGAAATATTTAAAAAAAAGGCTTTTGCCTGCCAATAGCTTAACAGAATTAAATATTATTTAATTTTATTAAAAAGGGAAAAATCACCTTGTTATAAGGGATATATTATATTAAGCGAATCGAGTAGCTTGATAAGAAGATGAATGGGGAGAATGTGGTTTTCTTATATTAGAAAATTACAAGGATTCCATTGACGAGGTTTCGTTTTTATTATTATAATAATGAATACAGTATGCTTTCTCTCCACTCCTGTTCGTTAGCCTTGTGGACCGTTTTTCGTTTTATGGAAACGGTTCTTTTTTTTTGCCTCGATTCATACCCTCTGTTAAGGGGGTTGTCTAATCCATGATAAAGCAAAATTATCTTCGGCTGGGATGTGAAGCGATTTTTGTCTTAAAAGCGATTATCATCCTAAAAAGTTGGATTTTCCCTTTCTTTATATCCATTTGGTTTCCAATCGATGATTTATCCAGTCAGATGATCCATTGGACCGTCCTCATGGTCGGAGTGGTGATCTGTTTTCTTTACTTGGGATTGGGATCTTTATCCAAATTTGGTTATGATTTGACTACTTGGGATGCTTTTTGTTTTTTTCTTTTCTTTCATTTACCCTTTTTTCTCCCTTTTTCCTTTATGCAGGAAGCCAAAGAGATCTGGCTTCGTTTATTTGGTGATTTCCTCTCCTTGTTTTTGGCGCAAGTACCGTTTTCCATTTCTCCGAATGGAATCGTTTTTTTCTATTTCTTACTGTTTTTTTTAGGAAGAAAAATTCAAGTACTGGAGCAATCAGCAGAGCGGGTGGAAAAAGAGGCGAGGCGAACTTTCCAGACCTCGACGGGTTCCTCCTAATTCCCTAGGAACAGTTGCTGTTTATAGGTCTATCTTCACAATGGGATGTCCAAAATAAGAATGTAGGAACTGATTGCGAAGGGAAGATAGACGATGAGAACGGTCGACTGGCTTACTTATACCGGAATTGAACATTTGAAGAAGCTCAATCAATTTTATGGTTGTGAAATGGAAAATCAGCACTCCAAACATGAATTGATTTGTTCCTTGTTAAGGCAGATGGGACAAAAGAAGACAATCAAAAAAATGATGGAGCAATTGTCTCCAGCGGAGCATCGCTTTTTGCAGTTGCTTGTCTTGGACCACAGTCCTGCTTTTAGCATGGAAGAGCTACTGGTTAAGGCGCGCGCTGCGCAAAAAAATGAGGAAGAGCAGCCGCGTACATATGTAGTAAATGCCATAAAGAAAGGCTGGCTATTTCCAGGCTACTCTTTGCAAACACAAAATTTATATCATGTTCCTTCGGATTTAAGAGAGCAGATCATCGCTCTTCTCCGTGAACCATATAAAAAATTTCAAGCTCCACAGCCTTCCGTTTTTCGCGATGAAGGTTTTCAAATGGTATATGACTTGCACCATTTTTTGGATTTTTTGTCTCGTGAGATCGTTCGTCTCACCAATGATGGAGCGATTTATAAGCAGCAACAACGTCAGTTGTTTCAAAATTTCTTTATTCAGGAAAAACCGCTTCAATCCAAAGGACCCCGCTTTGGCTTCGGAAGACGTTATCATCTCTATCCTGACCGCTTTTCTCTTATATATGATTATGGCTTTTATCAAGAATATTTTATTGAGCAAGATGGATATATATGTTTATCTGAATCCGGTTTCGGGAAAATAAATAAAACCATCGATGAAATTGAAGCTAAGAACTTGTATCGTTTCTGGATTCGTCTTTATCGCAAGCCCATTAACCATCTACCGATCATCATTCGTTGGATTGGTCTTCTTGCTCATCCTGGTTGGTTTCCACTAGATGAATTGTATAATGTTGTCAAGTCGTGGCTGTCACCGTTTTATTATGAAACGGAGGAATCACTCTATCGCAAAGTGTTGCAGATGTTGTGTCACTTGGGAGTGATCCGCCTAGGAAGTGAAGCAGGGCGAAGTTTTGTCTCTTTAACAAAGACAGGTGTGAAATGGATGCTTGGTGTTTCGGTGTTTCGTGAACAGGCGATCGAAGACGAGTTCATCCAACTTTCGACAGAAAGAAAAAATCGCTTTTAATGGAGGATCTCATAGGGCAATTGTCGAATTAATATATACGTAGATAATATTTTTTAAGTTTAATATCTATTTTTATCTGCGTATGAATAAAATCTTTTTGGGGAGAATGAAAGGTATTTTGAGGTGAGACGGGGCAAATGGGCGGCATTACCGTTTCCGAAAAGAAAGAATTTATTCATTGGTTTTTAAAGAATTATGAGCTTCAGAAGAAAGGCACTGCGTTTCTTCTTCGATACTTATCCTCTGATAATGAACTGCTAAGAAGGGTCCATTTTGTAGACAATGTCCGTTCTTTAGGGAGATCGTTGATTATTTCCACAAAGTGTTCAGATATGCCACCTTTTCGTTTTATTAAAAATAAACAGGTCGAGTCGGATGTAGAGACTGCTTTCTTTGATATTAAATTTTCTCCAAATGAAGATATTTACATTGGGCTATATTTTAAAGATAGAAATTCATGCCCGGAATATGCCGCGGTATTGGAGGGGAATCCCATGGAAAAACAGGACTTAGTTCAGGACAAATTGCTAGGTCTCTTTGCGGAGATACTTCTGGACCAGGCGGTACTTGAGTTTCAACGAAAACAACTTTATCGTCAGATCGATGAGGCGCTAGAAACCGGAGATAAAGAGGTATTCATGGAGTTAAGCGAAAAATGGTTAAAGATACTAGATGCAAAAAAATAAATAAGGTATAATAGTTTCGGCTGATGCCGAGTTTTTTTTGTGAAGAATAGGATGAGGCAAATGATTTTGACGGAGATCAAATCTTCAGACTGGCAGCAGTTTGCGGCCTATATTGATACTTTATGTTTACCAATCTATTCTTTTGACTTAAAAGATAAGAATGTTAACCAACAACAAGCAAATGCCATTGAGAAGGTGACAAGGCGACTGGAGCAACGTTTAAAAGGCCGGCTACTGCTTTTGCCAGCGATCCCTTTTTCAGGCCAAAATCCAGACATTTTTTTATCTTATTTAGTAGAAGTAGTCAAAGAGTTGTCTGAGTCTTCTTTTCATTATCTACTGCTCGTCCTTGACGAGAAACAGAAGGAAGTGGTCGAGTCGTTGCCTGAGTTTGCAAATTTACAAGTATTGACACATATTGTTAAGCCAATCGCTGCATTGGGGAAAGAAACAGAAGAAAACAGTATAGAGCAGGAAATATTGGATTTATATAATAAAACGCTTAATATCTGGCAAACTAATAAGTAAATGTATATCATGTCAAAATATTGTTGGTATATAGTCACATGTATTTTCTTGACTTTCATGTAAGAGTTTCGCTATTATGAAAGATGTCCTGGTAAGAGGTTTGCATTGAATTTATCTATTGATGTTCTAGCAAGGTTCCGATTATATAAGTGTACGGTTTCCTTAATAAGGGAGGTAGGAAGGTAGTGAGTAAAAAAGTTTCCCGCCGTAAATTTTTAACCTATATGCTTGGTGGGACAGCCGGTTTTTTAGGAGCAGGCTTACTCTTCCCAATGGTACGCTTTGCCGTTGACCCTGTATTGAAAAAGGGAGGCAAAGTGGAATTCGTAGATGTTAACTTGCCGGTTAGCGAAATTACCGAAACTCCTCGAGCAGTTGAGTTTAAGATCTTTCGGAAGGATGGTTGGTACCAATCCGAAGATGGCGAAACCATGACTGCTTGGGTAATGAAGGATCCGCGACAAGAACTAGGCATTGTGGCTTTCTCACCAATTTGTAAACATCTCGGATGTACTGTTGACTGGGAAAGTAATCCTCAGTTTAAAAACGAGTTTTTCTGTCCTTGTCACTTTGGTCGTTATACCAAAGATGGTATCAATGTCCCTGGAACACCGCCAACAGCACCATTAGACAAATATGAGTTACAAGTAAAAGATGGAAGACTATTGATTGGACCGATTGCGCAAGCATAATAAAGCAGCGACTGGAGGTGGATTGCAATGCTGCGCGCCATATACGATTGGGTCGATGAAAGGCTGGATATTACACCGATTTGGCGTGATGTCGCAGACCATGAAGTACCTGAACACGTCAACCCAGCTCACCATTTCTCGGCATTCATCTACTGCTTTGGTGGACTGACCTTTTTCGTCGTCGTGATTCAGATCTTGTCAGGGATGTTTTTAGCTCTTTATTATGTGCCTGACATTGTGAATGCTCACGCAAGTGTAAACTACTTACAGAATGAGTTGGCAATGGGAGCGATTGTACGTGGTATGCATCACTGGGGAGCCAGTGTGGCGATTGTCATGCTATTTTTGCATACTCTAAGGGTGTTCTTTACTGGATCATATAAACATCCGCGTGAGTTTAACTGGGTGATTGGGATCTTAATATTTGCAGTGATGGTTGGATTAGGATTTACTGGATATCTACTTCCTTGGGATAATAAAGCTTATTTTGCTACCAAAGTAGGTGTAGAGATTGCTGCAGCTGTTCCTTGGATTGGTCCGTACATTGCTGCCTTCCTGCAAGGTGGGGATATCGTTGGAGCAGTAACACTTGAGCGCTTCTTCGCGTTGCATGTGTTCTTCCTTCCAGCATTACTCTTTATTTTACTAGCTGTACACTTTATCTTAATTCGTCGTCAAGGAATTTCTGGTCCACTATAAGGTCTACGCGTGAGGAGGGATCCACATGGCTCATAATCCAGAGGGAAACCAAAAACAAGTCCACTACGTGGGGGACTCGCGCGTTCGTGCAGACCGACCAAAAAGGTATGCTCCGGACTATTCCGAGTTTCCTGGAAAAACAGAGGCATTTATACCTGATTTTCTTTTAAAAGAGTGGATGGTTGCAGTTGTTTTCCTAGTTGGTTTTATGACATTGGTATTTAGTGAAATGCCACCGCTTGGAGAAAAGGCAGATCCGACAAATACGAGCTTTTTACCCGTTCCAGACTGGTATTTCCTGTTTGTGTATCAGTTATTGAAATACAAATGGGCATCGGGTCCATATGTTTTGATTGGTATCGTCGTTTTACCTGGTATCGCTGCAGCCGCTTTATTGCTAGCTCCTTGGCTAGATTCTGGTAAAGAACGTCGTCCACATAAACGTCCTGCAACGATCGGGATCATGTTAACTACACTGGTTATGATTGTTGCCTTGACTTGGCAAGCTGAAGCAGAGCATCAGGAGCAGTTGATTTCGTCTCCAGTCCGTAAACCGAAATCCACCGAAATTGTCGACCCAAATAGTAAGGCCTATCAGCTGTATAAAGAGAGTGCCTGTATCAAGTGTCACGGTGAGAAATTGGAAGGTTTAAACGGTCCGCACTTGCTTGGTATTGGTACTAAACAAGGCATGTCGAAAGAAGAAATGATTCGCATTATGGATGAAGGTCGCGGAGCAATGCCAGCTGGTATGTTCCAAGGTTCCGATGCGGATAAAGAACTATTAGCTGAGTGGCTTATGAAACAAAAACAGAAATAGTATATACTTAAGTATAGGTCTGGTTGAGTTCAACCAGGCCTTTATTTGACTGAAAGAGTGGGGATGAGGATGGAAGTTTGGCGAACTTGGTCCTTTTTTTTAACGCAGCGATGGTGCTTGTGGGTTTTATTTATCATTAATTTTTTGGGAACGATTTATGGGTACTATTGGTATAAAAATCAGTTAGCGGTTACGCCTTCACATTTTCTTGTTTTTGTGCCGGATAGTCCCACGGCGTCTTTGGCGTTCACAGTGGTTTTATTGTTATTGTTGATAGGGAAAAAAATTCCTTTGATTGAAGCTTTTGCCGCAATTACGCTGTTTAAGTATGGGATTTGGGCGGTTGTGATGATTATTTGGGGAGGAATCGTCGACGCGCAGCCTTTTTTTGAGGCTCTGGTTTGGCAGCATTGGATGCTGATTGCTTCCCATTTGGGGATGGCTGCACAGGCCCTTCTGTTTGTTCATACATATTCTTTTGGTTGGAAAGAGATTGGCTTGGTTGCCGCTTGGACCTTGTTAAATGATACATTGGATTATGTTTACGATATTCATCCGTGGTTGCATCCAAGGGTAGATGCGATGTGGCCAGCAGTAGCGGTGTTTACAGTTGGGTTGAGTTTGATCAGTATTTCACTATTTGCCTTTTTGGCGTGGAAAAAGGAAATCGAGGATGTTCATTTCTAGCTTCTTGTCGGGGCGGAGGCAGGTACTCATCCCTTCCCAGCTGAGTGCTTCTCCTTCAACATGTCCACCTCTTTTTGTGTTCATTTTTCTGTTATTATATTAGCTTTTTCTATATTTTACATAATTAATATATTAAAATAAAAATATACCTTTATGGATAGAAAGGCGGAGGGTGAATGAAGGTGTTGGTAGAGATCAAGCAGATTTTGCCAGAGGAGCGGATTTTGTGTAGTGTGGCAGATCGTTCGGCTTACAGTTATGATGCCTCTTTTGGCGAGTATATGCCGGATATGGTTGTTCAGCCACGGACGGCTTTGGAGATCAGTAAGTTGGTTCAATTGGCCAACCGTCATCGTCTCCCTGTTTACCCACGAGGGTCAGCGACTTCATTGAGTGGAGGTCCGTTACCGGTATATGGGGGAATGGTGCTTGATCTTGCGCAGATGAAGGACAAGTGTGAGATCGATCGTGAAAATATGTTGGCGATTGTCTCACCAGGCGTAACGACCGGTGAAATTCATCGCAAAGCGGAGGAATATGGGTTGTTTTATCCACCGGATCCGAGTAGTTCCCATGTTTGTACGATCGGGGGCAATCTGTTGGAGAACTCCAGTGGACCGCGCGGTTTAAAGTATGGGACCACAAAGGAGTATGTGATTGGACTAGAGGTGGTGACTCCGACCGGCGAGATTGTGAGAACGGGAGGAAAGACGGTAAAAAATGTAACGGGATATGATCTGACACGGCTGATTGTTGGTTCAGAGGGGACATTGGCCATTGTGACGGAGGCGATTTTGCGGTTGATCCCTAAGCCGCCGGCACGGAAGACGTTGATTGCGACATTTGAAGAGTTTGTTGCTTCAGGAATGGCGATTACCAATATTCTTGCGCAAGGGATTTTACCTGTTGCGATGGAGATGATGGATCAACAGTGTATTCGGGCAGTTGAGAATTTCCAACCAATTGGGTTGCCGACGGATGTAGCAGCGATGATTATTATTGAAGTGGATGGACATCCTTTGGCTGTGGAAGAGGAGATCATGCGCTGTGCGGAGATGTGTAAGCAAGCCGGAGCCAGTCATGTCCAAGTAGCCCAAAATGAGGAAGAGCGCACGAAGATTTGGCAAGCGCGAAAAAATGTTTCTCCCGCTTTGGCGCAGGTCGGACCAACGAAAATTTCTGAAGATGCGACGGTTCCACGCAATCAGATCCCCGCGATGATGAAGCGCTTAAGAGAGATCGGGGAGAAATATCAACTCAACTTGTTTGTCTTTGGTCATGCGGGCGATGGAAATTTGCATCCGGTGATTATCACGGATCGACAAAATCAGGCGGAAATGAAGCGAGTGGAGGATGCCGTCAGTGAAATTTTTGAAGCCGCTGTGTTATTGGGAGGAACGTTATCCGGTGAACATGGGATCGGTACGATGAAATCACCGTATATGGAGATGGAGCTTGGGACTGTTGGAGTTCAGCTGATGAAAAAAATCAAAGAAGCATGGGATCCAAATGGGATTTTGAATCCGGGGAAAATCTTCCCGCGTCCAGGACAGACCAAGGTGGTGTTGACCGATGAGTGAGGCGACGGTCAACCGGTTGCGGAAGATGACTTATCAAGAGGCGAATCGCTGTATACAATGCGGTTACTGTTTGCCGGTTTGTCCTACCTATACGTCGATGAAGAAAGAATCGGCTTCACCGCGGGGACGAATTTATCTCGTTAAATTGGCAGCAGAAGGCAAGATTGATCTCAAACGAGATTTGGCGGAAGCGATCGATTTGTGTCTAGGATGTCGTGCTTGTGAAACGGTTTGCCCAGTCGATGTTTCCTATGGTCATATTTTGGAGAATGCCAAGGAGGCGATTGTGACCGCGGAAGCGCAGGAGAAGCAGAGTGAAAAAGAAAAGATCAAGTCGTACGCTTTAAAAAAGTTGTTTCCCTCTCCATCACGGATGCGCCGCATGGGAAGTCTAGTCAATTGGTATCAGCGGTCCGGATTGCAAAAGGGGATACAAAAAATCAAGCTATTAGATAAAATTTCTCCTTCCTTAGCCCAATTGGAAAGGGCATTACCTCATCCGCCAAAGGAACGGAGAAAGTACGATTGGGGTGAGTTGATCCCCGCCCGCGGGAAAACGAAGGCGCGCGTCGCTTTTTTTACAGGCTGTATTACGGATGCGCTCCTTTTTCAGACCAACTGGCGAACGATTGAGCTACTATCGCTTATCGGTTGCGAGGTGGTCATTCCCAATCAACAAACCTGTTGCGGTGCGTTGCATGCCCATCAAGGCTTTCGGCGTGAGGCAAAAGAGTTGGCGAAAAAGAATCTCCAGAGCTTTGCGAAGAGCGGGGCAGATTATTATGTGAACAATGCAGGCGGCTGTGGAGCGATGCTCCGAGAATACGATCAGCTGTTGGCGGAAGAGGCGGATTGGCAAGAACAGGCGAAGCAATTTAGCGCTAAGGTTCGCGATATCAGTGAGTTGCTGGTGGAATTTGGACCGCTTCCGTATCAAAAAGAGTGGCGAGGAGTGGTTACGTACCAAGATTCTTGTCATTTGCGCAATGTGCAAAAAGTAGTTGATGCGCCGCGTCAATTGCTTCAGTCACTTCCTGGAGCGACTTATGTCGAGTTGCCGAGTAGCGATCAATGTTGTGGATCAGGGGGAATTTATAATCTGCTCCATTTCGAAGAGTCGATGAAAATTCTTGATGCTAAAATGGAAGAGATCAAGCGTGTTAAGGCGACAACGATTGTGACGACCAATCCGGGATGTTATCTTCAGATGCGTTTGGGTGTCGAAAGAAGTGGAGCTGATCATCAGATCCAAACGTATCATCTTGTTGATCTTCTTTATGAGGTCTCTCGTTCCA
>JANWIG010000026.1 GCA_025449975.1 Thermoactinomycetaceae bacterium
GAACGAGGTCATGTATCACTCTTTAGTTTTCAAGGAACACATTTAATTTTTTATGATTTGTCGCTCTCTCGCGACGGCAATTAATAATCTATCACATCTCAAAGTCATAGTCAACACTTTTTTTACGTCTCAACCCAAGGAATTTTCTGCCAGACATTTGCTCTCATTAAACCTTGTCCATTGATCAAACATACGGCATGAAATCCTCGTGGAATTTCTAAATATAGCGGTTCACGTGAGCCAGGAATAAAAGCCATATCAAACTCCCAAAGTTTATCCGAATCTTTTTCAATAAATCCTTCAAAAGGACAACCGTCTTTGACACCGCTGGTCAAGTAAACTCCTGTATCATAAAACAGATGACCAAACAGTCGAACGATCTCCCAACACATTTTTTCCATTCCAAGCTCATACTTGCAAGTTGTATCTGAAAATAGCGGTTGATCTTCTGAGTCGCGATCAATCAGTAAACCTACTTCAATCCACGGCTCTTCAAGTTGGGAGTAAATATCTTTCTGCCAACTAATAATATAAGGATTGATTTTGTAATTATATCTTCTCTTTTCAAAAAATAAACAACTATGTACGGACTTTTTTTCTTGTAAATCCGACTCGACTTCCTGTAACCAATCATCCACAACCTCTCTAGGAAAATCCAATTTTCTCAAGACGATCTTCAACCGGTTGATAAACGACGAGGGGACCCCTTTTGGATCCCACCTTATATACGTTTGGATCTGCACATATTCCTGCATTTTCGTACACCTACTAACTTCCGATAATAAAACATTTCACCATGATCAAAGAGACCAGACCAGGAAGTCCTAAACCGCCGACAACGAGTGAAGTAATAGGGTTAATAGGTATTTTGATATCCATATAATCTCCTACTAGATTGACCAAGAACAATACAAGCGCCCCAACGACCGAATACAAAATGCCATAACCGATCCATTTTAAAGGTTGTCGGATTGAACGATTGACAATCATGAACCATATTACCCCAATCCCGCCAACGATTAACCACCATTTTAGTCCAGATAACATCTCTTGTTCCCTCCTTGATCTGTACAAGCTCTTTCAATGTATGAAGAATCTATCGAAAATAGAACTTTGTTCAAGAAGGGAAAAAATTAAAAAGACAGATAAAAAGCGACCTGTACATCCTTGGTCGCCTTATAATTCTCTTCTTCCTTCCAACGCCTTGGTCAAAGTTACTTCATCGATAAAGACAATATCTCCTCCGACAGGCAAGCCATGAGCAATTCGCGTCACTTTAATCCCAAACGGCTTTACTAGTTTGGAAAGATACATTGCTGTTGCCTCTCCCTCAATATTGGGATTGGTGGCTAGGATGAGCTCTTTCACCGTCTCATCTTCTAAGCGCTTTAGCAAGTCAGGAATTCGCAAATCCTCCGGTCCAATTCCCTCCATAGGAGAAATAGCCCCATGAAGCACATGATACAAGCCATTATATTCTCTTGTTCGCTCCATCGCTATCAGATCACGAGGGTCTTGAACGACACAGATCACCGAACGGTCACGTTGTTGGTTTGCACAAATATAGCAAGGATCTTGATCGGTAATATTCGCACAAATAGAGCAATGGTGAAGATCTCGTTTTGCTCGAACAAGCGCTTTAGCCAAATCGAGGACATCTTCCTCCTCCATTCCCAACACAAAGAACGATAACCGTTGGGCTGTTTTTGGACCAATCCCAGGTAGGCGCATAAATCCTTCAATTAATTTGGATATCGGTTCTGGTACGTACAACCTTCACCGCCGATACGAAAAACATAGACAAACGCTTCCCCTAATCCATCTCGACTGATTCCGAACAGATGCCTATGTTTCAAGTAACAGCGTTACACCTCCTACTGCAAATCTTTAAAACAGCCCTGGAATATTTAAACCGGATGTAAATCTACCTAAGTCTTTGGATACCAATTCATCCACATTTTTTAACGCTTCGTTAAAAGCAGCAGTAATCAAATCTTGCAACATTTCTACATCATCGGGATCCACTACATCCGGATCAATTTCTACCTTAAGCAGCTTTTTTTGTCCGTTCATGGTTATTTTCACTACACCGCCACCAGCTGAGCCGACGACCTCTTTTTTCTCTAACTCTTGTTGGGCTTTCGCCATTTCTTGTTGCATCTTTTTTACTTGTTTCATCATTTGACCCATATTTCTCATCATACAAACCGCTCCTTTTAATCACTAGAAATCTCCACTAAATCGGTTCCAAACAGAGCAACCGCTCTTTTTACTATATCATTTCCTTGATCGCTGTTGTCTGTTTTTTTCTCCACTGTAACAGCTTCCTCTTTTGTTCCCCTCTGTTCTTGGATACTCGCTTTTAGCTTTTTCCACTCTGCCACCATGACCGTTTGCAACTGATAAGGAGAACCGAGAACACGATGAATTACTTTTTCGATCAGCACTTTCGATTCAGGACGCTCGACTGTTCTCCGATGAATGGGTGTACGAAAAGCAACTAAGATCACATCTTTTGTCGCTAAAACAGGCTCACAGTCGATCAACCATGCATGCAATGTCACCCGTTCCCTTTTCACTTGATGCATAATTTCCTGCCAAGCACTTCGAACCCGCCGCAACTGTTCGAGCGAGGCTTGTTGAACCCAATTCGTTTTGAAAAGGGGGGATGTTGTAAGCGAAGCCCCTGGTTTGCTCTCTTCTTTCTGTTGATCCAAAGACGAGAAAGCATCCGCTTTGGATGGTCCCGATGTTGGCGCTTGCCGCTGTAACTGCTTTTCCAATCGGGCGATTCGTTCTTCCAACTTTTTAATATGTGCTGATACCAATTCCGCTGAAGCAGTAGCCTCTTTAACAACTTCCGGTGGTTCACATAATTGAACGAGAGCCACTTCCAATAAAATGCGATGATGCGCCACAAACTTCATCTGCTGTTGAAAATAAATTAGCTGATCTAAAATCTCACTTAATTTGGCTGTAGAACAATTCTGGATCACATCCTGATCAACCCATTCTTGAACAGAGAGCCCTTGACTTTGTCCAAGTTTAGGAGCTGTCTTCAATAACAAGAGATCGCGGAAAGCATAAGTTAAATCTTGTAAAATCCGCTCTGCTTCATAACCTTGTTCAATTAAATCATTCAGCTGTTCCAATGCTGACTTTGATTGTTGCTGGATGACTGCCTGCAATAAAGCGTAGAGCGCTTCATAGGAGATCGAGCCAGTAACATGCAAAACCGTTTCTTCATCTAAAACGTCACCAGCAAAAGCCAAGGACTGATCCAACAAACTAAGCGCATCCCGCATCCCACCATCTGCTGCCCGGGCAATAGCTAATAAAGCCGATTCGGTAAAAGATACTTTTTGACTTTGACAAACTTCTTGTAACCGCCCCATAATCTTCTCATAGGGAATCCGTCGAAAATTAAATCGCTGACAGCGGGAGACGATCGTAGCTGGAAGTTTATACGGTTCGGTGGTAGCTAAAATAAATAGGACATGTCTAGGGGGTTCTTCAAGCGTTTTAAGTAGCGCATTAAACGCTTCTGTGGTTAACATATGGACTTCATCAATAATATACACTTTATACTTTACTTCGGTAGGAGCATACTTCACATTATCTCTTAAATCGCGAATCTCATCGACTCCCCGATTGGAAGCGGCATCGATTTCGATGACGTCCATCATCGAGCCTTCTGTGATTCGGCGGCATGCTTCACATTCATTGCAAGGTTCGGAACGTGGTCCATGAATACAATTGACCGCCTTTGATAAAATTTTCGCTGCACTTGTTTTCCCTGTGCCACGCGGTCCAGTAAATAAATAGGCATGGGAGAGATGCCCTTCCGCTAAGGCATTCATCAACGTTCCCGTCACATGTTCTTGCCCTACAATATCCTCAAATCGTTGTGGTCTCCACACACGATATAATGCTTGATAGGACATGCTCACCACTCCAGAAATTCCCAAAGGGATCTTATTTCCTATTCTTTTATCATACTATAGACAGAAAGATATTGACAAAAAAAAGCCCACCTTGATCGGTTGGGCTCACACCAATAAAGCGGACATTCCTCTTTATTATAGCATCGTGCCAGGCAAATAGACACTCACTGTCGTCCCTTTGGAGCTTGTTTTTAGTCGAATCTTCCCACCAATCTCCTTCATAATCTGCTGACAAATCGGAAGACCCAGACCGGTCCCTTTTTCTTTGGTCGTAAAAAATGGCTCAAATACCTTATCACACAGTTCATTGGGGATTCCCGGACCTGTATCAATAATGTCGACAACAAAATACTCTCGACGTTGTTCTTGACGGATTCGGATGGTTAGAAGCCCACTCTCATCGATGGCTTCAATCCCATTTTTACAGATATTTAGAAGAACCTGCTTTAGCAACTCTTCATCCGCGATCACTTTAGATAACTTACATCGACGATCCAAAACAACATGAATATTATGTAAAATCGCTTCGCTCTGAATAATCGGTAGAATTTCATCAATCACTTGATCCAGATTTACCGGTTTAACCTGAATTTGTCCTGGTTTACTCAGCTGCAAAAATTCACTGACTAAATGATTAATTCGGTTAATCTCTTTGAGCATAATATCGATATACCCTTGTTCTTTCTTTTGTCCAATCTCTTTTAACCTACCGCCGATCACTTGTAAAAAACCACGTAACGAAGTCAATGGATTTCGAATTTCATGAGCAGCCCCTGCTGCAATCTGTCCAATGGTGGCTAATCGCTGATTACAACGAACTTGCTCTTCCAATGAACGCATCTTTGTAATATTTTCGATGAAAAAGTAAGTTCCTTGATGCGAGCATTCCAGCTGATCTGTCGAAATAGCCGTAATTAACAATCGATTCATCTTTCCTTCCGAATTCCATCGAATCTCCGTCTGTTTTTGTCCTTGTACCGAAGAGGTGAGAAAAGAAATCAAATGATCTAGCTCCGGTTGTTCATCATTAAAATAGGGAATAATCTGCTCTAAATAGCGAAAGAGGACACGAGAGCGATCCAAATCAAGATATTGACTTGCAACGCGATTTATTTCAATCACCCGTTTCCTTTCATCCAAAAGAACAATCCCTACTTGAATATGTGAAATCAAACGTGTAACCAATTGGATATATGATGTAACCGGATTAAGAGAAAGAAATGGGTAAGAATGCTGACTACTACCCGCACTCAATTCAAGATCTGTTTTCACCATCATTATACCACCACTCTATCGTTTACCTTTAAACGATAATTGTTCATCTCCATGGAAGAAATCTATACCAAGCAATTTTAACTCCTCATCTATCTCAGTCGATTCATTATCAAACGATTTTATACAATCTTAAGATAGTCTCCCAAGACCTTTGATCCTCTTGTTTTTTATCCATATTCCTAAATTTTATACATAGGCAAGAGTCGCTATTTTCTTTATTCGCTTCAGAGTACGTTCTTCCTTCATATTATTCAAAAAATAACAATCTTTTGTGTTATGATCTAAGCACTTTTCCTACTTTGCTCATAGCATCCGAGCAACTCATTTTATAGTGAGCTGAATAATTTTAAAATTTAATCTATTATGCGCATATATTTGGAATGATCAAATCAGAAGACAAATAAAAAAACCAAGTGTGACTTGGTTTTTCCTTCTTAATTATGGAGAAAAATATACCGCACACCTACCCTCGACTCAATTTGCCCAAGCGGACTTTGCCCATCCAGCTCGAGTCAGGCACCCCTACGGCACACGAAACATCTTTCTTAGTGCTGCTTCCGCCAGGACCTGACACGGTTCGAAAGCTTTCGTTGCGTAGGACCCAACCGTCAACACCTTCAAGACAAACCAGACCTTACACAAAAAGAGCCTCAGGCAGGACTTCAACCCCGCTAAGGCCGGTTGCGGGTTATAGGGCACGGCCAGCTCCCCGTCTAGTGCGATATTCTTAATATATCACAGGCGCTATACATAAAGCAACCGTTGGATTCTTTTCCCTTTCAGCGGTGAACATACCTTCTATTATAGAACGCGATCAGAGTCTCTACTCTCTTCCTTATTGATTGGATCCTACCTCGCATCACTTTCTCTACTACTATACTTAAGCCAAAAAAAACAAAATTCCTCTGTTACCCATCACTCTTTCTATTCTACAAGAATCTAATAGTATTAGATAAAAATAGTTGAAAAGGGAGAGATCGAAATGGTCATTTCCAAAAAGAAAAACAAACATCGTGCAATTAGAGATATAAATGAAGCGATCCAATCTTTAAAGAAAGCAAAGATTTTCGTAGCAAGAAATAAATTTAAAAAAGCAAAGGAAAAAATCGGTCGTGCTCTCATCTTTATTCGTTTGGCATTAAAAGAAATTAATCGAGATAAAAAACGTAAAAAGAATAAAAAGAAACGGAGAAGATAAGCCCATAGTGGATCGAAATTAAAACCATTTGCCTTTTCCAATTCAGTAACTTTTCTCCAAAGGGACATAGAACACCTTAGAGTCTCACTGAAGCATTCCCCTAACTTGTATCTTAAACGCTCCTGAACAAGATGGAAAAGGCAAACTTAAATTCTCCATCCATTCGAGGAGGAGCTTTTTTAGATCCTCTTATGCTTTATTCCTTTTTACTCGTAACAGATACGTCTGTCTGCGATTCAGTTGACTTTTCCTTTTGTCTACTAGCCATGACTTGAGCAAATAGCCGCGCAGGAATCACATCACCCGTCAGTTCTGCTTGTCCCCTTCGTTGATCCACGGTATCATTAAAGGCCATAACAACTGTTAATAGATTAGGTGTAAATCCAACAAACCAGGCACTGTTTTTACCCGGTTCATAACCACTATATTCAGCAAATTGTTGACAATCAATCTGATAAGTCTTACAATTTTTCAGCTGTTCTACTGACTTCTTTTGTAAGATTCTCATCATGTATTGAGCTGTCTCAGCCCGAAACATTTGCACCGGATTGCCGTCTCGATCAATCTCTTCTCCTTCCCGAATTCTTACTTCTTCCCCGCGATGGTCAAAAACACGAAGAACGGCATGGGCTTGGACCATTTTTCCATTATTCGGGAAAACAGAGTAAGCCTGAGCCACTTCTTTAATCGTCACCCCTTTTCGCCAACTGCCCATGGCGAGAGCAACCACATTCGCATCCTTTTGATCCAAAGGAAAGCCCAACTTCTGACCATAATCTAGTGATTTCGATAAGGTCACCTTTTCTCTTAAAATCTCCAATGTCAGTTGATGGCGTTCATCTTTCACGATTTCATCCAGATGTACCGTTTCGATTTGTGTTGCCTTTTCATTGACTGAAAGAGATGATAACTTGTCGATTCCCATTTGTATTGCAGGGGCGTATACGGTTAAGGGGCGAATCACTGTTCCAGGCTGCACGGGTTGCAAAGCCCAATTATAGGTTCCTTGGTGGTAATTTCTACCTCCCCCAACCGCCTCAATTCGACCATTCTGAGGATTCATAATCACAATTGCCGCATTGACCAAAGATTCTGGATAAAAGATCCGGTCATCCTTAAGCACCTTTTCTACGATTTTTTGTGTATCGAGATTTAGCGCTGTATAAATCCGAAATCCACCGCGCATCAGTTCTTGTTCACTCACGTTATACCTTTCTTCTAACTCTTTACGAACCACATTTTTATATGCCCCGAGCTCCTTTGGTCTTAAATATTTTTGGAGATAATTCCGATTGACCCCTAGATCCCTCTTCCGGTAAATCTCCTTCTCTTTTTCGGTGATCAGTGCTGAAATCGAAGACGACTCAGACATTTTGGCAAGGACGACATTGCGCCGCTGGAGAGCCTTTTCTTGCTGCTTTTTGGTTCCATAGGGATTATAGCCATAGGGGGCTTTAGGTAAACCAGCCAACAGAGCGATCTCATGAGGCTCTAATTTGTGTTTGGTTAAGTCTTTACCAAAGTAGATCTTCGCCGCCATTTGTACACCTTTGACTTGATAGCCAAAATCGATATGATTTAAATATGCTTCCAATATTTGCTCTTTCTTATAGATTTTCTCTATTTCTAAAGCGACAAACAGCTCTTTTAACTTTCTAATAAACGTCTTTGTCCGGTCCTCAAGAATCAAATTTCTAGCCACTTGCATGGTAATCGTTCCACCTCCTTCTACTGAAGAGAAAGAGATCGTATTCACCCAAGCGGCCCGCATCAAACTAAACCAATCTACTCCTTGATGCTGAAAAAAACGCTCATCTTCTACTTTGATAAACGCCAATGGGAGATCTTTATTTAAACGGTTAATCTGTTCGAGATGAAGATATTCCTGCTCTTCTGCTCCATATCGAGCTACCTCTTTCCCATCTGCATCATAGATGATCGATGAGTAATCAACCTGATTCAGATTATCGATCGGCAATGTTTTGGCAACGAGAATAATCATGATTAAACATACTACGCCAAATACCAAACAACAAAACGAAGCCCACAAAATTATTTTTAGCCACAATCTTCTTTTTTTTCTCCGAATCTGATGCTCAAGGATCTCTCTCAGTTGATATTCTTTCATGAGAACCCCCCATTAACTCATTTATAAAAAATCATTCTTTTATAAAAGGTAAATAATCCGATTATTCAGTCTTATTTTCGCAAAAAAAAGTATTTATTTTGTATGTTTTTTAAGTGAAAGACGCAACACTCCACAGGCACAAATTCTCGTGTAACGCACAATACATCTTCGCATCACTCAATCTGTCTAGCGATATCTTAGCACGAATATCAGATAATTTAAATATATGCATTAAATAGTACAGAAGTCTCATTCTATCCATTATTTCGATTCATTCTTTATAACCCCTATTTTCCACAATCATTCGCTCAGTAATTCTCCTCAAATCAGAAACAGTTCTATTAAATTTATTATAAATATAAATGATTAAACACTTATAGAAATAGTTAGATCAAATCCTTGTAACAAAACCACCAGTCAAAACATTTGATTTTTCCTGCTTTCGACATTTTCATTCGCTCTCTTATTTGCTGAACACTATTGGCTGGTGATAAAATCCCACAAGCCCCGATCAATTCATTGTTTGGCCAATTAGCAGGCATATTTACTTTTTGTGCAGCTGAAGTTTGCAACGCATGCAATGCCCGAACAATCTCCTTTATATTTCGCCCTATATTTTCGGGATAGCTAAGAATTAAAGAGATCGTTCCTTGAGGATTTATAAAAAAGACACTACGAATCGTTCGAGTTCCTCTCTTTGGATCAACCATGCCTAATTTCCGAGCTACCTTCCCCAAAGGATCAGCAATAATCGGGAAGCGAATTTTTACCCCCAAACACTGTCTAATCCATTCCACCCACTTGAGATGAGCAAAAACATCATCAATCGATAGCCCCAGCAGTTGGCAATTCATCTTTTTAAATATACGCCGATATTTTTCAAATGAAACAAATTCTGTAGTACATACAGGCGTAAAATCACCTGGATGACTAAACAATATCAGCCACTGACCGCGATAATCTTCGGGAAGCGTTCGTTTTCCATACGTCGTATGTACCACCATCGTTGGCAATGGATCGCCGATCAGTGGAGGACAAACTTCTCTTGCCATTCGTAGATCCCCCATTATCTCAGTATTTCTTTTTATCATATGTGACTAGATGGTTTTGGTGATTTGTGAATCCTCCGTTTTCCGAGATCACAAAACACCACTTTTTCCGATCTTAATCTCTTAAGTGATAATTCGTAATAACACTACTACGATTTACCTTTAATACATATCCTTTTATCATAGGTGAACCAGATTCTTACAGAATACATATTTAGAAAAAGACCGAAGGATGATAAAACATATAAGGAGGAATCAATCAATCGATATGAACAAAATCCCGTCCCTTCTTTGTTATGTAGGATCCCTAATTTCAATATTTTTTGGGTTTTATAAATTATTTGTATATGAGAACAATGGAAACTCTCCTTTTCTTGAAAATAAAAACGCCTATGTTGGTGGTGATGCATATAACCTCATTATCAATGCTGGGCAAGCTACAGCGTATTTCACGTTATCTGGTGTTTTGATCCTCGCCGGTACGAGTTTCCTGTTATGGCAATACATCGCACACAAAGCAAGTAAAAATAACATGAAACCGTCTTCTGCGAAACTTATCGCTGTTGATTCCACGACGAATACATCTACATGATTTCCACCAAAAAATAAAAGACTTCGCAGTTGCGAAGTCTTCTTGTTTGGCGGAGAGAGTGGGATTTGAACCCACGGTACGGGGAATGCCCGTACAGCGGTTTTCGAGACCGCCTCCTTAAGCCACTCGGACATCTCTCCACGAAAAATATTAGATTTTACAAGGGTTTTCGTCAATTTCGGGTTAAAATCTGAACAACACTTTCCAACATTGAACAGCACGTTTCTTCAACGTCTCTATTATAAATAGGGATGTTGAAAAATGCAAGGGAAATGTAAGGGAAACATTACAGTAAACGGTGATGATCTCATGTCTTCTTCTTTCCCGAACCAGAAATCAGACCCGTAATCAATGCTTGACCAACGCCATAATCAAGTTTTGAAGTGAATTCTGCTCTGACCACCCCAGCAATGTCCTCTTATTTTCGAGATTGGTTGCGGGATTCGCACGAACCGTTACTGGACAACTTATAAAATCAAAATCGTCCATCTTATGATCCATTGCTTCTTCAAACCAGTATCCCTGAATCCTTCCTCCTGACCTCCTCAAATGTCAATCATCTTTTTTCTTTTTTTGAACAAAAAATATTTCCTCCTTTTATCGTATTAATTAATTATTGAAATTGGTGTAAAATGATATTGATAACATTTTCACAAAGTGTGGTTGTCATGTGTAAAGCATACGCATTAATACTTACTTTTATTTGTGAAATAATGCACAATATATCTTTCGTCCATCAATCGAACTCAACTCTGTTTTCCATTTAAAACAAGTGATTCCAATCTTTTCTTTCCTCTCTAAAGAGACACGACCACACACTTTGATCTGAAGGAAGGAGAGATTGATGACCGACAAACCACTTTTTAAAGACTTTTTTGATAAGCCATTGATTGCCATTGGTCCTAATGATCGTGCATCTATCATACCAGAAGATCAAATTAAGCTAGGTACTCAATCGATCACTCATTGGTTAATCGCCTTGATCTGGATGGAAAACCAACTGGAGAAAGGTTGGAGGGTTGCTGTGTACCCTGTTTGTAAAGATAAGAACCATTGGGATCGGAGCCCTTACTATCAATCGAAGATCATTCGTTCTTATGAAGAAGCTTGGCAGTTATCTAAAGTCATCGATGACTACGCGAGAAGGGATTTGCTTACATCCCCTTCATTTCATCAACAAATCCGTCATTTGCTAAAGGGATAAATCTCGTTTTTCATTTTTTCATTTTTAGCGGATTTTCCTCCCAGCCCGCATGCCTATTCATAAAGCAAATGGATTTGGGGGGATTCCCCATCATTTTCAACCTGACCAATAGAATGATTTATAAAGGGGATAGTTTGACATGCTTCATATTGTTGTTTGCATCAAGCAAGTACCGGACAGCAGAGAGATTCGGATTGATCCTAATAATAACACGTTAATCCGACAAGGTGTGCCCAGTATCGTCAATGTTTATGATCTGCACGGTTTGGCAGCTGCTTTACGTATCAAAAAAGAGTATGGGGCCCGTGTTACCGTGATTACGATGGGACCTCCCCCAGCTGTAAAGTCTTTAAAAGAATGTATTTCGCTTGGAGCTGACGAGGCTATTCTCGTTTCTGATCGAAAGTTTGCTGGCGCTGATACCCTTGCGACTTCCTACGTATTGACCAAAGCCATCCAAAAAGCGGCAGAGGAATGGGGACCGGTCGATATGGTTTTCTGCGGGAAACAGACATTAGACGGTGACACTGGTCAAGTGGGTCCTGGGATCGCCTGTCGCCTCCATTTAGAGCAGTTAACCTATGTTGGAAAAATAATTCAAATTGATTTGAAGAAACGAAGAGTTCGTGTACTGCGCTATTTAGAAGATGGCATCGAGGCAGTCGAAACCAACTTACCTGTTCTGATCACCGCCTTAAAAGAAATTAGCCCAGTCCATCGCGCCTCATTATCTGGCATGATTCGCGCCGCCAGATACAAACCACCTGTTTGGACGACAGCTAGCTTTTCCCATGTTGATTACAACCAAATCGGATTAAAAGGCTCTCCTACCATCGTCGGGAAAACATGGGTGCCAAAAGTTCGCAAAGTGGAAGGAGAAGAAATCAAGGGAGAAACACCTGAAGAGATCGCTATCCAGCTGTTCAACAAAAGAAATGTACAAGAACAGTTAGGCTGGCTCTGATATGAAAGGGAGTGAAGCAGATGCCCGCCAAGAAAGGAACCAAAGAACAAATGCCTGATTGGTCTCAATATCGCGGAATTCTCGTCTTTGTCGAACAAAGAAATCGTGTTCCCAAGAGTGTATCTTGGCAGTTGCTCGGGATCGGGAAAAAGATGGCTACCAAGCTAAAAGCCCCTTTGATCGCCTTGGTGATCGGGGACCAAGTAGGAGAGATTGCCCAAGAAGCAATCTATTATGGGGCAGATCGCGTCTATCTGTGTGAAGGTCCTGAGTTAAAAGATTACCGTACGTATCCATATAGCCGTATTACACTAAATCTCATTCGGGAGTGTAAGCCGGAAATCTGTTTATTTGGAGCGACAGCGACGGGTCGCGATTTAGCCGGAGCGATTGCGACTCACTTGCCGACCGGACTGACTGCGGATACTACCCAGTTGGATGTAGAGCCTCCACCATCCCGATTACTTCTTGCTAGTCGTCCAGCTTTTTCTGAGAAGATGATGGCAACGATTCTCTGTAAAAAGTATCGACCGCAGATGGCCACTGCGCGCGCAGGTGTATTTGAAGCTTTACCCCGTGATCCTAGTCGAACAGGTGAAATCATCCGCATCAAAAATGAAATCAGAGAGAGTGAAATCGCGACCAAAATCATCGAATTTATTGAAGAAAAAGGAAAAGTCCATTTGGAAGAAGCGGATGTCATTGTCGCTGGTGGACGAGGATTAGGAGGACCGGAAGGGTTTAAACTCTTAAAAGAACTTGCACAGGAGTTGGGCGGAGAAATTGGAGCGACTCGCCCCTGTGTCGATGTCGGTTGGATTTCCCACGACTATCAAATTGGACAAACAGGAGCAACGGTCCGACCAAAGTTATTTATTGCAGCGGGAATTTCAGGGGCAGTCCAACATACTGTCGGAATGCAAAATTCAGAGGTCATCGTCGCCATCAATAAAGATCCCGATGCTCCGATCTTCCAGATTGCTCATTATGGAATTGTTGGTGATTTATTCCAAATTATTCCTGCACTCATCCGCGAAGCGAAAAAAAGAAAAGCTGCAAAACAACATGGGGCATCCCTATTTCGATCATAGAAGTTTGAAGAAGGAGCGGATCCATCTTGAAAGAAAAATTTGATGCGGTAGTGGTAGGTGCTGGTCCCGGGGGAACAGCAGCTGCTTTGACCATGGCGAGAGCTGGATTAAAAGTGGTTCTTTTGGAAAGAGGCGAGTTCCCAGGAGCCAAAAATGTTTTTGGTGGTGTTCTCTATCGCAAACAATTGGAAGATCTGATTCCAGAGTTTTGGAAAGAACGAAACTTTCCGCTGGAACGAAACATTATCGAACAGCGAATCTGGTTGATGGGAAAAGAATCTTTCATTGGATTCAGCCATCGAAATGAAGCATTTAAAGATCCAATCAATTGTTTTACAGGACTCCGTGTGAAATTTGATCAATGGTTTGCTAACAAAGCAGTGGAAGCAGGAGCGATTCCTGTTTATCAAACGGTAGCGGTCGATTTACTGCGGGAAGGAGATCGTGTAGTCGGTGTAAAAGTGGACCGTCCAGATGGCGATTTATATGCGGATGTGGTCGTCATCGCCGATGGCGTCAACTCACTTTTAGGAAAAGCATTGGGAGTCCGGAGAGAATGGTCTTCTGATGAAATTTCACTCGCAGTCAAAGAAGTGATCGCCCTACCAAAACAAAAAATCGAGGATCGTTTCAATCTCGAAGGCAACGAAGGGGTTACGATTGAATTTATGGGTGAAACTTCTTTGGGAATGGCTGGGATGGGTTTCCTATATACGAATAAAGAATCGATCTCCTTAGGAATTGGAATCATGGTAAATCACCTGAGTGAGAATAAAATCAAACCTTATACAATTTTAGAAGAGGTTAAAAAGCATCCGATGATTCGTAAATTGATCCAAGGGGGAGAAACGCTCGAATATTCCGCTCATCTGATTCCAGAGGGAGGCTATTATTCAGTTCCCAAACTATCCGGTGATGGTTGGTGCGTTGTCGGGGACGCTGCGCAGCTGGTAAACTTTGTTCACCGAGAAGGAACCAATCTGGCGATGGCTTCTGGGCAAATGGCAGGAGAGGCGATTATTGAAGCAAAAAAAGTAGGCGATTTCTCAGCTGAGTCACTCCAAGCATATGATCAAAAACTGAAAAATTCCTTTATTATGAAGGACCTGAAGAAGTATCGTCATATGCATCAGTTCCTAAAAGAAGCAGATCCGGAAGTCTTGTTTCATCGACTACCACAGGCAGCCAATCAAGCCGCTTTTAACATGTTTTCCATCGATGGTATTACCAAAGTGGAAAAACAAAAATATGCCATGGATCAGATCAAAGAAGCGACGGGTGGCACACTGAATTTGATCAAATTAGGTTGGAAAGGTTGGAGGGCGATGAACGGATGAGTCAGACAACGATTACCGACAAACTATATACTATTCGCTTTAAATGCGATACTATCTCCCATCTAACAATCAAAGAGCAGGATGTTTGCCAATCCTGTCAAGGGAAAAACTGCAATTATTTCTGTCCTGCAGATGTCTATGAATGGGACCCTAAACAAAAAATCACCATGATCGCCTTTGAAAACTGCATTGAGTGTGGAACCTGTCGAATTGCCTGTCCTGCAAACAATATCAAATGGGTCTACCCCACAGGTGGTTATGGGATTAGCTATAAAATGGGATAAATAAAAAGATCTTGTCTCATTCACGAGACAAGATCTTTTTATTTATCATCTCTCTCTTTTCTGCTGCTGTTTTTTTAACTTTTTTTGCTGACGAAGATTTTGAAAAAAACGAGTGAGTAGCAGGCTACATTCCTCCCTGCGGACTCCGGAAATCACTTCGGTTTGGTGATTAAAGCGATCTTCATTTAATAAGTTTAGCAATGTCCCTGCACAACCAGCTTTGGGATCTTCCGTAGCAAAAATCAATCGTTCTACCCGTGCTTGGATAATCGCTCCGGCACACATCGGACAGGGTTCCAAAGTGACATATAGCTCACACTCATTCAGTCTCCAACTATTCAATTGCTGCGAAGCTTCTTTGATCGCGATCATTTCGGCATGAGCGAGCGGATCTTGCTTTGTTTCGCGTAAATTGTGTCCTCGCCCAATTACCTGATCGCGATGGACGATGACCGCTCCAATCGGAACTTCTCCCAATTGCTGCGCTTTTAAAGCCTCTTTGATCGCTTCTTGCATAAATAAATCGTATCGATCCATCCCTACCTAATCCCTTCAGTCGGGCTTCTCAACGATTGGATGTAAAAGATTTGGTCGCTTTATTATTTCCATTGCATTCCGCACAGAGTCCATAAATCTCAAATTTATGACCAGTAATTTCAAAGTCATCAGGCTCTCCTAAAATCCCATTCATCGGACAGATATGAAGTAATTTGGTTTTCCCACAATCTGTACAAATCATATGGTGATGATGATCTTTATTACAATGGATTCGGTAACGTCTTTCACCATCCCATTCCGTTCCTTCGAGAATACCCAATCTCTCAAATAGCGAAAGATTACGATAAACAGTGTCAAAGCTAAGACCCGGGAACTTGGCTTGCATGTAATCCAAAATCTCTTTTGCCGTTAAATAACGCCCTTCTTTTTGAAATAAATTTAACATTAATTCGCGCTTATCCGTATATTTATACCCATTTTTCTTTAAAAGGGACAATGCTTGCTTTAAATCCATTTCACTCGCTCCTAGCAACTTTTCCTGTCCACTGTAACCCTATTTTCTTCCAAATGACTACCAAGAGCCAAATCGCTACAGAAACGAGAACAATGGCTCCTCCTGATGCTAAGTTTAAAGAATATGCGGCGAAAAATCCAATCAAAACAGCTAGTTCAGCAAAAATAATCGCATAAATGACCGTTTGCCGAAAACTATTGGCAATTTGCAAGCTAGCAGCCACGGGCAAAGTGATCAACGAGGAAACGAGCAACGAGCCAACGATTTGGATTGCCGAAGAGATCACCAAGGCAACGAGAATAATAAATAACAAATTGATAAAACGATAGGGAATACCTGTTAATATCGCATGTTCCTCATCAAATGATAAGGCAAACAATTGCTTGTAAAATAGCGCCACTAATAGGAGTACCAATACTCCGACCATTGCAATCGTTTTCACATGCTCCTCTTTGACAGCAATGAGCGATCCAAACAAATAACCAGCTACATCCGCATTAAAGCCACCGGCCGCACTAATCAGGACCACGCTCACTCCCATTCCAATCGATAGCAAAATAGGTAAAGATAGTTCTTGAAAACTGGCATACATCTTTCGCATTTTCTCCACAAAAACAGAGCCAAAGACAGAGAAAGCCATCCCCATATAAAACGGATGGACCTGCATCAACCATCCCCATTCTTTTTGAACAAACAAACTGGTTGCCACACCAGCCAGTGAAACATGAGCCAATGACTCAGCCAACAAAGAAAGGCGGCGAACCACTAGAAAAACACCAATCAACGGACAAATTCCGCCCACAATCACACCAGCTAACAATGCTCGCTGCATAAACTCATATTGAAACATCTCTGTTAAACTCTCAAACATATGACATAGCGCCTAGGCCTGGCACCTTGTTCCCCCTTATCAACTAGGATGGACAAAATTGATTTTCTTGGATTGAAAAAAGACTGTTGCCGAAAAGTTGGGTTAAAATATCTTTCTCTTTCATCATCAAATGATCGGTGGGTCCATGATACAATAGTCGCTTATTTAAACAAGCGATCCGATCAACAATCGTCATGGCTGCATGCATATCATGGGTAACGAGAACGAGAGTTAATTCAGTTTGCTGGTGTAACTCCACTAAAAAGTCATAAAACTGCTTTGAAGATTTCACATCGATTCCGACCGTAGGTTCATCTAATATCAGTAATTTGGGTTCGCTAACCAGCGCCCGTGCAATAAACGCTCTCTGCTGTTGACCGCCTGATAAGTTTCCGATATTGCGATCAGCAAATGCAGATAAACCAACCCATTCAATCGCTTCCTCTACTTTTTTCCAATCCTCTTTTTTCATCCAGCGCATCAGCCCAAGTTTCCCATATAAACCTGAAGCGACTACTTCCTTTACTGTAGCTGGGAATCCTCGTTGGAAGCTATTTGCCTTTTGCGAAACATAACCTATCAGGGAGCGATCCTTTTGATTTTGAATTCGCTTCCCAAATACCTCGATCTTACCCGTTTGAGGCTTTATAAGATGCAAAATCAATTTGATCAAAGTAGATTTTCCAGATCCGTTAGGACCAATGATCCCTAGAAATTCCCCTTCTTCCACTGTCAAATGAATATCTTCCAATACCCGTTCTTTTTCATAAGCAAAAGAAACGCCTTCACATTTTATCACATGTGTACTCATGGTTGAACACCTAACGCTTTCGCCAAGTTTTCTTTGTTTTTTCGCATGACGGAGAAATAATCCTCATTCTTTTGGATCTCTGCTTGCGTTAATCCTTCCAATGGATTCATGATCAACGTTTCTGCTTTCACTTCGTTTTGAATCGTTTCAGCTACTTTTCCACTTACCAAGGTCTCAAACAAAATATATTTCAATTGATGCTTCCGCATGGTTTCAATAATCTCCTTGACTGCTTGCGGACTTGGTTCGCTTGAAGGAGAAAGTCCAGAGACAGGAATCTGTTCCAATTGATAACGTTTGGCTAGATAACCAAAAGCGGCATGCGAAGTCACAAACTTTTTCTGCTGCGCTTTCTCAACCATCTGCTGATATTCTTGATCCAAACGGTCCAATTCAGCAGCCAGCTCGTTATAGTTTTTTTCATAATCTTGACTGTTCTTTGCATCCAATTTCATTAAAGCATCGCGAATATGAGCGGCCTGCTTTTTTGCAAGTTGGGGGTCCAACCAGATATGCGGGTCTACTTCCTCATGACCTGTCTTGCCATGCTCTTCATGCTCATGATGATGCGCTTCGCCATGCAATAACGGAATTCCTTTCGATACATCCACCAATTTTTCTGCTTGCAGTAAACTAGCCACTTTTTCAATCGATTCAAATCCTGCACTTTGGTAAACAAATAAATCCATCTCATGGAGCTTCGCTACATCCTTTGCCGTCAATTCAAAATCATGTGGCTCTACTCCAAGGGGAATCACGTTGGTCACTTGCACATGTTCTTTTCCGATCTCCTTAATAAAGTACTCAAATGGATATAAACTAGTAGCTACTTTCCACTTGCCTTCTTCCTCTGTCGAAACTGCTTTGCTTCCACAGCCAACGAGCAGACCGACGATCGATAACAGTATCAAAGATAGAAATCCTATTCTCCTTTTCAATCCAATTCCTCCTATGTTGTATGAAATCAAGCACAGATTTGCAAATGAATCTTATTATTTCCAAACTAACATCATTATATAATAGGATTTCCTTCTAGTAAATCGTAACTATTACGTTTTATTAATAAAAAATAGCTCCCTTCGAAAAGTGAGTGGAGCTAATGGATAGGCGGTTTTTTCTTTTCTTAAGTTTTGGTTAGACCAAAAACGATTGAAACAATAAGAGATCATAAGCTTTTCCACTTTCATCTCCCTTAGACAAAAGTGGGGTATTTTGTTTCTCTATGAAGTTTTTGATCCATTTCTTACCCCAGACAGATCGATCTTCAAGGGAAATCATAATGATTATACTTTATGACTATTCTTTCTTTAAAATTCCATTAAAAACTAGCTCTCTAATTGTTTCAACCATTACCGTTGCTTTCAGGTCTACTTTCCTCTCTCGTCCTTCAAAACTATAAATTTTATGTAGCACCACAATACTGGCTGCCCCAAATAAGGAACTGGCCATTTCATGAGGATGGATCATGGAAAATTCCCCTGCGCGTACACCTTCATCTAAAATTCGTTTAATTAACAAAATATACTCATGGATTTGCCGACGAAATTGTCGCTGGCGTTCTTTGGTTCCAAATGCCTCAGCCAATAAAAGCTTTGCTAATTTCTTATTCTCAATAAAAAACTGAATATGCGCATGAATCAATGCATTTAGTTGCTCGATGGGACGTGAATATAAGGTAATATTTCTTTTCGCATAATCGATTAGGTTTTCAATCCCTTCATTCATTAAGGCCGAAAAAAGATCCTCTTTACTTTTGAAATGATAATAGATGGTTCCCTTTGCGACTCCCGCTACTTGGGCAATTTCATCCATCTTCGCTTGATCAAAACCTCGTTCCGCAAAAACTTGCACAGCAGCTTGAAATATAATGTCTACCTTTTCATGACGCATGTACTCCATCCCCCGCTATAAAGTATCCCTCTACAATAAAATGAAATGATCGTAAGTCTGTCAAATTCTTCCCAACCACTCATTCGAAAGTGCCTTGATCGACATAAATCACGGTCTTCAGAAGAGACTGGGTGGCGGAAAATTTCAACAATCCTTACCATATTTCATTTTACAATCTTTCCATACAAATAACGAATTTAATTTTCACGATTCAGCTCACTGTTCCAGAAAGGATTGTGGGGATGGGCATTTTTGAACCACGAAAAAGAAAAAGGATTCCAAAAACAACCATCCCTTTTTGGAATCCTTTTTCTCTATTTCTACTATTTCTTTTCAATATATTCTTCCAACATAAATCCCCCACCGCGATAGAAACGGGGATCAGCGATTCCCAAACGTTTCTCATCATCGATCACCACCACAAACGGAGACCATTGTGCGAGTACTTCTGCCCGCGGATTTTGTGCAAATAACGGGGTAAGATCACTTTGATCTTTGGAGATAAACGTTTTTACCACTTTAGGCTCTGTAAACAAAGATTGCTGGGTAATCTCTACCCGTTCCCCTTTTTTACCGACAATTTGAAAGTGCCATGGGACAAACGTGGCAACCAGTTCAGTTTGATCGTATTGCTCTTTGGCTTGTGCTTCCAACCAAAGTCCTTGGGAAGATTGAATGCTAAAGTGTAGAAACATCGCTAACGCTACCATACGAAAAACGCGTGTTGAATCCATATTCTTACGTAACCAAACGATCAATAAACCAATGAGGAAAATGGCCCAAAAAACAAAATCGATAATCGAAAGTGTTCCAATCGTTAAACGCACGGATGAAAACGGCTCCAAATAGCCCGTTCCCCAAGCATTAAAGAGATCAAGCGTATTATGAACAAAAACAGCGATCCCTGCAGTATATAAAATACGTATATCTTTTACTTTAAAGAGCAGATAAGCGATAACATAAATCAATAAAGCCCAAAAAGGAACCAAAAAAAGAGAATGGGTGATCCCACGATGCCACATTTGTTGCATAATTTGTCCCTGTTCAGTTAGTCCAGCCACCACATCAATATCTGGGATTTCACTTCCAACAAGAGCTGCAAACAGCAAACCGCGTCGCACAGGTTTATCTAAATCTTTTTTATTTATCACTTTATATAACGTAAAGCCAAACAAACCATGCGTTACCGTATCCAACCGATGCCACCTCCGATAGGATCCCCGAATAAAAATCCTTCCAATTAAAAAAAGCGAGAAATACTACCAATAGGATCGAATCAAGGAATCACTTTCTTCAACCGTTAAATGTCTTTACATTTCATCCATCGATTGCATCCCAGTATAAAACATCTTAACACGGATATATGTAACATTTTATATATTTTTTATTATAAATTAGAAAAATCATGCCATGTTCTTTAAAGTTTCTCATCATTATAAAAAAACATTTTCAATTGCCATTTTTACTCGAGCGCTCAAAATCGATTTATTTCTTCCGATTATATACAATTTTCTATACCTTATGTAAAAATGGAGATTACTCCACATAAAATCATAACAATTCCTAACAATAAATAGACTGAGGCTTGCTGTTTATACTTCTCCTTTTCTTCTGATGATTTCTCTACTTGCTCCTCTGTCTCTCCTTTCACCATTCTTTTGGCTAAATACAACAACACAATCCCGATTGCAATAAGTAAGATGATAAACATATCCGATCTACCTTTCTTTCACTATATGACTTACTATATGTACCTTTATACCCCCTTTCACAATTCTTAAAAATTATATTTCACTCTGTATCTTTTATTCAAATAAAAAACACCTCCTTTCCGCCATGTTGACAGAAAGGAGGTACTTCCCTTTTCGAACGCGCCCGAGAGGACTCGAACCTCTGACACATAGTTTAGGAAACTACTGCTCTATCCGGCTGAGCTACGGGCGCATCATCCGTTGACTGATCCAAAAAATTGCGGTCAAATTAAGTAAATAATAACATCAGACCAACCAACTTGCAATTATTTCTCACCCCATGTAAAACGGCTGATGGGGTCAGAACAAATATTATTGATATATCTATAATTGGTAACAACTCCTTCAAATCCCTTTCATCAGAAGGAATTGTCTTTATTTCCAAATTAGAATATTTAGTTATCCACAGGTTATCCACAAAAAACACAAAGTGTGGATAAAAATTGTTTATTATCCACACTTTATTCACAAGTTATCCACAAGAAAACTCTACGATGTCATATATTATTAACATAATCACTGTAATTAGTGAATATAAATATATTATTCACAAATATCGAGTCGCCAAGGAAATAGTTATCCACATATTATTCACATATTGTTAATAACTTTTATGATTATTTTCATTTACTACCGTTCATCTGCTTTACTTTCTTATTGACTTCCGTTTAATTCCCTTAATTTTTCAATTCTCGATTTCCCTCTACGTGTGTTTTTGGCTTTTTTTTCTAAACGTTTCATTCGTTCTTCTTCAGTCAATGAACGAATCTCTATATTATACTCGGAACAAATTCGCGTAATTGCTAGTTTAGCTAGTTCATTTTCAGAACGATCTAAACGTTCAGCTAACCGCTCCAAAGCAAATTTTAGTGATTCAGGAAAATATAAAGCTACTCGTTCTCTCTCTTCGTGATTTGATTTTGGTCTACCTAGTTTCACCATACCTCTCACCCCATTGGCTTTCTTATCATCCCGCTCATTTCGGGATCACGAAACCACCATCATTCCTCTTGAGCTCCGCCTCACACTTCCATTATATCAGTAAATATGACATATTAATAGACTAATTAAACATAATATACTAATTAAAACATTTAATATGTCATACGGATTGTCGATCCCTTCTCATTATTGGCTACTGAGGAAAATTTCATTTATCTCCTGAGCCTAGAAGAAATCTTCTAATAAAACAAAAAAGCACAACAAGAGATGGACTCTTATTGCGCTTTTTTTATGCTGATCGCCCACGTTCCTTTTTCACTAAAAACAAAAAGAAGTTGTCCATTCGGACAACTTCTTTTTCATTTGGCGGAGAGGGTGGGATTCGAACCCACGGTAGCCTCACGACTACGGCGGTTTTCAAGACCGCTGCCTTAAACCACTCGACCACCTCTCCATAAACGGGGTCACAAGAATAGATTATACAGATTTCGAATGATATGTCAAGGCATCTCCTAAAAATAATTTGGATGGTGCCGGTTATTTCTCCTGACACCATCCAGACAATAGGGTTTTATCCGATTTGCGTTTTTCCACCCATATACGGTTGCAACACTTTAGGGATCCGAACGGTCCCATCTTCTTGCTGGTAGTTTTCCAAAATAGCAGCAATGGTTCGATCCACTGCGAGTCCTGAGCCGTTTAAAGTATGAACAAATTCCGGTTTTCTCTTCACATGACGACGGAATCGGATCGAGGCACGCCGTGCCTGAAAGTCCTCACAGTTACTACAGGAAGAAATCTCACGGTACATATTGGCGCTAGGCAACCAGACTTCTATATCGTAGGTTTTTGTTGCAGAGAAGCCAAGATCTCCTGTACAGAGCGAAACCACACGATAAGGCAATTCCAACTTTTGTAAAATCTGTTCAGCATGAGTGACTAGCTTTTCCAGCTCATCATAAGAAGATTCCGGATGAACAATTTTTACCAACTCTACTTTATGAAATTGATGCAAGCGAATGATCCCACGTGTATCTCTTCCTGCAGAGCCCGCTTCCGAGCGAAAACAGGGGCTATACCCCGTTACATTTATGGGGAGATCTTCATTTGCCAAGATCTCATCCCGAAAATAGTTGACCAATGGAACCTCGGTAGTAGGAATGAGATAAGAGTCTTCTTCTTCCACACGATAAGCATCTTCGGCAAACTTGGGTAGTTGTCCGGTTCCAATCATGCTCTCCCGTTGGACAATAAACGGAGTAACGACTTCTTGATAGCCATGCTCCGTCGTATGAAGATCCAACATAAAATTGATTAAAGCCCGTTCCAATTGAGCTCCAAGCCCTAGATAATAGACATAGCGCGAACCAGATACCTTGGCCGCTCGTTCAAAGTCAATGATATTTAACGCTTGACCAATCTCCCAATGTGGTTTTGCTTTGAAGGAAAACTGTGGGATTTCTCCCCAATAACGAACTGGCATATTCTCTTCTTCCGATTGACCTACGGGCACAGATTCATGTGGGATATTCGGGATCGTCAAAAGAATTTGATTCATCTTGCGATCTAGCTGGCGAATTTCTTCATCCAGTTGTTTTATTTTTTCTCCCACGCGGCGCATTTCCATTATCTTATCTTGAGCATCCTGTTTCGCTTTTTTGAGCTCCGATATTTCCCGGGAAACCATATTGCGTTGCTTTTTTAGCTCTTCCGACTGCACGATCAATTCCCGCTTTTGTTGATCCATGACAGCAAACGATTCTAAGTACGATTGATCTCCTCCGCGCTTCGCTAATTTATTTTTTATATCGGTAAGCTGATCTCTCAACTGTTTAATATTTAACATTTCGCCCATTACAGAAAACGCTACAACTCCATCGATTGGATTTCCCTATGATTTGGAGGAGTGGTTGGGCATCCATTTTTTCGATCGAGTGACCCGTTTTCTGTAATAGATTCACCCCCTTTTTTAAAATAAAAAAACAGAACCTCCCCCCACAAAGGGACGGAAGGTTCCGCGGTACCACCCTTATTGAACAGCGCGTAAAATAAATGACTGTTCCTCTCATGGCGAGATAACGGCTCGCAACCGAAGACGCTTAAATGATCATTTTACACGCTTCGCTCCAAGGTGGATTCACCACTTGTTTTGGACGATTTGCACCAACCATCGCCTCTCTGTGTCAAACCAAGGTGGCTACTTGCCTCTTCTTCACGTTCAAATTTATCATTGTCAGTCGATAATTTACTCATTATTATACTCTAAGTCCAATCATTTTAGCCATATCTTCTTGGCACATTTTCACAAAATATTTATGAAGAGGTCATTTGTTTTTTCTCCACTAGCGTCTACTATATTTAAAATTTTATTTTTGTATGCTCTCTCTACTCTTCTTAAGCCTGATGAACCATTTCCATAAGATAAGCATTCATACGCAAATCTTCCGAAAAGCTTTCCTTCTTACCAACCCCGCTCTTGCATCCGTTCTTCCGCACGAAGTTTGGAAATTTCAATTCCTTCCATCGGACTGCCTAGATCTCTGGATAGCTTGGCAATGAGAGCAAAATCCTCATAATGAGCAGCTGCTTCAACAATCGCCCGAGCATATTTGGCAGGATTTTCCGATTTAAAGATTCCTGAGCCAACAAAGATCCCGTCTGCTCCCAGATGCATCATCAACGCAGCATCTGCTGGGGTAGCGATGCCTCCTGCAGCAAAGTTTACAACAGGCAAGCGACCAGTTTCATGGACTTGCAGTAAGAGCTCGTAAGGTGCTCCCAATTCCTTCGCTTCGGCCATCAATTCATCGTGAGACATATTTTGAACGCGGCGAATTTGTCTCTGTACCATCCGCATATGGCGAACCGCTTCAACGATGTTTCCCGTGCCTGGTTCACCTTTTGTCCGAAGCATCGAAGCTCCTTCGCCTACTCGACGCAACGCCTCTCCTAAGTCACGGGCTCCACATACAAACGGAACAGTAAATTGCTTTTTATCAATATGAAATAGCTCATCTGCTGGAGTAAGCACTTCACTTTCATCGATATAATGTACACCCATCGTTTCGAGAAGGCGAGCTTCAACAAAATGACCAATGCGCGCTTTGGCCATTACCGGTATGCTCACCGCTTGGAGTACTTCTTCCACAATGCGTAGATCAGCCATCCGTGCCACTCCACCAGCCGCGCGAATATCTGCTGGAACCCTCTCCAAAGCCATTACAGCGACAGCTCCTGCTTCCTCAGCCACTTTCGCTTGCTCGGCGTTGACAACATCCATGATCACGCCGCCTTTTTGTATTTCAACCACACTCTGTTTTACTTTTTCTCTATCCACCTGACGACCGTTGTCCATGGGAATCCTCCTTTATATAAAAAAATCTTCTTTTGCCCACTTAATTAAATACTTCTATTCTGAACATGCTTTTCTATTTTGTTGCCCATCTCTTATTTTGCTTGATCCCCATATAAACGATACGCTGCATGTAATGTTGGACCTACAAAAGAGTTAATCGGGAACGAATGGCGAATCGCCTCGGTAATAAATGCTTTGGCGGTACCAATCGCTTCTTTTACCGGCTTTCCTTTTGCTAGCTCCGCGGTGATGGCTGCAGCATATGTACAACCAGCCCCATGCGTATAAGTGGTGTTAATCCGATCGGATTCCAATAGCTCGAAATCTTTTCCATCATATAGCAAATCCACTGCTTTTTCATGCTGTAGCTTGCTTCCTCCTTTGATGAGGACATATTTGGCACCAAGCTCATGAATTCGAGCAGCTGCTTCTTTCATATCATCGATCGTGCGAATCGGTCCACGCTTGCTAAGCTGAGCTGCTTCAAATAAATTAGGGGTAGCTACGGTTGCTAAAGGAACCAAAACTTCTCGTAGACCTGTTAAAGCATCTGGATTTAAAACTTCATCTGTCCCTTTGCACACCAACACAGGATCGATGACAATCCGATCCGTTTGATCTTTATACTGCTGAAGTGTTTCACCCACTAATTCGATTAATGGTAGTGTTCCCAGCATCCCTGTTTTGACAGCATCGACTCCGATCCCTTCAAAAATGGTTCTTAGTTGTACTTTGACTGTATCTAAGTCGACCGGAAATACAAGATGATTCCATTGCTCTGGATCCATCGCTACCATCGTGGTAATGGCTGTCATCCCGTATACACCACGTTCTTGAAAGGTTTTTAAGTCTGCTTGCAATCCTGCACCACCACTGGTATCCGATCCAGCAATGGTCGCCGCTTTATAAATCGTCATCTTATTCCCTCCTGTTATCATTTGATTCTTGGTATGGTAGTGGAGTAGGTTCGGCACTTCATCCTTTGGTCTACGAAATCAATTCTTACTCTCATAGATCATTGTTGTTTTCCTACTACATTCTAGTTACACTGGAATATAACAGTCAATAACTGACTATAACACTTAAAGGAGAGATCGGATGAAAATAGAGTTGAATCGAAGCTCACCTGTATCACTGGTCGAACAGATTTATCAACATTTTGCTGATCGGATCCTCTCAGGCTATTTTCCTGGTGGCTCACGCCTTCCATCTGTTCGCAAACTGGCTAAAACAGTAGGGGTCAGTCCTGTAACAGTTGTTCAGGCCTATGTATTACTGGAGAAAGAAAATTTTATTGAACGAATTCAAGGGAAGGGAACTTTTGTAAAAGATTTTTATAGCGAAAAAGGAGAGAGGAACAAAGAGGAGAATATTCTACAGCAAATTCCAGATTATGTTCATCGAACACAGGATATGTACTATGATCAACAACTAGCAAATATCCAATTTTCTAGTCCCATCGTCCATCCCGATTTGCTTCCCACCGAGTTCTTAGTCAATAGCATGCAACAGTTGATTCAAAAAGAACCGGAGATTTTAGCACAATACGGGGAGATTCAAGGAGATTTCGAATTGCGTAAAGCGTTGACCAACTATCTGAAAAGGGAAAAGATTGATGTTTCCCCGGAGGATATTTTAGTGACCAATGGCTCTCAACAGGGAATTGACCTAGTAGCTCGCTGTTTTCTCGGACCGGGAGATGTGGTATTTACCGAGCAACCCACTTATCCCGCAGCGATCGATATCTTCCGCAGTCGCGGAGCAACCGTGATCCCAGTTCCCATGGATCACGAAGGGATGAGGATGGATCGATTAACTTCACTTTTAGACACATATACACCCAAGCTAATCTATACAATTCCGACATTCCAAAATCCTACTGGCTTTATTATGAGTCAAAAAAGAAGACGGGAATTGATCGAACTAGCCAATGAAATCAATTGTCTCATCCTAGAAGATGATCCTTGGAGTGAAATCTACTTTGATCAATCTCCTCCTGTTCATATTAAATCCTTGGATCAACATGGCAATGTGATTTATTTAAAAGGATTGAGTAAAATCCTTTCCCCTGGTTGCCGCATCGGTTTTTTAGTTGCCTCAGGGGTCATCCTAAACCGGCTGATTGCTGCGAAAACCAATGCAGATATGGGGAATCCTCTTATTAATCAAAAAATTATTTTACCGATCTTACAAACAAATATTATCTCTCATTTGCTAAAGAAACTACGCGATACACTAAAACAAAAAAGAGATCTGTCTCTCCAATCCTTATCCGACTTTGCTCCTGCATCCGTCACTTGGACTCGTCCCCAAGGAGGTTTCAATATTTGGGTGACGCTTCCCCAAGGAACGAACACGATCGACTTGCTCCATCATCTAAAGAAAAAAAACATAAGTTTTTTACCCGGTTCTGCTTGTTATCCAAGTCATATAGAATGGAACCATTTGAGACTTAGCTTCTCCTATGTGAGTGATCAAGAATTGAAAAAAGGAATAAAAGAGCTATGTCTCTCCATCCATGAATATTTGGAAGCCCCACAAGGGAAAAATAGACAAGCTCCGCTCTTTTAATTCCATTTTATTAAAGATTATTTTTATCTTTCACCCAAAGTTGCGACTAAATTTGTCTCCAATATCACGCAACAATTGCATAAACCATCCCAACTTTTCTACATCATGGGCAAGGACGATGTTGCTTGAGGCGGATGGCACTTCTTTTCCTTGATAGAACAGTTGAATTTTTCCAATAACAGTTCCTTTTTTCTTCGGTGCTTTGATCTCTTGAGGTACGTTGATTTTATACGTATAGTGCTGTTCTTCCCCGCGTCGAATTGGAAGTTGCAAAGGTTGCTCTACAACGAGTGATGCCGTGCGCTCGACCCCATTTTTGACCACCACCTTATTTTGGGTTGGTGGCTCTTCATTTTTCTTAAAAAAAGTTTTCAATTGGAAATGATTGAACCCATAGTCAAACAATCGAGCCGTTTCACGAAAACTATCATTTGCCGTCGCAGTTCCCATGACGACTGCGATCCATCTTTGACCATCTCTTTGGGCTGTTCCTGTAAAACAGAAGCCGGCTTGATCGGTAAAACCCGTTTTCACACCATCTGTTCCAAAATAATAATTGGGACGACCAGGAAGCATCCGATTTGTATTGTTACTTACAAGTGGTTGATCTGAATCTTGGCGAAAGGTATATTGGGATATCGCTGTATACTGGAGTACTTCTGGATGAGTCTTGATGAGATGCATTGCCAACAAGGCTGAGTCCTTTGCTGACATGACATGCGAACCAGAGGTATTCGGCGGAATGGCGTAATCTGTCTTCTCTAAACCGGTGCTGGCATAGAAATGCGTGTTTTTTAATCCCAACTCTTTTGCTTTTTGGTTCATCATGGCAACAAATCGCTCTTCACTTCCAGCGATTTTTTCAGTTAGAGCTACCGTCGCATCATTCGCTGAACGAACCACCATGGCGATAAACAGTTCTTTAACCGTCATTTCTTCGCCCGCTTTTAAGTAAATCTGCGATTCATCGATCGATTCAACTCGCGGACTGATTTTTACCCGGTCATCCCATTTTAATTTTCCAGCTTTAATATAGTCGAGAACGATGAAAATCGGCATCATTTTCGTCATACTCGCCGGTGGATATGGTTTATCTTCATCTTTTCCCGTGATCACGCGACCGGTTTCATAATCGATTAACACATATGATCTCGCTTGGATTACGGGAGGTTTTGGGTCACTTTCTCCTGCTAAAACAACTTCAGGATAAAAATAAAACAACAGTAGACAAATACAAGTGATCCATTTTCCTTTCTTCCACATCTGCTAATCCCCTTGAGCTGTCCAAAAAAACTCACATTTGTCCTTAATCAAACCATCCAGTAACCTTATCGTAGATTTTCCGGAAAAATAAGCGGAATGAGCTAGCTTCCTCAACTTCCGATTTGGTGACGAGCAAAATCGGCTCCATTCCTTTCACTTCTTTACCATTGTTGAGTACTTTTATTTCTCCAACCGCATCTCCCGATTGAAGTGGCGCTTTCACATTGGGGTAATAAGTAACTTCATAAGAGATTTTATTAGTTGCATTTTTAGGAACAGGTAATTTAATCTCTTTTTCGCTCACGACAGGCACATAACGATCGACACTATTAAATATTTCGACCGTTTCATGATTTGGAATGACCCCATTCTCATTGAGAAAACTCTTTAATTCAAAGTTGTTTGCATAATCATATAATTTCTTTGTTTCTCTAAATCGAGCTACCTCTGACTCGGTTCCCATCACAACACTGATCAAACGCTGGTTGTCTTTCTTCATGGTCCCGACAAAACAGTACCCTGCTTCATCAGTAAAGCCAGTCTTTAAACCATCTACCCCTTCATACTCCAATTTAAGCGAAGGTAACATCAAGTTCCAATTTTTTATTTTTTCTGCCTGTTCTGTTCCCCTTCGCAACGTTTTTTCTGCTATTTTGGTTACATCTAGCACTTCCGGATGGGTTTCAATTAGTTGCTTAGCAACAAGCGCCATATCTCTGGCGGAAATCATATTGTTGCCTTCTCCCTGTGGCATCAACTCACCATAAGATTCCTCGTCTAAACCCGAAGCATTTCGAAATTTTGCTCCAGTTAGTCCCAGACTTTCCAGCTTCCCATTGATCAATTTAACAAAATTTTCCTCACTTCCTCCGACATGTTCCGCTAAAGCCACCGTAGCATTGTTTGCAGAGTAAATGAGCATCGCATCAAACAGTGTTTTAACTGTTTCTGTCGTTCCGGCTTTTAACTTGATTCCTACTTCAGGAATCTTTGCCGCTCGAGAACTGATTCTCACTTCATCATCCCAATTTAGCTTTCCTTCTTTGATTTTATCTAGGATGACAAAGGCAGAAATGACTTTCGTCATGCTCGCAGGTGGAAGCGCCTCTTCAGATCGTTCTTCTGCTAAGACGACTCCCGTCTCATAATCCATCAAATAATAGGATGTTGCTTCGATCTCAAGAGAGGCTTCCTGTGCATAGGCTTGCGGAGCTGCAAAGCCGACAGCCACAAACATGTAGAGAAAGAGGCCGCAAAACAGACCTATTAACCAGTTTCTCCTCATATTTTCTCTCCTTTCGAGATATTTCTTTTACTATACACTATATACTATTTTGATTTTATAACAACTTATTAACAAAGAAAAAAGAAGCAGGGCGGGCGACACCTGCTTCTTACGAAAGTTTTTTCTGCATGTTATCCTCCATGGTAGTTTGGCGCTTCTTTCGTGATCTGAATATCGTGGGGATGGCTCTCTCTTAGTGAAGCATTGGTGATTCGAATAAAGCGAGTCTTCTCTTTTAATTCATGGAGATTGGCAACGCCACAATATCCCATGCCAGAACGAAGACCGCCTAGCAATTGATAAACTGTATCTGCCAATGGTCCTTTATAGGGAACACGCCCTTCAATTCCTTCGGGAACTAGTTTTTGCTGGTTTTCCTGAAAATACCGATCCTTACTACCGGCCTGCATCGCTCCAAGTGAACCCATACCACGGTACACTTTAAAACGGCGTCCTTGGAAAATTTCTGATTCACCAGGGGCTTCTTCCGTACCAGCAAATAGACTACCTAACATCACCGCATCAGCACCCGCAGCGATCGCTTTTACAATATCTCCGGAATAGCGAATTCCACCGTCGGCGATGATCGGTATATTATACTGTTTAGCGACGGTTGCACAGTCATAGATAGCCGTTACCTGAGGTACACCAATTCCAGCAACGACTCGGGTGGTACAGATCGAACCGGGTCCAATTCCTACTTTCACCACACTTGCTCCTGCTTCAATCAGGTCGCGGGTTGCCTCACCTGTAGCTACATTTCCAGCAACAATTACTAAATTTGGGTGTCTCTTCCGCAAAGAGGCAACAGCATTTAACACCCCTATTTGATGACCATGTGCGGTGTCCACGACAATCATGTCTACTTCCGCTTCAACCAAAGCATCTACACGAGCAAGCGAATCACGTCCTACCCCGACAGCTGCTGCCACGAGTAGACGCCCATGATCGTCTTTCGCTGCTTCAGGAAATTGCTCTGCTTTTTCAATGTCTTTAATGGTGATTAAGCCTTTTAATATACCGTGATCATCAATCAGTGGTAGTTTTTCGATTTTATGTTGTTGTAGAATTTCTTCAGCATCTTTTAAAGTGGTTCCTACCGGTGCTGTAACGAGATTTTCTTTTGTCATGACCTCATGAATCGATGTGGAATAGTCGCGGATAAAACGCAAGTCACGGTTAGTGATGATCCCCACCAATTTTAAGTTCTTATCAACAATGGGGACGCCGGAAATACGATATTTAGCCATCAGCGCTTCGGCATCATGAACTTTATGCTCCGGATGGAGATAAAAAGGATTGGTAATCACGCCGCTTTCCGAGCGCTTCACACGATCCACTTCTTCTGCTTGATCCTCAATCTTCATATTTTTATGAATCACGCCAATTCCACCTTGACGAGCAAGAGCGATCGCCAACGCCGACTCCGTAACAGTATCCATCCCCGCACTGATAAAAGGTATGTTTAAACATATGGTATCCGTCAAGCGAGTACGCACTTCCACTTCGTTGGGTAACACACTGGATTTGGCTGGAATAAGCAAAACATCATCAAACGTCAAGCCTTCTTTACTAAACTTTTCTTCCCACATCAATCGACCGCTCCCTTTAGTTGTCAAGATTTTTTGCTAGTGTAGCAAAGCTATCTTTTGGCTGTCAACGATAAAAAAACCTATTATCATCATTTGCGTATTATTTTCAAACACTTGTGCATAACTTGTGGATAAATTAATTGATTTTGTGGATAAGTATTGCTTAAAGATGACAATCATCTTATCAACTAAAAAATAGTAAAAAGCGAACATCACCTTTAGGATAGGCAATGCTCGCCTCCTTCATCCTTATGACCCCTGTTTATTTTGTTCTATTTCTACTTCATCTGTGATTTGTACGCGAGCGACTGTAGCCACTTCCTCGTCACCTTCTACCGCGATTAACTTCACACCTTGTGCATAACGTCCGAGAACAGAGATATCTGCTACATTAATGCGAATCACGGTTCCAGATTGGGTTACAATCATCAGATCTTCTTCTTCAGAAACCACTTTGTGTCCAATTACCAGACCTTTTTTCTCAGTGATGCTTAATGTTTTGATTCCCTTTCCTCCCCGAGATTGCAAACGATATTCGGATAGTGGTGTTCGTTTACCATATCCACGTTTTGTAACAATCAGGACATCCTTACCGGGAACAGCGATATCCATATCAATCACATAATCATCGTCAGCAAGCGTAATTCCTTTGACACCCGTCGCTGAACGCCCCATGTCCCTCACATCCATCTCGTGGAAACGAATCGACATCCCTGCACTTGTTCCCAAGATGACCTCTTGATCGCCATCTGTTAACCGAACGCCTACTAATTCATCCTCTTCACGCAAGTTAATCGCAAACAATCCATTCCGCCGAATATTTTCAAACTCAGATAAAGCGGTTTTCTTAACAATCCCCTGTGCGGTACAAAAGAGGAGATAACTTTTACTATCAAAAACTTTTACCGGAATAATCGCATGAATATACTCCCCTTGATCAATTTGAATCAAATTAATAATGGGGGTTCCACGCGCTGCACGTCCCATTTCCGGAATCTCATACGCCTTTAGGCGATAAACTTTCCCTTTGTTTGAAAAGAATAAGAGATAGTTATGCGAGTTGGTAACAAAAAGGTTCTGAACAAAATCATCCTCTTTTGTTCCCATACTCGTAATCCCTTTTCCTCCCCTTCTCTGTGCTCGATAAGTGGATAGTGGTATTCGCTTGATATAGCCGCGGTGGCTCATCATAATGGCTACTTCTTCTTCTGGAATTAAATCTTCATCTTCAATATTTTCTACATTTAATTTGATCTGCGTCCGTCGAGCATCCCCAAATTTCTCTTTGATCTCAGTAATTTCTTCTTTCACTATTTGGAGAACTTTACTTTCGTCAGCTAAAATCGCTTTTAATTCAGCAATGGTCTTTAATAATTCATTGTACTCCGATTCAATTTTATCTCGCTCCAAGCCCGTCAAGCGCTGCAAGCGCATTTCTAAGATCGCTTGCGCTTGCTTTTCACTCAGTCCAAAACGTTCCATCAATCCTGTTCGCGCTGTTTGCGTATCCCGTGAAGAGCGAATCAGATTGATAACCTCATCGATATGATCCAAGGCAATCCGCAAGCCTTCTAAAATATGAGCCCGTTCTTCTGCCTTATTCAGATCAAAGCGCGTTCGGCGTCGAATGACTTCCACTTGGTGATCAAGATAGTGGGATAAAGCTTGTTTTAGATTTAAAACACGGGGACGACCATCTACCAAGGCTAGCATATTTACCCCAAAGCTACTTTGCAAAGCCGTGTGTTTAAAGAGATTATTTAAAACAATCCTCGGGTTGGCATCCCTTCGTAACTCAATGACCACCCTCATTCCTTTGCGGTCCGATTCATCACGTAAATCGGTAATCCCTTCAATTTTGCGATCTCGAACCAGTTCTGCGATTCTTTCAACCAATTTCGCTTTATTTACTTGGAATGGTAGTTCTTCGACGACAATGCGCATTTTTCCATTGCCCATCTCTTCGATATTGGTTTTCGCACGCATCTGAATACTGCCGCGTCCCGTTCGGTAAGCTTTGCGAATCCCATCCATTCCCATAATGATTCCACCAGTTGGAAAATCAGGTCCTTTAATCACCTTGATCAGCTCATCGATGGTCGTTTCTGGATTATCGATCAAGAGCAGGATTCCATCGATCACCTCACGGAGATTATGCGGTGGAATATTGGTTGCCATTCCGACGGCGATTCCTGCAGAGCCATTGACAAGTAGATTAGGGAACCGTGATGGAAGCACTGTCGGCTCCAGCTTTTGACCGTCATAGTTAGGAGTAAAGTCGATCGTCTCTTTCTGGATATCACGAAGTAACTCAAGAGTAATAGCAGCCATACGCGCTTCTGTGTACCGCATGGCTGCTGGGGAGTCTCCATCGATCGATCCAAAGTTTCCATGTCCGTCGATCAACATATAACGATAAGAAAAATCTTGAGCCATTCGAACCATGGAGTCATAAACCGCTCGATCCCCATGAGGGTGGTATTGAGCCAACACATTTCCAACTACGTGGGCCGACTTTTTATATGGCTTGTCTGGAGTCATCCCTTGTTCATATAAAGAGTACAAAATTCGGCGATGAACTGGTTTTAATCCATCACGAACATCTGGTAAAGCGCGACTAACGATCACACTCATCGCGTAATCTAGAAACGAAGATTTCATCTCATCGCTAATATTTATTGATTGGATACGTTGTGATTCTGCCAAATCATTTCAACTCCCCATTTGCTTACAAATCAAATATCTAAGTTGGCTTGATTTGCAAACTCCTGTATAAAATCACGTCGAGGTCCTACTTGATCTCCCATCAGCATTTCAAACACACTATCAGCATCCATCGCGTCAGCTAAATCAACTTTGAGCAAAGTTCGGCTTTCCGGATCCATGGTTGTTTCCCAGAGCTGGGTTGCGTTCATCTCTCCCAACCCTTTATACCGCTGAATCTCTACTTTCCCTCGACCGCTTTGTTCCATTTCAGCAAGTATTCTCTCTTTGTCTTTATCGTTAAAAGCATAGCGAATCGTTTTTCCTTGCTGTAATTTGTATAGTGGTGGCTGAGCGATATAGATATAGCCATTTTCGATCAATGGACGCATATAACGATAAAAGAATGTGAGCAACAAGGTTCGGATATGCGCTCCATCCACATCGGCATCCGTCATGATAATGATTTTGTGATACCTTACTTTCTCGATATTAAATTCTTCACCAATCCCAGTGCCTAGGGCGGTAATAATCGTCCGAATCTCATCATTGGATAACGCTTTATCAATCCGTGCTTTCTCTACGTTGAGTATTTTTCCTTTTAGCGGTAAAATCGCCTGAAACATCCGATCGCGCCCTTGTTTAGCTGTTCCCCCCGCAGAGTCTCCCTCCACCAAGTAAAGTTCACTATCTTCGGCAGAACGAGAAGTGCAGTCTGCTAGTTTTCCCGGGAGCGAGCTGACTTCCAGTGCATTTTTCCGTCTTGTCAATTCACGTGCTTTTCGGGCTGCTTCCCTCGCTCGAGCAGCCATTACGGCTTTTTGAATTATTTTTTTAGCCACAGATGGATTTTCTATTAAATAGGTCTGAAAATGTTCAGCGAACAATTGTTCTGTGATTGTGCGTGCTTCGCTATTACCTAGCTTTGTTTTGGTCTGTCCTTCAAATTGAGGATTAGCAATCTTCACAGAGACAATCGCGATCAGTCCTTCGCGAACATCATCTCCGGACAAATTACTCTCATTATCTTTTAATAAATTATTTTTGCGCGCATAATCATTGATAACACGAGTTAAGGCGGACTTAAATCCAGATTCATGTGTTCCGCCTTCATGTGTATGAATATTATTGGCATAAGAATAAATATTTGAGGTGAATGTTGTATTATATTGCATAGCAACTTCAACGTGAATCCGATCTTTTGTCCCCACTATATGAACAGGTGGCCGGTGTAATACTTCCCGATTTCGATTGAGATGCTCTACATAGGAGCTAATCCCACCATCAAATTGAAAAACATCTTTTTTATCCTCTTCACGTCGATCTTCAAGTATAATCTTCACGCCACGATTTAAAAAAGCAAGTTCCCTCAAACGACTTTGTAAAACTTCATACTCATACACAGTAGTCTCTGTAAAGACAGTCGGATCCGGTTTAAAGGTAACTTTCGTTCCACTTTCGTTCGAGTATCCAGTCACCCTAAGCTCAGTAACAGGTACTCCACGCTCATAACGTTGATAGTGAATTTTTCCTTCCCGTTGAACTTCTACTTCCAACCATTCAGATAAGGCATTGACAACAGAGACACCTACACCATGTAATCCTCCAGAAAATTGGTAACCGTCGCCTCCAAATTTTCCTCCTGCATGTAAGACAGTCATTACTACTTCGACAGCAGGTTTTCCTAGTTTTGGGTGGATTCCCACGGGAATCCCGCTCCCATTATCGATGACCGTTACACTATTATCCGGATTCACGATCACTTCAATCGTATCACAACGACCTGCTAATGCTTCGTCAATACTATTATCTACTACTTCCCAAACCAAATGATGAAGACCACGGCTCGAAGTCGAGCCAATATACATTCCAGGGCGCTTTCTAACCGCTTCAAGACCTTCGAGCACCTGAATTTGTGTTTCATCATAACCGGTCTTTTGTACTGTCAACCTCTGTTCACCTTCTCTCTTTTACATTTCCGACCCCATCGTGATTAAGTCAAATCCATTTCCGATAATTTTGACATAGTTCTGCTCGTTTCATTAGCGTTAATGAAGAGATGGGTGATCCGTAAACCTTCTTTTTGGTAACCACGTATGACTTGATTTCATCTGTCATAATCCGTTCAAAACATCCTCTTTCCTCTGCTATTTTCAGAAATGAAAAGTAGGGATCTGAAGCATTGCTGTGATTGACGTCAATAATCGCAACGATCTCACTGACTTGAATCATTTGATTGCCACCTAGGTGAATAAACACCTTCTCACCTCTGTTCACTTATAATTCCTTGCCTTACTTGATAGACTTGCGCGCGATCCAAAGTAGTGGAGCTGATTCCCTCAAGACTTGTTGTTGTGACAAATGTCTGCACTCGTCCCTGAATAGCCGTGAGCAAATGGGTTTTCCGTGAATCATCTAGTTCAGATAACACATCATCCAGTAAAAGAATGGGATAGACCCCCATCTCCTGATAGATCAACTCGATTTCAGCTAGTTTCAAAGAAAGAGCTGCTGTACGTTGCTGACCTTGTGAACCAAATATATGCAAATCCAGCTGGTTCGAAATTAGTCGAAAATCGTCCCGTTGTGGACCAATGAGTGTACTTCCTCGTTGTATTTCTTTTTCTTGTATTTTGCTTAATTCACTTAGAAAAGATTTTTTCATCTCCTCTTCTGACATTTCCTGATGAATTCGAATAGATGGAACATATTCTATCATAAGTTCTTCGCGATTTTCAGTGATCGTCTGATGAATTTCTTTGGCCCAAGTGGTAAGCATTCTTAAAAAATGAAATCTTTTCTTCCAGATCGGGATCACCAAAGCAACCAGCTGTTCATTAAGAACATCCAACAAAGATAAATGGAGTTTCTTATCTTGATGGATCTTTTTTAGTAAATGATTCCGTTGGACAATCAATTTCGTAAGTTGAGAAAGTTGATAAACATATGTGCGACTGACTTGCCCGATCTCCATATCTAAAAAACGTCGCCTGACTTGGGGACTTCCTTTGACGAGCGCTAAATCTTCAGGGGCAAATAGAACCGCCGGAAGGAAACCGATGTATTGGCTAAGCCTCGGTTGCTCAATCCCGTTTCGACTCACTTTTTTCCCTTTTCCTAACAGCTGAATTTCCAAACGATGGGGCTGTCCTTTTTTTATTACATTCGCTTTCAAACGAGCTTGCTGTTTTCCAAATTGAATCAGTTCCTGCGTAGAACGAGAACGATGTGATTTCCCTAAAGAAAGAAGATAGAGTGATTCTAAAATATTTGTCTTTCCTTGAGCATTGGGCCCAACAAATAAGTGGAGCTCCTGCGGGCACTCTAATTCGAGGTGAGAAATATTACGGTATTGCCATAGCTGTAAAGATTGAACACGCAAAGTAGCCCCCTCCTCTACAGTTGGACCACTTGTACTACACCGTACCCTGCGATCTCCACTTGATCTAGTGGGAAGATTTTACGACCTCGTCGGTTTTCCGGTATGTTGTTCACTTTCACTTCTGTTTCCATCAGAAAAAATTTTGCTTGTCCTCCACTGTCGATCAAATCCAATTTTTTTAACAGCTGACCAAGGGTAATATGAGAACCATCTATCTTTATCTGTCGCATCCAGTTCTTCCTTCCTTAAGCTTAACGGGTTCGGATCGGAACAATCAAGTGTAAAGAATCATCTTCTGTGGCAGGCTGAATAATAAAAGGCGTCATCATACCTGTAAATTGAATCCGGATCGACTCACAATCAAAAGAGCGAAGAGCCTCCATCATATATCGAGCATTAAAAGAAATGCTCAAATCCGGTCCTGTCACTTCGGCATTTACTTGTTCCATTACACTTCCGATATCCTGAGCTGTTGAAGTGACTTGCACTTTTCCGTCATTTATAGTCCATTTTATCACATTGTCCCGACCTTCTCGGGTAATCAACGAAGCCCTCTCAACGGATTGTAACAATTCTTTGGTAGAGGTAACCAGTACTGTCTCACCGTTTTTGGGGATCACTCGATTGGTATCAGGATAAACCCCTTCTAGAAGTCTTGAATAAAATTCCAAATGTTTATTCTTAACCAAAATTTGGTTATCTGAGACGATCATATCTACGTAACCTGAACTGTCTGCTAAGGTTTTAGCTAGTTCATTCATGCTTTTCCCTGGAATCACCACATTCTTTAGGCGCAAATCCTCAGAGCCTTCTACCTGAACTTGTCGCCGTGATAAGCGGTGACTATCCGTTGCTACACAAGTTAAGATCCCGTCTTCCAATTGCCATTGCACTCCCGTCAATACACCACGAGCTTCATTGGTGGCTACGGCAAAGACGGTTTGGCGAATGATCGACTTAAGTAAATCTGCCGGCATCGTAAATTCCTGTTCTCTCGGTAGCTTTGGCAATCTAGGATATTCTTCTGGATCAAGTCCATTCAGCTGGAATTTGGCTTGTCCAGAACAAATAATGGTCTGAAAACGGTCATTAACCATCAAATCGACTTGCTCTCCAGGTAATTTACGAACAATATCACCAAAAATCCTCCCTGGTAAAACAATATCACCTGTTTTTTCCACAATCACCTGTTCTTTGTCATCCACCTGTTTAGGAATGCGGACCGAGATCGTGATATCGGAGTTGCTTCCTGTTAAGGTCATTCCTTCCTGATCAGTGGATACTTTAATTCCAGTCAAAATCGGGATGGTTGTCTTACTTGAGACGGCTTTCAATACCTGTAATACCGCATCGACTAATGCCGATTTGGCAATTCTAACTTTCATTTGGCTGGCAACTGCGTTCATTGCAGAGAGTTCCATTCAGATCCTCCTTAAAAAGTCATATTTATTTCTGATCGCTGTGAATAACCCAATAAGTGATCAACATTTTCCTCGTATGCAAAAAGAGACTCTCTTATATATTATTTATTTTATTTTTTAGTACTAGTAGTAGTAGGGGCTGTGGATACTGTGGATAAGTGGCTTGAAGCCAGTCATATAGCGGGTTTTGCTTGTGTATAAATTGTGTATAAGTGGGGATAAGTTATCCACAGTTATCAACAGACGGGTTGTTAGTATCCTCGACGGATTCTTTTTTTCAATGTGTCGATGACGTGTTGTAATTGAGAATCATTTTTTAATAACCGATTAATCTTTTCGTGAGCATGAATCACTGTCGTATGATCACGCCCACCAAAATCCTCCCCGATTCTTGGTAGGGAGAAGTCAGTAAGTTCGCGACAGAGATACATCGCGATTTGTCTAGGGAAGGCAACCGTCTTCGTACGTTTCTTACTTTTTAAGTCCTCTAAGCGCAGATGGTAATAATTACATACTTCTTGTTGGATATGCTCAATACCTACTACAGGCGGAGCGCTGGAAGAAATAATATCTTTCAATGCTTCTTGGGCTAAAGCTTCATCGATCGGCTGATTCATTAAAGCGGAATAGGCGACCACACGAATCAGGGCTCCTTCTAATTCGCGGATGTTGGTATCCACAAGATCGGCGATATAAGCGAGAACGTTGCCAGGCACATTGAGGTTATCAGCGATCGCTTTTTTACGAAGAATGGCGATCCGTGTTTCAAGATCAGGTGGTTGAACATCGGTGATCAGCCCCCACTCAAATCGGGAACGCAAACGGTCTTCTAAGTCATCGATTTCTTTAGGAGGACGGTCACTTGAGATAATGATTTGTTTGTTGTGTTCATGCAGAGTGTTAAAAGTGTGGAAAAATTCTTCTTGGGTTTGTTCTTTTCCAGCTAAAAATTGAATATCGTCTATTAACAAGATATCCACAGAACGGTATTTATTGCGGAAAGTTTCGGCTTTGTTATCACGAATCGCATTGATAAATTCGTTGGTAAATTTCTCGGATGATAGATAGACGACTCGGCTTGAGGGTGAATGGGCTTGTACATAATGGCCGATGGCGTGCATCAGATGTGTCTTACCTAGTCCAACACCACCATAAATAAAAAGAGGATTGTAGGCTTGTGCAGGTGCTTCAGCGACAGCCAATGAAGCAGCATGGGCAAACCGATTACCGGAGCCAATCACAAATGTTTCGAATGTATAGCGTGGATTTAATTGAGATTGTGGAGGCTCTTGTATGTGAATATCTTCTCCTTTTTTCGCGGATTTGGACATTTCATCGCTAGTAAAGTTGAGCTTGATATCGGTTCCAGTCATTGCATGTAAGGTGGAATGAATAATGTTGGTATAGCGGGATTCAAGCCATTCGCGGGCAAATTCGCTAGGAGTGGAAATCGTCAAAACGTTATTTTCGAAGGAAATCGCTTTGGTCGCTTTAAGCCAAGTTTCAAAACTGGGTTTGCTCACCTGGTCTTGAAGCACTTCTAACGTTCTGGTCCATAATTCTTGAATGTGATCCACTCACGTTCCTCCTTTCAATAGAAGAGGGAAATTGGTGAATAATTTATCCACAGGGCAAAATCCTGATGATTACTGAGAAAAATCGATTTATCCACATTATCCACAGGTCGCGTAGAATTCCTTACTCCACATTGTGGATAAAATAAAGATCAACTTATCCACAACTGTGGATAAGTTGATTTTCGTGATAAAGTTATCCACTGATAAAAGCAACAATAGGATATCAAATTATACCAGTATTTACAATGAAAAATGGAAAGTTATCCACAATCCACAGGGGTGTAGATTTAAGTTATCCACATCTTGTGGATATTGTGGATAACCAGTGAATAACCAGTGGATAAAATGTGGAAAAAGTTAGGAGAGTAAAAAGTTATTCACAATCCCCGTGTGGATAACTTGAGTATGGGGGAAAAAGGGATCCTTTTTGTCTTTGTGGATAAGTGGATGCAGTCGGACAATTGTCCACATGTGGATAAGTTGAGCTTTAGAAAAAAGAGGCTTCGGAAAAGATTCAGACATCAATTATTTCCCCAAAAGATGTGGCAATAACCGTAGAAGTAAAACGTATTTCTTGACAAAGGGTGGATAGTAGGAATATACTAGTTACGATTGTCAACGGATTTTGACCATCTGAACGAAAGAAGGGAGGTTACCTGGGTTTGTATGCCGGTCGTTGGTCCGGTAACACTCTGGCCTCTGTTAAAATATAAGCTAGGGATTACCAGGTGAATGAAGATGAAACGTACTTATCAACCAAGCAGACGTAAACGGAAAAATGTTCATGGTTTCCGTGCTCGTATGAGTACCAAAAATGGTCGCAAAATCTTGCGGGATCGTCGGAGAAAAGGCAGAAAAGTACTATCTGCGTAAGATGACTTAGGCCACTGATAATGTGGCCTTTTTCCATTGCAATTTATTTTAATTTTATTTGAATAGATGGTTTAAGTTGTCCTTTACTTCTCTATAATGAAAAACACAGGCTCTTCTAAGGAAGGAGTATATTTTTGCAACGAGTTTATCGTTTGAAACGAAGGGGCGACTTTCGACGTGTTTTTCGTACAGGGGTATCCGTTGCTAATCGACAATTTGTGGTTTATACAGCTAAAAGAGCGGACGTTGAAGGTCCCCGGATCGGTATTTCTGTAAGTCGAAAAGTAGGAAAAGCAGTCGTCCGAAATCGCGTAAAAAGGCTAATAAAGGAAGTAGCTCGTCATTGGATGAAAGAGATTCGCCGGGACATAGATATTGTTGTCATTGCGCGCAATCCTGTTGCCAATATGAGCTACCATCAGATAAAATCAAGTTTATGGCACGTATTTTCAAAGGCCAAGCTGTTTGAAAAAAATCAGAGCAAACGAAAAGGTGACTCGCGAATGAGGTGCAAAAAATGAAATACATTGCGCTTGCACTGATTCGATTTTATCGCACTTTTATCTCGCCTCTAAAGCCACCTGTATGTCGCTTTTATCCCACCTGTTCTACATATGGTTTGACTGCGATCGAGCGGTTTGGTTTTTGGCGTGGGGGATGGTATACATTAAAGCGCATTCTCAAATGCCATCCATTTCATCCAGGTGGTATTGATCCAGTACCAGAAAAGAAACCAAAACACGATTAGTAAAGTTAATTACTAAGGGATAGATAGTTTTTGGAGATAAGGAGGCATTATCTTTGAATAAACGCCGGCGCTCGTTGGGAATTATTTTATTACTTATTTCTGTCCTTGTCTTGGTGACAGGATGTACTCCCGAAATGGCTCCGCTTACCGAACAAGATCGGGAAAGTGCGGGTTTTTGGGACAAGTACCTCGTTATTCCGATGTCTGATATGCTGGACTGGTTTAATGATCTACTCGGAAATTATGGTTGGTCTATTTTAGTGGTTACTTTAATCGTTCGTATTATTATTACTCCGTTATATTGGAAACAATTAAAGAGCATGGAAGCGTTGAAAAAGCTACAGCCTAAAGTGAAAAAGTTGCAGGATAAATATAAAAATAATCCGCAACAATTGCAACAAGAGATGCTGAAGTTATATCAGGCACATGGATATAATCCAGCTTCGGGTTGTCTACCTTTGTTGATTCAATTTCCGATTTTGATTGCGTTCTATTCGGCGATTATGCGTAATCCACATATTGCCGACGCCAATTTCCTTTATTTGCAATTGGGTAGTCCCGATCCATATTACATCTTACCTATTTTGGCGGCTGTGACGACGTTCATTCAATTTGTTGTTCAGTCTTCAGCGACGGATAATCCACAGCAAGCGCAAATGCAAAAAGTGATGATGTGGATTTTCCCAATTATGATTCTTGTACTCGCTACTAATTTTGCATCCGCATTATCTCTTTATTGGGTATACGGAAACATTATTTATATCCTGCAATATATTCTTATTTTTAATCCAATGAAGAAAAAGTGGGCTCAGGAGGGAGCAACCAGTTGAATAAAGTAGTTGTGCAAGCCAAGACAGTTGAGTTGGCGGTTGCCTCTGCTTTAGAACAATTGAATACGACTCAAGATAAAGTAGTTGTTCGCGTCTTGGAGCAACCACGAAAAGGTTTTCTAGGTTTGTTTGGATTTCGTGACGCTAAAGTTGAAGTAGAAAAAGTGATTGATCCGATTCAAGAAGCGATCACTTTCATTCAAAAGGTCACAAGTATGTTAGGATTTCAAATTGAGGTTGAAGTAAAAGATGAGGGTGGAAGAAAAAAACCTGTCATTTTGGGACTGAAAGGTGAAAATTTGGGCCCCCTAATTGGAAAAAAAGGCACTCGAATTGCTTCACTTCAATTGCTAACGGAGTTATATGCCAATCGAAAAATAGAAAAATATCGGGATAAACGCCGATTTATACTGGATGCAGATAATTATCGGGAACGTCGGGAAGGGGTTTTGACCTCGCTGGCTAAACGGACAGCTCAGAAAGTACTTCGGACGAAGACAGAGATCGCATTGGATCCGATGCCTGCGATGGATCGAAAAGTGATTCATCAGACGTTGCAATCCATGGAGGAGATTACTACTCGCAGTGAGGGAGAAGAGCCTTTTCGCTATGTAGTGATTCGTTATCATTCATCATCTTAAGTCTCTCAGGGGGAGTGTGAAGAATTTATTGCGCTACCCCTTGAGAGGCTTTTTTGATCTTCTTTTTTTGGTTATGATAGGATAATAAAATCTCATTGGTTGGTGAAAAGATGGAGACGGATACAATTGCCGCAATTGCTACCCCTATGGGAGAAAGTGGGATTGCTGTTATACGGATCAGTGGTTCGGAAGCACTTCCCATTGCGGATAAAATATATCGAGGAAAGAAGAAGTTAAGTGAGACTCCTACACATACGGTGCATTATGGTCATATCCACCATCCGAAAACAGGGGAGCGTATCGATGAAGTTTTAGTTACGGTGATGCGGGCACCACGTACCTTTACGCGTGAAGATGTTGTGGAGGTAAGCTGTCACGGTGGTTTGATCCCTGTCCAAAAGGTGTTGGAAGCAATTTTATTGGCTGGAGCCCGTTTGGCTGAGCCAGGTGAGTTTTCGAAACGCGCTTTTTTAAATGGACGCATTGATCTATCTCAGGCGGAGGCCGTGATTGATCTTATTCGTGCCAAGACAGACCAAGCTGCGAAAATAGCGATGCAGCAAGCAGAAGGACGTCTTTCGCGAATGATTCAAAAACTGCGTCAAAACATTTTAGAGACACTTGCCCATTTGGCTGTGAATGTCGATTATCCTGAATACGATGCCGAAGAGTTGACCAGCCAGTTGATTATTGAACGATGTGAGGAGATATCCAAAGAGATTGATCACTTGTTACTCACAGCAAGACAAGGGAAAATTTTGCGCGAAGGGATTCAAACCGTGATTGTCGGTCGCCCAAATGTGGGGAAATCTTCCCTCATGAATGCCTTGGTTCAAGAGAATAAAGCGATTGTAACAGATATTCCTGGAACAACACGAGATTTGATTGAAGAGTATGTCAATGTGAGGGGGATCCCTCTGCGGCTGCTCGATACAGCGGGGATTCGTGAGACGGAAGATGTGGTCGAGAAGATCGGTGTGGAGCGATCCCATCAAGCGCTCGAGCAGGCCGATTTGGTGCTATTGGTATTAAATTATGCGGAGCCCTTAACAGAAGATGATCGTAAGTTGATTCGTCTGTTGGAAGGGTTTACGAAGATCGTAATTGTGAACAAGGTGGATTTGCCGCGGCAACTGGATCTGGATGAGTTACGTTCCCTGTTGGGAGAAGTGCCGTTGATTACAACGTCGTTGATTGAAGAGCAGGGGATTGATCAGTTGGAAGAAGCGATCGTTCGTCTTTTTTATTTGGGCAAAATGGAGATGAAGGATCACACGTATGTAAGCAATAGTCGGCATGTTCATCTGTTGATGAAAGCGCAGGAGAGTATTGAGGAAGCACGAAGCGGTTTGGAGACAGGATTACCTTTAGATATGGCTGAAATTGATTTGAAGAATGCATGGCAATATTTGGGGGAAATCATTGGGGATGCTGTTGCGGAGGATTTGATCGATCAGATTTTTTCGCAGTTTTGTTTGGGGAAATAGGCTTTCCGTTTATCATTGAGATTGATCTGATCACTGGTAGTGGACAGAGCGGGGGCTGACTTTTGAAACTCCAGGCGGCTGATGCTTGCAGAGATGTGGGAATGACCGCTCCAAGAGGTTGATTTTTGGATATAGATTTGCTGAAGACAAAGGGATTGTTTTTTCGTTTAAATATAGTATCGAAACGTTTTTTGGAATATAGAGTGAAGCGGTTGCTTTTTTGAAAATAAACTATTCCAATTGTTTGACAAATGGTTAAAATAAAGCTAGATATTGGATATTAGTTAATTAAAGGACCGGAAGTGATACAATGACAAATCGTGTAGGTGAGTATGATGTGATTGTGGTTGGAGGTGGACACGCCGGAAGTGAAGCAGCGTTGGCAGCAGCACGGATCGGTTGTTCAACTCTGATGATTACACTTAATTTGGATATGATCGCCCATATGGCTTGTAATCCGTCTTTAGGTGGACCCGCAAAGGGACATGTTGTTCGCGAGATTGATGCGCTAGGCGGAGAAATGGCGAAAGTGATTGATAAAACGCATATTCAAATGCGGATGCTAAATACGGGAAAAGGACCTGCCGTGTATGCCTTGCGCGCTCAAGCGGATAAGGTGCTTTATCAGCGTGAGATGAAAAAGAGATTGGAAAATCAACCAAATCTGGAGTTACAACAAAATATGGTTGAACGGTTGATTGTGGAAAATGGAATTTGCCGTGGAGTAGTGACGCGAACAGGAGCAACTTATTACGCAAAAGCGGTGGTTTTGACAACAGGAACTTACTTAAGAGGAAAGATTATTATTGGGGATCTTTCTTATGAAAGTGGTCCAAATAATCAGCAGCCTTCGGTCAATTTGGCGTATCACCTAAAAGATCTTGGTTTTGATATTTTGCGATTTAAAACGGGAACGCCACCTAGAATCAATCGGAATTCCATCGATACCACAAAGATGGAAGAGCAGCCTGGTGATTCGGTTCCTCGTGCTTTTTCTTTTGAAACAACAGAATTTAATATGGATCAATTGCCCTGTTGGCTAACGCATACCAATGAACGAACGCATCAAATCATTCGAGATAACCTCCATCGGGCTCCGATGTACTCGGGGGCGATCGAAGGGAGGGGTCCTCGTTATTGCCCATCGGTTGAAGATAAGGTGGTTCGCTTTGCCGATAAAGGAAGACATCAAGTCTTTGTTGAACCTGAGGGGCGCGAGACAGAGGAAATGTATGTGCAAGGGTTGTCGACCAGCTTACCAGAAGAAGTACAAGTGGAAATCCTTCGATCAGTAAGAGGTCTAGAAAAGGCGGAGATGATGCGAACAGGTTATGCAATCGAATACGATGCGATCGATCCCACACAGATTTGGCCGACTCTTGAAACGAAGTTAGTTCAAAATTTATTTACAGCGGGTCAGATTAATGGGACTTCTGGTTATGAAGAAGCAGCAGCTCAAGGATTGATAGCAGGAATCAATGCAGCGAGAAAGTGTATGGGGAAAGAACCAATTGTTCTGAAGCGTTCAGAGGCCTATATTGGGGTACTGATCGATGATTTGGTTACCAAAGGAACACAAGAACCCTATCGTTTGCTTACATCAAGGGCAGAATATCGCTTGTTGTTACGTCATGACAATGCGGATTTACGTTTGACCGATATCGGCTATCAAGCGGGGCTGATTTCTGAAGAGCGGTATCAGCGCTTTCAAGCCAAACGAGAAGCCATTGCCAAAGAAATCGCTCGGTTGCGTCAAACAAAAGTACGTCCTACCGCGGAAGTGCAGAATATTTTGCGGCAAATGGGGACAACGGAAATCCATAATGCTGTGGAACTAGCGAATTTGATTAAGAGGCCGGAACTAGGATACAAACAGATTGCTCAGATGTCCCCTCCACCTGAAGAGCTTCCTCCGGAGGTGGTGGAGCAAGTAGAGATTCAATTGAAATATGAAGGTTATATTAAAAAAGCGTTGCAGCAGGTAGAAAAAATGAAAAAGATCGAAGAAAAGCGGATTCCTGATTGGGTCGACTATCGACAAGTAGCTGGCATCTCTTCAGAAGCCCGTGAGAAGTTGGAGAGGGTTCGTCCGATAACTCTGGGGCAAGCATCACGGATTTCAGGAGTGAATCCAGCAGATATCTCTATTTTGATGATTCATATTGAACAGGGAAGCAAAGCTGTCAGAAAGTAAAAAGGGATTGATTGGAAGGTTTTATTTATGTATTGGAATCGGTAGTGGGATGGATTACTCAAAACCGATTCTTTTTTCTTTAAACTAGTGAAGGGAAAGATGGATGTGATCAGAGAACAATGGCTCGCTACGCAGGTTGAATCATGGGGGGGAACTTTAACAGAGAAACAGCTTGAACAGTTTGCCAAGTATTATGAATCGATCTTGGAAATGAATCGGGTAATGAATCTTACGTCCATCACAGATTATCATGAGGTGTATATCAAACACTTTTATGATTCCTTGGTTTTAGGAAAGTATTTTGAAATGGAGAAAATTAAAACAGTGATCGATGTGGGGACAGGGGCGGGCTTTCCTGGTATTCCCTTGAAAATAGCTTATCCGCACCTTCGACTTGTCTTGTTGGACTCACTCAAGAAAAGGATCCATTTTTTAGAAGAAGTAGTAAAAAAATTGGAGTTGTCGGACGTAAGGTGCATTCACGGCCGAGCTGAAGAATGGGGAAGAAGGAAAGGATATCGAGAGAGTTTTGACTTGGTCACTGCTCGAGCTGTAGCAAAGTTAAGTGTGCTTGCGGAGTATTGTCTGCCCTTTGCGCGAGTGGGTGGATGGATGATTGCCATGAAAGGAGCAGATGTTGTCCAAGAGGTTTCCGAAGCAGAAGTGGCGTTGAAGAAATTGGGAAAAGCGTCTGTTCAACCAATTTCTTTTTCCTTACCAGAGGGAATGGGTGAGAGACATTTGTTATTAATAAAAAAAGGAAAATCTACTCCCGCGATGTATCCACGAAGACCGGGGATTCCTGCAAAACAACCCATTGATTGACTTTCACTTTATAGTCAGGAACAAATGGAACAAATTCACAAAAAAGGTGGCCATATGGCCACCAAAAGAACAACAAGCGGATGGAGAATATTTTTGGGATTATCCTAAGTTATTAATTAGATTATGCAATCCACGTAAGGCAATTTTTCTTTTTTCGATTTTGTTTAGTTCCTGACGCTTACGGCTGCTGTGTGAGAATGGGGTAAAGAAGTCTTCCCACTGATTGTAACCATAAGCATCTTCAAACTCGATCGTATCCCGTTTTAACGGATGAGAGCTATTGTTTTGTTCCTCTTGAGTTTGAGGGTCGTTGGTCTCATACGGGCTGTTTACGAGTTCTTCTACTTCTTCTTGTGGGGGCATTTGGTTCATATGCATCGACGTTTGTGTAAAGTTATTCTGCGTTGATGCAAAGGATGTTTGCGAAAAATTGGTGTTTCTTGTAGAGCTTTGTGTTTGATTGGCTGTGTGCATTTGGTTTTGTAGTGGTCGACTAGCGATATTGGCAAATAAACGGTTTTTCTTTTTTGCCCGCGATCGGCGTCTGGAAGTGAAAGTTTCTATTGTTCCCGTCTCAATAAATTCTTCTTGTCTTTCCTTCTGCATCGATGGATTTTCAGATGGACGGAGTGTATTTTCCTTTTGTGTCTCCATAGGTCTAAAAGGAGATTCAAAGGACTGCTCTGTTTGCATTTCAGTTGTTTGATTTCCTCTCATCTGCCCTCTAGCAAAAGGTGACTGGAAAGAGGATTCTTGTTTAAACTCGATCGATTGTTGTCCTCTAGCAAAAGGTGATTGGAAAGGAGCATCTTTAAATTCGATCGGTTGTTCGATTTGCTGGTTTACTTGCCCTTTCGCAAAAGGTGATTGGAAAGAGGCTTCTTGCGTAGCTTCCGCTGGCTGTTCATTGCTTTCTTCCACTTGTTCTTTTGCAAAAGGTGACTGGAAGGCAGTTTCTTGCTTAATCTCAGTTGACTGATCGTTGCTTTCTTCCATTTGTTCTTTTGCAAAAGGTGACTGGAAGGCAGTTTCTTGCTTAATCTCAGTTGACTGATCGTTGCTTTCTTCCATTTGCTTTCTGGCAAAAGGTGATTGGTACGAAGCTTCTTGTCTCGTTTCAGCCGATTGCTCATTGGATTCTTCTGTTTGTTCTTTCGCAAAAGACGATTGAAAAGATAGATTTTGTGTTTGAAAAAAGGGGGATTGAGTTGTATTGAGTTGAAACGTCTCTTCTGAAGAAGTGCTATTCCCCGTTTTCTCCTGATCCAATGATTCATTATGAGATTGGTAAGATAGAGAATGGCGACTCCTACCCAACATTTTTTTACGTAACTTTAACTCACGGCTATAAGTTTCTTGTTTTGACTGATTTGCTTGGCTAATAAATGGATTCATAGAGATGATCTCATTTGGCTCTTTTTCTTTTCTGTTATTTTCCATATTTTCGAATGCAGATTTTTCTGTTGCGGAAGTCTCTTTTGCCTCCAATTGATGCTTTCTGCGGAATAGCTTTTTCCTGAGTGAAAATCCTCTGGGTTCAAAAGGTGATTCTCTTTTCTCTTTGAATAATTGGTTTGTTAGATTTTGGCGACTCCCTGCAAGATAGTTGTCTTCCTCTGTAATGGTTGACTTTTCCTTGGTAGTAGTTGAAAAAATTTCTGTTTTTATGCTAGCAAAGTCGGTTGCTTGTCCTTCCGTGTGATCGGGCGAAGCAAACTTATCTTTTTCTACTTCTTCGCTTTGGTTGTTTTCAACGGTCGATTGTTGCTTACTCACTTCAACAGCTGGTTCATTTATAGAGATGCTTTCCTCTTCCAAGGATGGCCCAGGTTGATCGATCATCTCGTCTTCTTCAATCGGCGTAGCTTTTGGTTTTGTTAAATGGTCGTTCGGAACAAACTCTTCGGAAATAGTATATTCTTGTAGAGAAAATGGGTTTCCGTTCATTTGTTGTACCGACGACGCATTCGGTATAAATTCTTCAGCAGTGATCGGCTCATGCTGCATCGGCTCTTCCGTAAGATCCACTGTTCCAGCTATTTTATCATGATCGCTTTCTTCAAGGTCCAGAGGTGATTTTTCTGTATCGATTTCTTCAGCCGTGTTCAATTCTTCACTTTCGAACTCCTCTTCTTCAGCCGCAGCGACTTCATTTTCGAAATTATGATTTTCTTCTATGGTTGCTTCTTCACTATTCTCTTTTCCAGGAATTTCCTCCGATAGATCCTCTAAAATTTCTTCAGCCGTTACTTCAATCTCTACATTTGAATCATCTAACTCTTGGTTTTCTTCGATGGAGTCCTCTGTGTTTAATCCGCTCTCTAGGGAAGATTCTTCTACTTTTTCGAGAATCGCTTCTACTTCATGGATTTCTTCCTCTACATCTTTTACCTTTTCCTCTGTGTGAATGTTTACTTCATGCTGAACGGGTTTGGATTGAAACAAGTACGTTTTTAATTCATATAAGGAAGTATTTAATGATTGTGTATGAACGAATAATTTTACCGGGGATTGCTTTCTACAGACTTCTTCGGAATCATTCACTGGTACTTGTAAACTCATGGAAGCTATTAAATTGGATTGTAAATCAATATATAATACTTTTTTTCCCTGTTCTTCTAAAGTTTGAATAGCTGTTTCTCCGTGATCCCCGGAACCTAATACAATGAGATCAAATTCATTTAATGACATGATTTTCTCTGCTACTAAAAACATAGAGCCTTGTCCTTTTGAGATGGACCCGACCGCAGTTTTAGGATGAAAATATTCCTAATAAAATTACGTTCTATTAAGTAGGACTTCTTCCTATGTTTTTAGTAACAGTTTGGCACCTCCTCCAAAAAGGTTTTTCTACTTAACTTCTTCATTTATTATCTCTTTTTTTATCTACTATGGCTAGCTCCAATTTATATTGTTGTTTTTTCGTTACTCTTTTTCTCACATTTTATCTAAAATTAATACCCCCAAAATTTATTTCTGGGGGTATAAAACAATTATTTTTTTACTGACTTTTGTTTTTTTGTACTCACGGGTTCATTGGCAGAATCTGAAACAGTAAACTCTTGTTGAATCGTTGCAGCGGCTTCAAGTAGATCTTTGACGGGGACAGATTTCGACTTAGACTGGGCAAATTTACATAATCCGAAAGCGTTGGCAAATTGTGCTTCAATCCCATAATCCTCTGCAAATATTAATTTTTCACCAAACCGTTCGCGATAGTATGGTTTAAATGGAATCGAGGCGCCCCCTGTTAGAATGATATAGGTAATATCGTCGCCATAGTCTAATCGGTTCCATACTTCGTCTACTAAGTTTTCTCCCACTTCTTTAATGCAGTCGTGAACCAATTGGCTTACATCATGTAATTTTCCTTTAAAACTAATTTCACCAGAACTCACAATTCTTGGAAGGCTCCAAATTGGGTATTCTTTCCCTGTTTGGTCAAGGTCTACAGAACGGGTAAATTCTAGCAACCGCTTCGCTAACAATTGGTAGACAGATAACATTGCAAAACGGGAGGTAAAGCTTTGCCGTTTAATGATCGTTTCCCCATGTAAAGTTTCAATATCTGAAGTACCGAAGCCTAAGTCATTGATACTTACCTTTTGAATAAACAAATCCTCGTTCAAAAGATTTCCATCGCGATCCAAAGCAATATGGAACAAGGTTGCCATCGGTTGACTAATTACAAATAAGTTTTCCTTTTTAATTTCAAATTCAACTCTTCTATAAGGTAGGTTTCCTTGTTTTACTTCGAAACGATGTTTTCCGATCAGTCTTCTTTTTAACTCATCTTTGTAATCGATGTAACTATCTGTTGGAAGAGCTACAGAAACAATCGGCTCTGTATTTCCTTGCAACATGAGACCTGTACCAACACGGAACATAATCAAGTATTCTTGTTCACGAAACCAGGTTGGACTAAAGAGACGACGTTTATGAGAGTCAAAAAGCTCATCATCGCCTGATTGTTCAATAGCTAATTTACCGACAAACCACTCGCGGTCGCCTTCTACTTCTCGGTACATGATATTATGTGGGTCATTGTTATAAGTAATTTCACCTACACGGTTTGGAACTACCATGTTGCGAATAAACATTTTGTAAAATTTGCCTTTTGCACGGCTGACAACTTTGTTTCCATAATAGCCTTGGTCATTACCTATATATACAGGCACACTCATCTCTTTTTTCCTCCTTTTATTCTTCTGTGAAAGATTCTATCAATAGCTAATGATAGGGGTCAATAAGCTATATTGGATTGTTGCATTCTATTCTATTACTTTTTTTTAAAAGTTTACTGAAAAAGTTTACTGTCTTCTCGCTGACAGTGTCCCATCAATGGGTGAGTAGGAGATTTGGATTCAAATGCTGGAGTTCAAGGACGTTGAATGCAATGTTTCACGTGAAACATTTAGCAGGTAGTTATTAGATGGTAGCGAAATAGTATATTAAATTGTTTTTTATTTTATCATGTTGTTTAAATCGATCGCAATTTATTTATACTTAACTTCAATTTGTTTTTAATTTAAAAAAACAAAAAGTAGATGTAGAGTGTTAAGCAACAGATCTTACTTGATTTTTGTGTTGGTTTACTTAACACTTCGATTCCAGCACAAAGGAGGGAAGGCGCTTTAAATTAGCAGACGAAAGTAGCGCCCAAAAAATGAAGGAGTCGATTACACGTTGGTTTGGTTTAAGTGAGAAGGGACAAGAGGTGGTTAGACAGATTCCGGTAGATGAGATTGAACCTAGCCCTTATCAACCACGAACTATTTTTAGTGATGAGCGAATTGATGAATTATGTCAAACCATTCAAGTTCACGGGATTATTCAGCCGATTGTTGTTCGGCGGAAGAAGAATGGGAATACATATGAATTGATAGCTGGAGAACGTAGATTACGTGCGGTAAAAAAGTTAGCGTTGCCGACGATTCCGGCGATTGTGAAAGAAATGACGGATGGGCAAGCTGCTTCGGTTGCATTGATTGAAAATTTGCAACGGGAAGGATTGACTGCGATTGAGGAGGCTTATGCTTATCAAAAGTTATTAGAAATTCATCATCTCACCCAAGAAAGCTTGGCACAACGTTTGGGAAAAAGTCAATCGACCATTGCTAATAAACTTCGTTTGCTTCAATTGCCTAAGCCGGTACAAGATCAGCTACTGATACGCAAGATTACAGAAAGGCATGCGCGTTCGTTATTAGTGTTAAAGGATGAAGAGCTCCAATTGCAAGTTCTTCAAGAGATTTTAGCTCATGATTTAAATGTAAAGCAGACCGAGGAACGAATTAAAAAAAAGCTAGAAAAAATGGGGCAATCTACGAAGAAACCAGCTCGTCGTCGCTCCGTATCACGTGATTTAAGAATTGCTGTCAATACGATTCGTCAATCCGTCAATTTAATTAAGGAATCAGGGATGGATGTAGTGGCTAAGGAACAGGAGTGTGACGATTACTATGAATTGGTGATTCGGATTCCAAAGTCCTAGGAGAGAGAGTCGAGCAAAGCCAGGCTGGTTTTTAAAATGATTCGTGGTTAATAAATAGATGGCAAGAGGAAGATTTTATGTTATCGTAAAGCTAATTACAAATTTCTATTTTTATGGTGGTTTACCAAAAGAACCGACCAGAGATGCAAATAAAAAATAGCTAGTCTGGCTTTGTTCATCACTAATGAAGGGTGAATCATATGGGAAGGATTATCGCAATTGCAAATCAAAAAGGTGGAGTTGGTGTGCGTCCGTAAGGATCAGTGAATATCGCCTGGTAGCAGGTTAGGATTAGAGAGGGATCCTATGGCTAACTGACTTACCTGAGATGGAAACATCAAAGGGGAACATAGCATGTCAGTAAAGCATGTGCTTTGCGAAATTAGCTAGCAATTCGACATGCCAAGCCAACGGAGTGATATGGTTAAAGCTAGACTGCTTGAATCCTAGTTCCTTGGGCCTGAACCACCGGGGTGTACGAAAGCTAATTGTTACGTACATGGGAGGGATTGCAAAGGATTTTACCAACGTCTTTTGCACTCTCTATCTCTCCACAGCGTATCGAGCGATACGTAAAAGGAGCGAACGGGGACCTACGTCACTCCCTTCTATATTCACTTGGTCTAAACGGAGACAGCCTACGGTAAATGATTTATTTTACTATGGCTGCGGAGTCTTCATAGTAGTCTGAGATTGGGAAAGCCAATTACATGGCGAAGGAAGACAGGTTGTCAAGTGGATAATATTACGGAGGTATGTGAAATGCAAAGCGCCGAAGTAATTTTATCGATACTAGGTCAAAAATCGCGAGAGAATCCCCACTACGTATTTAGACGTCTTTATCGTTATTTATTTCAACCTGAATTCTGCTTATATGTTCAACAGAAAGCCTCTTTACAAATCGAATCAAGCGATTTGGATCAGTTGATTCAACAGTTACGTTCTGAACGATACGATCCATCGGAGAAAAACGAAGGTCAGGATGTAGACCAGTTAGTTCAAGAAATGCTTTACTTACTCCTTCTGACTATCTACCAACCCCTTTTGGTCCAGATCCGTCAACCCAAAAGAAAGATTCCGGAGCTCTTAACTAGGATCGAGTTAGCAGCGAAAAATTGCCATTGGGTGTTCGGAGCTAAAATCAAAACCCTTTCGTCTCGCTTTCCTATTGCATTCCTTTTTCAAACGATGAGAGAAAAGATCGAAGATGGTCGTCTATTGGAACTGATCAGGCGCTTTCTACTTGTATTTCAGAAGCAGGGAGATCAAGGCGAAAAAAAAGAAGCTACAAAGCTATTCTTGTTGCTAAAGGATCTTTGCCTATTATCCTTGGACCGTTTTATAGAGCAGCTAAATCAGGAATTACTACCCAACAGTCAAGTGAATTATGTCCGCTGGGGAGAAGAATTTCTGATTTTTGTCAAAGGGACGAAAAGGATTGCTAAGCAGATGAGAGATAAGATTGCCTTTTTTTTGGGACAAAACGGATTCCGACTGGAAGAGGAAAAGTTGACGGTTCGATCACTTCGAGAGAAAGGGATCCTTTTTATGAACTATCAGCTGATTCAGTCTTCAAAAGGAAAGCTGCTTTTTCTTATTCCTCACCAAATCATTCAACAACGTTTATCTCCTTTCTTAAAGAATGGGAAGTCGACCCATCACAGAAGGAGAATTCATCTGCCTGTGCAGGAGATGATCAAGCAGTATAATGATGAAATAAGTGGTCTATATCACTACTATCGTTTTGCTCATGATGTAAAAAAGAAATTGGGGAAGTTTCGTTATTATCATTTTGGAAGCTTGCTTAAAACAATTGCTCGAAAAGAGCAATGTTCTGTTAAACAAGTCCTAAGGAAATACGGTGTTCGTCCAATGCAGAAGGGGAAAGCAACCATCCAAATGAATTACATAGACGCCAATCGAAGAGAAAAAAAGATTTCTTATTTTATGAAGCCATTCAAACGAACAACCGACTTGATCGGATCATAAAGGACTGGATTCTCGCAATGGATTTGAGTTGACCTAGTGACAACCGGAGAGCCGAATACATCGAAAGGTGTACGTTCGGTTCGGAGGGGGACAGATGGAAACCGATGTTTCATCAGGCGCTATCTGTCTACCCTACAAAACGACAACGGCAATTAATTTAGCAGCTTGCCTAGCTTCCATGGGACGAAAAGTCCTGTTAGTGGATATTGATCCACAAGGAAATACGACTAGCGGATTAGGGATTAATAAAAAAGATGTACAGCATTGTATCTATGACATCTTAATGAATGAAATGTCACCTAAGGAAGTGATTTTGCCAACCGAAGTTCAGAACCTGTGGATTATTCCCGCTACGCTTAAACTGGCAGGTGTGGAAATTGAACTGGCTCAGGCGATTTCTCGTGAATATCGCTTGAAGAACGCTTTACAACAAGTTGTCAACGACTTCCACTATATCTTTATCGATTGTCCACCGTCGCTGGGAATTATCACGCTAAACTCGTTAACTGCGGCTATGACAGTGATCATTCCCATTCAATGTGAGTTTTATGCACTGGAAGGACTCAGTCAGTTATTAAATACGATTCGTTTGGTTCAAAAGCATTTAAATAAGCATTTGCGGATTGAAGGCGTCTTATTAACCATGTTTGATAAACGAACCAACTTATCGACGCAAGTGATGGAAGAGGTTCATAAATATTTTGGATCGAAAGTATACAAAACGATGATTCCTCGAAATGTTCGATTGAGTGAAGCGCCTAGTCATGGAAAGCCAATCGTGTTATATGATGCAAAATCAAGAGGTGCAGAGTGTTATATAGCTTTAGCGAAGGAAGTGATTCATCGTGAGCAATAAGGCATTAGGAAGGGGATTAGGTTCGTTATTTTCAGAGATGGAGATTGCCGATGATGAAGTCGTAAAACATGTCTCCTTAAAAGAGTTACGTCCCAATCCATATCAGCCCCGAAAGAAGTTTGGAGATGCATCGCTCAAAGAATTGAGTCAATCGATCAAAGAACATGGAGTGATTCAACCGCTCATTGTTCGTAAGAGTATTCGCGGTTATGAGATCGTTGCAGGTGAAAGGCGCTTTCGGGCTGCAAAGGAAGCTGACTTGGAGAGTGTTCCTGTTGTCATAAGAGAGTTAACAGATGATCAAATGATGGAGATCGCTTTGATCGAGAATTTACAGCGTGAAGATCTCAATCCAATTGAAATTGCTCAAGCTTTCAAGAAGCTGATGGAGCATCTCTCCCTCACTCAAGAGCAGTTGGCAGAAAAGGTTGGAAAGAGTAGACCTCATGTAACCAACTTCCTTCGCTTGCTGCAATTACCCGAATCGATTCAAGAATATGTTTCACGTGGAACATTGAGTATGGGACATGCCCGTGCATTGCTAGGGGTCAAAGATTTGGAGATTCAAAAAAGCTTAGTAGAAAAGGTGATCAAGGAAAAGGCGAGTGTACGGGAGCTGGAAGAGTGGATTTCCAATATCAATCAACAAAAAACAAAAAAAGAGAAAACAAAAGAGAAGAAGACTTTTGTTTCTCCTGTGATTCGTCAATATGAAGATCTCCTTCAACAATTTTTGAGTACTCCAGTTCGGATTAAACAGGGACGACAAAAAGGGAAGATCGAAATCGAATATTATTCAGAGAGAGAGTTGGAACGTCTGATTGAACTACTTTATCAAGATCAGATCATCCGTTAGGAGAGTCACCTAGCTCTTCTAGTCCAGACTTTTTGCAACTGAATGGGTCTTGCACATACAATGATGGAAGGGATGTAGCAAGATCGGAGGAGTTTGGACAATTACTCCTCCGGTATTGCCAATTCGTGAACGTTCGCCGTCAACAATCGATCCGTTGATAGAGAGAATCAGAGGGATATGGGAGTTCGATTGGGTGATGTCGCCATTAAGATGGATGACGCAATCACTTCAGCCATTTTCATGACAACGCTTAGGCGGGTATTTTGCAGAATCATATACTCCATAAAACCAGATACATTGACGATTCCTTTGATATGGATCTGACCAACTTCGGGTAGATCTTTTTTTACACCAGCCCCGGGTTTGATCGGTCCCCATCCTACTTGGATCAACCCGACGCTTTTGTGATGACCGAGGCAAGCATCGATCGCAATAATGGGATGATTGGGATAGTATTTATAGATGAAATCAATCGTTTTTTGCAAGTTGAGAGCGTGAACCGGCTTGTCCAATGTCCCAAATACGTTCTTTTGGGTGGAAGGATGCTTGGCTAAATGGGTTCCGACTAAAGGACCTAATGAATCACCAGTGGAACGATCTGTGCCAATACAAACGTAGATCGGATCTGCTGGCGATTGCAAATATTGAAGCGCATAGGCAAGATGATTCGAAAAACGTTGTTTTGCTTGAGGATGAGTATGTTCTATGCGGTAAGGAAGCGTAAAAGAAGGGTGTTGTGAAACGAAAGGAAACTCGCTCATGTTTGTACCTCCGAAAAATTCATCCTTATCAGTATATGGATTAGAGGACAGAAATATACATTACTAAATTGGAAAGTGATCCAATCAGAGAAGGAAAAGCTGACGGAATAAAGCCTTTTCAATATCGACGAATAGTAGTAACAAACCTTGAAGGAAAGCTGATCACGACAAAGGAATGAAAATCAGCAGGCTTGAGAGCGAAGTGGAATTGAATGATTTGAAAGCATTGAAAGTAGCGAGGATGGGTGAGGAAAACTTGGTTGGGAGAGTAAACTTGGCTCGTCACCATTCACTATGTTTCTGCAAGAATAGGTTCATGGTCTCCTTAGTCCATCCATCATTTGTTCATTTCTAGTAATGTAAATCATGACACGACAATCATATTGATCAGAGTTTATATCTATAATCAGCTGGATACAAACACTGATTATGTTTTTTTCGCTTTATCCTAGTGAGTTCCTCTTAACTATATACCCTTAAATATTTTAAAATAGTATAAATTTGGGTAGAATGCAGACATCAGGGATCCTTTTTGATCGTAAAAGGTAGGAGCCTTAGATATAAATCGACATGGATCAGCGGATGTAATAAAATTGATTTGTTATTGGGTCTTTGTTTAAGGTAAAAGCAAGATTCTAGAAGAGAGTGATCAACAGTGCAAAGGAAACAATTTGCTTTGGGAGATATTGTTGAAATGAAAAAACCACATCCATGTGGGACAAATGCCTGGAAGGTTATTCGGATGGGTGCAGATATCCGAATGAAATGTACTGGTTGTGACCATAGTGTCTTGCTACCCAGACGTAGGTTTGAACAACGGATGAAAAGAGTATTGGTATCAGCAGAAGAGCAAAAAGATGAAATTTAATCTCGATGAGAATGATCCAATCATCAAGCATTCCCCAGAAAGAAACACTGATAATGATAGAAAGAATAGAGGTGAACAATCTGCTACTAGGAAACCACATCCATTGGTGTATATCAAATGGATTCTTAATGGATTTACAAATCTAGCTGAGGTCATTTACACATGTAGTGAATTAAGGCTAGAGTGTCGTTTGGTATGTAGTAGCAGTTTTTAAGATGGCATTAACAACAGGGATTGTAGGACTTCCCAATGTAGGGAAATCAACACTTTTTAATGCAATTACTCAAGCTGGAGCTGAGTCCGCTAACTATCCATTTTGCACCATCGATCCCAATGTCGGGGTGGTCGATGTCCCAGATGATCGTTTGCAGTATTTAGCAAGTATCATCCAACCGCAACGTGTCGTCCCTACTACTGTGCAATTTGTCGATATTGCCGGTTTGGTTCAAGGGGCAAGCAAGGGAGAAGGGCTCGGAAATAAGTTTTTAGCCCATATTCGTGAAGTAGATGCAATTATTCAAGTTGTACGATGTTTTGATGACGAAAATATCACACATGTAGCGGGAAAAGTGGATCCAGAGAGTGATATTGAAACGATCAACTTAGAGCTTACGCTGGCCGACTTAGAAACGGTTGAAAAAAGATTGGATCGGGTGGCTCGCTTGAAAAAAAGCGGAGATAAGCAAGCTGTATTGGAACATGAAATTTTGTCTCGGCTGCAAAAAGCATTAACGGACGGAAAACCAGCTCGTTCTGTCCCATTAACAGAGGAAGAGAAATTTGCGATAAAGAGTTTAAACTTATTAACATTAAAGAAAATGCTGTATGTAGCTAACGTGAGTGAAGAAGATGTTGCCCAGCCAGATGAAAATCCTTATGTGCAAATCGTTAAACGGATTGCAGCAGATGAAGGAGCTGATGTCGTGGCGATCAGTGCCCAAGTAGAAGCGGAAGTAGCCGAGCTAGATGAAGAAGAACGGAGTTTATTTCTAGCAGAGTTAGGGTTAGAAAGATCCGGACTGGATCGGCTGATCGCAGCGGCTTATCGACTATTGGGTCTTATCACTTATTTTACCGCGGGAGTAAAAGAAGTAAGAGCTTGGACCATTCGCTTAGGAACCAAAGCACCCCAAGCTGCTGGAGTGATTCATTCTGACTTTGAACGAGGTTTTATCCGAGCAGAAGTAGTCAGTTTTGAAGATCTACAGTCAGCAGGTTCGATTGCACAAGCCCGCGAAAAAGGATTGCTTCGGCTTGAAGGGAAAGATTATGTAGTTCAAGATGGGGATATTATTACCTTCCGATTTAATGTTTAATGCTTGAAGTAGTTTCCCCTTTTTGTTAGAATATAGTATCGTGAGTATTTGTTACTCCTTGCTCCAATACCGTTTGGGGCCGTAAAGTCCAGAAGGAGGTGTCCAGAAGATGCGGAAGTATCAATTGAACTTTATTGTACGTCCAGATGTAGATGAAGAAGCCCTAAAAACAACTCGCGAACGTATTAAAGCGGTGATTGTGGATAATGGTGGCGAAATCTTAGAGGAACAGGATCTTGGAAAACGCCGCTTTGCATACACCATTCGCCGTAATCGTCAAAAGTATCGTGAAGGTACGTATACCTTGTATACCTTTCAAGCGGGGAACGATACAGTAAAAGAGTTGGAACGGGTCATTAACATCAATGATAATATCATCCGTTTTTTAACCATCAACTTGGATGAAAAGAGATAAAAAAAGAACATAGAAAAGGCAAATCATAGTGAAGGGGAGGAAGGCAATGTTAAATCGGGTCATCCTGATTGGTCGTTTAACTCGTGATCCAGAGCTTCGTTATACGTCCACTGGGATCGCCGTCACACGTTTTACAGTTGCATGTGATCGGAAGTTTACAAATCAGCAAGGAGAACGTGAAACGGATTTTATTCCAGTAGTTACTTGGCGCAATCTTGCCGAGAACTGTGCCAATTACACTCGGAAAGGATCTTTGGTAGGTTTGGAAGGTCGGTTGCAAGTGAGAAGTTACGAAAACCAAGAAGGTCGTACGGTTTGGACGACAGAAGTCGTTGCTGATGATGTGCGCTTCCTTGAACCCAAAAATCGTGTGGCAGCAGGACAAATGGATGACTTTTCACGAGGTCATGTCGCAAACACCCCAAACAACTATCAACGTCAACAGCCAATCGATGATCCGTTTGCCAGTGATGGAAAACAGATTGACATCTCTGATGATGATCTGCCTTTCTAATGATATAAACAGAACGGAATTTTTTAGTAAAGGAGGGAAAGAGATTGGCACGTCGTCGTGGGAATAAGCGCCGGAAAGTTTGCTACTTTACGGTTAATAAGATTGACTATATCGACTACAAAGATGTGGATTTATTGAAAAAATTCATCAGTGAACGTGGTAAAATTCTGCCGCGCCGGGTAACTGGAACGAGTTCGAAATACCAGCGCCAGTTAACGACTGCAATTAAACGGGCTCGTCAAATGGCCCTTTTACCATACACCAATGATTGATACCGGAAAACAGGGGTAAGTATGCCCCTGTTTTTCGTTTGACACTTCATAAACTTTTGCCGTGGGATTCTCGGTCTTAGCGTCCGCAGTCCGTTTCCGTTTTGGACATCACCCTAGTTCAAGGCTGTTCCCATGCAGTTAGAATGTACCCACATGGGCGGAACGCCTGTTACCAGCGTTCTAGCTTCTTTTACTTACTCTCATCGTTTTCCCATTGAGCGATTTGTTCGGCACTCGAATCCTATACCATGACATACCTAGGAATGAACCTCTACAAGCAGGATGATAGGCGATCATACGTTCGCTTATGAAGAAAATGGTTGCTCTAAGTAATCCATAAAGAGAATTACCGAGCAGTGCTGTCTTTCATCCCACGATGCAAACCATAGGCTTTTAAATAGCATTTTCTGTAAAAGAAGGAAAAAGACCGGAATTTGTGGAAAGAGCAATAATATGAAGTCTGTTGAAGGGGTGCTTGACGCAAATGAACCGGTTGGAGAAAGGGATCCAGTTTGCTAAAAATATCAAGGTGATTGACTGGTTAAAGACAGAAATTCTTGATCATATTGCTAATTTATTTAAAGGATTACATTTTGCTAATCGACACTTTATTATAGATAGCTTATCTAGTCTCGTTGTCGCTACATATGTATTAGCGAGAAGAGTAGGCTTTACATTTCGTGAATTGGATCAAGCGGTGCTTGAAAAACTAAGGGAACATAAACAAGAGGGTCACCAATTGGAACAATGGTATGGTGATCTTTCTTCACTTGAAGAGTATATGAAAAAGAGGTGACCACATCTTGCCAGGACAACCCAAAGCTAGGAAAAAAGATTCTCTTTTGCTCCTCGGTTTATATGTTTTAATTTTTTGTCTCCTCCTATCTCCATTTTTTCCTTTAGCTTTTTATCTATTGCCATTCCCGTTGTTTCTCCTTGTGATAACGAACCAACTTATTTATGCTATATTGATTACAGTTGTTTTTGGAGGAGTAGCCCTCTTTTCCAATGCACTGGTGATTGTTTTTATTCTGTTATTGGCTTTTGCAGTTGCTTTGGGAATGGGATCGGTCTATCGAAAAGAGAATTCGACAGGGATTGATGCTGTTTTAACTGGATTGATTGTGACCTTTGTAACCACGATGCTCTTCATGGTTGCAGCTTATTGGTATCTCCCAGCATTTCAAGAGTTCTTCACATTATGGGAAAAAGAAATTGCGAACACGAGGCTTTATTTGGAGCAGATGGGATTTAGTGACTTAGATCCATCTGTATTTCGATTAAACTTATTTTTACCGCTCTTCCTCTTTCTGACACTGACGCCTCTTCCATTGATCACCCATTGGTTAGGAGGAAAATGGCTTGAAAAACGTAGCTTCCTAGTGAAAAAGCTACCTCCATTTAAGAATTGGCGGCTACCCAAAGTTTTTTTCCATTTTTATCTCGCTTTTATGTTGGTGTATTTTTTTACCATTGTGATGGATTCACATTCACTAGATAATTATTTAGGGATATTATATATTTTACATGTATTATTTGTGATTCAAGGGATCTCTTTGATCACTTTCTTATTGGATGTTTGGCAGAAGACAAAAGGATGGTTGCTACTCGTTTTCTTTGTAGTAATCACTCCAATGGTTACGCTGATTCAATTGGCGGGAGTATTGGATACGGGTTTTAAGATTCGTGAATGGATCGTTAAATTAAAAGGTGAGAAATAGTGGATCGATCATGAAGAAAGGAAAGACTTTTTTGCAATAATGTCGAAATTGGCTTGCCAGTCATATATTCGCATAAAATAAGTTGGAGTACAATCAATTTTATAAGGGATTTTGCGATGATTTCCATGGTTGGGTGTAACATAAGGAGATAAGACAATGCCAAGATTTATATTCCAATACTGCTACGGATCCCATATGGTTTTATCCATGTGTTTTAGTTTGGTTCTCATCACAATCGTATCAATGTATAACTGGTTTTTCGGAATCCTTGGCTTATTATTATATGTGATTATTGGATTCATACAATATCGTGCGAGTCAAAAATTCCAAAAAAACTTTGATCATTATACGTTAAGTTTGACTGATCAAATTGAACAAGTAAGTAAAACGACGCTCAATAAGATTCCAGTAGGTATTTTTATTTATGATCAAGACCTACAAATCGAATGGCATAATCCGTATTTAGAAGAAATAACCGGTCGTAAAGAGATGATCGGTTTGTCATTGGATGTTCTTTTTCCTGAACTAAAAGAATTAAATGATGAAAAACAACTTCCTGCTGTTCTCCAAAAAAAAGACCGTACCTTTGCCTTGTCTCATTATGCGGAGCAAAGACTTTGTTTCTTACAAGATGTGACGGAATTGGTTCAGCTGAAGCAAAGATGTGAGGATCAACGAGTTGTTCTCGGTTTTATCCTATTAGATAATCTGGATGATGTAGAACAGGGATTATCTGATCAAGAAACGGCTGTATTGGTCAGCAATGTGTGGAGTGAAATCTCCCTTTGGGCTGAGAAATATCAAATCATTTTAAAGCGTTTAGATACGGACAAAATGTTTTTTGTCGTCGAACACCATGCCTTAAAGAAGTTGATCGCTTCGAAGTTTGATATTTTGGATACGATTCGGGAAATGACCAAGCAATATAAGATTCCTGTTACACTTAGTATTGGGGCATCAACGGTAGGGGCAACGATGATCGAGAGATCACAAAATGCATATGCCGCATTGGAAATCGCCTTGGCTCGTGGCGGTGATCAAGCTGCTGTCCGCAATGAAGAAAAGATCCTTTTCTTTGGGGGGAAAACGAGTGCGATCGAGAAACGAACTCGGGTGCGGGCACGTGTGATTTCACAAACATTGGGGAACATGATAAGAGACTCCAAACGGGTCATCGTTATGGGTCATGTTCAACCGGATATGGATGCCTTAGGTGCTGCTTTGGGGGTTGTTAAATTTGCTTTGATTCATGATAGTGAAGGATACGTTGTGTTAGATGAAGTTAATCCTTCGATTGAACGGCTGGTGAAGCTGATTTATGATCATGAGTTTTTAAACGATCATATCATTTCATCGGACCAAGCTTTACAATGGATCGAAGATGAAGGAACCTTACTCGTATTGGTGGATACACATAAGCCATCATTGGCTATCGAACCTCGTTTACTTCATAAGTCCAAACAAACGGTCGTGATTGACCATCATCGGCGCGGAGAAGATTTTGTGGATGATGCGATTCTTGTCTATCTGGAACCGTATGCTTCTTCTACTTGTGAATTGGTTACGGAATTATTGCAGTACAAAGAAGATCAATTGGAAATGGACAGTTTGGAAGCGACTGCTCTGTTAGCAGGAATCGTGGTCGATACCAAGAATTTTGTGGTACGTGCTGGCTCACGCACGTTTGAAGCCGCTTCTTTTTTACGCCGCCATGGTGCGGACTTGACGTTAATGCAGTCACTACTTAAAGAGGATTTTCATCAGTATCTTACTCGAGCAGACTTAATAAAGAGAACGGAGCTATACAAGGACTCGATTGCGATTGCTGTCGGGCAAGAGCATCGATTTTATGATCAAATGTTAATTGCTCAGACCGCAGACACACTTCTCAATATGCAGGGAATCGTGGCTTCCTTTGTCATCTGCCGACGAGATGAAGAAGTTGTTTCTGTTAGCGCGCGCTCACATGGAGAGATAAATGTACAATTAATTATGGAGGAAATGGGCGGCGGTGGACATTTGACGAATGCAGCTTGTCAAATAAAAAATAAAAGTGTAGACAAAGTTAAGGAACAGCTGATGAATATTTTAAAAGAGATCGAGTGGGATGGAGGGGCAATGGAATGAAAGTAATTTTATTAAAAGATATTAAAGGCACAGGAAAAAAAGGCGATATTAAAGAAGTTGCCGAAGGTTATGCTCGTAACTATTTGATTCCACGTAAACTTGCTGTTGAAGCCAATCAGGGAAACGTAAATGCTTTAAAAGAAAAAGAGCGGATTAAAAAAGTGAAACAGCTTCAAGAGTTAGAGCAAGCAAAAAAACTAGGAGAAAAATTGGAAAACATGACTCTTACTTTAGCGACAAAAGCTGGAGAAAATGGACGAATGTTTGGCTCCATTACGGCGAAACAGATTAGCACGGAATTAAAGAAAAAGCACCAACTTACAGTTGATAAGAAAAAGATTTTATTAGATGAACCGATTCGTTCCTTAGGTGTGACCAAAGTACCCATCAAATTGCATGCGGATGTAACTGTTACGATCAATGTTCAAGTCGTTGCTCAGTAATATCGAAGAAAACAGTGGATCAGAGCCCATTCGATTGGCGGCAAGAAGAGATATTTTTCGGGGGGACATCTACTGATATGTCCCTTCATCTCTTCTCAGCTTTTTGCTAAATAAGATGGAGATCGCTAGATCACCCTCGACTGAAGAGTCAGGTGTTTTTTATTGAGTTAGTTGGGAGGTGGAGAGAATCAATGAGTGACTTATTTGCTGATCGCCTTCCGCCACATAATCTGGAAGCGGAACAAGCAGTTTTAGGGGCGATTTTGATTGAACCTTCTGTCCTTCTTACGGTAAATGAAAGAATCAAGGCAGAAGATTTTTATCGTCAAGGGCATCAAAAACTTTTTCAAGCCATGAATGAATTGGCTCAAAAGGGTCAACCTGTTGATATCGTCACTTTGACTGCTGTACTGGAAGACCAGAAGTGGTTAGAGGAAGTGGGTGGAGTTGCTTATTTGACAGAATTAGCTGGGACCGTTCCCACCGCCGCTAACGTAGACTATTATGCACAAATTGTCGAGAAAAAAGCGATTCTTCGCCGGATTATTCGGACAGCTACGCAGATCGCCACCCTGGGATATAACAGTGGAGATGATGTGACCAGTATCATTGATGAAGCAGAACGTCGGATTTTGGATATTTCTCAAAGGCGAATGCGAGGAGGATTTGTTCAGATTGGCGAGATCCTCATGGATTCTTTTGAGCAAATCGAAGCGATGTATAATAATAAGAAAGGGCTCAAAGGGATTCCTTCCGGTTTTGTGGATCTGGATCGAATGACCTCGGGCTTTCAGCGTTCTGATCTGATCATTCTTGCTGCACGTCCAAGTATGGGAAAGACCGCATTTGCTCTCAACCTAGCTCAAAATGTCGCATTGCGTGCAGGGAAAACAGTGGCCATATTTAATTTGGAGATGTCTGCACAACAACTGGTGACGCGGATTCTTTCCGCTGAAGCCAATATCGATGCGCAAGCATTTCGGACAGGCAGTTTAAAAGAAGAAGATTGGGAGAAACTAACCATGGCAATTGGAGCGCTGAGCGATGCGCCAATTTATATTGATGATACACCTGGGCTTACTGTATTCGATATTCGCTCCAAGTTGCGTCGCCTTCATGCGGAAAGAGAAATTGGGTTGGTTTTGATTGATTATCTCCAATTGATTTCAGGACGAAACAATGGGGAGAGTCGTCAACAGGAAATTTCCGAAATATCCCGATCTTTAAAACTGATGGCTCGTGAGTTTGATGTTCCGGTGATCGCCTTATCCCAATTATCGCGGGCAGTGGAGCAAAGGCAAGATAAACGACCGATGCTCTCCGATTTACGCGAATCTGGCTCGATCGAACAAGATGCTGATATCGTCGCCTTTTTGTATCGAGATGACTATTATAATGAAGATTCAGAGAAAAAGAATATAGCAGAGCTCATTATTGGTAAACAGAGAAATGGTCCCGTCGGAAAAGTGGAATTGCTTTTTCTTAAAAACTACAATAAATTTTTGAGTTTGGAAATAAGAAATCAAGACTATAACGAATAAAAAACCATTATATCCAATTATTGTTCGTTTATTCATTGACCAATGTAGGATTCGATTGCTAAAATGAAGAAGTGATTCTTTATTTTGAACGGATGGGATAGATTTTATAAAGGAGGGAAACTGCTACAAGCCATAGGGAATTCGAAAGGGAAGGCTGTTGGTGATTAAGTCTAAATCTTTCTGAAGCGATTTACAAAGTCAGCTACGGACCATCCTTTGACGAATCGAGAAGAAATCCAATCATTCGGATTTCTTATGTGTGTTGTAGCAGGAAGAATATGTCCACAGTAGTTGTTGTAGGTACCCAATGGGGAGATGAAGGAAAAGGCAAAATAACAGACTTTTTAGCAGAGAAAGCAGAAGCTGTGGCTCGATATCAAGGCGGAAATAATGCTGGTCACACTATTGTATTTAATGGTGTTCGTTATAAATTACATATGATTCCTTCCGGTATTTTCTATAAGGAAAAAATATGTGTTTTGGGGAACGGAATGGTGATCCATCCGGAAGCGCTGGTCCGAGAATTAGACTATTTGCTTGAATATGGGATTGATCTTTCGAACTTGCGAATTTCTGACCGCGCCCATCTGATTATGCCTTATCATCTTCGTTTAGATCAAGCAGCTGAAAAACTGAAGGGCAATAATAAGATCGGAACCACAGGAAAAGGCATTGGTCCAGCTTACATGGATAAAGCAGCTCGTGTCGGCATCCGTGTTGGTGATCTTATGGATCCAGACATTTTTGCGGAAAAACTAAAACGCAATTTAGAAGAGAAAAACCAGCTGCTAAAGCAACTTTATCAAGAAGAAGGATTTACGTTTGAAGAAATTTATGAGTCCTATATGAAATGTGCAGAACGGATTCGCCCTTATGTCACGGATACTTCTGTGGTTCTAAATGATGCGATTGACCAAGGAAAGCGGGTATTGTTTGAAGGAGCTCAAGGGGTCATGCTTGATATCGATCAAGGAACATATCCTTTTGTAACTTCATCCAATCCGGTTGCAGGTGGCGTCTGTATCGGTTCAGGTGTAGGTCCAACCAAAATCCATCAAGTGGTGGGAGTTTCGAAAGCATATACTTCTCGTGTGGGAGATGGACCCTTTCCAACCGAACTTCATGATGAAATCGGTGAACGGATTCGCAAAGTGGGGAGAGAGTATGGCACGACAACGGGACGTCCGCGCCGAGTGGGATGGTTTGATTCCGTCGTAGTCAGGCATGCCCGCCGTGTGAGTGGAATTACCAGCCTTTCTCTTAATTCCCTAGATGTTCTAACAGGACTGGAAACGGTAAAAATATGTGTTGCTTATCGTTATAAGGGGGAAATCATCGAAAACTACCCGAGCAATTTAAAAGTATTAGAGGAATGTGAGCCCGTCTACGAGGAACTACCTGGCTGGAATGAAGATATAACCAAAGTCCGTAGCTTACATGATCTTCCTTTGGCCACGCAACACTATGTTGAACGCATTACCCAGCTTACCGGGATTCCACTAGCCATTTTCTCAGTCGGTCCAGATCGGGATCAAACCATTCAAGTACGTCCTGTATATATTTAATATAAATAAAAAAGCAACTGCCTTTTTCCAAAAGGATAGTTGCTTTTTTATATGTACAAAAACGGGATCGTCAGGATTTATGAAGCCATATAACGTCTAAAATATAAATATAAAGAGACTTCCTCCCTTATTCTGTGAGCGTTTCCTTCATACGTATACGAGATAGTATTCCGGCAATGAAAGGAAGCGAGGAGACAAGTCCAATTGCCCAAGTTACGCCCATAAAGTCTGCTATGATCCCTGCAATCAATGCTCCAAAAGCATAGCCGCTATCTCTCCAAAACCGATATACTCCCATCGAAGATGCGCGCCAATGAGGAGCAGCAATATCTCCGATTGCTGCTTGTAATGTGGGATAGACCATCGCCGTACCTAATCCGAGTAGGATTGCTCCCACAACCCATAGGGAGAAACTGTCGACAATGAGAATAAACCAAAGTGCGATGGCTTGCGTCCACATGCCATAGACAATGAACTTTTTCCTTCCGATTTTATCACTGAGAAAACCGGTAAACAATTGAAAGAATCCCCATGCAGCGGGATATAGCGCCACGATGGTTCCGATTTGGCTGATGTTTAAGCCAGCGGTAGTAAAATAGATGGGAAAGAGTCCCCATGCCATTCCATCTTTTAAGTTTGTCGTTAAACCTGAAAAACTGATTGCTGAGAGATTTCGATCTTTCCATGTTGTTAATATAAAAACTTCTTTCCATGAGATGCTTTTATTCGCTTTGTTAGCCATTGAATGCTTTTGAATCTGGGATTTTAGGTGTTGATGCGTATCTTTTACAATCAAAGATAATAATATCCCAACCATTGCGATTCCAATACCAATATAAAATGGTTCTGGTCTTAATGAATAGGTAGAAGCCATATAACCGGAAACAGCGGCGAATAATGACACACCTAAATATCCTGAGAATTCATTTAGTCCTACTGCAGTTCCTCTTTGGTGTTCCGTAGAGAGGTCTATTTTCATGTTGACTGTCATTGACCATGTTAACCCTTGATTGATACCTAGAAGGATATTTGCAAAGACGATGACCCACCATGCATGGGCAAAGATAATGAGGATCGGTACAAATAATCCAATAATCCAGCCGATAAAAAGTACTTTTTTTCGCCCAAATTGATCTGCTATTTGTCCTGCAAAGTAATTGACAATCGCTTTCGAAAATCCAAAGCTGATAATAAAAGAGAGTGCAGCACTCGTTGAGGCTAAACCAAAGTGCTCTTCGCCTAATAATGGTAAAATCGTTCGTTCAATTCCAACCATCGAACCGACAAATAGGTTTGTTGCGACCAATAGAATAAATTGAAATAGATTTTCCCTTATACCGATCTTAGGCTGACTCATGAAATTCTCCTCTGATTGTAATAAAAAGCGATAAATGGATCATGTAATCTTAATTAGGATCAACGATATAAAGACTAGATATTCAAGAACCATACTGATCGATTTGATCCAGTATTTATATTTCATGGAATAATGTATATATGATAAGGTGAGAGCATACCATATAATATGATGATAGCAAAGTAGCCCCATTGGTCTTGAGGATGATTCCCAACCCACTGGTACGCTCCTATTATCTTACTATAGTATGGAAATATTTACAAATTATAAGTGTTTGCTAATGATACTGTTCTCCGTCCATTTTCGATTTAAGAAAAATCCTCTTCCTCCTATTCAAGAACAGCAGCAGATTCATCGAGGAGACCCTGTATGGAGTCTCCTTATTATGTTACGAACGAATGACTTCGAACTTTATATATAGAGTGTATTTATAGAAAAACACTACCTATTTGGAATATGTTTCTCCACAAAATGGCTAAGTGTGGTTTCTTCTTTAAAGAAATCCAAATCAATCTCCTTAGTAATACATATTTAATCATTGCTCAGCCCAACGATATAAATCCGTTCATTTCTCAATAATGATGGAAAACATTCTGAATGGACTCTCGATCGGAATACAATAGTAATGATAATAAAAGTAAAATCCGCGCCTTTTGGGGATTTAGATTATCCCCACTTATTGCCTTTAGTCGATCATAAGGCTTAATATCAATTACTCGGCCATTTCCGACTCTGCTGCTCCGGACAACATGTATTCCCTTTTCCACGGCATTTCGAAGTGCTTCTTCTTCATCTTTTGAAAATCTTCCCGCTCCTGTACCTGCGATGACAATCCCATGATATTGATTGCTTTCTACTATATAATTAATTAAATTTCCATTTGAACCCGCATAGGAATACACAATCTCAACGTTTGGCAAGGAGTTTATTGGGATTCTTGAAAACTCAGAATTTATCGTATGTCTTCTTGATGGTTCACGGTAATAAATAATCTCATGTGCTGCATCAATGTAACCTAAGCATCCAAAGATCCCCGATTGAAAGCCATTCACATCATATGTATCCGTTTTAGTTACTTCCCGTGCACTATGAATCTTATTATTAAAAGCTACTAAAACACCTTTTCCATATGAGTCTGGATGAACCGCAACTCTGACAGCATTGATTAAGTTTAGTTGAGCATCAGAGCTAATGGCTGTATAAGGGCGTTGAGAGCCAACAAGTACGATTGGTTTCGAGCTGTTTATCGTTAAATGTAAAAAATATGCGGTTTCCTCTAATGTATTCGTTCCATGAGTAATAACTGCTCCATCTAATCCTTTTTCGTTTAAATAATATTCCATATCATTTTTTAATTTTATCCAATGTGTTCCTTTAATTTGTGTACTACTGACATTGTCAACCTGTAACACTTTTATTTCAGCTATTTCTTTTAACTCAGGTATATTTTCTAAGTAAAATTCCCCTTGAAGTAAACCAGATGTATAATCTTTTAAATCTAATCGATTATGCCCCTGTGCAGAAATGGTACCACCTAATGTAATTAGCAGTATTTTCTTCATTTTTCCCTCCGGTAGTCAAGCGAAAGTGATTATTATTTCTTAAATCACCTTTACTTATGATAGGTTTCCCCGCGGTTGATTTTAAAAGCGCGATAGATTTGTTCGAGTAAAAAGACACGGATGAGCTGATGCGGAAAGGTCATTTTGGAAAAAGAGAGGAGAAGATCTGCCCGTTGTAAAACCTCAGAGGAGAGTCCATAAGAGCCCCCGATGATAAAAGTAAGGTGACTTTTTCCATAAGTAGCTAAATGATCCAGTTTCTGTGCAAAAGCTTCCGAAGTAAAGGATTTTCCTTCGATGGCTAGAGCAATCAGGTAAGTATCTGGATGCAGTGCTTTTAATATTCTTCTTCCTTCTTTTTCTAAAATCAAGTTTATTTCCGCTTGAGTGGTGGGCTCTGCGGATTTTTCTTCTGCTAACTCAGAGATTTCGATTTTACTATAGGAGTTTAGACGTTTTAGGTATTCTGATACGGCTTGTTTTAAGTATTTTTCCTTTAGCTTACCGATCGCAATGATTTGTATGCGCATGCTTTTCCTCCTGTTGGGTCATCAATTGATAAACAGGTGTTCGTTTGCACCAATGACAATGCACCGTTTTTTCATCAGAAGAGGGGATAAAAGGTTCTAAAAGCGGTGCCACTTGATATTGATCGATAACATCCTCGATGATGTAGTCGATATGTTCCTCGCAAGAAAACCAAACCATCGTAAATCATCCTTCCATCAACTGATCCGAATCGATAAAGTCTGCTCCGATTATATCATAACGAGAAGATTATAAAATTCGGCACAATTCACATTCAATTCGTTCTCATTTTTATTAAATAATAAGAGGGAATAGTCGGATAAAATAATCGACTAAATAGGAAAAGGATTGTATATACAAATGATTTTTTTGGAGGCTCAAACGTTGTTTATTTGTATATACTATTTTTTATACATAAATCAATACAAAAATCAGTGTTAATAGCAAATAATTCGATTTAATTAAATGTATTTTGTATTGACTATTGTATATACATATCCATATACTTATATGGACGGAAATTTAAATAAAAGGAGCACCAATTTATGCAACTAGTTGTTGTAGACGCTGGTCGTTATGCGACAAAAGTAAGAAATGCCAAGGGAAGATTCAGTTTTTTGAGCAAGGTGTCGAAGGCACATAATCGGCATCGTGAGAATCTCCCCAATGATATTCAAATTCGTTATCAGGGAAAAGATTTTTTTATTGGTCAATTGGCGGAGAGAGAGGGTTTTTCTGCTACATTAATGACGCAAAGCAAAGTGCATGAACATACATTACTGGAAGTTCTGGTCTCCTGCTTTTTAGCTGAGGTTCCTAGCGGTGAGGAAATTTTATTAGTAACAGCTGTCCCCATCGAACTATACGATTCAGAAAGAGAACGTTCAGGGATTCGACGGTTGTTGGAAGGGAAGCATGAAGTGCTGGTCAATGGTGTTTACCGAGTGATTAATATTGCTAAAGTGGTGATCAGCTTAGAATGTGCAGTTGCCTATCAAACGAGTCGTGAAATGGGGACGATCCGTTTAGTGGACCCTGGGGCAAGAACAACCAATTATGCTACATATAAAGATGGAATTTATATTGGAAGAGAATCAGGGACGATTTTACACGGTTGGGATACGATTCGGGATGCAGACCCGGATTTGATGGCGGATATTATCGTAGGTGAAGTGGCGAAGACGTGGAATACGTCTGATGTGGTAAAAGTGATCGGCGGTAAAGCAGAAGATTTAGTAGAACCGTTAAAGTTGCGAGGTTTTTACCGAACGATGGCACCTACTGATGCCCAATTTGCAACGGTAGATGGATTGTGGGAGATTGGAAGGAGATTGATGAGTAATGCGAGAGGACTATAAAAAAGAACGGGTATTAAGACCCGTTCATTTTAATCCGAGAAACCCTGTTCATCTCCAAATTTTGCGTTTTATCGATCGAAAGGAAGTAAACTATTCTGAGCTCGTCCGCCATTTATTATTTACTTATATTATGACTCATCCCGAAACCAATCGACTCTCTACCCTTCCATCACAGCCTGTGAAAAGAACGAGGAAACGAAAAAATAAAACAACGCTTGCCCCGCCACCTCAGCCACAGGTTATGAATCAAGTGGATGAGGTGGCGATCAAGAGCAATTTTCCTTCATCAGTCTCCAACACTCCTTTGACAAAAAATGAGCCAACCAAAAAAGCGAAGCAAGAACATGATGATTTTGGAGGTTTGCCCATTGATTTTTAATAGAACAAGAACGTTTGCATTTGATGAGCGAAGGAGAGTAGACAGCGTACTTTCGTACTTTGCTCAGGTATATGAAAACGCCCCCCTAAAGCTCTGGGAGGCGTTTCTTTTGATTGACTATCCTTGGGAGAAAGGAGCTTCTGTAAGTGTTAAATTGACTGTTTGTTGCTTACCATTACGATAAATGGTTAATCGAATATCATTACCGATTTTCGTTTCTTTATAGAGATAGCTACGCAATTCAACAATGGTGTCTGTTTTTTGATCATTAATGGAAACAATCACATCTAAGGGTTGTAAATTAGCTTTAGCAGCCGGAGACCCCGTCTCGACGGATTCGATTATTACACCGCCTCTAACCGAAGAGGGAAGTCTGAGCTGTCTTAGTTCGCTTTCTGAAAACTGATATAGGTTACCTAAGAAAGAAACGCCTATGTAAGGACGAGGAACACGGCCTTTTTCAATCAGATTTTGAATGATGGGACGAGCGTCGTTAATTGGTATTGCAAATCCCAATCCTTCTACACCCGTTTCGGCAATTTTTAGTGTATTGATGCCAATCACTTGTCCAGCGGAATTGATCAGAGCCCCACCGCTGTTTCCAGGATTGATCGCAGCATCTGTTTGAATGACGTCTGTGGAAACATATTCGTTGGCTTGGAAAGTACGTTTGGGTGAACTAATTACACCGACTGTGACCGATTGAGAAAATGTTAATCCAAGTGGGTTTCCAATCGCGATTGCCGGTTCACCTGCTTTTAATGTATCTGAATTACCAAACTCAGCCACTGCAGTCACATATTGATCATCAATTTCCAATACTGCTAAATCTGTAATTTTATCAGCACCTAAAAGCTTAGCTTTAACAGTTTTCGGTTCATCGTCTGTGGGAATGACAACCCGAATCTCTCCGCTTCGTTCAATGACGTGTTGATTTGTTACAATTAAAGCTTTGCCATTGCGTTTTTCAAAAATAATCCCAGAACCAGATTCTCTTTCTTCGGAGGCAGAAAAGATATTTCCTCTCCTTAGTACTTCCACCCCTACGACCGTTTGCCGGGCTTTATCGACCGCTTTCGTGATATCGGTCTCTACAACGGTTGTTTTTGTGGGTGCACTTAAGGCAGATGAACCTGTATTGACTTCGGAAGTAGGTAACTCGATCACGCCACTACGAATTAACATGGGGGTGAATAGCAGAACGATTAGTCCCCCGATGATGGCTGAGATGATGGCGACCAAAAAGTTGGATCGTCTGCTTTTCTCTTTATAAAAGCCCATGCAGCTTTTTTCCCCCTTTCAAATTGTTCCCTCTAAAGTATTTGGTTTCCTTGAAATTATTATACTGAATACAGTAGGGTATATGAGTCGTTCAGATCGTAGTGAAAACAGATAATGAACCTAGCGTAAGCGAACGGGTTTTAAAGGAGTAGGCCGGTGAGGGTATGTTTCAAACAGTTGAACATCTTTCCCTACGGATAATCCGGCCTCTGTTAAAATTTCCTTAACTGTTAGATGAGCTAATTCGGAAAGGTTATTATCTTTGCTAAGATGAGCAAGATATACCTGTTCTCCTTTTCCACGTAAAATGTTTGTCAAAGCTTCTCCTGAATCGTCATTGGATAGATGACCGAGGTCACTTAGAATACGTCGTTTCACATTCCAGGGATAGGAACCGATTCTTAGCATTTCCACGTCATGATTGCATTCCCATATCAGCGTATCCACCCCTGTGACCTTCTGGATAATGCGCTCACTAACATAGCCCAAGTCTGTAACCACTGCCATCGACTCTTGTTCATAATGGATCGAGAAAGCAACCGGTTCCGCCGCATCATGAGAGATTGGAATCGACTCGATCTGTAAATCTTCTAGCTCGATGATCGAGTTGCTTTCGAAGATTTTCTGTAATGGTTCAGGAATGGCTCCTACGCTTCGGGGAAGATGTTTCCATGTAGCCTCATTCATATAAATGGGAATTTGGTAACGTCGTGCTAAGACGCCGATCCCCTTGACGTGATCAATGTGTTCATGGGTAACTAAAATGGCAGTGAGTGAAGCTGGATTGCCTCCCACCTGCTTTAAACGCTCTTCAATCTGCTTGCCACTAAGTCCGGCATCGATTAAGATTCGAGCTCGTCTACTTTCGATATAGATAGAGTTTCCAGAGCTACCACTAGCGAGTACACTAAAATTCATAATAGACCCTTTCATACATAGTGTTTTTTTTACTACCCTTTTTTAAGGACCTCTACATTTTTGCTCTGTTGATCATTTGCTGGAATCAGATAGAAATGATCATTGATGTAGAAACGCCAGACAGGTAGAATGGTTTGTTCGTCTGCTGTGGGATAAGCCCAGTACCCTAATGAAGCTTCTTTGATCGTGATCGGGGACGTTGACTTAGGTAGTTTCCCGCTCTGGATCAAATGTGCTAATGTATTATTCACATCTGATAACGTAATTGGGAAGGATTGGGTTGTCTGATAATGTGTCAATTCAATGGATTTTAGCTTGTTTTGCTCCAAATGTACCATGAATTGACTATTGTAGATCGGTTGGTCCCCTTTCATTTGCAAATAAACCAGTTTGTTTGCAGTGGAATCATTTTCCGAATAGACATAATCCTGGAACTTAGGGATCTCTTTTTGTAATAATTGCGTGCGATGTTTCTCATCTTTAAAAACAATCGGGGGCTTAAAGGTTTTTTGGTATACTTCAGCCCCCTTTTGATCCCAATCGTTAAGGGAAGTAATTTTCGCTTTAAAAGCCATAACTTGTTTTGGGCTACTGGGCAACGGTTGTTCTAATTTTACTTGGTATTTCGTTAAGAGAGCCTGTAAGTTGGTATTTTCGGTGATATTACTTGTCATATATTGCGATTTCTTTTGCATCGTCGTATATAGTTGGAATCCCAACAAGAGATCTAAAAGAATAAACGCAATAATGAGGATGGTTTTTGCTCTACTCCAATCCATTTTGGTCGTTACCTCCCTCCGCCAAAGAAGGGATTAATTCTTGTTTTCCATTTAAGGTTTTTACAACCCAAACAGGCTCGAGGATAATTTGCTTCTCTTTTTTACTATTTGTGATCCAATTCGCCTGATATCCTGGATAAATCCGTTCAATTTTCTCTAAAGAGATTTTCGCTTTCGAGAGGTAATCAAGTACCCCTTTTCGATCGAGAAGCTCTTCTTCGGTTACATTAGCTGGTTCTTCAGGGAGAAAATACATGTAGCGCTGGTATTTTTTCTCTGCTTTTTCAGTCTGAAATTGAATGGTATCCAAATATTGTTTGGGTTGCTCGGATGGACCTTTCCAGAAAACAGGATAACCTTGTTTGATTAATCGGAAAGTATAACGATAGACATTGCCATTTAGATAAACATCATCCAATAGATAATCTCCTGTCCAACCCCGATGATCGGATAAAAATTTATTCAGATGTTCGAGAGAAGGTTTTAAATTTTTTTCAGAATCGGCTAGTTCTGGCATGGGTCCGATATAGACGACATAATCATCTTTCTTATTATAAGTTAGCGTTCGGCGATCATAGGCATAAACCAATTCGCCGTTATTTAACTCTGTTGGCGTGATATTATCTACGCTGAACAGAAATTGTTTCATATCATCAATGGCAATATTAGATGGTTGATAGATAAACTTTTGGATAGGCATGCTCTGGGTAGGCAAATATAGAATTCGTGAGAAAGGAGTATTATTGTTTGCCGGATCCCAAGGAGCTTTCCCATTTATAGCAATCGGTTCTAACTTTTGGGTCGATGGAATCGGATCTTGGGAAAATTTCTGTTCAAATTGAAAAATCGGTATATTGGTGGTTGCTTGGATAATCCTTGCTGCCGAATCATCGATAAACCAAACGTTTACCTGTTTCATTTGAGGATCTGGAAACAACCAGACCCGACTGATCACTTTTAGATTCTTCAATGATTCTTGATCCTCTTCCTCCATTTGTAAGAAGGTTGCCAATGTGTTGATTTGGATATCTTGTAGGAAACTCAGTTCGATCCCGTTGGTTTGCTGAAAGAGATATTTCCAATCGTTGGCATCTGTCTTCAATTCATGGTAGTAACTCATTTCCATTTTGGCTAACATTTCGATACTCTCGTCATATCCCTGATCACCAGGTTTGAGCCAATAGTGGGTTCCCATTTGATGCATCAACAAATAGGGAGGAGAGGTTAGTTGATAGAGTTGTTTTTGATTGTATTTTAGATCGCCGATATAGTGAAGGGGGCGATATAGATCTTGTTTTTCTTCATAAGCAGGAGTCATATACCATAAAGAACCAGTAAGAACAAAACTCAATAGGACTAATACGACTAAAACGCCTGTTTTGACATTTTCTAACCATTTATCCTTCATCCAGTCACCTCCGGTTCGCATGGAGGGAGTGTAAAAGATACTTTTGTTCCTTTTTGATATTCGCTAGTAATCCAAATTTCTCCCTCATGGTAGCGAACAATTTCTTGGGCAATGGCTAAGCCCAAGCCGGTCCCGCCCATACTTCTTGAGCGGGCTTTATCAACCCGATAGAATCGCTCGAAAATACGACTCAAGTCTTTTTTGGGAATGCCGATTCCTGTATCTGCTACAGAAACTTTCACCATTCCATTCTTTTGTCGTTTGGCCGAGACGACAATTTTTCCGCCTTCGGGGGTGAATTTAACCGCATTGGAGAGAAGGTTGTCCAATACTTGATCGATCTTATCTCGATCAACGTATACGTGAGGGAGATGGGATGAAATCTGCAAAGAGAGATCGATCTTCTTTTGTTTACATTGCATCGAAAAACGGTCAACCACATCTTCGAGCATCGTTGATAAGGTAATCGCTTTTTTAATAAAACGTGTTTGTTTGGCGTCTAGTCTAGATAATTGCAATAAATCATGAATCAGCCGAGTCATGCGATCGGACTCTTGCCGAGCTACCTTCAAAAAGCGCATGGCCAGCTCAGGCTCGTGAATGGCCCCATCTTCGAGAGACTCTAAATAGCTTTTGATTGTGGTCAAAGGGGTTCGTAATTCATGAGAGACATTGGCGACAAAATCTTTTCGTTGGCGGTCTAATTTTTCTTCTTCCGTGACATCTTGCAAAATGGTGATTAGGCTGACCATCTCCTCTTGTCCTTGGGGCTTGATCGGCGTGAAGGTCACTTTGACGATCGTATTCTCTTCGTTGTCCTCTGAGTCAAGGGCCAAGAAAGTTTGGCGCTTGGTATTTAAAGGCAACAAAGGTGGGTCAGAGATGGGTAATACTTTTTCAATCGAATCGCCTAATTGAATGGGACGATTTAAGATTTTTTCCGCCCAACGGTTTTTGACGATGATTTGACCGTTGCGGTCGGTCGCGATCACACCATCGCTCATATTGGCGACGACGGATTCCAGCTTCTCTTTTTCTTCTTCTTTTTGGCTTAGTGCTTTTTGCAAGTCAGAGGATAAATTATTAAAAGCGGTCGCCAACTTCCCTATTTCATCTTGGCTATATACTTTTACTTGAATATCAAAGTTACCTGTTGCCATCTCTGTTGTCTTCTTTGTAATCTCTTCCAGTGGAGAAGTAATGGTGCGCGCTAAAAGAACGATTAGGAAAGCGGAAGAGACCAAGACCAGAGCGGCAATCGCAATTAATTGTTTGGTAATAATGGAGATTTTAGTATAAACCGGTTGTAAAGAAGCCTCAATATAGACGACGGCAATGAGATCTCCATTGTGATTTTTAATTGGACGAGTATAAATTTGATAATCTACGTTTGTATTTGGGTCACGTCGAATCGTTTTGGAAGACGTGTTGTATAGATTGGCATAGACATTTTTGGTGCCAATGATCTGATTTTTGCTGGACGAAGTGGTCCCTAATACGATCCCGTTTTCATTTAATACTTGAATTTGCATATCTTTGCTGATCGTTAGTTTCTTGAGGAGAGCATCGACTTCTTTGCTCTCTTCCGTCACAGTACGATTATCGTCTTTTGCATGATTGTTACTAAGAATGGTTTGAAGGGGGACTTCAATGCTTTGGGCTTGAATCTCCAAGTCTTTGATAAAGTCATCATTATAGCGTTCTTCCAATATGCGAATGATAAATACACCGATCAGTTGAACGGAAGCGATAGTTAGTAAAAGGAAGATGACGACCAATTTCCATTGAAGTCTGCTCATATATTGATGCACTTTACTCATATACTGAGTCCAATTTTTCATTTCATCACCGCTTAAGCGTTTGGATCACGCATAGTGTAGCCGATTCCTCGTCTAGTAATAATATATTTGGGTGCACTGGGATCGTCCTCTATTTTCTCACGAAGACGTCGGATCGTCACATCCACTGTCCGTACATCGCCAAAGTAATCATATCCCCATACCGATTGTAACAGATGTTCTCTGGTTAGGACTTGATTAACATGTTTGGTTAAATATAGTAGCAATTCAAATTCACGATGGGTTAAATCGACTGTTTTATTTCTTTTTTGTACGATAAACGTATGGGGATCGATCGAGACTTCACCGACAACCAAGGAATTGTTTTCCTTTTTATGGGGATCTGTTGCCTGGAAGCGGCGTAGATTCGCTTTGATTCGCGCGAGAAGTTCCCGATTGCTAAATGGCTTGGTTACATAATCGTCTGCCCCGATTTCCAATCCCAATACTTTATCTACTTCGGAATCTTTGGCGGAAAGAATAATGATAGGTAATTGATGATGTTGACGGATTTGTCGGCAAACTTCGATGCCGTCTGCTCCTGGTAGCATCAGATCGAGCAGAATTAAATCCGGTGGATCGGCTAAAGCAACGCGAATGGCGTCATCGCCATTATCCACCCAAGAAACGTGGTAACCTTCTTTCTCTAAATTAAACTTAATGATATCGGCAATGTTTTGCTCATCTTCCACGATTAAAATCCGAGCACCCATTCATAAGCCTCCTTAAATCCCTTTTCTCGTTGTATATTCATTTTTATCCGTTATATATAAGAAAGTCCTCTTTTTATTTTACCATTACTTTATCATGATATTGGTTTCGCCTGCTTAGAAAAATAGGCGATGATGGCAAAAGCGCTCTTTCCCTTTAAGCATAGAATATAGGGAAAGCGAGGAGGTAAAGATGAGACGATATCAACAAATAGCTAGCAAAGCTTTAAAAACGATGACCCTTATCAAAGATGATACGATTCGGCGTTATATTCCCGAAACCAAATGGTATCATCGGGAGACCCTTTTTCAGATGCTAAAGCAATATCCTACCATCTTTATCAAACCGGATAAAGGAGGTGGAGGTAGCGGAATTCTGCGGATCCGGCGTGTGGGAGCCGACTTTGAATGCTGTAGTTCATATTCATGTAAAACGCTTAAAAAACAAAAGTTAGTTTCTTGGATCGAGAAGAATTTGGTTTCGACAAAAAGATATATTATTCAACAAGGAATTTCCTTAGCTACGGTGGGGGGCCGTCCCTTTGATTTGCGGCTGTTGTTACAAAAACCTGGATCGAAATGGGAATTAGCAGGGATGGTCGCTAAAATTGCGGCTCCAGGACGTGTTGTGACCAATTACTGCAAAGGTGGTACTCCCTGTGAGATCAAACGAGCGCTTTTAAACATAACAAAAAATGATCAAAAGAAAATGGAAGAACTGATTTTACAACTACATTTTCTAGGCAAAAAAATATCAAAAATTTTAAATAATCGATTTAAAGGATTACGAGAATTGGGAATTGATGTAGGAATTGACAAACAACATCAACTCTGGGTGTTTGAGGTAAATACGCGTCCCCAATTTAAAATGTTTAGTAAATTGGATAACCTGCAGATGTACAGACGGATTGTGAGAAATCATCGGAGAATTGTTTAGTTATATAATTATTTTACCATAAATAAATTTTTTAAATAACGGATGTTTGTTATGAAAGAAATCTAACATGCGTAAAGCATGTTTTTTTTCGTTTTCGCAAATATACGAGCTTATTCGACAAAACCTCCTGTTGACGTATTTATTTGGATACTGTTACCATTATCATTAATTAAAGGAGTTTAAAATTTCCCAATAAAAAATGAGGTGTAAAATATGTCTTCAATTACTGTTGGAGTGTATCTTGGAAAAAAGGACCGTCTGGTTCGCTACTGGTATGAAATTTTACCGAAAGGCCAGTTCCCTATGCTGGTGAAGTACTGCATTCAATCGTATTTGCGCAACAATTACTTTCCGCTTCAATCCATCTGTGATGCTCGGACACTCAAAGAACAGATTCAGATGCGGAGTGAGTATGTACCGACCCAACGTAATGTTACATTTACACCTGAGGACGGACCGGTATATCAATGGATTAAAAGTTTGGAGAGCGGCTACCGCAGTGAAGAGATCAAAAATATTTTGAAAGAGACGGTGATTCACACACTGCTTAATGACCAACCGATGTACCCTCCGCGTCACATGGGACAAGCCGCTTATGGAGCAAGTATGGAACAGGGGTTTTCTCAAGGATATATGGAGGAGCAAAAAGTAACTCCTATCATGAAGCGTGAGCACACCATCATGGAAGAAGGATATCCGACATGGGATAAAATGGGTGTTCACAATCCAGAGATGCAAGGTGAGAAAGAAGTAAGACGGGATCCTGTTAATACACAAGGATATACCCATTTGGTCAACTTTTTGGGATAAAAGAAAAAATCAACAAACACAAGACCTCTCAGTGATTTGCGCATCCTTATTATAGCATGTTGATGGAATAATTTTCGGTAATCGTAAAGGAGTCCGGTGCATCGGACTCCATCCTTTTGTCTTGGTATTGAAAACTTTTTGTGAACTTTTGCCTTTTTTGCAAGAAATTCCAATCCTTTTGTCGTATTTTGTTTGAAAGGGAAAATGAGTCGAAGTAATGGAAGCAGAATCAATCAATCGCATAGGAAATCTCCCTACTGAACCTTTTATAACATAGAGTAAGGTTGCTAAAGTTAGGAGTGGGGAATAGTGTTAGACGATTTCAAAGCTTTCGAAACACGGATTTTGTATGATTCGGTAAAAAGCTTCTTTTCTAACCATCCTTTTTTATATTGGACCCTGTTGATCTCAGCTACCATCCTATTGCTGACACTGATCTTTTTAAAACAAGCAAAAGTAAACAAGTTTCCACCGTATACCTATATGCTATCCATCTTATCCCTCTTAGTCCTTCTAGATGTCATGACACTGATGATTCCTATGATGGTGATCTACCTCATCGTACTAGGGAATGTGCTCGTACGAACGACAAATGAAAGGATTGTTATTGTTGCAAGTGTTTATATTCTAACCTTTCACGTTTTGCAATCAGCCACCTATATTCACAGCTTTTATCTAGCAAAATTAATAAGTGAAACCTTTCTGTTTGTGTGGATTAGTTGGATGAGTCTTCAGGTCCGTCGTTCACTGAGAGAATTAAACCGAACGAAAACGAGAAATGCGAGTTTGCTTGAAAAATTAAGAGAAGCACAAAAAAGTCTCAATGAGTACTATATCGAAATCGAAGAAACGTATCGTCGCGACTATTTGACCAGCCTATATAACTTAAGTGGCTTTCAAGAACAAATGAACCGAGCTATGATGAAATGCGGGCGGAATCAATCCTATCATGTGATCTGTATCGATTTGACTGACTTCAAACAGGTCAATATGAAGCATGGACTCGATTATGGCGATTCTCTCCTCATCGCCCTAGCGAAGGAGTTAAAAAAGAAGCTTCCACCAGATACTCAAGTCGCTAGATATGATGGAGATCAATTTGCCATTGGTTTGACAGGAGATCAACAAGCGCTGCGAAACTGTTTAAATATATTGGAACAGCTGATGAAGGAACTAAAAGAGAAGAGAGGATTACCAAGCTATTGTCTTGGAACTGCTTCCTATCCCGCTCAGGCGAGTACAGCAACCGAACTACTTCGTCTTGCCGAGGAACGCCTTTCGATTGAGCAACAACGACTTCGACATAAAGAAGACGAACATCGAAGACATTTGGAAAAACTATCAGCAGTTGGACAATTGGCTGCTGGCTTAGCTCATGAGATTCGTAATCCGCTGACCTCGATTCGAGGCTTTGTGCAAATTTCGGCCGCTGAATCTGATGCGGTAAAGAAATGGGAGTCGATTATCTTGCCTGAAATTGACAGAATCAATGATTTGTTAAAGCAGTTCTTAAATCTTAGTGAGTCACGTCCAGCCAAGTTTAAGATTTTTGATTTGGATCAGTTGATGAAAGATGTATTTAGCTTACTTAAACCTAGATCTTTTTTGATGGGACATGAACTGAAACTTTGCCCTCCTATTTCCCGGGTAATGATCGAAGCAGACCCTGAACAGATTAAGCAGGTGTTAATCAATTTGGTCCAAAACGGGTTAGAAGCGATGACAGAGAAAGGAAAAGTGGAGATCCATTGGCGGGAGATGAGGGACTTGGTCATTATTTTGGTCAAAGATACAGGATCTGGAGTTCGTCCTGAAAATTATCATCGTATTTTCGACCCATTTTTCACAACCAAAGGGGAAGGGACCGGGATGGGTCTCTCCATATGTCAACGAATTATAACGGATCATGGTGGGTATATTTATCCGACAAGCCCACCAGAGAAGGGAACCACCTTCCATATTCATTTGCCGATTCGTCAATCACGCAATAAAAAAGTGAAGCCTCCCTTTCCAATCAAAAAGATGTTAACTCCCTCACCCTATAAGCGAATTGTTGGTAAATAATTTGTGATTGACCCTTTTGCACTGATCAGGACTGCTACGCTACAATAAGGAGAAGAAGCTGAAATAGTAGCAATCATTCTGGTCGATAGGAAGGGGGAATACCGTTTCGGAAAGTGCATCGGTTCTCACTTATGAAAAATAGGGTTTGATAAAGTAGAGAAACTCTAGATCAAGTAGGATCGCTGGATCCGATTGATTTGATGGAAAGAAGGTTTGCAAACTTTCCGTAACGGTGAAGAGAATGAAAAATAAACCGCAATTTAATATTGTCAACAATCGGCGTGCTACCACACATGGTGATTATTATACTGGAACACTTAATTTAAGTAATTTATCTTCGGTCCTCATCGATGGTGATCAAGCTAAAATTGATTTAGGTTTACTTCATGCGAAAAGTGCTGTTGAACGCGGGATTAAGTTTACCTCCAAGAAAGAGGAAGTAACCGATGGAAAGTGGTATAAAGTGGTGTGGGTGGCGATGGATCGAAATCAACAAGGACCGTATTATGCTGGCGTGACAGCTTGCTCGATGTATATTAATCGTGAACAAAAACGTGGCTGGAAAAATCTCGCCGAACATGTCAATCGGATGGATCATGCATTAAAACGGCGAATCGATTTAACGGAGCTAAATGAAAAAGAAAAGATGGCATTAAGGAAGTTATTGCAAGAAAATAATCGGGAAATGTGGGAAAATAGCTCAGAGGAACTAAAAAAAATGTTGACAACGAAAGTTGACATCTAAAAGTGAATAGTATGTGAACAAATGCGCAAATATCTTGTCGAGCTTCTTTTGCGGGAGTAGACTAGATGGTGATTACGGAACCTTTTGCTAGGACACAAAAATTGCGAACCTTATTAACGGGTTCGCAATTTTTGTTTATAAAACTTTCTTTTTTTGTTTAAGCTAAGGGCAAAAAAAGGAGGTTCTAGTATGGAGCATTTTGCGCGACATGGCGGTGTTCATTTTACGCCAAACGTTCCACCAGAAGAGATCAACCGATTTGTAAATCGGCTGCCTGAAGAGAAACGAGACAGTATGTTTCATGTCATGGAAGAATTGTCAAAAGCTGGTCTGATTACGATCCATAATGATGGTATCTTGGCAGATGGTACTGGGAAGATTGGCGGCAGCGATGATTGTTGACATAAAATGATTTAGAGCCAGCTAGGCTGATCTGTGATATAGTTCGCTTTGGGGCACTGCTCGGAAAGAGAAACGCTCATGCAACGCTTTTTCTCTTCGCAGTGCCCTTTCTGCAGGAAATAAGAGTCAATGCTTTTTTACTTCTCTCAAGATAGGTGGATGGACGGTTCTGTTTCCTTAAAAGTTCTTCAACCAGTTCCAAATTTGCTTCCATAGAGAGTTCCGTTGGTTTTGCTCTTCAGGTGGAGCCGAATGAAGCGGACAGCTGAGTAAAGGCTCTGTTCCTTTGACAAAATACTCTTGTTTGCTCTGTGGACAATAGGGTGTCGATCGATAACCCGTCTCAGGATCAATCTGGACGCTTAGTACATTTTCGGGCATGGGGAATGAGCGATGAGGTAGATTTTTCGTCGCTTGTTGCATGTAATTTGCCCATATATATTGAGTTAACCGCGTTTTTTCTGGCGGGAGTTTTTTGCCGCGATCATATCCAATCCATACGGTTGTGACGAGATCGGGAGTATACCCAACAAGCCAGCTATCCCAGTCCGTGGAGCCTGTTTTTCCTGCTTTCGGATGAGAAAAGATCTGTGATACGCGGTGAGCTGTCCCACCTGGCTCAAATACGCTGGAGAGCATTTGTGTAAGGACATAACTATGACTTGGCTGAATCACCTGTTTGGATTCAGGGGTTGTTTCGAGCAAAACATCTCCTTCAACATCGACGATTTTACGGATACCGATGATGGGACGATGAACGCCTCCAGAAGCAATGGTGCTATAGGCTTGAGTTAGCTCAAACGGAGTGATGGAATAGCTGCCTAAAGCGAGGGAAGGAGTTGGCTTTAGATCACTCTTGATGCCAAGTTGCTGGGCTGTTTCAATCACTTTGTGAAGCCCTACACGAAAGAGGGTGCTAACTGCATAGATGTTATCTGAGTAGGCGATGGCTTCCCGCATGGTGATCGGTTGATTCGGATATTGGTTATTGTAATTGGTCGGGCTATACACCTCATTTTGAAAGACAAACGAGGTAGGGCGACTTATGATTTTGGTAATGGGTGTAAATCCATTTTGTAAAGCGGTTAAATAAAGAATCGGCTTAAAAGTAGAACCAGGTTGACGGAGCGCAAAAGCGCGATTAAAAGGAGAAGTGCGATAATCTTTCCCGCCGACCATCGCTTTAATGTGTCCAGTATGGGGATCGACAGAGATGAGTGCCCCTTGTAACTCTCCTTCTTTTTCCAAAAAATGCGCGATTGTTCTTTCCGCTTCTTCTTGTAATTGACTGTTTAAAGTAGTATAGATTTTTAAGCCCCCATGGTAAACGAGCTTTTCGTCCAATCCGTATTTGTTGACTGCTGTTTTTAAGATGTAATCGCGGAAGTAGTTAGCCCGCGTTTGTTCTTGTTTTGCTTTTTGTAATGGCACAATCGTCAGTTTTTCTTGTTTGGCGAGTCTGGCTTCTTGTTCCGAAATCATCTGATTTTTGACCATGAGATCCAATATATGCTCCTGTCTCTTTTTAGCATGGGAAAAATGGCGATAGGGAGAGTAATATTCCGGACCTCGTGGTAGGCCAGCTAGAAATGCACTTTCTGCAAGGGAAAGGTCTTTGATCGGTTTATGGAAAAAATAGTAGGCAGCTTGGTTAGCCCCGTAAGCACCATGACCATAGTAAATATGGTTAAAATACATTTCCAGAATATTCTTTTTTGTATATTGCAATTCCAGTTGAATCGTTAAAATGGCTTCTTTCCACTTTCTTGCCCAAGTGCGGTCATGTGTTAAGTAAAGATTGCGTGCTAACTGTTGTGTGATCGTACTTGCACCTTGGACAATTTTCCCGGATTTTAGATTCATCCAAGCAGCTCGGGCGATTCCGTGTAAAGAGAATCCAAGATGTTGAAAAAAGGTACGATCTTCAGCGGCTAAGGTAGCTTGAAGCAAGAAATGAGGGATTTCGGAGATACGAAGATAGTCAAAAGCATTTCCTTCTTCAGACTGATTGATTAATTTCCCCTGATCATCGTATATTTTGGTCATGACAGGAAGATCTGGCGGAGGAAGAGGGCGAGATTTAAGGTAAAAGTAGGCACCTGCGAGTCCAATTCCGCAAATGACAAAGAAAAGAATGCAAAAACGAAACCAAGGTCGAATCTGTTTGAAGAAACGCCCTAACAAAAAGCGATTGATTTGCAAATGAAGTTGAGAGTTAGAGTGATCACTCATATTTTGTACTCCTTTGACAAAAGAAGTTGGTGCGCAATGAATCAAGCATATTATTTGATAGTCAAAGGAAAAATATACCTGACATAAATCTTTAATCTGTTTATGGAGGAAAAGATTGTAACGGCAAAAAACATGAATTATGCTAGTTAACGGGTTTATTTATTGCAGTGCGTGTTGGTGACAAGAGGATAAAAAGGATTGAGCATTGAGGAAAAGCATACTAAGGAGTTGAATAAATATGGAATTATGGTATACAGAAAAACAGACACCCCATCATGGGATTACAAGCAAAGTAAAAAAATCGTTGCATACGGAACAGACGGAATTTCAACAGTTGGATGTTCTAGAGACGATTCAGTTTGGTAAAATGCTTGTATTAGATGGAATGGTCATGACCACCGATGTAGATGAATTTGTTTATCATGAGATGATCACCCATATTGCCATGAATACACATCCAAATCCAAAACAAGTATTGGTGATAGGTGGAGGAGATGGAGGAGCGATTCGCGAGGTTCTCCGTTATGATTCAGTGGAGAGAGCCGTGTTAGCTGAAATTGATGGCAAAGTAGTTGAAGCATCCAAGAAATACTTCCCCCAAATTGCTGCAGGGCTTACTGATCCTCGCGTAGAGATCCAAGTAGTAGATGGGATTCAATATGTAAAGGAGAACAAAAATCGCTTTGATGTGATTTTGGTCGACTCCACAGAGCCAGTGGGTCCGGCAGTGGGCCTATTTGAAAAATCTTTTTATCAAAGTATTGCTGAATCTTTAAATGAAGATGGGATCATGGTTGCGCAAACGGAATCTCCTTGGTTTAATCGCGATTTAATCTCCAGAGTTTTTCAAGATATCTCTTCACTTTTCCCAATTACTCGCCTCTATACTGCTTCGATTCCTACTTATCCAAGTGGATTGTGGAGCTTCACAGTGGGCTCTAAAAAATATGATCCACTCCAAGTGGAAGAGACGAATCTAAAGTCGTTTGACACACGTTATTATCATCCAGGTTTGCATAAGTCTGTTTTCCAGCTTCCCCGATTTGTACAAGAGCTGTTGATAAGCAAGGAGGAGTAGTCGGTGCGTTTTGATGAATCTTATTCGGGAAATGTCTTTATCCGATCAAGCATGAATTTAGATCAATCACAAGCGGTCCTATATGGTATGCCGATGGATTGGACGGTTAGTTTTCGTCCAGGTTCCCGCTTCGGTCCGGCGCGAATTCGTGAATCCTCCTTAGTATTGGAAGAATATAGTCATTATCTGCGGCGTGAATTAAAGGAAATCACTTATTATGATGCAGGAGATATTCCACTTGCTTTTGGGAATCCCAAGCGTAGCCTTGAGCAGATTGCTGAATTTGTCGGTAAGGTATTGGATCTGGGGAAAATACCGATTGGGATGGGAGGAGAGCATTTAGTAACTTGGCCAGTTGTTCAAGAAGTATATAAACGCTACCCGAATTTAGCAGTGGTTCAATTGGACGCACACGCGGATCTTCGCACCGATTATGAAGGAGAGGTATACTCCCATGCGACTCCCCTTCGAAAAATTGCTGAATTAATCGGTGGAGAGAATGTTTTTCAGTTTGGTATTCGCTCGATGACCAAAGAAGAAGTAAAATATGCAGAAACGGCTAACATCCATTTTCATCCTTTTTCCGTGCTTGAGCCGTTACAAGCTTGTTTGCCTCAGTTGATCGATCGCCCGATTTATCTCACGATCGATATTGATGTACTCGATCCTGCCTTTGCTCCAGGAACGGGAACACCTGAACCAGGAGGAATTGATACAAGAGAGTTGCTAGCGGCGATTCATACGATGGCACAGGCGGGATTACAAGTAGTTGGGGCAGATGTTGTGGAAGTGGCTCCTGCGTATGATCCAACAGAGCAAACCCCAGTCGTCGCTGCAAAAATCATCCGCGAAATGCTTCTAGGTTTTCTATAACAGTAATGGTTGAAGAAGAAAGGAAATGATAAGATACTTTTATTAACAACTTAGGAAGGAGATAGTTCTTTTGATTCCCATAGAGATTCAAATTATATCGATCGTTCAACATACACCCGGGGGAAAAGAAGACGTCATAAGACAAAGAATGCCTGGAACCTTAGCATTGCGTGGTACCGATTGGATTTTAAGATATACCGAAGAAGGAGATTATTCCGATTCGCAAGTTATGGTGATCTCAGCATTAAACCATTTGAAAATTCATCGTCGTGGTCCCATTTCATACTTGCAAACATATGAGCCGCAAAAGGTGATTCCAAGTAGCATGTATACACCTGCTGGTCGTACTGAAATGAATGTAGCAACCACTTATTATGAGCGGCAACGGAACCAGTGGGGAGGACAAATTGATTTTGGCTATAATTTATCAATGGAGAAAACTCATTTAGGGAATTACCGGTTGACCATTAAATGGACAGAGGGGAACATTTATGAACGTTTTTGAACAAGCAATCGAAAAATGCAAGCAAGAAGTATACCAAGCTGTACTAGCTACAGGTCTTGTTGATGAAGCAAACCTGCCTTCGATTCACTTTGAAGTTCCACGGGATAAATCCCATGGGGATTTGGCGACCAATATTGCGATGCAGTTGACAAGAATCGCAAGACGCAATCCCCGCGAGATTGCAGCTAAGATTGTGGAAAAGATCGACCAAAAAAAAGCCGCGATCCGTAAAATTGAAGTAGCTGGTCCTGGATTTATTAATTTCTTTTTAGATCGTTCGTTTTTAAACCAGATCATTGTAGAGATCGCTTCTGCAGAAAACAACTATGGACGATCCGATGTTGGCAAAAATCAGGAAGTCAATGTTGAGTTCGTCAGTGCCAATCCTACAGGTTATTTGCATTTGGGACATGCTCGAGGAGCTGCCGTTGGCTCGGCTTTGTGCAATATTTTATCTTTTGCTGGGTACGATGTAACCCGCGAGTACTATATTAATGATGCGGGCAATCAAATGCGAATGATGGCTTTGTCCATCGAGGCGCGTTACCTCGAAGCGTTGGGGCAAAAGGTTGAATTTCCAGCGGATGGATACCATGGCTTGGAGATGATTCAAATTGCAGAGGAGCTAGTCCAAGAAGAAGGAAGAAGACTGTTAGAGCTAGAAAGAGAAGAGCGATTGGCTTATCTGCAGAAAGTCGGTAAAGAAAAACTTTTGACGAAAATCAAAGCCGATTTAGAGCGTTTTCGTGTTCCATTTGATGTATGGTTTAGTGAAAGTTCACTTTATGACTCTGGAGCAATCAAACAGGTGATTCAAAAGTTAACCGAAAAAGGCTATACATATGAGCAAGATGGAGCATTGTGGTTGCGGACGACGGAATTTGGAGATGACAAGGACCGCGTCTTAATTAAAAAAGATGGTTCTTATACCTATTTCACGCCGGATATTGCTTATCATTATGACAAGATTAGACGTGGATATACATGGCTGATTAACATCTGGGGAGCAGATCACCATGGATATATTCCAAGGATCAAAGCTGCCTTGGCTGCCTTGGGTTATGATCCTGAGATGTTAAATGTAGTCATTACCCAAATGGTGAAGCTATATCAGGGTGGAGAGCTGGTGAAAATGTCTAAACGGACGGGAAAAGCGATCACATTGGAAGAGCTGATGGATGAAGTAGGAGTCGATCCCGCACGTTACTTCTTTGCGATGCGGAGTCCGGATAGCCATCTCGATTTTGATATGGATTTGGCTGTTTCCAAGTCAAATGAAAACCCTGTTTATTATGTACAATATGCACATGCCCGAATCTGTAGTGTGTTTCGACAAGCAGAGGAAAAAGGGATCTCTTTAGTGATCGATCCAACGGAATTAATCCCACTCGAGTTAGAGATGGAATACGATCTCCTGCAAAAATTAGCTGAATTTCCTTCCGAAGTTGCTCAAGCGGCCACTCAATTAGCTCCACACCGTGTGATTCGTTATCTCTACGATTTGGCAACGCAATTCCATAGTTACTACAATGCTCATCGAGTGATTACCGATGATCTGGATCTTTCTAAAGCGCGACTCGCTCTACTAGCTGGCGTGCAACAGGTGCTTAAAAACGGTCTCTCTTTGGTTGGAGTGGAAGCACCTGAACGGATGTAAGATCAAAAAAAAACGGATCATTCAGCCTTCTGAAACCGAGGTCTTCTCGGTTTTTTTTTTGTAGACTTGTTTTATTCTGAGCAAAATGAAAATGTAGTTTGTTATTAATAATAAGTGGATAGATATATAAGAAGCCATCGATTATGGATTGCCTCGACCCGCTTGGTCCATCCCCAAAAACGCAAATCAAGTTGACCACAATCACGGTCTAGAAGAAATATTCTTGTAGAGTTAGCAGGTAGGCACATACCTTTCTCGAAATCTTTAAATGATCTTATAAAAAGCGGGGTGGAATTATACCAGGATGAAAAGGATAGGTCGAAATCGAAAGAAATATCCCGTTTTCTTATTTGGAGGACTTGGCTTTTTTCTTTTATTTATGATTGTTTTTGTTCCCTTGATTATTACCATGTTTGTCATTCTAACCATTCAATCAAATCAAAATGCTAATCTCTATTCCATTCCGACATATGGATATCAAGATGCTATTCCTGCCCCACTCAAAGAAGTTTATCAAGAAGTGGGAAAAGAGTATGATATTCCATGGAATGTGTTGGCAGCAGTACATAGGATGGAGCCTCAGTATGTAGAGCTAGTGAAGGAATTGTATCCCGATGATGTGCCGTATGCAGCCGTCTTTCATGCGGCAGGAGCCAAACATGGGGTCGATCCTGCGCTACTTAAAGCGATCGCTAAGCAAGAGAGCAACTTTAATCCCAAAGTTCTCTCACATGCTGGAGCAAGAGGCATTATGCAGTTGATGCCGGCAAACTGTCGTGAAGCAGGATTAGATCCGAATGGCGATTGTTGGGATCCAGTCAAAAACATTTATGCTGGGGCGGAAGAGATCGCAAGGTATTTAAAAAAATATCAAGGAAATCTCATTTATGCGCTAGCTGCATATAATGCAGGACCAGCTCGTGTATCGGGAACGGAGTCCAATCCTAGACCGCCATCTGTGCCCAATATTGCTGAAACGCAAAATTATGTCCAGAAAGTTCCTATGTATTATGAACAGTTTAAGCAAGGGATTGGCGGTGGAAAAGTGGATTCGGACAAATTAAATCAAATGAAAGAAAAAGTGGTTTCCATCGCTCGTTCTCTAGATGATAAACGGAAAGTGCATGCTGCCTCTGAAAAAGGAGGAAGCTTAACTGGCTGTATGGCGAGTTTAAAAAAGAAGGAGATACAAGAAGTAAAAGAAGGAAGAGCGGGAAATTATGGGGCATTGAGTTGTGCAATGGCTGATTACTTCTCACAATCTTGGAAAAAAGTCTCTGAAGTAGAGGCGCAAGCTCAGCTTTACTTAGGTCCGGTGATGATTACGGGATCAGGAAAGCCGATTTCATACAATGGCAGAATGGTTTGGCCTGTACAAGTTGGAGGAGGCGTTCATAAACAAGGAGGATGTGTCTCTTCTCCGTATGGACAATTCCGGGGTACTTACTATCATCAAGGCGTTGATATTTCTGCACCCATGGGAACTCCGGTATTTGCTGCAGAGGCAGGGAGAGTCTATCTATCCAAAGCAGATCCGATTTCACCGTCAGATCCGATTGGTTTCGGGTGGTATATCGGAATTGATCATGGCAATGGTTTAACGACATGGTATGGTCATATACCGAGAAAATCCGTCTTAGTAAAAGTGGGAGATGTGGTTAAAAAAGGACAAAAAATTGCAGAAGTTGGGCGAAATGGAATGACTGTCACCCAAGCGCACCTTCACTTTGAAGTACACATGGACAATGATCGTGTCCGGCTCGATACAACTCCTTTTATCGGAAAAGGAGTCGAGTGTAATCGTAGTCAATTTGATGCGAGCTATTATAGTCACCCGATATATGGTGTAAATGAGTAGAAAGGGCGGTGCGTCTTTGCGTGAAAAAACGAATCCTGATTGTATTCGTGGTGATCGCTATGGTAGCTCTTTGGATCTGGTATAAAAGTAGTGATACAGAGACAACGGACTCTCAAGCCCAAAAGCAATCGCCGGGCCCCGTTGCAGAGATTCAAGTCTCTTCACAAGAGATAAGCCAGTTGGAAGAGAAGTCAAAAGCGTTCGCAATGACTTATTTTTCTTATGATGAAAACTATCCGAAATATTACCTCGAGAAGTCTTCCTCTTACCTCCATTCGCAATTTCCCGACTCATTTGGGGAAGAAATGCAGAAAAAGAATGAGCCAAATAAGTTGGGGATCAAGACCATTGAACAAACACCAAAAAAGGTGGAGATATTACAAAGCTACATAGAGGGAATCCATGTCTGTGTGTTTGTAGATCTCTCGTTTGAGGAGACTTTGCAGTATCAAGATGGGAAAACCGAGAAAGTAGAAGAAAGTTATAATCGTTTAATTGTCTGGGAAAAAGAAGCAAATCAATGGAAGGTAAGAAGAATTGAAAGCGAAGCTTATATGGAACCCGATTAAATAAAGAAAGGAGAAGCACAGGCTTTTCCACCTGTGCTTCTCAATAAAAAATGGCATCCCTTAATTAATTTTTATTTAGAGATAAGTATTATGAATGATTATTCATTCATTAAATGTTAAAATAGAATTAGCCGATTGATTTTTGATTATCTTCTAGTAAGAAATGTGAGGGGAGATCAAGAGAATGAACACATTACAGATTGTTAATTTACTCGCTTTCATCATCGTCGCTGCCTATGCCTGCTATTTGTTTGGGTATCTGATTTATAGTAGGTATTGTTATGTTCGACTTGGAAAGCCTGTTCAATTCAAAATCGATTGGAAAGAGCAGCTTAATGACATTTTAGTATACGTGTTTGTTCAAAAAAAGCTGTTAAAAGATATGAAAAGTGGCATTATGCACATCATTATGTTTTACGGATTTCTGATGATTCAGCTTGGGGCGATTGACCTATTTATCAAAGGGATCATCGGTCCTTCCTCTGACCAACCAGGTCCAGTGTATGCAACATTTCTGTTTTTACAAGAAATTACTGTCTTTCTGGTATTGATCGCTACCGTTTACGCTTTTTATCGGCGTTACATTGAAAAGCTGCCAAGACTAAAGCGTGGTCTTAAATCGGGTCTTGTTCTCATTTTCCTCATGTCCTTACTGATCTCTATTTTGTTTTCAGCCGCTTTTGAAAATGTCGGCTGGCATGGTGGTAGCTTTGCTTGGTATATGCCTGTATCTTCATTGATCGCAGTACCTTTGGGATTGATCGAGTCCTCAGTCGGACAAGTACTCTTTTATATCTTTTGGTGGATTCATGCCTTAGTGCTGTTCTCTTTTATGGTTTATGTTCCTCAATCGAAGCACTTTCACCTCATTGGCGCTCCGGTGAATGTTTTTTTAAAGAAAAAGAAAGCGCCGTCAAAGCTGGATCTGATTGATTTTGAAGATGAGAACGTTGAGGAATATGGAGTAGGAAAAATTGAAGACTTTGATCAAAAACAACTGATCGATCTTTATGCTTGTGTGGAGTGTGGACGATGTACCAGCATGTGTCCAGCTGCGGGAACGGGGAAAATGTTGTCCCCGATGGATTTGATTGTGAAGATGCGGGATCATCTTACATCCAAAGGAGCGGCAATCACTTCGAAAGCGCCATGGGCACCTCAGTTTATGTTTGCTGGAGCCAATCAGGCAGCCTTGCAGAGCGGAACAGAAGCTGTTCAGCTAATCGGTGATGTGATTACTGAGCAGGAAATTTGGGCCTGTACTACCTGTCGTAACTGTGAGGACCAGTGTCCCGTTATGAACGAGCACGTCGATAAAATCGTTGATATGCGCCGTTATCTCGTCATGACCCAGGGTAAGATGAGCGCGGAAATCACCAGAACATTTAATAACATTGAACGACAAGGGAATCCATGGGGAATCAGCCGGAAAGATCGGGATAAATGGAGCAAAGGAGCCGATCCCAAAATACCAACAGTCAAGGAAGAGAAAGATTTTGAGTATCTCTTCTTTGTCGGTTCAATGGGCTCGTATGATAAACGGAGTCAAAAGGTAGCACGTGCTTTGGCCAAAGTGTTACATCATGCAGGTGTGAAATTTGCGATCTTGGGTAAGAAAGAAAAAAATTCCGGAGATACAGCACGCCGCTTAGGAAACGAGTTCTTATTTCAACAATTGGCAATGGATAATATCGCCTTGTTTGAAAAGAACAAAGTGAAGAAGATTATTACGATTGATCCACATGCTTACAATTTATTTAAGAATGAGTATCCCGATCTTGGACTGGAAGCGAAAGTTTACCATCATACGGAAGTACTAGCTAAATTGATCAAAAAAGGAAAGATTAAACCGACGAAAAAGGTAGAAGAACGGGTTACATTCCACGATTCTTGTTATTTAGGACGTTACAACGATATTTATGATGCACCGCGTTATATCTTAAAAAGTATTCCAGGGCTTGAACTAGTGGAGATGAGACGTACTCGTGAGGATGGCATGTGTTGTGGAGCGGGTGGCGGACTCATGTGGTTAGAAGAAACCGAAGGAGTTCGGGTTAATGTAGCGCGAACAGAGCAAGCATTGGAAGTGAATCCGACAGCGATTGGAAGTGCTTGTCCATATTGTTTAACGATGCTATCCGATGGAACCAAAGCAAAAGAAGTCGATGAGAAAGTCAAAACATTGGATGTAGTAGAGATCTTGGCGATGTCGATTGATTTCGATTGAGATTTGCCGATCTCCTTTTCAATGAAACGAGAAGCTTGCTATAGAAATAAGTAAAGCCCCTAGACTGGGAAAGCTAGGGGCTTTGTTGACAGCGATGTTCAAAAACGATTGGGTTTTTTTGATAAAATCCATGCTTCCAACCGATTGCGAAAGAAAAAGGCGATTCCTAAGAGAATGAGTATCCCCGTACCGATGCTAAGCCAAAGCAGGAATGACCCTTGAAGCAAACCATTTGTGATTAAGATGGTGACGAGCATGGAAGGGATCCGACCGATCAGAACCAATAAAGTAAAACGACGCAAAGAAATTTTGGATAATCCCGCCAACGCACAAACGGCATCATCTGGAAGATAAGGAAGTAAGAAAATCACAAATAAAAGGAGACCGTTTTTATCAAATAAGCCCATATATTTGTCAAACAGCTTTTGCCCTACGAACTTGATGACCAGTGGTCGTCCCCAATGTCGGCCTAATAAGAAAACAATCACGGAACCGACAAGAGAGCCAACTAAACTTAAAAAGAGACCAGGTATGGTACCAAAAATATATCCACCCGCAACGACTACTGCTCCACCTGGAATCGGAGCCAAGACGACTTGAATGATTTGTAGGATGAAAAAGATCACTGGGGCCCAAAATCCAAAGCTTAAAATAAACTCTCGTAAACTCTCGACAGAATGAAATAACTCTTTAAGGGAGAGAAAGAAGTGAATCAGTTGTTGCCAAGCGGCGGGCCAGAAAGTTTGTTGCAAAAGAATCAGAAAAACAATGAACAAAATCGCTCCGATCAATCCGTACATATATGGTTTCACTTTACTTTTCAAAGAACCGACCACCTCTATTTTGCAGATTTGTTTGAGCGATATGGGCTGTCTTTTTTTGTCTTTATATTTAAATGGATATTTTTATATCTAATAGGGAAATAAATGAAAAGACTAGGTAGTCTTTCTTTGAAAAGTGTCTAATTCCCACTGCGAAACTCCGTTTGTAAAGAATAGCCGGGATTAAGTGTTTTATAGGAAATCCAGCCGTATTTGGAGTTGTAATTTACGTAGCACCAGATCCGATAAGTATCTGCTTCAACCGAAGTGCTTTGCACGTAGAGGGATGTACCTGCTGGTACTTCTCCTAAATGGCTATAACCAATACCAGGACCACTTCGCAGATAAGCATTCATTTTTACTGTGTGAAGTGTATTTGTGATGAAGTTGGCGGTTTCCTGTGCTTGGATCAATGTTCGATCAAAAGTTGAGCCGTTCGGAGTATAAGGAGTTGTAGGCACGCTTGGTGGAACTTGGTTGTTGTTTGGAATTTGTTCAATATTTTGACTTTGCTGATCTGTCCCTGTGTCGTTTGCTTCTTCAGAATCTGTCGTTTCTGGTGGATCCTTTTGGATAACTTGGATCTTTTCAACCTCTTGTTCATTTGTACTGTTTGTATTTACGACAATATGATTGCAACCAACCAAGATCGTTACCAAAATAATCATCAAAAAGCTTAATCTTCTATCCATGTGCTCAACCCCCGTCCCTCTCCTATTATACCGCTAAATCGAATAATCAATTGTGAAGAAATTATGTTGGAAGATTTAGAGGTGGATAATAAAAAAAGATTGGTGTTTAAAGTTAAAAAATACCTAAAATTGAACCCCTTCATCAAGCAGCATAATATACTTTATCAGTATTTTTTTTGGTGTTAAAATAAAAGTATGATTAAAA
>JANWIG010000027.1 GCA_025449975.1 Thermoactinomycetaceae bacterium
AGGCTCATGCGAGAGATCGGTCCTGAGACTGCTAAGGCAGCGACCAGTTCCCTTTGACGGTTAAAGACCGGAACGGAGACAGCCGCTGTTCCGGCTTCTCTCTCTTCCATACTGATCGCATATCCATTTTGAACAGTTTGCGCCAACTGTTTCAAAAACTCTTCTCGATCTACTTCTGCTGGCCAACTAGGATCATTTAACACTTTTTCGATTAGCTTGGACTGGGAGTAAGCTAGTAATACCTTTCCTGATGCTCCCATCGCTAATGGCAGACGTGCTCCGATTGGAGCCACACGGCGAATCGCTTGTTGACTTTCCACAGCTTGCACACGAACCCGCTCACATCCATCCAAAATATACAAGCTAACGGTTTCATCGAGTTCATCTCGTAAACGTTCCATTTCTGGTAACAATAAGATCGCGGGATCATTTGAATGATCAAGATTTGCTGCTAGTTCCCAAATGCTAAATCCCAGTTGATATTTGTCTGTTCTCACATCTCGCTTGAGAAAGCCTTTTCTTTCTAGAGTTGCTAACAGACGAAACACTGTACTTTTATTCAAATGAGTCTGTTTGGCGATTTCGGTCAAACTAAGTTGAGACTGATGAGCAAAACATAACAAAATATCCAAGGCGCGTTCAGCGGCCCGTACAGTTAATTTCTTTTCATCGCCTACTTTTTTCTCTTCCATCCAAGCAAGCCCTCCGAGTTTCACTGTGTGAAAGTCATTTTCATTTATTAAGATGCTCAAGAGTATTATAAATGAAATCCTGTTCGAGACTATACAACTTATTAAAAAGATTGTATAATAATTTTGCGAAGAGAAACAAGGTTTCATAGTGCGAAACAAGAAATGGTAAGGAGGTAACCAATATATGGCTCAGAAAGACATATACCAAACCCGTTCCAAACTAAACGTGAATGGTAAAGAGTTTACGTACTACAGCTTAAAAGCGCTAGCAGAAAAAGGGATTGGAAATATTTCACGTCTTCCTTTTTCTATCAAAGTATTACTTGAGGCCGCTATTCGTCAATATGATGGTGTAGCAATTACGGAAGAACATATTCATCAGTTAGCCAAATGGATCGACGAACGTTCAGATAAAGAAATCGCTTTCAAACCAGCCCGTATCGTTTTACAAGACTTTACTGGAGTTCCTGCAGTAGTGGACCTAGCTGCTTTACGCTCAGCGATGGCTAGAGTAGGTGGAGACCCAGAGCGAATCAATCCACTGATCCCTGTTGACCTCGTTATTGACCACTCCGTAATGGTAGACCGCGCTGGTACTACAGATGCTTTAGAATACAACATGGATCTTGAATTCAAACGGAATGAAGAGCGTTATCGCTTGCTGCGCTGGGCACAAGAAGCATTCGACAACTTCCGTGCCGTACCTCCAGCTACCGGAATTATTCACCAAGTAAACTTAGAATATCTAGCGACAGTCGTTGCTCAACGCGAAGTAGACGGAGAAACAGTGATCTTCCCAGATTCGCTCGTTGGAACCGACTCACACACGACAATGATCAACGGTCTCGGGGTCGTCGGTTGGGGTGTTGGAGGAATTGAAGCTGAAGCAGGTATGTTAGGACAACCACTTTACTTCATTACCCCTGAAGTGATCGGTTTCAAACTAACTGGACAATTGGCAGAAGGAGCTACCGCAACGGACTTAGCACTTACAGTTGTAGAAATGCTGCGGAAAAAAGGTGTGGTTGGTAAGTTTGTTGAATTCTACGGCTCCGGACTTAGCAATATCAGCTTAGCGGACCGGGCAACCGTAGCCAATATGGCACCAGAATACGGAGCAACCATGGGCTTCTTCCCTGTCGATGAAGAGTCTCTCCAATACCTCCGTAGCACAGGACGCGACGAGGAGCTTGTTCAATTAGTAAAAGCATACTATCAAGCACAAGGAATGTTCCGTACCGATGATATGGAAGATCCAATCTTTACAGATACGATTGAACTGAACCTCGGCGACGTCAAACCAAGCTTATCTGGTCCAAAACGTCCACAAGACCGGATTGAATTGAGCAATATGAAACAAGCTTGGCATGAAACCTTACGTAAACCAATCGAAGAGCGTGGCTTTGGTCTTTCTGAAGAAGAAGTAGACAAATCAGCTGAAGTAACTCAAAATGGCGAAACCTTTACGCTGAAAAACGGTGCGGTCATGATTGCTGCAATCACCAGCTGTACCAATACCTCCAACCCATCTGTCATGCTTGGAGCGGGTCTGGTTGCGAAAAAAGCTGTAGAAAAAGGACTTACTGTACCTCCCTATGTAAAAACCAGCTTAACGCCAGGTTCTCGTGTGGTGACCGACTACTTAGCACAAGCCGACCTGCTTGATCCACTAGCAAAACTAGGCTTTACCATCGCTGGTTATGGCTGTGCAACCTGTATCGGAAACAGCGGTCCATTGTCGGATGAAGTAAGCAAAGCGATCGAAGAGAATGACCTAACTGTTACTTCCGTACTCAGTGGTAACCGGAACTTTGAAGGTCGGATTCATGCCTTGATCAAAGCAAACTATCTGGCTTCTCCTCCACTTGTCGTCGCTTATGCTCTTGCTGGAACAGTGGACATTGACTTAGAAAATGAGCCAATCGGTTATGGTCATGACAACCAACCTGTCTATCTCAAAGACATTTGGCCAAGCTCCAAAGAGATCGCTGAAACGATTGCTTCTGCAATGAGCCCAGAACACTTCCGTAACCAATATGGCAAAGTATTTGAAGCCAACGAGCGTTGGAATGAGCTACCCACACCTAAAGGCACGCTTTATGAATGGGATGAAAAATCCACCTATATCCAAGAGCCTCCTTTCTTCGTCAATCTTTCACCTGAAGTTTCTCCGATCGAAGAAGTTAAAGGAGCAAATGTATTAGCCATGCTTGGTGATTCCGTCACAACTGACCATATCTCTCCTGCCGGTGCCATTAAACCAGACAGCCCAGCTGGAAGATACCTCCAAGAAAATGGCGTTGCGGTAAAAGACTTCAACTCCTATGGTTCTCGTCGTGGAAATGACCGTGTAATGACTCGGGGTACTTTCGCAAACATCCGGATCCGCAACCATATGCTACCTGGCTCTGAAGGTGGGGTCACCGAGCACATCCCATCCGGTGAAACGATGTCGATCTATGATGCTGCGATGAAATACAAAGAAACAAATACTCCGCTCGTGGTCCTCGCTGGAAAAGAATACGGTACGGGTAGTTCTCGTGACTGGGCAGCGAAAGGAACCAACTTACTCGGTGTGAAAGCAGTTATCGCTGAAAGCTTTGAACGGATCCACCGCAGTAACTTGGTAGGCATGGGTGTTCTCCCATTGCAATTTAAAGATGGTGACAGCTGGAAATCCCTTGGACTCACTGGCGAAGAAACCATCGATATCTTGGGTCTCTCCGATGAGATTACACCTGGTCAAACGGTTAAAGTTGTCGCAACCAAAACAGATGGCAGCAAAGTAGAATTTGATACAACGGCTCGTCTGGACAGTGTAGTTGACATTGAATATTACCGCAACGGTGGAATTCTCCAAACGGTTCTTCGTCAAATCCTAAACGGCTAATCGCTCGACTGATATTCCCCCTCCTTACCCCTCTATTCTCCCCACACGAACAAGAGCGACCTTCCCCTCTGGAAAGTCGCTCTTGTTTTCTTTCGCTTATCTCTCATATACTTTTACATAAGAAATCTGGTCATTCCAACCATCACCTACATAAGCCACATTTAAACCAGGTGCATATGTTTTACAAGGCTCACCCCCATTTTTATGAAAACATACCCTCGTTCCTCTACTATTTGTAGCTGTTTTTAGTGAAGAAACAGCATCATTATACTTCGAGTGATTAAAGTTGACTGCATAACCCACAGCTACTCCATACCACCACCCTTTAAAGTTCGCATGCTCATAAAGATCAGTCGCATTTTTGCCCATCGCCACAACTTGTTTGGACCATTTTTGTTGGAATGCTTTCTCCGCTTGGATATACTCCTCTTTGCTTTCATATCCGTATACTTGGTGATCGAGATCCACAATAAAATATTTTAAGCTGGCCATCTTTTGGTTAAACTGCTGCTCATCCACTTGCGGTGAATACGTTACTCCATTTACTTTCACTGGATTGGCACCATGATCATAGAAAACGGCTTCGTTAGTAGCATTGATTTCAGCTGAAAAACACAAACTTAAACTGATCACCAGCACCAATACACCGACAACCGTAAATAACTTTCTTACCCGCTTTGCCATTTTAACCCCCCTGTTCTCTATGTACACTCTCTATATATTCGCAACACCAAGAAAACATGACATGAATTCTTATGAAAACATATAAAGCCTGATCAAATAATAAAAAAACTCGCCACTCCTCAAATCATGGAGCGCGAGTTTTTTTATCCCCATCACTCTTCCTCTTCCACCTCAACAACCCATTTCAATCCGATCTACATCTAATTGATTATCTTTAATCACTTTGGCAAGAGGAATATGAGCCACAGTATCCTTTCTTTCCAAAGCAATCTCTTCGATCGATCGTTCCAAGCTTTTCACTCCTTTATCGCATAAAGCTTTGAATAGCTGTTCTAGACTTGAAAAACCGGTGCTGAAGCCAACGATTCAACTTGATCATAATCAATGTTTCCATTCTGACCAATCCATATTGAACCGCACGATAATATTTTCCTGTCACACTTACTTTATGACCATGTGTCAAATGCCCTCCATCATCTAATGACAATCCCATAAACGTGTCTCCTGGCTGAAGGAACGCACTTAAAACCCTCTTCATCCATTCCATACAGATTTAAAATAAATTTGGCACAATATCCATCGGGAATTTAAGTTACTTTTGAAATTAAGAGAACAAAAACGACCTAGACCCGTTGCGGGATCTAAGCCGTTTTTCGGTTATTGGACAATCCGATCTACCTTCTCTTCTTCTTCCTTCTCGATTTGATTCATCCGAAACTGGTGATGAACCAACTGTTGGTAGAGGGGATGGGTTTGCAGCAGCTCTTCATGGGTTCCTTGCCCTGTAACTCTTCCCTGTTCGAGGACAATGATTTGATCGGCATCGACAACCGTTGCCAAACGATGAGCGATGACGAGGGTGGTTCTCCCCTTCATGAGATTATGTAAGGCTTCTTGTACCACTTGCTCTGAAGTGGAATCAAGGTTGGACGTCGCTTCATCAAGCATTAAAATCTGTGGATTATGTAAAATCGCACGGGCGATCGCAATGCGTTGACGTTGTCCTCCGGATAGCTTAACCCCCCGCTCTCCCACTTCGGTATTGTAACCCTCGGGTAGTTCTTTAATAAATCCATCCGCATGTGCGAGCTTGGCGGCCTCCATCAGCTCTTCATCGGTGACTTCTCTTCCCATTCCATAGCAGATATTATCCCGAACGGTTCCTGCCAATAAGGGACTATCTTGTAAAACATAGCCGATCATCCCCCTCCAGTCACGGAGACGAAACTGATCAATCGGTGTCTCTCCTAACCGAATCTCTCCACGGCTCGGCGAATAAAACCGCTCGATTAGAGCGAACAACGTCGATTTTCCACTTCCGCTTGGACCCACGATGGCTGTTACTTTCCCAGCCGGAATCACAAAGGAGACATCTTTTAAAATCTCCTCGCTCGTCGAATAAGCAAAAGAGAGGCGATCGATCACGATTGGCTGGTTCGGTTCAATCGGTTTGCTTTCCTCTCGATCCTCTTCTTCCTCTACTTCCAAAATTTGCACCAATCGCTCCGTGGCTCCCATCGCTTTTTGTAAGCTAGTAAAAAAACGAGCCATCATCACCATTGGCGTAATGATTTGGAAAAGATATAAAATAAAAGCAACCAACTCCCCTGCCGTCAGTGCGCCTGTTGCTACTCGCATACCACCGTAACCGATAATCACAACCAACACGAACATCATCACTAACGACATCAGCGGTTGCAAAATGGCGATCACTTTCGCCTCTTTCAAACCATAGGTAAAAATATTTTTGATCTCTCGATTGCCATTTTCCCGTTCAATGGGCTCGGCTGTATACGATTTCACCAACCGTATTTCCGAAATCACTTGCGTTAACAAGCTGCTCAATTCTGCTGTCCTCTGTTGTAATCTTCGGGAGATCTGATACATTTTTCTCCCCATGGGTCGCATCACGGCAAATACGACTGGAATAGCGATAAACATCGTCAAGGTCATCTGCCAATCGAGGTAAAATAGGATAAAAATAGCCCCGATCACCGAGATCATACTGGAAAAGAGGGTCACCAAATGCTCCGTAATTAAATTTTTGATAATCGCCGTATCATTGTTAATCCGGCTGACGATCTCCCCTGTCCGTTGCTCATCAAAATAAGAAACCGGTAAAACTAAGATTTTATTCCACAACATTTGGCGCAGATTGGCGACCACTTTTTCACCCAATAATGCCAAATAGTAAGTAGACAAAGCACCAAAAAGTCCTTGGGTGACAAACGCTCCAATCAACAAAGCAAAGATTTCCCAACGCCAATTCGCTATCGATAGCAAGTCGACTAAGTCCTTGGTTAACCATGGAACAATCAAACCAGCAATCGCTTGAACAAAACTCAAACCAAGCACAAAAAAAAGCAAAGCTTTTGAGATATGGGTCTTTCGAATCAGTTGGACAAATTTTCTCCAGTTGATCGAAATCGGTTTCTCTTGTTCCATCCCCCCACCTCCAATTCTATTTCAATTCGAATGAAATCTTTATTTAACGCTCTGTCACTCTTTTATCTTAACATGAGCGAAAAAGTTTTTTTAAAAGGAGCCTCCTTTTTTTCGAACATATTTTCCTTTTTCTATCCTATTTTTTGCTCGAATCCAGCATCTTATGGTTAAAATAGTTTATACTTGACCTGGTATTCTCTTTAAACAAGGAAAAACATTCAAGTAATAAAAAAGTAGGTAGACAGATGAGACCATATGAGCTTCTTTTCCAATTTACCGATCATTCTCAGCAGCAAAAATCACTCTTTTTCCAAGAACCGATCCAAATCATTCAAGCAAAACAAATAGAGGAAGTCATCCTGGCTCTCCGCCAAGTCGAAGAAGCCGTCTCCAACGGTTATTATGCTGCCGGTTATCTCTCTTATGAGTCAGCGCCAGCTTTTGACCCTTCCTTTCAGGTTTGCAAAGGTGCCCAATTACCACTTGTCTGGTTTGGAATTTACCGCCCTCCAAGGATCGTCGAGCCGGAGCATTCTCCGAAAGATTTTTCAATCGGAAAATGGTCACCAACGATTTCCTATGAAGCTTATCAACAAGGAATCAGCGAAATTAAAAAGGCGATCGCGCGTGGGGATACTTATCAGGTAAATTATACCCTTCGGTTACGTACATCATTTACAGGAGACGATTTTGCCTTTTATCAACGATTGACCCAAGCCCAGCAAGCGGGTTATATGGCTTATCTGAATTTGGGAAGATACCGGATCCTCTCACTCTCGCCAGAGCTTTTCTTTCATTGGAGAAAAAGTAAGATTACCATGAAACCGATGAAAGGAACGGTTGCGCGCGGACTGCATAGCTTTGAAGATCAAAAAAGAAAAAATTGGCTCGTAACTTCAGAAAAAAATCGCGCAGAAAATGTCATGATCGTCGACCTTCTCCGCAATGACTTGACCCGCGTCGCGGAAATAGGAAGCATCGAGGTTCCAAAATTATTTGAAGTAGAGCCATACCCTACTGTTTGGCAAATGACTTCAACTGTAACGGCAACCATTGGAGCCAAGCAAACATGGGTGGACTTACTCCGTGCCGTTTTTCCCTGCGGTTCGATCACCGGTGCACCTAAAGTGAGTACGATGCACTATATCGCCCAGTTGGAGAACACACCCCGCGAGGTATATTGTGGAGCCATCGGCTACTTTACTCCTGAGCACGAAGCCATTTTTAACGTACCCATCCGTACGATTTGGATCGATACCTTGGCAGAAAAGGCGGAATATGGGGTAGGTGGTGGAATCACTTGGGACTCCACCACAAAAGAGGAATATGAAGAAATGATTAGCAAGTCCAAAGTGCTTTATGAAAAACCGGTTAGATCTTTTCTCCTGTTGGAAAGCTTACTTCTCAAACAAGGAACTTATCCCTATCTCGAAAGACACTTGGCTCGTTTACAACGTTCAGCTACTTATTTTAGCTACCCATTCTCTCTTCCTTTGGTCAAAAAAGCCCTTGCATCTCATGCCCAAGAGCATTTCGAGGGAACACATAAAGTAAGACTGACTCTCTCTAAGCAAGGAAAAATGACGATCACAAGCGAGCCAATCCGACCGATCCCTACACCGATCAAGGTCAAACTGGCTAGTCAACCGATCGACATCTACAATTGCTTTTACTATCATAAAACAACGCATCGTTCAATGTATGAACAGCTTAAAAAAGAACATCCCGATGTTTTCGATGTTCTACTTTGGAATAAAAAGGATCAGTTAACAGAGTTTACGATTGGAAATCTTGTCCTCGAAATCGATGGGATCAAATACACCCCACCGATTTCCAGTGGACTGCTCGGCGGGGTGATGCGTGAAACACTGCTCAACGAAGGAACCATTCAAGAACGCACCCTCACCAAAGCAGACCTCACTCAAGCCACTCGGATCTGGTTGATCAATAGTGTACGCGGCTGGCTCCCTGTTCAGCTAATCGAGTAGCCACGCTCCCCACGGCTTCTGCCGTGGGATTCTTGGGTTGTTAGCACCTGCTATTTGGCAGTCAACATATACCCCATATAAAATCCTAAAATGGCGATCCCAATCCAAAAAAGCAAAGCAAGAGCCCCTTTAATCCGTTTTTTCTTTTCTGAATCTATCCTTACCGTCCTTTTACGATTTCTAAAACGCAAAGGCATTCATCGAATCATTTTCCTGACCTTTATTCCCAAACCATCCGCCACCCATTTTTATGCAAATACATAAACGCACTTTTCTTATTTATCCTTTTTCAACATAATATAAACATTTAAAAAACAAGAGATCGATTCCAAAAATTAAGGAAGGAAGTCACTTTATTTCTACTATTATTAAATAAAAGGTATATTGATCAAAATATTATTCTATGTTACGGTTAAAAGTAGCAACTACATAATCAACGGGAGCTTGGAGATAGCCAGGCTGAGAGGGCGGAGTTCTCTGCCGCCGACCGTCAACCTGATCTGGGTAATACCAGCGTAGGGACATGATTGCTTTCACATAATGACATGCTATCTTTGTGTCGTTAATGAAAGTCGTCCGCTTTGGTGGGCGACTTTTTTTATACCTCCCCTCCTGTTGGTAGTTGCCAAAGCAAAGGAGGTAGATCAAATGAAAAAGAATTTTTTTCCAGCTAGCAAAAAAGTATATGTTCAAGGCTCTCGTCCAGATCTGCGTGTCCCGATGAGAGAAATCAGCCTGACCCCTACCGTAAATAGCCAAGGGAAAACAGACAATCCACCTGTTCGCGTTTATGATACCAGCGGACCTTATACCGATCCAGATATCCAAACAGATGTGCGTCAAGGCTTAGCTAAACTTCGCCTCCCTTGGATTTTAGAACGAGGGGATGTAGAAGAATACGAGGGAAGAAAGGTCCAACCGATGGACAATGGCTATGCCAATGAAGAAAAAGCGTCTCCGTTTTTCTTCCCAGCCGGTAAGCGTCGCCCCCTTCGTGCCAAACCTGGAAAAGTCGTCACACAACGATATTACGCTCGTCAAGGGATCATTACGCCGGAAATGGAGTTTATCGCTCTACGTGAAAATATCGATCCTGAATTTGTTCGTTCCGAAGTGGCTGCTGGTCGGGCGATCATCCCAGCCAATATCAATCATCCTGAATCCGAACCAATGATTATCGGAAAAAACTTTTTGACCAAGATCAATGCCAACATCGGAAACTCCGCTGTCACCTCCTCGATCGAAGAAGAAGTTGAAAAAATGACATGGGCTACTTTTTGGGGTGCGGATACGATCATGGATCTATCCACAGGGAAAAACATCCATACCACCCGAGAATGGATCATTCGCAACTCACCCGTTCCTGTTGGCACGGTTCCGATTTATCAAGCCTTAGAAAAAGTGGGTGGAAAACCAGAAAACCTCAGTTGGGAAATTTTCCGTGACACACTGATCGAGCAAGCCGAACAAGGAGTAGACTATTTTACCATCCATGCGGGTGTCCTTCTCCGCTATATCCCACTGACCGCCAATCGGGTAACTGGGATTGTTTCACGCGGCGGATCCATTATGGCTGCTTGGTGCCTCGCCCATCATGAAGAAAATTTCCTATACACCCATTTCCGTGAGATTTGCGAAATCATGCAAGCGTACGATATTTGCTTCTCCCTTGGAGATGGCTTACGTCCTGGGTCGATCGCCGATGCCAATGACCAAGCACAAATGGCAGAGCTAACGACATTGGCGGAGTTAACCAAAATCGCTTGGGAATATGATGTCCAAGTGATGATCGAAGGACCGGGACATGTCCCCATGCATAAAATCAAAGAAAATGTAGAGATTCAGCAATCTCTCTGTGAAGAAGCCCCTTTCTACACTCTCGGTCCTTTGACCACCGATATTGCGCCTGGCTATGACCATATCACTTCAGCCATCGGTGCAGCAATGATTGGCTGGTTTGGAACAGCGATGCTTTGTTATGTGACACCGAAAGAGCATCTCGGTCTGCCTAATAAAGAGGATGTCAAAGAAGGGGTCATCGCCTATAAAATTGCTGCCCATGCCGCCGACTTGGCCAAAGGACACCCTGGTGCCCAGCTCCGTGATGACGCTTTATCAAAAGCTCGCTTTGAATTCCGTTGGGTGGACCAATTTAATTTATCTCTTGACCCTCAGCGAGCCCGCGAGTTTCACGATGAAACGTTGCCAGCCGAACCGGCGAAAACCGCTCACTTCTGCTCAATGTGCGGTCCTAAATTCTGCAGTATGCGGATCACCCAAGATATTCGAGAATACGCCCAGCAAAAAGGTTTGGATGTAACAGCGGCAACCGAAGAAGGCTTAAAGGAAAAAGCGAAAGAGTTTAAGCAAACAGGATCCCGTATCTATCAATAAGCGTTGTTGGCGACCAAATATGGGTCGCCTTTCTTCTATTTGCTTACAAAAATTTGCCGCCTTTCCTCCTCAACTTGGGCATTGTTCAAAACGGAAACGGGCTGCGAACGCGAATGACCCAAGAATCCCATGGCTTCAGCCGTGGGGAGTGTCAAAACCGAGCGAATAGCAGACGGTCAGGCGGTTAAGAAAGTCTATCACATCAACAAAAAACCTCTCTATAAAAATCATCGAGAGGTTTTTTGGAAGATTTATACATTTAAAACTACTCGTTGTCTATTTCATCTCTGTCATTCTGCTCTTGAAGCAACTTTTCCCTGATCTCTTGGATGGTCATTCGTTTCTCTTTCTTCCATTTTTGAATTTCCATCAATCTCTGCAAAGCTGTGATTCTATGAAATTTTCTAACCGTTCCTGTGCCCTGTTGTTGATAAGGAATCAACCCTGACTCTGTATAATATTTCAGGGTACTATAGCGAATCCCCGAGAGTTCTGCCAGCTCACCAATCGTAACATATTCAGCAAATTGCAATACTTTTAAATTTCTCTTTCGAGACATGTTTTTCACCCTTGTTTTAACTTGGGACTCCGCTTAAAGAGACTGTAGCTTGAACATCTCGAATCGCTCCACTAATCGATTTCATCCATTGCAAACGCTCTGTTGTTTGCGCTTCTAGATACTCAATTTTATTTTCCAGTTGTTCTTTTTCACTTTTTGAGAAATAGAGTCTTAATGACCTGGTTTTTCGCAATAAACAAGTCAGAGCAACCGCTTGTACATCGATTGGATCATCTTTGGAGATCTCTGCCCGCATCTTTTCAATGATATAGTTCAAAATATCATGATCCACTACAACCTTCTCATACGGAACCACAAGCATAAACTTTTCTTCCTTGATCAAAATCGCCTTCTTCTTTTCCAATTCCTCTAAAATATGATGGTAGATGCGATGACGAAGTGGGATTCGATCATATAATTTCTTCATCCAGTCTTTTAACTTTTGTGGCTTTTCCTCTTCCTGTAAAACATGCAACAATTGATCTATATATACAACCCCAGTAAGAGTTGGATCAAGCAAAATCACCGTTCCATCTGGATCCATTTTCACTTTTTTATATAGAATCAGCTCAATAAAAATCGCACCAATACAATAAATTTCTCGATAAGCACGATAATTCATCTCAAACCACTGAGATTTACGATCTAAGCCCATTAAGATAAATTCCTCTGGTACAGTAAAAGCAATCTTTTTCATCATGTCCACTCCCTTTTTCGACCGCTGCAGAAAAAACAACACATGTGATGCTAGATCAAGTAACACGATGCAAAACAAAATATGTTTTTATTTATTATATCAGAGATATTCTATTTTCCATTTATTATTATATATACCCTTCTGCCAACATTTGAAGCAAGGCGTCTCTACCTCTAAGATAGCGAGAAGACCTAACATGGCATCCATTTGGAAGTGTTAGGTCTCTCTCCTGCTATCTATATATCATCAAATGCTAGACTGAACATCACATAGATAGTCTAGATATTTGTTACTTATTTAGCAAAAGTTCGATCTGATCACCGCTCTGGAGTGTAATGTCTAACTCCAGATCAGTCACTACCTTCCCATTCACTTTTATTTCCCAATCCCCTTTTACACCGGCTACCGATGTGATTTCTTTTTGGTCATCCCCTTTTTTTTTCAGTTGAATTAGATTTGTATCCTGTAGAGCATCTGATAAAGTCAAACCTTTTCGCGCTTTTACAATGATCTTCTTATCTAATTTCTTATTTGCTTTTTTTCCATCAATCGTCACCTGAAGTCCTTCATTTGAATAGGATCTCTTTCGCATATTTTCATCTTTTTCCACCTGTTTTTCTTCGCTTTTCGTTATTTGACTACTCCTTGCCTCGCTCTTTTCTTTCTCTACAGACTGATTTGTGGAATGTTCAGACGCTAAAGATGTGGATGACTCCGACTGTGTTGGATTTTGTGCTGACTTCGGTGCCTTAGATGGAGGAAGTTCTTCTACTTCATCACGACTATGACCACAAGCTGTAAAGGCAAATAAAGCAACAACAGCTACCACAAACAGAGTCACTTTTCTCACTAGCATAACAGTCCTGTCCCTCTCTTTAATGAAGTTATGTATTTTTCTGTCTTGAATTATAGTGGACGGATTATTATGTGACAAGTCCGATTATTGGAACATTTTTTAGAATAAAATTATTCATTGTGTGATTTATTAATGACATAAAATAATATAATAATAATGGATTAAGACAGCTAATACATAATTCAAGTATAAAAATATTTATTCACTTTCCACTTTTGTCACAATTTATCCGAAAATAATGAGGCTTTTTCACCTTTGTGCCAAATGATTTCTTATCTGCTACTTTTGCAACATCATACATATCTCTTAGTGATTATTCTAATTTGAAAGCGGGAATAAACGTTGGATTTGCGTATCTATTTATTTTCTCTCACTGCTTTTATTGTCGGGATGGTAGAACTCGTCGTCGGAGGAACATTGGATTTAATTTCCAAGGATTTGCAAATTCCCATTCGGTCCGCAGGGTTACTGATTACCGTTTTCTCATTAACCTTTGCTGTCTCCGCTCCCATTTTGCTCACGGCAACCGCGCGAATCGAACGAAAGAAATTATACCTTTGGTCTTTGGTATTCTTTATCCTAAGCAATCTCTTTGTTGTGATCAGTTCCCATTTTATGATCCTGTTGGTCGCCCGCGCTTTTTCTGCAGCCGCCGGTTCGCTTCTAACCGTTCTTTCATTAACCCTTGCTACCCATCATAGCAAGCCGATTTACCGGGGACGGGTGTTAGGTATTCTTTCAATGGGAACCAGCAGTTCATTGGTCTTAGGCGTCCCCATCGGGATTTTCCTCGGACAAAACTACGGTTGGCGATCACCGTTTCTCTTCGTTTCGCTGGTTTCACTGCTGCTTCTGATCATTTTTAGTTTTACTTTAACCAAAGTTGCCCCTCAACCAACGATGTCATTGCGGAAACAGCTCTTCACCTTAAAAAATGATAAAATGATTAGCGCCCATCTCATTTTACTGTTTACGATCACTGGACACTTGATGTTATACGCTTACTTCACGCCTTTCTTAACGAATGTCCTGCAGATCGAGGCACAATGGCTAAGTCTTCTTTACCTGATCTACGGGATCTCTGCTGTCATCGGCGGGGGGATTGGCGGTTGGTCTGTCGACCGTTTTGGAGCGAAACGGGCGATGCTGACCATTCTCCTTTCCTTTGCGATTTGTCTGTTGTTGCTTCCTTGGGGCGCAAACCATTTTCTCCTGTTTTTACCTTTGATGATCCTTTGGGGGGGATTAAGCTGGTCCATCACACCGGTTCACCAAAACTATTTGATTCAAATCGCCCCTAAGCTAACGGATATTCAATTGGGCTTAAGTAACTCCGCTCTCCATGGGGGCATCGCTTTGGGATCAGCGATCGGCGGATGGACAATGGAAATCTACTCGCTCGAATACAATGCGTGGATTGGGAGCATCTTCGTACTATGCGGCTTAGCCAGCGCTCTCTTTTCGATCTCTCGTCCTTCTCTATCTCAGGAAGTCAGAGGATCCTAGATTCTCATCACCAAGCCGGCTGAGAATATGATTCACTTTGTTGAAAATGTATATTACAAAAAACGCCGTCTTTCATCCCACGGGTTGAATCGTGGGATG
>JANWIG010000028.1 GCA_025449975.1 Thermoactinomycetaceae bacterium
CCCCTACGGGTCACCATTTTTGGACGATTAGCTCAGCTGGGAGAGCACCTGCCTTACAAGCAGGGGGTCGGCGGTTCGATCCCGTCATCGTCCACCATGGATGGAGCTGTGGTGTAGAGGCCTAACATGCCTGCCTGTCACGCAGGAGATCGCGGGTTCGAATCCCGTCAGCTCCGCCATCTTGATTCAATCGAAAATTGCATATGCGGAAGTGGCTCAGGGGTAGAGCATCGCCTTGCCAAGGCGAGGGTCGCGGGTTCGAATCCCGTCTTCCGCTCCACAACCAACCATTATCTTCTGATAATGGTTTTTTTGTGTTTAGCAGCATAGGAAAGAGGGACAAAGCAATAAAATGAGAGAGACAGACGAATAGCTCTTTTGGGTGATTTTAATTGAAATAAAATTATTATTAGATAGATTGGGAAAGGATTTTAAAGAAGAGAAGAGGAGATCATTTTGTTACCCTACCTGTTGTTGGCCGTTGTCGTGATCATCACAAGTTATATCATCATCTTTACTTATCGTCAAAAAGAAAAAGTCACGTGTACATCTGGGATGATGATCGCGATGACAGTAGCGATGAACGCCGGATTTTACATTGGTACGATCTTAGGGGTATTGGGTCAGCATCGCATGACAGAGCCCACTGTTTTTGCTGTGATTATAAGTTTGATTATCGGCTATCTGACTGGAAGACCATTTAGTATCATGGCTGTATTGGATGGCATGATGGCAGGGGTCATGGGTGGTATGATGGGGGCGATGTTGGGTGTCATGGTCTTTAACCAATCGCCAGAGTGGATTTTACTCCTGATGGGCCTCCTCTTTCTATTATTTAAATTTCTAATATGGCTATGGTTGAAAAATGGAGCGGATGAACATTTTACGCTCTCTCCTAGGATGATTTGGCTGATCATCCCTCCTTTGCTGCTCTTTATTGGTCTCTTTCTCACTTTTTCCGATGAATCTAGGGAAGAAGTAGCCAACTGGTGCAATATACCGGCTGGGTTTCTACAAAAACAGGGGGAGACCTTTGGTGATGTCCAAATAAAGGACGGGATCCAGGAAGTCCAGATTCAGGTGCTTCCCAATGGTTACACACCGAACCATATCGAAATGAAGGCCGGTCTGCCGATCAAGCTGCGATTTATCAATTATGACACCAAAAACTGTGCTTCACACTTGGTCTCTAAAGAGTTGGGGATCGAGAAATTTTTGGATCTCGGTGAAACCGTTATAGAGATTCCACCGCTGAAGAGCGGAACATATTCATTCCATTGTGAAATGAATATGTTTTTTGGAAAATTGGTAATCCAACCCTAAGTACCCTTGAATAGATTACTGCTGTATTTTCGTTTTACGGTATAACGAGTATTGTTGTCTAAACAGCAGTAATCTATTTTTACATAGAATAGATCTCTTTAAGTGTTTTGAGGATGGACGCGAGAGTGATCAGGGCTTGGGACCGATCTTCTAACTCCACGATCACCGATAACTTACTTATTTCATGATCGACTTGCTCGTATTCCCCTTCATCACCAAACATTTGGTATTTCCACTTTTGTTGTTCAAAGATCCGCGGCAACTGTTTGACTTCTCTTTTGGCGAGATCCCAGCGTTTATTGGAAATGTGTTGACGAATCACTTGTACGTTTTTCGCAACAGGGTCCTCTTGTTCCCAGTCACCTGGATGGAAGGGAGTCAGCCATCCAGATAGATACACTCCAAACGATAAGAACATTAGGATCACTTTATTAAGCAACATCGTCTTCCTCCTTTTATTGGATTAGCAAGTATTATTTTGTCCAATAATAAATGTGTCATGTAGTAAGCAGGAGGGAGATGCATGCCAGAGTATCTATTGATTTTTATACGATCCTTTCTTTCCTTCGTCGTTCTTTTTGCCATGACCCGATTGGTGGGAAAAAGACAAATCGCTCAACTATCTTTTTTTGATTATGTCGTAGGGATTTCCATTGGTTCGATTGCGGCCAGTGTCTCTGTAGATCCCAATATCAAGCTGATCAATGGGATGGTTGGATTGTTGGTATGGGCTGTGCTGCCCATGACGATTTTTTACTTTAACCTTAAATCATATAAATTTCGCGGGATATCAAATGGAAGTCCTTCTGTAGTCATAAAAGATGGTCGAATTCTCGAAAGGAATTTAAAGAAAGAACGCATCTCCGTTGATGAACTGATGTTGTTATTACGTAAAAAGAATATTTTTAAACTAGCCGATGTGGAGTTTGCTATTTTAGAAACCAATGGCGAATTGAGTGTCATGAGAAAACCGAATTCACAAGTTGAAGAAGAAGATTCGCGTACTGTTACATCCAAAATACTGGAGATGGTAAAACAAGAGGAAGGATTACAAATTGTTGTGAAAAATGGAGACGTGGTCGACGAGACTCTTGAAAGGTTGGGATTGGATCGCCAATGGCTACTTGAAGAACTAAAAAAGCGAGGTGTGCACGATATCAAAGGCGTCTTTTTGGCACAATTACAAGAAGACGGTCAATTATATATCGATTTTTATGAGGATCAGCAGTAATGGTCGAAGAAAAATGAAAATGACAGCGACCAGAGTTTGGCGCTGTCGATCCACTTTCTATCTTGGACTTATAATGAAAGCTTTTGCTCTCCCGATTCGCTGCACGATTCAAATATAAGCTCCCAACTTTTCAAGCAAATCAATCGCCTCTTCAAAACGGCTTTCATCTGTAATGACAGTTAGACAGACATCTTCAGCATGATCAAAAGGAGACCCGTCCGACATGCCACTAGCATCTGGATTGACGGCGGCTAAAATTTGTTTATCTTTGCTAACGGAAGGAAGCCCCATCGTCGTTGTTGTCAATGAATTATCTTGTTGGCGTAAAATACTATTTAACTCCTCATCTTGATCCAGATCTTTTCCTCCCCCAGGGATCGGGGAAAAGCGGTCGACTTGTACGGTTTCAAAGCCACGTTGTTTTAGCATCTGGGCAGCCTCTTTGGCTCGGTCCATCGTTTGAAAATAAGCAAAGATATTTCGTTCACCCATCAAAAGAATCCTCCTGCTCTTTTGGATTAGGTTGCCCATTTTGCCCAATGCTATCAGTTTCAGACATGGGAAACTGTGTTAGCTCTTGCAACTTCTTTTTTTTCAAGATACAATGAACTTGCCATTTAATTGAATAAACCAGAAATGAAATACAGTGACTGGCGATATCATGTGGAATGAACCACAGGGGAGCTGTATGGATCTGTATGCCGTTCGCCTGGGCCGGAGACTATAGTTACTTAAGGAGTGATGTCCATTTGATTTGCTCGAAGCGGGCAGATGAAGGGAAGACTCCAAGGGCATATAGTCTCTTTATTATTTTTAGGAGGCGAGTAGATGAGTACGTTGGTATTGGATGGATTACGAGTAGCGAAAGAGATTCACCAGCAAACAAAAGAGCGGGCACTCCGATTGCGTGAACAAGGAATCGTACCTTGTTTGGCGACTGTCTTGGTGGGTAACGATCCGGCTTCACATACCTATGTACGGATGAAAGGAAAAGCGTGTGAACGATATGGTTTGGATTCGATTCGGATTCATATGCCTGAAGAAACAACCACAGAACAGCTTGTAGAGAAAATCAAAGAATTAAACTCCGATCCAAAGATTCATGGGATCTTGTTACAACATCCGGTTCCTTCTCATATCGATGAGCGACAAGCATTTGAAGCGATCGGTTTAGATAAAGATGTGGATGGGGTGACGAGTCATGGGTATGGTGAGGTATCCATGGGCTTTGGAGAGTTTCCATCTTGTACTCCCGCGGGCATTATAGCTATATTGGATTACTATCAAATCCCTATTGAGGGAAAGCATGCAGTAGTTATTGGGCGAAGTCCCATTTTAGGGAAACCCGTGTCACAATTGTTACTTAACCGCAATGCTACGGTCACGGTTTGTCATTCTCGGACCGTTGATCTTCCGCATCATGTCTCCCAAGCCGATATCATCGTTGCTGCAGTAGGAAAACCGCGTTTTGTCAAAGGGGATTGGGTGAAAGAAGGAGCAGTGATTATTGATGCGGGCTATAATGAAGGCAATGTTGGGGATGTCGATTATGAAAGCTGTTTCCCAAAAGCTGCAGCGATCACTCCTGTACCAGGGGGACCTGGTCCGGTGACCATCGCCTATTTGCTCAAACATACCGTTGATGCGGCTGAGAAACAAGCACGGCAAATCAGAGAATAGTAGACCCTCTAAATGGGGTCTTTTTTCTCTTTATGACAAAAGGATTATGTAAATGAAATCGTATGGTCACCTATAAAATCATCGCAACAAATGGAAAGGAGCTCGTCAGCGTGTTATTTATCGATAATAAAGGAATCACAGATCCTCGAATCAATCTAGCGATCGAAGAATATGCGCTAAAGTATTTGGATATTGAAGATACATACCTGCTTTTTTATATCAATGAGCCATCGGTGATTATTGGGAAACATCAAAATACAGTGGAAGAAATTCATGTTGACTATATCAATGAAAAAGGAATTCATGTCGTTCGTCGGCTCTCGGGCGGTGGAGCAGTCTACCACGACTTAGGAAACCTTAATTTTAGTTTTATCACTAAGGACGATGGAAAGAGCTTTGCCAACTTCCGCAAGTTTACTGAACCAGTAATTCAAGCGTTGCATCAACTGGGGGTTGCCGCAGAGCTGAGTGGACGAAATGATATTCTTGTTGATGGGAAAAAAATCTCCGGCAATGCTCAATTTTCCTCGCGCGGTCGCATGTTTAGCCATGGAACCTTGATGTTTGATGTTCAGTTGGAATCCGTTGCTAAAGCGCTTCATGTCAAGGCAGATAAGATTGCTTCCAAAGGAATTAAATCGGTACGAAGTCGCGTTGCCAATATCATTGATTATTTGGATCAACCCATGACGATCATGCAATTTCGACAATTTTTATTGGAACATATTTTTGCGGGGCAAGCGCCCATTCCCGAGTATCGGTTAACCGAAAAAGATTGGGAGACCATTTATCAAATCGCGGCAGACCGTTATCAAAATTGGGATTGGAACTATGGAGAATCACCGAAGTTTAATGTCAAAAGCAGCAAGCGCTTTCCGATTGGCTTTATCGATCTTCGTTTGGATGTAGGTGAAAAAGGTATCATTCAAAGTTGTAAAATTTATGGTGACTTTTTCGGTTCACGGGATGTGACAGAGATTGAACAGCGTTTGCTGGGCATTCGCTATGACCGCCACGAAATTGCTCAAGCTTTGGCTGATGTCGATCTGACATATTATTTTGGAGAGATTTCAAAAGATGAGTTTTTGGATTTAATCTATTGAGTGCAGTGATCTCTTCTTCTTTTTCTTTCTTCGGATTGAAACTGTTCGATTTGTCGGTCGATGAAATTCCAAATTTTTCTGGCAATCGTGGTCAGATCCTGCTTATGAAAGAGATCGGATGATGTGAGAAGAAGTTCTCTCTTTTGTTCGGGAAGATAATAGCCTTCCCATTTTTTGACGAGAAAAACGACCGCTTGAAAGGAGATGAGTCCTAGCTTTTGTTCACTATGCTGATAGTTTAATTGAATGATAATGCTTTTTAGCGAAGAGAGTGGAAGCTCATATAAAGGACCAACCACTTTCTCCTTCATTTGCCGTTCTTGCTCCAGTTGTTGGAGCGCTTGTTGATAGGCTTTGTCTACCTTTTGTAGCAGCTCGGATATCTCGGCTTTCCTCTTTTGAAGGAGAGCCCTTTTTTTTTGGAGCTGCTTTAATTTTTGTTGGCTAAAAGCGAGCATCCACCGAACCTGATTCTCTCTCTCGATCCGAGCGGAAAAAAAGGATTGGATCTTTTGAACGAAACGCTTTGGAGCAGAGAGAGGTGTGGAATGGGGGAGTTGACTTTTTAAAATAGCAATATCGTCTTTCTCTTTTCGTATTTCTCTAAAGTTATAAGCGATTTCATCAGAAATTTGCTTCCGTCTCTGTTGAATAAGAGCTTTCTCGTTTTGAAGTGAATCCGCTTTTTTGGTGTATAGCTTTTGAAAAGTGGTTGGTGAAAGTCGCCGGTAAGTTTGTGCAGGTGCAAACAAAGTTTTGGTCAGCCAATCCTTTTTAAAGAGTGGTTGGAGATCGATGGCTTTTTCCGTGAGAAAGGCAATTTGATGAGCAAAGGAGAGTATGTCCATTTTATATAGCGAAGGATCCATCAGTTTCTTGATATAGCCGAGACAAATCACCTTTTGGCCATGCAGGAGTTTTAGAGACTTCGTTTCATAATAGAGCGTTGGAAAGTGTAACTGCAAAATATCTCCAGCTGGATAAAGATTGACTAGTGCTTTTAGTTCCATTACTTCTCTGACAGTACCGACGATCAGCGAAAGATAGACTGGTTCTTGTGGAGGAGTATAGGTCGGTTGCCAAAGAAGATGATGGAGGGAATGGGAGGCACCTGCTTGAGAAATGCGATAAAGGCGAAAAATCCGATGTAAAGATTCAAGATGATGAGCTTGTAGGATTTTTTGGGTTAAGCGAAGTAAACGTTGATTGTCCTTTTTTTCCATCAACTGGAAACGATCTGCTAGAGAATATGTACTGAGATCCTCAAGCGGGCTAAGGGTTAATTGCAGCTCATTACCAACCATAGGGATCTGCAGCTTTTTAGCTAGAAAGTGAATATACTTTTGAACTTGCGAGCATTCCATTTCATGATCGGTTTCTTTTCTTTTTCGAAAACAGGGTGGCTTGCTTTTTCGAACCAACGTGACTTTCACTTGCTTTTTAGCGAGCTGATAACAACGTGGACAAAAATAAACAGTTTTTTGCTTATGATGGTAAGCTTCTTCGGCGCTGATTAGTTGTAAGTCGGGGGTTAAAGCATAAGGCAATGATTTTTTTATTCGCAAATGTGGTCACTCCATCGATGATTGATTTAAAAATAAAAAGAAGAACTATAAAACTATATATACCCTCTTTATTGTAATAAATATAGTGCCGATTTTCTTTATTTTCATGATGGAATGGGTCAAAGATGGATCCCTTCCGTAGATAGAAAGCAAAGAGACTGCTTTTGGAAAAAGGAGGAATAAAGGCAAAGTGATGAGAGATAATAACCATAGCAATGCGTAATATTCGAAGCTGCTGCAAGTTACCATCTGATCAATAACCGTGAAGGTTTGATAAGTGGATCTCTGTAGAAGAAAAGAAGCAGAAATAGGGAGCCGATAGAGATGAAGAGAACGATTCCCTCAATTCTGGTGGTGATTGTTTTGTGTGTGATGCTGACCAGCTGTTGGAGTCGACGAGAATTAAATGAGTTGGCAATTGTTGTCGGGCTAGGGATCGATAAAGTAGACGATCGGTATCAAGTTTCGATCCAACTAGTAAACCCGACAGAAATTTCGGCTCGTTTGGGGGGAGCTGGACAGTCCCCAATCGTTTTGATCACAGAAAAAGGAGAAACAATCCAAGAAACACTGCACAGAGCACTGGTGGAAGCGCCGCGAAGGTACTTTTTTTCCCACCTGCAGATTCTGGTCTTAGGTGAGGAGCTTGCTAGGAACGGAATTCGAGATGTGTTGGATTTTTTTTGGCGCGATCATGAATTTCGTTTTGACTACTATCTGTTGGTTGCCAAGAATAACAAAGCGGAAAATATATTAAAAGTTCTTACTCCGCTGGAAAAATTACCTAGTCAAAAGTTGTTCAGCTCACTCGAAGCTTCAGAAAGATATTGGGGTGCAACCGGAGATATTACGTTAGATGAGCTAGTGATTCGTATGCTAGGAGAGGGAAAAGGCGCTGGCTTAACTGGGATCGAGCTTCTAGGAGATCCAACAGTCGGAGGGAGTAGAGAGAACATCGAAGTGGCTGAACCAAAGACAAAGTTAAAATACTCCCAAATAGCGATTTTCAAGGAAGATCGTTTGGTTGGTTGGTTAAATGAAACCGAAACCATAGGAACGAAATATATCTTGGATGAGCTGAAGAACACGATTTATGTGCTTCCTTGTCCAAAGAACAAAGGACATATCGCGATTGAAGTGATTCGGAGTAATACCAAAGTAGAGGGAAAGATTGAAAATGGAAAGCCGACTATCCACGTTTATGTCAAATCGGAGCAAAATCTAGGCGAAACGCAATGTGAAGATTTGGATTTGACATTACCAGAGACCCTGTTCGATTTGGAGAAAATGATGAAGAAAAAGCTTGGTCAGGCGCTTCATATTGCTGTAGATGCCGCTCAGAAAAAATATAAAGTTGATTTTTTAGGTTTTGGTGATGCCATCCATCGAGCGGATCCGAAATATTGGGAGGAGCATCGAAAAAATTGGGAGCATGAGTTTGCACAAGTGCCTGTTCACCTGCATTTGGATTTAAAAATTTACCATACAGGAACCGTAACCGATTCATATAACAGAGAGATGGAGAAGCTTCCATGATTGCGGCAATCTTTATTTTTCTAAGCGGAGTACTGGTTACTTGGATTGAGTTTCGTCGTGCAGGGAGACAAATCAATCGAAAGGAACAAATCCTGTTTTTATTTATTCTAGGGATAGGGATTGGATTGAGCATGTTGAAGGCGATCGGAGTTCCGATCCCAAATCCGATGGACTTTGCGATCGCTTTTTATCATCCTTTTTATGATCTGCTGATTGAGTTCTTTGGACAGAAAGGATCTTAAGGAGCTGTGGAATGAATCAGGAAGAAAAAATATCTAGCTACCAACTGCTGTTACTCGCAACTTTTTTTACAGTAGGATCCAGTATTTTGGAGTTGCCATCCACTTTGGTTACGATTGCCGAACAGGATGCTTGGATTGCTATGCTTCTCGGGATCGCAATCAGTGCCATAATGGTAGGGCTCTATCTTTTACTGATTCGCCAATATCCGGGGAAAAATCTTCATCAGATTAACGAAGCAGTATTTGGAAGGAAAATCGGCGGGATCGTCTCCTTTTATTTGACTGCGATGACCTTCTTTTTAGGTCCTCCGACGGTCATTTATTATTTAGGACGATTTTTATCGATTCAGATCATGGTTGAGACTCCTGCTTCTTCCACACATCTTTTATATGGGCTATTGGCCATCTTTGCTGTTGCTTTAGGGATTGAAGTGATTGCGCGTGTGGCTGAAATCTTATTTCCTATTTTTTTTATTTTATATCTCGGATTGATGCTCTTATTGATCCCACTGGTTGAATTTGAACGACTCCAACCCGTCTTCGAACACGATTTTAAGACGCTTCTATGGGCATCGATTTTCTATGTACAATTCTCATGCTTTCCGATCATTATCATGCTGACTAGCTTTCAAGGAAAGGTTACTCAGCAAAAAAAGGCACCAAAAGCTTTTTTTCTCGGTAATTTTTTTGGAGGGAGCATTTTATTTATCACGACGCTGATCTCGGTCTTGGTTCTTGGTAAATTGACAGCGCTTTTTAATTTTCCTAGTTATGTTTTGGCGCAGAAGATCAATGTCGGAGATTTTATCCAGCGGATCGAGATGGTTATCACGGTCATGTGGTTTATCACCTTGTTTTTTAAACTTGTGCTCTATTTTGACTCTGCTGTAGTAGGATTCGCCGAGATCCTCAAAATAAAAAATCATCGGTTTCTTGTTGTTCCGCTAGGCATCCTAATTATTTATTTTTCTTTAACGAACTTTCCTAATGATGTCTATCAACTGAATCAGGATAAAACCACTTGGATTCCGCATTCATTTTTTCTAGGCGTTTTGTATCCAATCGTGGTTTTAATCATCGGTTTTGTACAGGGAAAACTGAAAGAGAAAAGAAAAGGAATCCACCGTCCATCTGAAAGTAAAGGAGGATAAAAAACGCGAAGAGATCGTAGGAGTGGATGAAAGAGAGCAGGGAGCAGATGAAGATGAAACGAGTCCTATTCATTTTGATACTCACCGTTTTCTGTCTAACGGCTAGTAGCTGTTGGAGTCGACGTGAATTAAACGAGTTGGCGATTGTGGTCGGATTTGGAATCGATAAAGTAGGTGATCAATATCAAGTTTCTTTACAAATGGTCAATCCGTCCGAAGTAGTTACCCAAGGGGAAGGAACGGGTAGGACACCGGTCATTGTTTATAAAGAGAAGGGAAAGACAGTCTTCGAGATCATTCGTAGATTGACAACCCTTACTCCACGGAAAGCTTTTTTCTCTCATATGCAGATCATGGTGATTAGTGAAGAAGTTGCAAGAGAAGGGATTAAAAAGGCGTTGGATTTTTTCTGGCGGGATCATGAGATTCGTTTTGACTTCTTTATTGTTGTTTCTCGAAAGAGCAAAGCAGAAGATGTACTGAATGTCCTGACAAAACTAGAACGAATCCCAAGCCGAAAACTATTTACCTCACTGGAAACAGCAGAACGATATTGGGCACCGGTGAATGCGGCGACCTTGGATAAGTTTGTTCGTACGTTATTGGCGGAAGGGATTGCACCTACACTGACAGGGATCAGTATCGAGGGAGATGTCAAAGAGGGCGGAGAAAGAGAAAATACGGAAGATGTTTCGAGAGAAGTCAGTTTGAAATATAAGGGGATCGCTGTTTTTAAGGAAGATCGTCTGGTTGGTTGGCTAAATGAAATGGAAAGCAAGGGGAAAAATTATATTTTAGACAATGTGAATAGTACGGTGGGGAGTGTCCGATGTCCGCATGAAGAGAAGCATTTCACGATTGAAGTCATTCGGGCAAAAGCAAAGGTCATCGGAAAAGTTGAGAATGGAAAACCAGCGATTTATATTGACCAAGTTTCGGAAGCCAATCTAAGTGAGATACAATGCAGCAAATTGGACCTCAGTCAGCCAAGGACGATCAAGATGATCGAAAGCGCGACAGAGCAAAGGGTGAAAAACATTCTTCAGTCTACCATTTATGCGGCACAAAAGAAATATAAGACCGATTTCTTGGGATTTGGTGAGGCGATTCGTCAAGCGGATCCAGAGTATTGGAGTAAAAATAAACAGAATTGGCAACAAGAGTTTGTCAAACTTCCGGTTCATATCAATGTCGATGTGAATGTTAAACATACTGGAAAAGTATCCAATTCTTTTATTAAAGAGATGGAGGATAGTAAGTCAGAAAAAGAATAAAGAAATTGGAAGATATCATACTAACTGATAAGACGATCACGAATTGGGAGATGAATCATGAAACGAACAAAAAAAGGGATCTACCAAAAACAGATATTATCACAAAAGAATGATTCATTGTTCCAGTACATGCCTGAAAATATACAGAAAATTAAAGAGGGTCTTGGAAACAGTAATGACTTATTGATTCGCGAGTTTGTTGTCGGTAAAGAAGTAAAAAGATTAGTGGCCATTGTCTATACAAAAGGATTGGCAGATACGACTGCGATCGAAAGAACAATCATTAAACCGTTGCTGTTTGAAGCACGTGAGATTGAATGGTTTGAAGATCATACGGAAGAAGAAATCTTAGCGAGACTCCAGCAATATATCTCTACGAGTACCTTGCAAGAAATCACAACCTTTCAAGACCTCTTTTCTGCTATATTAACCGGACAGACTGTCATCTTAGTCGATGGTATAACCAAAGGATTGAAAGCGAATACAGAAGGATGGGAAAGTCGCAATGTAGATGATCCCACAACCCAATCTGTTGTGCGCGGACCGAAAGAAGCTTTTACTGAAAACCTGCGAACCAATACGGTGTTAATTCGCCGTAAAATTAAAAGTCCGGATCTTTGGACCGAAAAATTTGAGATCGGTAAAGAAACGAAAACCATCGTAGAGGTGATGTACTTAAAAGGGATTGCCAACGATAAAGTGGTTCAGGAAGTACGCAATCGTCTAAATAAAATCCAAATAGATGGTATTTTTGAGAGCGGACAGATTGAGGAGTTTATTCAAGATGAGACCTTTACTCCTTTTCCGACCATTTTAAGCTCAGAACGTCCAGATACCATCGCTGCAGGGATTTTAGAAGGACGTGTTGCGATTATTGTTGATGGAACTCCTTTTGTTTTATTGGTTCCGGCCTTGTTTGTCCAATTTCTCCAATCGCCAGAGGATTATTATCAACGTTCTGACTTTGGATTGATTCGCTTGTTGCGCTATCTCGCTGCCATGATCGGATTGCTTGCTCCTTCGTTTTATATCGCTGTTACTACGTTTCATCAAGAGATGTTACCCAGTACATTGCTTTTAAGTATTGCTGCCCAACGGGAAGGAGTTCCTTTGCCCGCCTTTGCTGAGGCGTTGTTAATGGAAATCTCTTTTGAATTTTTACGGGAGGCAGGAGTAAGAATGCCGCGAACGGTTGGGCAAGCCGTTTCGATCGTTGGCGCTCTAGTCATTGGGCAAGCGGCCGTTGAAGCGGGAATCGTTTCAGGAGTGATGGTGATTGTCGTTTCGATTACGGCCATTGCTAACTTTATTTTTCCTAACTTCAATATGTCGATTGCGATTCGGCTTTTACGTTTTGTTTTTATGGCGTTTGCTGCTTCTTTTGGTATTTTTGGTATTGTTGTTTGTTTTATTGCTTTGCTTCTTCATCTGTGCAGTTTGCGATCCTTCGGTGTCCCATATATGAGTCCATTGGGTCCATTTATTCTTGAAGACCAAAAAGATACGATTCTTCGTTATCCAATTTGGAAAATGAAAGAACGCCCTCGCCTAATCAGTCAAAGGAATATAAGGCGTGAACGGACTTCGATGCCCAAACCCGATGGTCGGGGGTAATTCATACGTTTTACCGAAATAGATAGGAATGAACAGATCTTGAGGAGATGACGAATGATTCTAAAGGAAAAAATATCCTGCAATCAAGTATTGGTACTTACACTTTTATTTACCGTGGGATCCAGCATTTTAGAGCTTCCCTCTAGTCTGGTTCATATCGCTAAGCAAGATGCATGGCTGGCGATGCTACTAGGTATATTGATGGATGCTGGAGCCCTTGCGATCTATATGCTCTTAACTCGGCTTTATCCCGATAAAAGCTTAAACGAAATCAATGATATCGTGCTTGGTAAATGGGTAGGCAAGATCGTTTCTTTTTTATTTCATACCACCACATTTATATTGGCTCCGACCACCGTCATGTATTTTGTGGGACAGTTTATCGCGGTGCAAATCATGGTGGAAACGCCGAAAGAGGCGATTCATATTTTGTTTGGTTTTATTATGATTTTAGCTGTCCGTTATGGAATCGAAGTATTTGCCCGAGCCTCAGAGATTATCATCTTAATCTTTTTAATCTTGTTTTTGGGTGGTTTTCCCTTACTGATTCCTGAAATCGAACCTAGAAATATCGTCCCCGTTTTTGAAGCAGATGTATCGGATCTTTTCTGGGCAGCGCTGTATAATACGGCTTTTTCTGCCTTTCCATTGATTGTAGCGGTTCAAAGCTTTGCTGGGCGGGTGAGTAATCGAAAAAAAATGGCTGGATCTTTTCTCCTTGGCAATTTTTTAGGTGGAATGATTTTATTTATTGTGATCCTATTAGCTGTGGTGGTTTTGGGACCATTGACCGAACTCTATATGTTTCCAAGTTATGCCTTGGTGCAAAGAATCAATATCGGTCATTTTATTCAACGGATCGAAGCGATTCTCGCCGTGATGTGGCTCATTTCTCTGTTTATCAAATTGGTTGTCTACTATCATTCAGCAGTGGATGGGATTGCCGAAATATTTCGTGTAAGCGATTACCGTCTCCTCGCTTTTCCACTTGGTGTGTTATTGATCTATCTATCTTTAAATATCTATCCCAATGATCCTTATCAATTAAAATGGAA
>JANWIG010000029.1 GCA_025449975.1 Thermoactinomycetaceae bacterium
CTCACGCAAGCGATATTTTCCGATCTCCAGATCAAACATCACCCGTCCCGCACTACATAATTGCCGCACAGCAGCTTGGACGATATCTGTTGAAAGTTGGGTCCAACTGGCTAGCTCTCCTACGCTCGCTGTCTTCTTCTCTTTTAACTTTTCAAAGACATCCATGCTTTGTTTCTCCGACGCTTTTACACTTTGTCCCACCATCAGATCAAAGTTACCGGCTGCTCCCCAATCGTTTCGCGTCCAACCGGAGAGACCGAGCGTATAACTTAAGCCATCCAAATCCAACACATAAAAACTCGGCATCCCACTGCCCAATAGATGAACCGTAACTTTCTTGGTCAATGGTAACAATCGCTCGAGCAATAAGAGGCGTCGACGTCCCCATGTTCGAATCTCCCTTGCTTCTTCTCCCAGATAGACCGAACCGCGAAAAACGATCTCCTCATTCCATGGTTCCAAGATCACTTTCACCGCTTGCCCCGGCTGTAGGACAAATTTAAGCGAACGCGGACTCCGTTTTTCCCGATGCCGCCGTAAGAACAAACACAGATTGTAGAGGTCGATCGGTCTGACATCAAATGAGACCGTTGGCAAGTTCATTGCGGACTGGACTTGTAAAAAGCCGCGAATCCAACTTTCTGGAACATCGATTTTTTGTTCCTTGTATACTTGACGTCCCTCCGTTGCCACTTCAAAACCGGATGGATCGATTTGAAACTCGGTCGGACGATATGTGCGAATCCGCTTTAACTCTCCAAGCAAAGAGTCGGAAAAGTCAATATTGGTTGTCCCATATTGAAAGTCGGTTACCTCACTAAACAAATTCTCATGAACAGCCAAGCGTCCATACACCGATTCATCCAAAGAAAAAGCTTCAAAGAAAACCTGATCAGGGGCTACCGTAATCACCGGATCCAGTACCCACCAAGCGGGTTTATCATTTTCCCAAAGCCATTTGAAATACCTGGACCGTGCTTTATAGAAGTCCCCGTTTCGCCGATCGCGAATGGCATCCAATTCCCTCAACCGCTCAATGACCGCTTTCATCTGCTCCGATAATTTTTGATGCTCTTCTACGACATCGGCGATCATCAACATATATTGTTCTTGCACCCATGCTTGGTAAGCACTATGATCCCGCGGTTTATAGTTTAGATCCGAGACCACCACATCCCGAAGAGCGATCATCGCATCCCGATAACGAATCGGATCGGCAATTTTCCCTCGAAAGTAAGTCGGCTCTCGTCCCAGATCAGGAGAAAAATCGATCAATGTTTGATTAGCGATATGTTGAATCCCACTCGGCTTGGCATAAGTCTGTTGAAACAGCATCGTTCTTTCCCTCCGCATCTACTAAGTTATTCATCCTCTGATTTGAACCACGGTGGTTAGCTCAGGATAAGCGCGCTTGCACTTCGTTAGCAACGACAGAATATCAGCAAAATCTTTTTTCCCACTCGTATAAGCGATATCAGATAACATTTCGCTCACAGCTTGTGCCATCTCCAATGAAGTCGGTCCGATCCGTGAGAGAAGCGCAAGTGCTTGTCTCTTTAGCTTCCGTCCTTTGCCAACATAGAAAAAAATCGTACGGAAGAAGTAGGTCATCTGCTTCAACAATGCTGGCTCCCAAGCGATTTTTTCTGCTAGTTCTAAAGCAAATGCTTGAACTGCCAAATGCGGACTTTCACTCGCTCTGAGCATCAACTGAATCGGATCCATTCGTTTCCGATAAATCTCCGCCATCTCCATCGCAAACTGTTGGATATCCGCTCGGGAACTATCCAGCAAACCATAAATAAGTGTGGGTGTGACCTTCTCTTCGGACAAAGAGCGCAAGTAACCCATCATCCAATGGCGCGTATCGTCCCAATCTGTCTCAGTCAAGGCAACCAAGCGATCTTCCTCCGCCTTGTCAATCACTTTAATCAGCCAATCCCGTCCGATCTGCCGTAAGCGCGCCACCCGACTATGTACCAAAAGATGCAAGTCATCCAACGTCAAAGTATGAACGAGATTTCTTTCATTGATGATCTTCACTCCAAATTCCAGTAGGTAGGCTCTCTCTTGCCGGAATAAAGCCCATACTTTATCAAGAGGTACCTGTTTCATCACTTCATTCCATAAGTAGCCATCTAGCCATTCCAAAATATTCTGGCTTATGCTGTCGTCTGTCTCAGGATCTACCATCTTTCCCCATAGCTGGTCGATGAGTTGCGGCAACTTGGGCTCTAGCCATTCTCGATGTGTGCGGTAAAGTTTTTGAATCACATCTAGCCCGCTACCGTTTTCCAGGGGACGGCAAAGCAAATCAACCATCATCGAAACATCTAATCCCAAACGGATCGGATCTTCTAACAAACGTTCTTCCACTTTTCTTCTCAAATCTGTGTAGTAATAAGGGATCTGCTGATGTAATGCCATTAGCTCGCGAGCGGTGTAAGGATGAGTGGAAAAATCAATATGATTGAAAATCAGTTCAATACAACCCAAACCACTCACGGTACCGCCGCTCAACCGCAATAACGAATGGATCCATTCAAATGAGGCTACTTCACGAAACTCATTTGCCCAATGCATTTTAAAAAATTTAAGCCAATATTGGAGATCCCAGAAAGAATAGTTGCGAATTTTCACCCGATCCTTGATCAAATATTTCTTTTGCTCCGCGGTTAACCAATCACTAGATTGCTTTAAAAAAGTACGTACGAAAGACCTGTTCGAGGAATGTAGGGCATCGGCAATCAATGTAATATCGAACTGATCCTCTCCCATCCGTCTCAAATATTCAAAAAATAACTGAGGCCACACATAACGAGCTTGTTCATGACTGTTATATAAAGAGACCAACTTCTGATATAAATCTTGTAATGTAGCAAACGATAGACGGGATAAGTCCATTCCTTTTATTTTGGCAACAAGTTTGTAATGGGACCGATAGAGCAAACGGGCAGTCAAATCCGTATCTAACCGTTCCAAATCGAGACGTCGGAAAATCTCCTCTACCAAAAAATCGGCTCCTGGCTGGGAATAACCCATTTCTTGAAGCGGCTGAAGCAGGTCATCAAGGGATAATTGTGCCGTAAAGCTAGGATTGCCTTGTCGCAAAGCCCTCGAGGCAAAATCAACGATGATTTTTACTCTCGACTCCAAAATCAGCCTAAACAATTTTTCTGGATGGCGATCCCAAAGTTCCGGAAATGCTTCCACTCGCTCGTTTGCTGATTTCTTCATCTTTTCAAGATCAATCGTCCGTTTACCCCCAACAAACGAAAGGTATGGACTATGGCGATACAAAATCTGATAAATGATTTGTTGATAAAACAAAGGAACATTCACCATTTCGTAGCGACGATTTTGATCACGGATCCCTATATAATGATCATCATTGGTTCCATAAAGGAGAAGCAATTCGGTAGCCATATGTACATAATCATCTGAGCCCTGCTCACCTAGCCGCCGCAAGGTTCGCCAAGCCCGCCGCTGTAAATAACGCTTCGTATTGGGGGATAGAGCCATTCTCTCATGATAGTGAAAGCGATGATCCCACATATAAGCGAGCCTTGCCCAAACAGCTGCTTCGCGTTTTTCTTCGGATCGCTTATAAATTCCCTTTAGATAGCGGAAAAGCTGTTCGTTAGGAAATGCCAATGTATAACTGGATGAACCATAGTAAAACTGATCGATGTTTTTCCAAGCCTTTTCTCGCAACAAAAACGGCAATTGTCTGACGAGGTTCCATTTGAATCTATAAGTAGTTAAGATTTTTAGTAAACCTTCTTGAGCAAGGGGATGGGGATTGAGATAGAGTGCCCATAGCCATGCTCCGCTTTTTTCCTCTGTTTCACCATTTAAAAACAAGAAAGCAAATTGGATTACCTTAGAGACAAAACTCGGATCGTTTCGTTCCAAACATTCTTGTAATTCTGGAGGTAATTGGACACATGCATCCGCTTCTCTCCACCAAGCTATTTTTTCTTCTCGTTCTTTTTGCGCTTGTTCTAATTCCATCTGCTCTTCCTTCCCTCCTAACGTTCATTTATTTCTATGCCTACATAAGCAAAAGAAGCAAATGAATCTTTATTTCATATACCTACAATCTATTTTAATAATATAAATATAAGTATATATGTTCGCATATTCATCGTCAATTAAAATACTATTTTTGAAAAATAATAATGATATAGGAAGCAGTGGAATATACTGGACAAAAAACAGACCAGATCAGTGAGTGATCTGGTCTTGAGACGAACAAAGGGCTTGTCCACTTACAGCCTTCGGAGTCGGTTTCGCACTGTACCCGCCCGATGTGGTGTGTGATGGGGTAGGTACGGCGACGCCTCCTTAGGTTACCTACCCTATCACACACCACATCGGGCAGGGCCTAAGTAAAGCGAAGCCTAGTGACGAATGGTCAAGATTACCACATACATGGCGTAACACCATGCCAACAGCTAGACAAGCCACACCGTTCATTTATGTACTTTATGATTAAGAGTATATATGTTCGTATGGTTGATTGTCAACAGAATAATATCATTTTATTTCATAAAAAAAAGAGCAAATCTGCTTTTTTCAGATTTGCCCTTAGCGAGTGGGTCTATCTCTGGAAGAGATCCAATCGATCCGACGCCAATACGGACTTTCGTAGGAATTATTCGTACGTATTTTGGGTTGGAGCAAAGCGACAATTGATCTAGCGGGTATTTTTATTTATATGTGATTGCTTCAACTTTGTGAGAAATTGCACTCAATAGATGATAACTAAGGCTATAAAAATTCCACTTGATATAATATGAAATGGATTAAATTGATTATCATTGAAAACTGCTCATCGAATCTATCCTCTCTTTATAAAAACTTAACCAACGAAATCGCTTCCGGCTGGTAGCCGGCTTTTTGATAGAGTGATAGAGCGCGCGTATTTTTCGCTAGAACACTTAACGCAATATGTTTATATCCTTTTTCTCTGGCCCAGTCTTCTGCATGCTTCATTAAGATTTTTCCGACTCCTTTGCCTTCGGTTTCTTTGTTGACGACCATGGTATAGGCATAGGCTCGACTCTCTCCGGTATAGAAATCTGGTGCGATCCCTAATAAAATATAGCCCAGCAAGTTACCCTCTTCGTCCGCCGCAACATATAGTTCCGATCCGTGGGGTCTTCCTGCAATCGCTTCTTTTGCTAGATGGATCTGCACTTCGAGCATCTTTTCTCGATCTCGCCACTCCTCCTGTGGAAAATCGAGAAAACGGGAGGCCATATCGATAATAAATCGATGGTCTTCTTTCCGAACGGGACGAATATGAATCAAACGTTTCGCCATCGCTGTCACCCTCTATATTTTTCTTTTACGTACACCTAGCTACTAGCTTCCTATCACTACTTAGAAAAAATGTTAACGTTTTCATTTCTATTTAGATAAAAATTATAAAAAGCTACTCAACGATCATTTCGATCCTCTCATCACCTCTTTTCACCTATTTTTAGCCATACAAACAGCTATCCGATAAATGTTCGATATATATTCTAATATAACAAAAATAATACTATAGAAGGACATTGTTTAGACAAAAATTAGGACTTTTAAGTGATTGTTCGTCAACTATTTTTGCAATTTCTTCTTCTCAAACGATCTCTCATAAACAAAGGGATTATAAAATTTTACTAAGAGTGAAAAAGACTCCCGATCCACAGGGAGTCTCAATCTTTCATTCGTTATAATCAAATTGATAGATCCAAGTCATTTGCTGTTGATGTAACTTCATTGGCATGAGAGAAAAAAGCCAATTGCGCAGCTCACATGCCAAACGGTTTTGCAGCTGTCCGATTCTTCCCAAATTTCTAGATTGAGCAACGATCTTTCGCACCCTTTTTACTCGGAACCCCTCGTATTTTCTAAAAGCTTGCTCAACCGAAGAACATTGCTTTAGACATATGGCCAATACAGCAGCATCTTCGAGCGCTTGGCAAGCCCCTTGTCCCAAATTTGGTGTCATTGCATGAGCAGCGTCACCCATCAGCAAAATCCGATCATACGCATATTGAGTAAGAGGGGTAAGATCAAAAAGATTGTTCCAAATGATGTCCTTTTCCTCGGTTGCCTCGATCACCTTATCAATCGGTTGTGGATAATCGGCAAAGTAATGCAGAAGCTCCTTTTTGCCATACTTCCCGATCTTGGGATCATTTTCAGCAGCATTGATTACAGCAAACCAATAAATACGATTTTTGGATAAAGGAACAATCCCAAAACGTCCCTTTCTTCCCCAAGTTTCCGTGGATTCCAACAAAGAGTAGTCGATCTTCTCCTTTACTTCAACTACTCCCCGCCAACAAGTATACCCAGCATAACGCAGCGGAACAGCAGGAAGCAATTTTCGCCGAATGGATGAGTGAATCCCGTCGGCGGCAATGACATAATCACCGTGGACAGATGAACCATCGGCAAAGTCTACTTGAACTCCACTGGCATCTTGCCTACAGCCGATGCATTTTTTGCCCAGATGAATGGTTCCCGATGGCAACAATGCAGCCAACGTTTGACTCAACTCTCCACGATGAAACGCGAACAATGAATACTTTTCCGATGATAAGTCGCTGAGCAATTTTCCGGAATCGGAAAGGATCTTCACTGAGCTAATTTCATGACCTTGCTTCTTAATCTCTTCATCAATCCCCAAATACGCCAGTGCTTTGAGTGCATTGGGAGCTAAAACAATTCCTGCACCTGCCGGTTTAAGCGCTGGATAAGACTCATATATTTCAGCAGAAAATCCCTTTTGAACCAACGCATATGCTGTCGCCAATCCACATATTCCACCACCGATAATGATAAACCGTTTCACGATCTCTCCCCCTATTTGCAGACGACCATGCGTTACCTTCGCTGAATTCCTTCCCATATAATGTTTAATTGCTCTTCAAAAGATTTTTGAATCACCGATCGCTCAAGATCCGAAGAAAGCCATGTCATCACAAGTTGAAAATAACAAGCAATGAGTAAGGAAGAAGCTTCTTGTAAGTTACATGTTTCTGCAATTTGCTTCTTTTGCTGTGCTTCGGTCAATAATTTAACTAAAG
>JANWIG010000030.1 GCA_025449975.1 Thermoactinomycetaceae bacterium
ACGGACTTGCACTTCCATCAAGGGAAAGCGAACATCAAAGAGGCGCATTTCCTTCTGTTTCCAAAGTCCTTCAATCAAACTCTCGATCACTTCCGAGCGAATCGAGTCGACCTGAAGTGTGACTTTTCCCTTTACTAACATATGGTCTGGCAAATTTTTGCGCTTTTCAAAATACAAACTAGAAAAAAGGAGCGGCTTGTATGATCGCCCTTGATAGGAAATCCCCTGATCATGAAGCCAAGCTCCCAGCTTTGGATTGACAGCTGAAATTGATCGATAAAGATAACTCGCCAACGGATAGTTGACCGCATAAGGCAAAGCTGTTTCCTTTTCCAAATAAAAATGAATCCGGATGCGCATAACGATTCTCCTTTAATTCCACGATGGATGCAATTCAGACAAAATCATCATGGGTTACATTTTCGCCGAGTATCACAAATTTCAATTCCACCAGGGATGCAATGCAAATCCTTGCCAACACCTAAGATATCACAAGGCTTTCCGTTTTTTCAATAGCGAAAAAAGTCTGTAAACCTCTCATCTTGCAAAAACCTCGGGAGGCTCACAGACTTACGAAAATATGTTTGACTTTGCAACATCCTTTGGTTTGGGCAATATTCGTGACACTCCGCAGGTGCATTTGAATAGAGATTTTGATGCACCGTGCGATCTTCTTTTTACTATTTAGAGACGGCATATTATAAAGAAGGCATATGTATACAGTGGAAATCGTGATAGAAGGAATATAGGAACCCCCTTGGTATCTTAAGTCGCAAGGGGGTTTTATTGAAGAAGTATTCGACGCATTGCAAAATCACCCGAAAAATTTTCTCTACAGTTTCTAGTTTACTCTCCTCGTTCCTCCGCTATCCTTGCTTTCTCTCTACTCCATGTTGGATGGGAACAAGTATTTTTGTGTTTCTGTTCCCAGTAGACAAGTATCAAACAAATGATCTCTCTAATCTATATTTATTATATTATTTTTTATTATTAGTTTCAAATAAACCTTTTGTCCATTTTGCCTTAGGATACGCGATTTTAAGCGCAAAAAAGTCTGCAAGCCTCTTGTTATGGCAAAATGCTAAGAGGTTTACAGACTTATGAAGAGATCCCCTCTTTTATGACCCGCTTGCTTTTTCTGCTGAGTAGAGAGGAAATTCTTGTTTACGGTTGAGGACTTCCACGATATTTTTATAGGATGTTCTCCATTTCTTTTTGGTGATATCTAAGTCATCAAATTCGTCTGGTTTTTCCTCGGAAGTCATAGGTACGACTTCGACATGGTATCTCTTTTTATAGGTGAGGATCGGAAGGAAGGAGACATCTCCTACTTGTACTTTACCAGAAGAATCTTTAACGATATCAAAGTAGACGATGGCGCTTTCATCGGTATGTTCTTTCACTTGGTAGGAAATAAAGTTCCCCAAGGAATAGATGATGAGCTTGTCCTTTCCGTCCATGTTCACTTTTTCCATGCGTTGGAGAACGTGCGGATGATTTCCGATGATCACATCAGCACCGCTTTCCAACACTTCTTTAGCGACTTTCCGTTGATATTCATTTGGACTTCTTAGGTACTCTTCACCAAAGTGGAGAGCAACCATGATAAATTCGGCCCCTTGCTCTTTCGCTGTGGCAATATCTTCTTTTAGTTGTTTTAACTTTTTAATCTGATTGACCAAATAACTTTTTGGTACCGGGATGCCGTTGGTCATTTCTGTATAGGAGATAAAGGCGATCTTAATACCGTTTTTCTCAAAAATGGTCGGTTTTCGCTCTTCCTTGGAAGGGGCTGTCCCATTGGTTAAGATCCCTTTTTCATTTAATACCCGATAGGTACGTTTGACCCCTTCAACACCACCATCCATCGAATGGTTGTTTGCTGTACTTACCATATCCATCCCCGCATCTTTTAGGGCATCGACAACCGAGTCAGGAGCATTGAATAAAGGATATCCTTTATAGGGCTCTTTTCCTCGGAGCGTGAACTCAAAGTTTCCGATAGCAACATCTGCTTTGGAAAGATAAGGTTTGATTTTCGGGAAAAAATGAGAGAAGTCATAGGTACCGTCCTCTTGTTTTCCCCCGATGATTTGCCAATCATGCATCATAATATCCCCAGTGGCAGCGATTTGCACTTTTTTGGGGGTTGTATCGACTGGATTGGCAGCTTGATTCTCTTTTTTCTGTTCGGTAGCTGTATTGGATTCAAATAGTCCAAAAAAGTCAAAGTACCAAGCAGCACCACCCGCACCAGCAATTACTACAAAAAGAACGAAGATCGTAAATGCTTTCTTCAGAATACTCATCTCCTGCAATAGAGTTTTTTATATTTTTATCGCAAGCATATAATAGACTATTTTGGTTTGTGTTTCTATTGTTTCATAGTATTGTTCTGATATTTGACGTATTTTCATTTCTAATTCAATTATATAATGGATATTACAGATATAATATGTTTATTAATATCATGTAAGAAACTGGTTTAGATTGCAATAGCCATGGAGGAAAGCGAGCAGTCTAATCGATGAGGGCTTCTTAGCTTTTTTTTATTTTTCAAGTCTATTTCTGCATGGGGAAAGAATGATATAGTTAGTCATTGAGAAAGGAGACGGCCGAAACAGTAAGATGTCGGTAAGTTTGGCAAAAGATCCTTCATTTTCATCTGAAAGGAGGGAAACTGCTACCAAGGATCGAAAACTTTTTGGAAGTAGAGAGGGAGAAATACTTGGCTAGCAGGATGGACATGGAATATAACAGACTGGTTCATTTCCTCCAAGAAGGTTCCATTGCTCTTCCAGTGGTGCTATTGAAGAACTATCGGAAATTGGGACTTTCGGAAAAAGAAGTTATGCTGTTGATTCAGCTCATCGTTTTTCAAGAGAAAGAGCATAAATCCTTCCCGACGATGGACGAGATCCAACAGAGGATGACATTGACATTGGATGAATTAACACAGTCGATCCAACTTCTGGTTCATAGGGGTTTTTTACTGATTGAGCATGAGGTAAACGAAGAGGGACTTCATTGTGAAAGATACTCGCTTGCTCCCCTATTTTCGAAGTTGGCCGAGCTATTACTTGAAGAAACAAAGCAAGAGAATGAATCAGATGAAGCTGATTATGGCAATGTGTTTCAGCTGTTTGAGCAGGAATTTGGTCGGCCGTTATCCCCATGGGAATGTGAGACATTGGCACAGTGGATTGATGTAGATGGATATAAAGAGGAGTTAATCGAAGCAGCTCTTCGCGAGGCGGTCTATTGCGGAAAACCGAACATCCGCTATATTGATCGCATTTTGCTTGAATGGCATCAAAAGCAGATCCAAACGGCACGTGAGGCTGCAGAATACTCTAAAAAATTTAGACAAAAAGGGATTCTTTATCAATCGATGGAGCATAAAGCGAAGGCAAAACCAGCCTTTTCGATTTACAATTGGGTGAACCAAGAATAAATAAAGTCAACTCCTAGCTTTTGAAGAAGAAGGCGCTAGGAGTTTTTTGCGTAGTTTTATCCAGAGCAAAATGTTTGTTCGCAACTCTTCAAACAAATAGTAGAATCGTTTCCAGAGGTTGACCGATTATGAGCTTTGATAGGATCAGAAAAAGAAACGAGGTGAGAGGATGGGGTCCGTCGTTGAAGCAGAACGTCTCTTGCGCCAGATCTACGGTTATCCTTCTTTTCGACCGGGTCAGCGTCACCTGATCAAGCAGATCTTAGAAGGACGATCGATGCTGGGGATTATGCCGACAGGTGGCGGAAAATCGATTTGCTATCAGATTCCCGCGTTGCTTTTAGAAGGGGTGACCATCGTCATTTCTCCATTGATCTCTTTGATGAAAGATCAGGTGGATGGACTGAGGCAATTGGGAATTTCCGCCACGTTTATCAATAGTTCGCTCCATTTTGAAGAGATGAAGCAGCGCATCGATGCTGCCAAGCGACGAGCCTATCAGTTGATTTATGTCGCCCCCGAACGATTGGAGTCGGAAAGGTTTCGTAGATTGCTAGAAACGATTCCTGTCTCTTTGGTTGCCGTAGATGAGGCGCACTGTATTTCTCAGTGGGGACATGATTTCCGTCCCAGCTATTTATACATAGGTAAGCTGGTGGCGCAGCTACCGAAGCGTCCGATTGTGATCGCCTTGACGGCTACAGCGACGAAGCGAGTTCAACAGGATATTTTGGAGAGTTTAAATATTCCCGAAAACCACGTGCTGATCACCAGTTTTCGTCGTGAAAACTTGCGCTTTTCCGTGATTCATGGTGTCCAGCGAGAAAAATACCTTTTGAATTATTTACAGGCTCACCCTCAGCAATCGGGGATTATCTATTGTGCGACGCGAAAGGAAGTGGATCGTCTCTATACCTTTTTGCGGTCAAAATCTTTTCCTGTAGGTCGGTATCATGCGGGGATGAGTGAGCAGGAGCGGGAAGAGATGCAAGAAAAATTCTCCTTTGATCAATTGCCGCTGATGGTAGCGACCAATGCTTTTGGGATGGGGATCGATAAATCCAATGTGCGGTTTGTGATCCACTACAACATTCCGAAAAATTTGGAAAACTATTATCAAGAAGCGGGCAGAGCAGGGCGAGACGGAGAAGAAAGCGATTGCATTTTGCTTTATCAGCCGCAAGATATTCAGATTCAACGGTATTTGATCGATCAATCGGATTTATCACTAGAGCGAAAACGGTATGAGCTTCATAAGCTGGTCGCCATGCGCAACTATTGTCTCACGGAGATGTGTCTCCAACAAAACATCGTCCGTTATTTTGATGACCAGTCCGAGGAAACATGTGGAAAATGTAGCAACTGCCGTGCGCGCGGTGAAGGAGAGCAAAGAGAAGAAGTAACGATCGAGGCGCAAAAGATTTTTTCCTGTATCAAGCGGATGGGAGAAAGATTTGGTTTGTCTTTGGTTGCGAGGGTTTTAGGCGGTTCACAGTCGAAAAAGGTGAAGCAGTTTGGCTTTGATCGTTTGCCTACCTATGGCATCTTGAGCAAGGAGTATACCAATAAAGAGATTTATCATCTGTGTCAAACATTTGCTGCCGAAGGGTATATTGCCTTGGACTACAGCTCGACTACTTATCCGGTGGCGAAGCTCACCTCCAAAGCGATTGCCGTGTTAAAGGGAGAAGAAAGAGTATGGCGGCGGAAACAGCAAACAGAAAAAATCGTGATGAAATCTTCTTCGGCCCGTGATGAGCTATTCGAGCTTCTTCGGAAGTTGCGCCTGGAGCTGTCCCAACAAGAAGCGATCCCTCCGTATATGATTTTCCACGATAGCACCTTAAAAGAGATGTGCGAGGTGGTTCCCCAAGATCCGGAGACGATGCGAAGAATCAAGGGGATGGGGGATCGGAAATATGAAAAGTACGGACAAGCCTTTCTCGCGCTGATTCAAGAACATGCTAATCGCTTAGGGCTGGCTTCTAAGCAGATCGCCGCCACTACCGAAACACCTCCGAGCAAAGCCAGCCATCTCTTGACATATGAGATGCTACAAAGAGGGATGACGCTAGAGGAGATTGCCAAAAAAAGAGATCTTTCCGTACCGACGATTCAAGATCATCTTTTCCGCTGTCATGTTGAAGGATATCTGATCGATTGGGACAAGTATATCCCGAAGCAATATGAAAAATCGATTGTCCAGACCATCGCTCGCCTAGGAGCGCAGAAGCTTAAGCCACTCAAAGAAGCTTTGCCCGAAGAGGTCAGTTATTTTGTGATCAAAGCAGTGATTGCTAAACAACAGCAGCAACAACTAAAATCATAGCCATATTAAAAAGCCGATATTCCCCTAGAGAATCTCGGCTTTTTTCTGTCAACTTTTTGGAGAAGCGCTCAGTTGTTTGACGACCTTTTCTAAATGCAACTTGCGAGAGGCTTTAAAGTAGATGATTGATTGTGAAGGGGTTTGTAGCAGATGACGGATCAATTGTTCGCGCGTCGAACAGACGACGATTTTCCGCGGGTTCATCCCGTGTTTGCGAGCTGTTTGGGCGATGATGCGAGCGTGTTTGCCGATTGTGACCAGCTGGCTGATATTTAGTTTACTTAGATGTTTGCCAACACGGACATGCGAAGGATAAGTGAGGCTACCTAGTTCCAGCATATCTCCGAGAACAGCGATGGTCGGACGTTTGGAGGAGAGACTTTTTAACACGTTGAGTCCAGCGATCATCGCCGTTGGATTGGCGTTCCAAGCATCATTGATCAGCAACCTTCCCCCGCGACCACGGATGAGCTGAAGTCTCATTTTTGGAGTCTGAAAGCGGGCCAACCCCTGCTGGATGTCGCTGATCGACATTCGCATCGACAGACCGATCCCAATCGCTGCTAAAGCGTTATAGACGTTATGAATACCGTAAGTAGGGATAAAGAAGGGATAACGTTTGCCAGCAATGGTTGCATCAAAGCGCATCCCCTTTGGTGTATATCGGATGTGGGAACCACGGATATCGGAAGGATTGTGAATGCCAAATGTTTTTACCTTTCCACGGAAGTGGCGCACTTTTAGCTTTCGTGAGCGCGCGTCATCCGCATTGATAAAGATCGTACCGCCTGCTCTTGTGCCATCAATGATTTCTTGCTTGGCGCGAACGACTAAATCCAAGCCGCCTAAGCTACCTACATGTGCTTCCCCTACATTGGTTACGGCACTCACCAGGGGTTTTACAATTTGACATTGCCGCCGGATGTTATTGAGCGACTTCATGCCCATTTCGAGAAGTAACAGTTTGTGATGGGATTGCAGCTGAACCAGATAATCGGGTAGGAAGGAATACGTATTTAGATTTCCACGTGTGGTCACCATCGGCCACTTTTTCTTTAAGATGGAGGCGACCATGGCGGTTGTCGTCGACTTTCCAGCACTTCCCGTAATTCCCACGACTCGTACCGGATATTGTCGCCAGTTCCAAAGCGCCAATCGCCAGTAGGAACTAAAAGGATCACGGACACGGATCATGCCAACTCCTTTGGGGATCGCAGAAGGAGAAACGTGAGGAGGAAGAACGACGGCCAGCGGCTTAACCCGTCTAATCGCCGCTAGTTGTTTGGGCAGCTTCGCTTTTTTGGAGATAAAATAAACTTGATGCCGTGACAGCTGCTTGGGTTTATTAAAATTTACAGAGCGGACAGATTGATGGGGATGTCCAGAGAGGATTTTCCCCTCGATGATTTGAGCGAGTTTCCCAAGGGTGATTGTTTTCACGAAATGTACCTCCCCAACTCTTCGACCAGCGAAAAGGCTGATCTACTTTGGTATCTGTGCTATTATATTCGGCTAACAGGCAAGCGGCATCAGGTCACCCGCCTATTTTCTTGCGGTAGGAGGGAGGCGGGGGAGAGGATTCCCTTCAATTGGTCAATGGAATGAGTAAATTATGAAAATAAAGGAATTATTTATGCAAATAAGGGAAAAGAGAAAGTGTTATGAACTTTTACTATATCTATCATTGGGAGGGATTTTTTTGGAGGATTATTTGGGGTTCCTTTTGGGATTTAAACCTGCTTTATTGGTTTTATCCGACGACAAAGCCGCTCTTCTCTGTAAAGGGTATCCGTATATAACTGAAAAGGAGTTTCCTGCCCTTAGTCTGAAGAGCTATTTGTTTTTTCAAGATGAGACATTGAAAGAGGAATTTCTTAAGAAATATCAACCCCAATCAATCGAGCGATATGGTGTGGAATATCATACCTGTTTAGGAGAAACACTCGGGCTCCCTCCCTTGGCTATACAGTTTTTTCTGCGTGAAAATGAGCTGTATAAAAAAATAGGAGATCGTGAACAAGATAGCGATCAACTGTTCAAAGAGTACATGAATCTACGGCGTAATGAAGCATTTCTAAACTATTGCGGTGTACGGTGTGGAGTAAATATCGAAGAGCTTGAAGAGAATGTGAAATGGCTTTGGAAACAGTATGGGGATGTCAAGATGGATATGGTATCGGTGGAGTATAAGAATACAGAATTCTTTATCCCATATGAAGATGGGCAGAAACTACGAGAGACGAAAAAAATACTATTGGAAGCCGCGAGATATATCCAATTTAATGATAGAGAGCTGAAAGTGATTTACGACTGTTTGCACCGAACATTAGAAAATAAGGAATTATATGAGCTCCATCCGGATGTAAAAGAAATTTTGCGTAGACATTATGAGCTAGACAAGGAGAAAGAGGAAAAAAGGAGATGATTGTCGAAAAAATAGATATACACCAAAAACTTGGAGTTTCACTTGGAATGGTTGGACAAAGTCGCGTCCCTGCGCGGATCGATTGCTCCAGAAAAATACGGGGTCTTCCGCGATCCCAGTAGAATAGCGGTTTATCCTATAATTTTACTGATGTGAAAGGAGAGCAAGACTCATGAAATTTACCGACTCGCGTTTTGTAGGTGTGAAAGCCGTATGTCATAAGCCCTAAAAACGCGAGCGGTTGCATCCGGATTTATATCCGGATGAGGATTGAAACGAGTCCGATCTCGAATCCTTTTCCGCTATCTTCCGTTGCATCCGGATTTATATCCGGATGAGGATTGAAACATTCAATGCTCGTTGTTTTTTCTCATCGTCTGAAGTTGCATCCG
>JANWIG010000031.1 GCA_025449975.1 Thermoactinomycetaceae bacterium
ATGGATATGCGATCAGTATGGAAGAGAGAGAAGCCGGAACAGCGGCTGTCTCCGTTCCGGTCTTTAACCGTCAAAGGGAACTGGTCGCTGCCTTAGCAGTCTCAGGACCGATCTCTCGCATGAGCCTTGATAAAATGATGCAGTTTGTTCCTAGTCTTCTGCATGTTGCAGAACAAATGGGAACCAAATTAGGCTAAAGCCATAAAAATCCTATTTCCTATTTGTATAGTAGGAAATAGGATTTTTCAGGAATTGTAAAAGAAAAACGTACCTATTTAAACAGAATATGTGGAAATGAGTCTTCTGCTTTTACAGGGGTCTCATTTTAGCTGAAAAAACTCTTCCAAATAGATTGCAACCCCATCTTCGTCGTTGCTGAGAGTGATTTGATCTGCTGCTTGTTTTACTGAATCGGTACTGTTGCCCATAGCAATGCCATATTCGGCATACTGAAGCATTTCAATATCGTTGACTTGATCGCCAAAAGCGATAATCTGTTTTGGTTTTATCTTTAGATGCGTAGCAATATGTTCTAATCCATACGCTTTACTTAGATGCCGTGGTAAAATCTCAACCACATAAAATGGTTTAAACCATGGATAGACTTTGATTTTATCGCCAAATTGTCTTGATAGTTGTTCTGCTAAATGGTGCACTTGCAGCTCATCATACAGAAAAAAGAGAATGCAACTCGGTGAAGATTTTAAAGATTGTAAAACAGGACCGAACTTTATATCTGGAGATGGTTCCACATTGAAATAAAAAACATCTGGATCATCCGATCGCTCAATATAAGTTTCCTCTAAAATGTCCACTTGTAAGTTTTTCAGGTCATACTGCTGAGCTTGTTGGATAATGGCTTGGGCAACTTCCAGAGGAATGGGGTGAACTTGGCGAGGAAAAGTGAAATCAATGGGATGATGAACCCATCCTCCATTTAAATTGACAACAGGCGTTTTTAAGTTTAATTCCTCATAGTAAAAACGCGTTTTGTGAAAGGGACGTCCTGTTGCGATCACAATCATGTGTCCTTCGTTTTGCAAAGATTGTAAGACATATTTGGTTCGGGAAGAAATTTGTCGCTTTCCGGTAAGTAGGGTACCATCTAGATCACATGCGATGAGGAAATGATGTCGCATAAACCATCTCCTTCCGGATGTAATACGGGTATCTACTAATTATTTTACAGGAATATGAATGAAAATTGTTTAATAAAATAAGATTATTTTAAAAATTTATTTTTATGATTTATTCATGATTCTTTTATCATTTGACTTATAACTGAAAAAACCGTTCCAAATAAATCGCAATGCCATCTTGTTCATGTGAAGCAGTGACATCATTGGCCAACTCTTTCAATTCATCGATTGCATTTCCCATGGCTACGCCATGACCGGCATATTGAATCATTTCAATATCATTCACTGCATCGCCAAACGTAATAATGTTTTGGCGTGGGATCCCATAATACTCTGCAATATGCTTGATCCCAGTCGCTTTATCGATGAAAGGAGGGTTTACTTCAGCAGCATTCCAAGGTGGGCCCCAACGATGAACCTTCACTTGCTGGGCAAAGCGCGATTGAATCGTTTGCAGATAATTATCCAATTGCTTTGTTTGTTGAGCATAAAAAACCAATACATGAGGATTATCATTTAGATTTTGCAAAATCGGTCCAAATGTTCGTTGATAGCTCATAGCAGATGATAAAGTAGAAAAATGTCCTTTTTCTGCTTCGACAAAGCTATGGTTGATCGATTCTGCTTGGATATTCCGAATCGAGTGATAGTAAGCTGAATGAATCAATTGTTCAACTAACTTTCGAGGAATCTGCTTTATTTTTTTTGGAAACGAATCATCGCGTGGATGATGGACGTATCCACCATTGAAGTTGATCATCGGTGTTTGAAGCTGTAGCTCTTCATAATAAACGAAACTATTGTGAAAGGGACGTCCGGTGGCAATCACCACATGATGACCCAGTTGGGAAAGAGTTTGCAATACTTTTTTGTTCCGTTCGGAGATCCGTTTGTCTTTGGTGAGTAGAGTGCCATCTAGATCACAAGCGATTAAATAAGTTTGACTCATCCAATCGAACTCCTTCTAGTAACATTTCAAATATCTATGTTTATAAATCATTATAACAATAATTTCTAGAGTAAACGGCTGTAAAAATCTCCGCTTGATCTCCTACTTAGAAAGGAATCAAAGAAATAAAAAGTACATAGGATGGATTACATTGTCAATCTTCATAAGAATGGAGGAGATCAGCTATTCAAAAATGCAATGAGAGTGCGGCGAAAGAAGAAAAAGACATCGCTTATATCGATGTTTCTGTTGCTACTTTGTGGACCGAACCGGAGCTTGCCCGTCCCATCGATCAATCATCGATCACCAATCCAGTTGACTTATGGAAATGGACAAGATCTCTATCATTAGAAGAGAAATTGTGGTTGGTTGGCAAACTAGAAACACAAGCTTTATTAGGAACAAAAGTGAAAATGGAAGAACAAAAGGGAGACTGGGCAAAAGTGATTGTCTTGGATCAACCTACTCCTCGTCATCCGTTGGGCTACCCGGGATGGCTCCCCATCTGTCAACTAACTTATGAGCCAAAATTTGCTAAGAAAGAAAAAGAGCCGTTTGTTCAAGTGATGAGGCCAACCGCTAACCTCTATCAAACGGTTTTCTTTCAGAAAAAGTGGATGGAGGTAAGTTTTCGGACACGCTTGCCACTTATCACAGAGAAGGAAGAAGCCTATGCTGTGTTATTGCCAAATGGAAAAGTAGGTTGGATAAAGAAAGAAGACGGACAGGTTTTTCGTTCACAGCAAGCGATTCCAAAGCCGGCCGCAGATCGATTGGTTCAAACTGCGAAGCAATTTTTGAATCTACCTTATCTTTGGGGGGGAACCAGTGGATTTGGTTTTGATTGTTCAGGATTTACCCATTTAATCTATCAGTCGCATGGAATGATGATTCCACGCGACTCAGGTCCACAATCACAAGCAGGAAAGCCGGTTTTGATGGATCAGCTTCAGCTAGGAGATTTGCTGTTTTTTGCCCATGATTATGGAAAAGGACGAGTTCATCATGTAGCGATGTATGTTGGCGATGGTCAGATGATTCATTCCCCGAATTCTGCTCGCTCCATCGAGATTATTCCAATGGATACGGTTGGTTATAAAGAAGAATTCGCAGGAGCTCGCCGCTATTTGGAAGAGTAAAGACGACCTCCTTCTTCGTTTAGAGAAGGAGGTCGTTTGTTATGAAAAGAGGTTCAAACGAAACGGATGCCGGTTTATGAATTCGATTCATCATTTTCCTTCGATGTGACCTTCTCTTGTTCTTCTAGTTCTGCCAACGCTTGTTTTCGCAACTCTTCTTTTGACACTTTGCCCAAAGCATTGCGTGGAAGAGAATCGACGAAGCGAACATCTTTTCCACATTTGAAAGCGGCGAGGCGATCATAACAATGTTCGAGAATATCCGCTTCGCTGAGATTGTAGCCCGGTTTAACCACTACGTAAGCGCGCGGGACTTTTCCATAGACCGGGTGAGGAATACCGATCACCGCTGCTTCCGCTACGCCTTCGATATTTTGCAAGACCGCTTCTACTTCGGCAGGATAAATGTTTTCGCCATTGCAGACAATGAGGTCTTTTAGTCGATCAACAAGAATGAGGAAGCCGTCTTCATCAAACTTTCCTAGGTCTCCTGTATAGAACCAACCATCACGAAATACTTTTTTTGTTTCCTCTTCGTTTTTCCAGTAGCCTTTGGCGACATAATTCGCCTTAATCGCAATTTCACCAACTTTTCCTGGCTCGACTTCATTTCCTTTAATGGGATCAAAGATCTTGACTTCAGAAAAAGGCTGCGTTTTTCCAACCGTATGCGTTTTGTCTATGGCCATTGCAACGTTAAAAGTGCTTACTCCACCAGGTACCTCAGTACAGCCATAACCGACAATGATACCGACGCCGATTGCATGATATTGTTCGACCAATTCTTTAGGCACAAACGTTCCTCCGCAGAATACGCTTTGCAAAGAGCTGATATCCTTCTCTTTCCAAACGCCAGTCTGGTACATCAGGATTAGCATAGGAGGGACGGACATCATTGCAGTGATGCGCTCTTTTTCGATAATGTCCCAGATCAAGACAGGATGGAAATCTTGCAAGCAAACGATGGCCACTCCTCGGTAAATGCTCATCGCTGTTAGATGCATTCCGCTGATGTGAAAGAGAGGAGTTACAGCGAGATAGCGGTCTTTTTCTTTGAAATTTGTGGGGATGATACTAGAAGTAAGAGCATTAAATAGAATTTGGTGAGTAATGATGACCCCTTTAGGACGACCGGTTGTTCCTGAAGTGTAGATCAGGAGCACTGGATCCTCTCCACCAGCTGTAATGGTCGGCTCGGTCGCGTCGCCAGTTAGAATGTTATTGAACAACTCGTCTTTGCTGGTTACAGAAAGATAATTCCCGATCTGGATGAAAAGCTCAAGGGAAGGGACTTTTCGCAGACGATTTACTTGGGTTGCGAAGATGTCTTCGTAGAAAAGTACTTTGCATTCACTCGATTCCAAAATATACTCCAGTTCAGCTGGGTGAAGACGAGCGTTTAATGGAACGAAGATCGCTCCAAGTTTAGCGGCAGCCATATAGACCATCACCAGTTCAGCTCGGTTGCGAGAATAGATGGCGACACGGTCTCCAGTTTGGACGTTATTAGCTCTTAGCCAATGGACGATTTGGTTGACATGTTGATTCAGTTGTTCGAACGTATAACGACCTTGGGAATCAACAATTGCTTCGAGATAAGGCGAAAATTGGGCACGATAAGTCAGAAGTTGTCCAATATTTATCTTCATTCATCATTCTCCTTTGATAGAAGTAATCAAAGTTAATAAATCGATTTATTCGTTCAATTGTAAATAATAGGAAAAGTAAACTGGGGAAGACTAGGAGATTCCTAGCCTTCTTGTTTATCTTCTTCCATCGCTTGCTTGCGTAGAACGTCTTTGACTACTTTTCCGAAAGCGTTACGAGGAAGTGACTTGACAAAGCGGACGTCCTTGCCGCATTTAAAGACAGCGAGACGCTCATAGCAATGTTCGAGAATATCTTCTTCTGTGAGGTTATATCCTGGTTTGGGAACGACGTAGGCGCGGGGTACCTCGCCATAAGTTGGATGGGGGATGCCGATTACGGCAGTTTCGGCCACGCCTTCAATATTTTGCAAAATCGCTTCTACTTCAGCTGGGTAAACGTTTTCTCCATTGCAGACAATGAGGTCTTTTAGGCGATCGACCAGAACTAAGAAACCGTCTTCATCCAACTTCCCAAGGTCACCTGTGTAAAGCCAGCCATTACGTAGTACTTTTCTTGTTTCCTCTTCATTTTGCCAGTAACCTGGGGTGATGTAAGGAGCTCGGGCGACCACTTCGCCAACATTGCCTGGGGCAACTTCTTTTCCGCTGATTGGATCGAGGATTTTGATCTCACTGAAAGGCAAAGGCTTTCCAACAGTATGGCATTTATCGATTCCCATTTTGTGATAGAAGAAGCTAAGCGCTCCGGATGCTTCGGTGCAACCATAAACGATGCTTGTTCCAATCCCCAGCGAATTGTATACGCGCAGTAAATCAGGCGGAACAAAGGTTCCTCCGCAAAAAACATTCCGGAGAGAGGCTCTGTTTCTTTTTTGCCAATCTGGAACTTGTAACATAACGATCAACATCGGTGGAACGGACATAAACGAAGTGATCTTCTCTTGTTCGATGACATCCCAGATTTTGACGGGATGGAAGTCAGGCATTGCGATGATCGTTCCACCGCGATGAACGATGAGAGTGGTTAGAACAAGTCCACTGATATGGAAAAGAGGTGTAACTGCTAGATAACGTTCATCTTCCCGAAAATCTAAGGTGATAAGCGCCCCAACTGCATTGAAGTATAAGTTGTTATGGGTAATCACTACTCCTTTTGGTCGTCCTGTTGTCCCCGAAGTGAAGACAAGTAAGAAAGGGTCATCTCCCGAAGCAACCACAGGGGGATCAGGGATGATTTCATCAGTAAAAATGGAATCAAAAAGCGGGTCGATGGGACGGGGAGAGTTTCCAATCTGGGCAAATACTTTAAGAGAGGAAACTGTCCGTAATTTTTGGGCATAATCACTAAAATTGCTTTCGTAAATTAGAGCTTTCGGGCTGCACGATTTTATGACATATAGTAACTCCTCAACGTGTAGACGAGTATTCAGGGGTACAAGCATGGCTCCTAATTTAGCAGCAGCGAAAAAGGTGGTTATCCATTCTGAATTATTGCGAGAACAAATGGCGATGCGGTCCCCTTTACCGATGTTACGCTCTTTGAACCATTTAACGAGCTGGTTGACCCGATTGTTGAGTGTAGCAAAATTATAACGATGAGTAGGATCAACGACTGCTTCAACATTTGGGGACAGTCGTGCGCGATCAGCTAAAATATTTCCAATTGAGATTTCCATGAAAATAGATTCCTCCTAGATGTGATTCTTAGATGTAAAGACTGGGAAGAATAGAGCAAAACTTTTGTTAGAACGAAGAAATATGTAAACGATGGTGAATATAAACATTTACCTTATGTCAATATTTATAATATATTAAAAAACAATGAAGGGAAATAATTATTTTTTTAATAAAGGATTTAATATTCCTAGTTTTACAGTTAACTAGAAAAGGGAAAAGCTAGTAGAAGATTCTACTAGCTGGAGCTGATTCTTCTACCTTCCTATACACTGACCAATTCTCTTTGTGGTTGAATCCCCATTTCATCGAGCTTTTTCCAGAGCGGCTTCATCGTTTGTTCTGGATTTAAATAGAAAGAACTGCCCCGAATGCGCCAAAAAGTCCAACCGGCTCGTTCTAAAACTTGTTGTTGCGCTATGTTTTCTTCCCATTCATCGGGATGATGCCAGCGGTCACCAACACAATCGATTGCCAGCCGATTTTTTGTCCCTTCTACAACTAAGTCGATCCAATAGTGACCAACTTGAACCTGTGATCGGACACGGTATCCCTTCTGTTGTAGCATATGGAGGATATCCTGCTCAAAGGCTGTTTTACCGCGATCAGTGTCGTAAGCTTGGGAGATGTGATGCTGATTCGGTCGTTGGCAATAAGAGAGAAGACGGAAGCGCAAATCATCCGGATGTAGCTGATGCAAATCCACAGAGTGATAGAGTCTCATCTGGTTACGCGCTCGGCTTGCTGCCACATTGAAGCGTTGTTTTAGATCTTTTCGAACCAACGGCTGAAAGCGTACATGTGGTGAGATGACCATCGATAAAAAGATGATGTCTCGCTCATCTCCTTGGAAAGCATAAGCATCTCCACAAATAATTTGATGTTGCAACATTTTTTCTTCGCCAATGGTTTCTCGTAATTTTTGTTCAATCCATTCGGCTTGTTCGTAGCCTAGTAACGAAATCACCCCAATCGTCCGATTAGCGAAAGTCGGATTGGCGATGATTTGCTGGATATCTTGGATAATAGCCGTTGCTTCGATCTCATTGATCTTACGTGAGCGATGACGTTTTCCATCTACTTTTTTTGCCAGAAGCGCTGGTTCGATCCGCTCCTGTTCTGTCGGGAGACGTAAAGGAATAATTTTATTTTCATAACTAAGGTCATTGGAAAACTGAATGATCTCTGGAACGCATCGGAAATGTTCACGTAACATTAATTTTCCTGGATAAATACGGGTTGCTACATCGTAGAGAGAAGTTTGCAAATCCAGGCTAGTAGCTTGTGGAATTTTCGTTAGATATTGATCGATGAGCGAATGAATCTCTGCTTGATCGATTCCAATCACTGCTGGACTGATCTGCTCATCATCACCGACGATGACCGCTTTTTCTGCGCGCATTAACGCAGCTAAAGAGAAGAGATCGCATTGGCTGCTTTCATCGACGATAATGACATCAAACTTTTTATTGTAGATATTTATATTTTCGATCACGCGGTCAATTGGCATAATCCAAACAGGGATGGCCGTTTGGCAGACTTTCATCTCCCTTTTTGCCTCTTGGCGATATTTATGAGCAAATTTGCCGGTTCCTTTTCCGATCTTTTTGATAAAGTAACGCCAGTTGATTAGCGCACGGCGTTGTTCTTCCGTCATTTGGGTCAATTGTTCTTTCCAAGCAGCCTTGGCAATGATCTGCTCAACCAATTGCCGTTCGCGTTCTTTTTCTTTATGGAGCTTGGCTTCTAATTTTTCCGGCGAGAGAGAATTTAGCTTTTCGATGACGGTGTGGACGCGTCGCCAATCCCATGCCGCTTGCCAGTTGAGAGGATAAGGTCCGGGATTGCCCATCTTTTTCCGTAGTTGGCGAGCCCAAAGAGGGGCTTTGCTTTCTAATTTGCCGATCAGTTTTTGCCATTTTTCATATTGTTCCATTAGCTGATGTAGAGCCTTTATCTCTTCATAGACCTCAGTCCAAGCAGTCAGGTCTTGCTCCATAAAGGCTTTGTAAATTCGCTGGCAAATGGGATGACTTTTTGGATGTTCCACCCATTTTTGGAACTCTTGTTGTTTGGCTTCATGGGTTCGTTTCCAGCTTTGATAGCGGACATAATCTTGCATTGCGAGGAGTGCTTCCTTTAGTTCAGATAAGGATTCAAGCGAATTCCAGACAAAATAAATGGGTAACGTAGCGCTTTCAAAAGAAGAACGCAGTTCAATCAGCTGATCGCCCAATTCAAATACTTGTTCTAAGAAATGGAGCTCTTGATCCGCTTTGGCAATATAACGGTGGTCGTCTGGCGATAAAGTTGGACCACTTACTGTCTTCATGGTGGCATTCCATTTGCGAATTAAACGTTCTTTTTTCTCTTGCAGTTGAACATAGTTTAGAACCAGTTGGACATCTTCCACCGTTTGTAGAGGGCGTCCTTCAATCGTCGGATACTCGGCTAAATACCGCAGTTTTCTGCCAGTCGTCATCAGGAAGAACGCGCTTAATTTTTGATGGGAATTCAGCCGCTCTAAAATTTGGTTTAAATCATGGATGAGTTGATGTTTAGATACATCGGGAAGTTCAATATAAAACTCGGCAATGTCATTTTGAATCCGGCTAATTTCTTGTAGGGCATCTTTGGCGTAAACGATCAGATCTTTCCACATCTTTTGTCTCTCTCCCCGAGCTAACCAATCATCGAGAATTTGTTGGAAGTGGGGAGTATTTAAGATTTCTTGTTGGTAAAGGATCGGCTCCAGTGCTTCGTATTGTTTTTCTAACCATTCATTATTTAAAGGAAAGGAATATCTATGTAAAAGCGTTAAGGAGGATTGATATTGTTTTTCGAGCTCTTGCCCGGTTCCAACCCATTTCTCAAAGATTTCTGGAGGATCAAGCGAAACCTGTTCAGGCCAAGTTAATTGAACGATTTGTTCTGTATCTGCTGGAAGCTCCTCTAGCATATACCAAAGCTGACGCATTTCCTGATCAGAGATCGGTGGCGAGACTTGAATGGGATCCGGAATCCAACCGAGTGTAGGAGCTAGGTCGCGTAGTCGGCGCGCTGCTTCTAAGGGGTTATATTTTTCGTTATCCCACATAATCTCTTGTGTATCATATTCTGCAATCTTTTGCAGCTTGGTTTGGAGCTGGCTGATCTGTTTTCGTGTCTCTTTTAATTCTTTTTCGAGACGGGTCACTTCTTTCTGTAGCTTTTCGGGATCGAGTGAATCCATTTTATTTGAGATGGAACGGATCACTTGCTCGATTTCCTCAAGGGATTTGGAATCCCGTCCCAGCAAGGAAACACATAAGTGGCGAATCGATGCTGGAATCTTATTGATCAGGACACGCAAAGCAGGTTCTTTTTGACTGGTGACCAGCACCTTCTTGCCGTGTGCCAACAGATGCGAGATCAGATTGGCGATCGTGTGGCTTTTGCCTGTCCCAGGTGGTCCCTGGACGGTTAGACCATAACCATCCGCTAACCGGCGAGCAATGTTTTTTTGCTCTTCATTGGCAGGGAGAGGAAAATATAAATCGCGTTTGACAGGCTCCCATTCTTTGATTTCTTGTTCACTCGGTTCCAATCCGTCGATTTGATACAAAGTTTGGATCGTCTTGGGTACTTCCATCCCTTGTCGCAGGGCAGAGAGAATGGTTTGTAATTCTTCTTTCCAAAGTTGACTTGATTTTTGACGAACAAAGAAAACCGGCTTTTCAAGGATCTTTGGCTTGGAATGGTGATTGGAAACCGTTTCCGATTGACTAGGAGGATCAAGCAAGGTCATTAATTTTTGGTAATACGAATTCATTTCTCTTTTCGAAAGGGGATTGGGTTGTTTTTCGGCTACTTCGGTCTGTAGGCGAGCTAATTTGGATTCGCTTGGAAGATCTAGTCCGCTAAGCATTTCCGTTTCGAGTAACGTGCCTTGACTGGTAGGGAAGAGATAAAAGACCCCTTCTTCTGCTTTAAACTCCAGTTCTAAGCGGGTAATAAAGAGCGGATGATAGACTTCTCCTCTGGGATGTTTCCAGCTGAGAAGACCGTGACCAAAAGCAATTTCGATTTGTTCCCCATCTCGTTCGATCTGCTGGGCAAGTGAAAAAAGCTCTCCATATAACTTTTGTACTGCCTTTTGGTGTTTGGTCTTTGTTGACCAACTTGTCCACTTTTTGCTCCAATATTGATATTGGCGTACCCGTGCGGGCGATTCCGAGAAAGACTCATTCCCTTTCTGATCCATCACTTTTACTTGTTCTGTTTCGTCTTCATAATTGGTAAGGAGCCATCCTGCCAGAGATGGATGTGGTTCAGGAGGGGGGAGGATGGATTGCTTATGTACTTCCAACCAAGCAGTTGGATTTTTTACTGTTCCAAATAGATAACAGCCTTCGCCAGTAGGTAAATGGTTGCTAAAAATATATTTTTTCATATCCTGCAGTTTGCGAACCGGAGGAGAAGTGAGATTTTTAACGGCTAATAGGTATTCAAAAATCTGTTGTGCCTGTGTAGTCACTTCAACACGCCCTTTCTGTGAAGGTTGAGAAAAAACAAGACTGAAAAATTGACAAATCTATGACCTTTGGAATCTTAGTAGAGTATTCCCTATTATTCAAAAGAATTAGCCTCGATGAACGATTTCGTGGATAGAAAAATGGAGGATGATTCTTCTTATTGAAAAAGAGCGTTCCGAACCGATCCCAATCCCCACGAGATACGTTTTTATATATTTATTTTTATAATAACTATTATATAGAAGAAACAAATTATTTTCGTCTATTGTTTTATTAAGATAAATATAAAAGTAATGAGGGTGAAATTTATGGAGCAAATCATTTTCAATATGTCATTGGTAGTGTTGATCGGAGCATCGGGAACAAGTAGATCGGAATTTGCTCGCAGGTACTTCCAAGAGGAAGAAATCCTATCCGCAGACGCTTTGTTCGATCCGGCTTCAAATGACCAGTCAGTAAATAAAGCAGTCATTGAAGCGCTTTATGATCAAGCGGAGCAACGCTTAAAGCAAGGAAATTTAACAGTGATTGATGCCGCGAATCTGCAGAAAGAGGAACGGCAGCGATGGGTGAAGTTGGCAAAAAAATATCATATGATTCCGCACGCGATTGCTTTCCATTTTTCCGACTCATTAGAAGAGGAAGGTTTTTCCTCGGTGTACCGTTTTCAATCAGCGGAAGAAATCGATCAGGTAGCGATTGTACGAAAACCGCTTTGGGTGGATCAAAGAACGGAAACCGGTCCATTTGATATCATTGGGGATGTGCATGGTTGCTTTCCGGAACTGGTCACTCTGCTTGCGAAGCTGGGTTATCACATCAAAGAAACCGATTATTCGGGGCAGAAAAGTTTTGAAGTGACGCATCCCGAACAGAGAAAATTAGTCTTCGTCGGTGATTTGGTGGATCGCGGACCCAATACCCCGGATGTGTTGCGGCTGGTGATGGGCATGGTCCAAGCAGGCAATGCCTATTGTGTAAGGGGAAATCATGACGGCAAGTTGTGGAAAAAGCTCGTAGGGCATCATGTACAAATCAATCATGGATTGGAAGTGACGATGGAGCAATTTGCCAAAGAATCTACCGAGTGGATTGAAGAAGTACGCCACTTTTTGGAGAAATTACCGAGTCACTATCTCTTCGATGATGGAAAATTGGTTGTTGCTCATGCGGGTCTCAAAGAGGAAATGCAAGGGAGGGACTCGAAAAAGGTGCGGACGTTTGCAATGTTTGGAGAAACAACGGGACGGCTTGACCGGTTTGGTTTGCCTGAACGGGTTCCTTGGGCACGTAATTACCGTGGTCGAGCGCTGGTCGTTCATGGTCATACGCCACAGAAAGAGCCCCTTTGGATGAATAATTCGGTGAATATTGATACGGGGTGTGTCTTCGGTGGAAAATTGACAGCGTTACGTTATCCGGAGAAGGTAACGCTCTCTGTCGAAGCAGAGAAAAAGTATGCCTCGTATCTTTATTGGGAAAAAGAGAAATCGAATCGGGAATAGGAAAAATAATATATGTTAAGATTTCCAAAATTGTAGTGAAATATCGGAAAATATTTGTTATAACGATAAGCAATTTTCTTCGAAAACCGCTCCAGGAGTATAATGAGAAGGGAACATCTCTTAGAAAGTTCGTTTTCTAAGGAATGTTCCCTTTTTTTAGGTTACTCGTGCTTAAAAAGGAAGCGATTGGTCATTCTTTTCTTCCATTTTTTCATCTAAATGACTAGGGTGTTTCTTTTTGGAATGAAAAGGAAACTTCTTTTTAGCTCCACGGTCTAAGATCCATACTCCAACGAGAGATAGAAATAAATAGAGTGCCAAACCGCCAAAGTGGACTCCTAAGAAAGAACCGCCGGGGAAAACGTCCGGAATCTCTCCGAGAACAAATTCAAAAAATCCACCAAATAAAACCAATGGGAAACCGTAGAGGGTAATCACTTGAATCAGCGAGTTAATGCGTGCTTCAGTGTAGCCTGTTAAAATATTTTCTGTTTCAACCACAGTGGTATAAAGCTTTTCCAGTTCAGAAATAATGCCCCAACGTTTTTCTATTTTCTCACGAAAACTGATTAAGTTGGGATCTGGATTGGTGGTAATGGTTTGGAAGATCGCTTTACGGATTTCGATTTTCTGTTTGGTCGCTTGCAGACTAAGATCATCCAATTCTTGACGGGAAGGCTGTTTGCCTTGCGAAAAGTCGCGATAGACACCTTCAATTTGTTCGGAAATGGTCTGGATCAGACGAGTACTCACTTCAAATCGTTCGACGAGTCGATGGAATTCATCGACATACTCGCTAAAATCCATTACCTCGATGACCCATTCATCCAATTCGATGTTCCAATCATCCAGTATGAAGACCCCTTGTCCATGAACAACGGCAACCCCACCGGAGAGTTGGAGGAAATCAAATTCGGTTTCCAATGGTAAATCTTCAATCTTGGGAAATTGGTTTCGGTAGACAATACAAGCTGCTAAAAAGCGTATCAATGTCGGTGAGAAAACGACTTTGGAATGGTTGTAATGAGCATCCCACTTGGCAACGGTGATGCTTTTATCACATATGGGATTGGGGATAATCGGTTCACACTGATCCAACGTGCAAAGCTCACCGAAGGTATCGTCGGGACGATAGCATCTTACTTTAAAGTTTAAGGCCGGACAATACAGTTTCCACAACGTATCCACCACTTGTTTCCAACTGAGTAACGTGGAGGGATTTTTGGGTGAAACCAATAAGGTGTAGTTGTCCATGTAGTCATCCCAAGCTGGAGAGATATATTCTTCATCAAGGTAGTTGCGTGCGCGAGCCTGTTGCTCCATCTGTTCGAGTTTGCTCCAAAGATCCTTCAGATGAACATTGAGATGAGGATCTACCGAAATAACCATGTGATTGCGATGAATGGGGCTATCCGGACGGTAGACAGCCACTAGCCCAAAACCGTTCTTGGTCCAAGAATGAGTTCTATCGGTGCGGGCGAAGTGTTTTAGCACGCCTTTAAAATCGACCTTTTCTGTTGTGATCAGCGCGTCGACGAGTACTTTTCGATCGGAATCTCGAACCGGAAGCTCTAACTGTAAGATTGTTGCATGCTGCAATAGCTGTAAGTATTTTTGTTTTTCGAAGAGGAGGAAGGTGATCGCTCGTTGATATTCTGGACAATTGATTTCATGTAAGTCCGCCGGCATAGCATCTTCAAGAATGACAGAAATGACAAAACGCATACACTGTCGAAATCCTTTGCTAAATTTCACATCATCGGCGATAAATTCTCCATTCTTTTTATGATACGAAATATAGGCGTGACCCAATGCGCTATGGAGACAACCCCATGAGCGGATGGGAATTCCCGTAGAACGTGTTTCTTCGCGCTCAAAACTATCGACGTATTGGATCCACTTCTCGTGTAGCTCTTCTAGCGGAAACTGCTTATAACGGAGAAAAATCAAGAGGAAAGTAAAGCAAGTATCCAAAGATAAGTCTTCTAAATAAAAGCGATAATCGGTTATAGGAGTATCAACGGGTATATAACGATGAAATGTTTGCGAGTCCATATGTAAGAAGCGACTGGCAAATGTGACATGACTGGTATAGGAAGTATTGATGATCAGGCCTGGAGAGTCAGCGGCTTCATCTTTCATGCCAATAAAAACATCTTTTTCTTCAACGGTTTTTTTGTTGTTTCCGGATATAGAAAAGGAATGAAGGGAACGATATAGCTCTAATAAATAATCATATAATTTGCCCAAGTTTTGTCCCTGCTTTCTATGAGGATTTGTTTTTTAAATGATAGACGATTTCAATTGACTTAGATAAAATAAACTTAAGGAGGGATTATGTTGCAAAATTTTTATATTCAACAATTGAAAATGATGGTACAGCCAATGCGTGATGAGCTAACTCAAATCGGCTTTAAGGAATTGGTTACTCCTGAAGAGGTGGACGAAGCTTTACAAGGTGTCGGGGCCAAAGGAACGACACTGGTTGCAGTCAACTCCATCTGTGGTTGTGCTGCTGGGCTTGCACGTCCAGGTGTAGCTTTATCACTTAAACATAAAAAAGTACCAGATCATCTTTATACTGTATTCGCTGGGCAAGATCGTGAAGCAACAGCGCGTGCTCGTGAATACTTTGCCGATGAGCCACCATCTTCCCCTTCATTTGCTTTATTAAAGGACGGTAAATTGGTCGCGATGGTTCACCGTCATGAGATTGAAGGAGCGAGTATGGAAGAGATTGCTCAAAAATTAACCGAAGCTTATGACAAATATTGTGAATAAAGTAGCCCCAAAATTTCATATGATTTACTGATATGCACTTGCCACAAATCGGGTAAGTGCATTTGTTTGGTTAAATAGGAGAATCTCGTGAAAAAATGAATAACTAAGTAGCAGCGAGAAACAGTTCAGTTTAGAATAGATAAGACAATCTCCAAAAATGGATTGCAAATGAGGGATGTAAATGGAAGGCATGGCTGCTGTACTTTTATTGATATTCATCGCTGTTGTCATTGTTGTAAACGTGTTTTATCGACTGGGTAAACAGAAAAAGCCTGCGCCGATCTCTTATATTTTACCGGATTTGGGAATTCAGAAACATAATGCGACCTTTGAGCGAAATATGAAAATGTTAATCGAACATTTGCGGGAATCTTATCCGGATCACTATGTTGACCGCGTGAAAGAGCGGGTTGTTCGTCAAAGTCAAATTAGCTTGGTGGAATGGGAACACCGGTGGTTTGAGTGGGAACGCTATTTGATCATGACGGCGATTTTACGCTCCGTTCAGATGTATAGTCCAAAAGTAGATGAAGTTTGGCATGAGATGTTAATGTTTACACGTGAATATAAAGAGTTTTCAAAGAAATACTTAAATATGATGTTGCATCATATTCCAAATGCCCCTGATGTTACCTTATCTCCACATGAGCGAGCATGGTTTGATCTCATTTATGTTCTTTTGTTTCAGCCTACCAGATATAGTCGAAGGGTTTGGGGTTCGTTTTTAAGACATCCCCTTTCGGAAGAAGTGATCAAGGATTTCCAAACCTTATCAACCGATTTACTGCAAAAAAAGTATTTTAATACCTATGCAGCCGAACATGTACCGCGAGTGGCAGAGTTAATCACTCTGCTAATTCAATTGATCCGTGATGAAATCATTACACAAAAGAACTTTGCCCAAGCTTATGATACAAACACCAATTACTTTTGTAAACAATATTTAAAAAAGAAGGAATGGAGTCATCCGTCCTTACAATTGCTAGCGGGAGTTCTTTATTTATCGACGTATCATCATTCGGACTTTTATGATCATTATGTGCAACTTTATCAAAAAGTAGTTCCGAAAACAGGTAGTGCGGATTATGAGACGGGAACCTACCACTTTCCATGGGATCATGGAGAGTATGGTTGTAACAGCGATGGAGAAAATGGAGCGCATAGCTGCGGGGGAAGCAGCTGTGGCAGTGGCAATTGAGGAGAGAGATGAGCATGGTTTGCCTAGAGACAACAGCACCTACATTTGCAATGGGTAGGTGCTGTTTTATATATAATTAAAACTTAATTTTAGATTAAATAAAATATAAATAGTACTTAGGGAAGTACCATTATTGGTAAAATAATTAATGGAAACAGATTCAACCATAAAGTGGGGGGTTGAAATGGAAACCAAGGAACTTGAATTGACTTCTTATGTTTTGCCGGAGTTAGGGATCCAGAGACACGATCGATCTTTTGTCAAGAGCATGCGCATCTTAATCGAGCATCTGCGGGCATCTTATCCGGATCAGTATGTAGAGAGAGTGAAAGAACGCTTCATGCGTCATAATGATATTAGTGAAGCGGAATGGGAACATCGTTGGTTTGAATGGGAACGCTACTTAATTATAAAGGCGATTTTGCCGTCTGTTCAGATGTATAGCTCCGAGATCGATGAAGTATGGCATGAAATGCTATTGTTTACTCAGAGATATATGACCTTTTCACAAAACTATTTAAATACGATGTTGCATCATACACCGAATGAACCGGATTATCAATTTTCACCGCATGACCGTGCTTTTTTTGACTTAATTTATGTACTTTTGTTTCAGCCCACTCCATATAGTCAAGCGGTCTGGGGAAAGTTTTTTCGATATCCACTCTCTAAGAAGATGATCAAGGACTTTCAAACCTTATCGGAAAATCAACTGTTAAAAAATTATTTTAATTCTCATGCCGCCAAGCATGTTCCGCAAGTCGATAAGCTGATTGCTAAATTAATTAAATATATCCGAGGAGAACTCTCCTACCACAAAACATATTTTGATGGTCGTTTCACGGAACCTTCGCTTCAATATGTAAGTGGCTTTCTTTTGTTCTCCGCTTTTAATCCGGGAGCGCTTTTTCTGGTAGAAGAGGGGAACGATCCGGAGAAGGATGAGAAAGAGGAAGATAAAGGAGGCGGCTGTGGTGGTGGAGGTAGCTGTGGAGGAGATGGAGGCTGTGGCGGTTGTGGAGGATGTGGCTAATGGTAATGCGGCTGAAACGGATATATGTTAAAAATGTGATCGGGTTGAATTTTACCTTAAATAACAGACGATTACTAGGATTTATAATTGAATGACTGTTAGAATAAAAGGAGAGGTGATCCATTAGCGATTAAATGGGGGTTTATTTGATGATCGATTATTTGATTTTCGGTGGGATCGTGTTGGTAGGACTGATTGTCGTCTTGGTATTCGTGATCAAAAGAAAGCGAACGAAACCCGATCTTCCTGTAACATCACCCCAAAATATCGAGGTGGAAAAGAAAAGGAAAAGAGAGGAAAATCAAGCGGAAGCAAAGATTGATAAGCAATCGACGATCCGAGTAGATAAAGTAAAAGAGATTACATCAAAAGAAGAAAAGAAGAAAGCTAGTTACGGTGGAGGGGGAACATCAGATCAAGCAAACAAGAAAGGAAAGAAGAAGAAGAAAAAAAGAAGAAACAGGGAGAATAGAAGTCAAGGAAGTGCTGGTAACGACAGTCAAAGCTTAGAGGCAAATAGTCAGCACTCAGAAAAGAGCTCGAGCGATAGTAGCAGCATGAGCTCCGGAAGTCGCAAGAACAGCAGCACGAGAAGAAATACGAGTAGCAGCTATAGAAGCCGTGGAAGCAGTTCGAGCAGTGGCTCAAGCAACAGTTATGGGAGCTATGGAAGTAGCTTGAGCAGTGAAATAAGCGTCAGCTCTGGAAGTTCAGGAAGTAGCTCAAGCAGTGGCTCAGGTAGCAGCTCTGGAAGCTCAGAAAGTAGCTTGAGTAGTGGATATAGCAGCAATTATGGAAGCTATGGGAGTAGCTCGAGCAGTGGGTATAGCAGCAATTATGGAAGCTATGGGAGTGGCTCGAGCAGTGGTTACAGCAGCAGTTACGGAAGCTATAGAAGTGGCTCGAGCAGAGGGTATAGTAGCAGTTATGGAAGCTATGGAAGTGGCTCAAGCAGTGGGTATAGCAGCAGTTATGAAAGAAAGAAAAGTAGTTCGAGCAGGAGCTACAGTAGCTCAAGTGGAAGCAGTTCGAGTAGTAGCTCAAGCAGCAGTTCAAGTAGCAGCAGTTCAAGTAGTAGCTATGGTTCAAGCAGTGATTGGTAATTCTAGACTGCTGCATGGAGTAAGTGAAGAGACAGCACAATATGGATTTTGGAGCATCTAACCCAACCGCGTGAGGTAGATGCCTCAAAATAAAGGGGATCACCTAAAAGAAACTTTCGTGCCCTTTAAGGTGATCCCCTTTATGCTATGTTGATTGGCTATTTGACCCCAAAGAAGAAAGTAAGAGCTTCTGGCAAATCTCTTTGCCAGAATCCCCATGTATGGTCTCCCTCTTTTTCATGATAACTTACGTGAGCTTGTTTCTCCTGTAAATGTCGAAAGACCTCCCGATTACGGGTAACGAGGTCAAGAGGACCGAGATGCGTCTTTACTTTGGTTTCTTCTTTACCGACAGAGAGATAAATCGAGAGATGTTGTAAGGAATCATTTTGAATAATCTGTTCTGTGGTGGTTTCAAGAAAAGCTCCCGATTGGGATAAGACTTTGGTGATTCGACTCGGATTGGTTAGGGCTAAATGCAAGGAGGCTGTTCCACCTAATGAGCTTCCTCCGATGACCAATCCCGAGGAAGAGAGATCGACAGAGTAATATTTAGGAATATATGTCAATACTTCGTTCATGATAAATTGTCGGTGCGCTTGAAAGCGCTTGCCAACTGGAGAATATTCATCTTTTCTCACGGCTTTATTGACGGGAAGGGCGACCATGGCAAAGGGGATGAGTTTACGATCGTATATCATGGATTGGACTTGGGTGACGATTCTCCCCAAGTAAAAATAATCGGGACCGTCGTGGAGAAGGAGGCAAGGGAAGAGTTGGCTTTCATTATACCCGGGAGGTAGGTATACAAGGATCTCTCTAGACTCATGAAACGATTTACTGTGGATGATTTCACGTTTAATGGTTCTTTTGGTTTGTTTTTCGTCCATATGATCAACCTTTATTTAGAAGTTATATGTATCCCTACTATACCCGAAATCGCCAAAAGTTGCTCGATTTGGTGACTGAACAGGAATGATTTACCAAATCATTCATCGGATGGGTGTGAAATAAAAGAGAATTGAATGAGTTAGAATCACTTTGCCTTCTATCAAATGAAGATTTACAATAATAATGGAATAAAGATTATTGATAAATGGAGTGATTATCTCAGATAATATCGTGATTTATCCATCAATGCTTCTGGAGAATGTAGTTGCTATGCTCATGAGTGGCTAGGTTAGGAACGATGTATACCCCTTCCTTTTCCGGAGGAAAGAGATTTAGAATGGGAGTCTGTTATTCAATCGGTGAAAGCGTTTACTTATCGGATTGCTAAAAACCAGAAATGGGAAAATATTATGCTGTATGGTAAAAACAGCTTATCTTGGTAAAAAGACAGGTGAGATTTCTTCTTTAGAAAATTCCCATATCGTTTTAGAGATTCAACAAAAGCGACTGAAAGCGGATGATACTACTTTGATCGGTAAACGTAGCTATCGTTTGGCTATGCTTACCGATTTTCTATGAAAGTATTATATCAGCAAATATTTAGAGATTCAGGGAAGAAATTATTACGTACTATCTTTACAACAGACAAATAAATTATTATTTTAGTGTATAATAATCCGATTATAAATTGAGATTATTATGATCTGAATTTGGACTTATTTTGTAACTGATTAAAAAGTATGTATTTGTGCCTCTCTTGGTTGATTTAGTCAAACGGTTCACTCTCTTCTGGGTAAGTAGAAAAAAAGGGGGATTCAGTGACGATGGAAACCGTTATTGGCTTAGATCTATACAAGAGCAATCAAAAGAAAGATGGAGTTTTGAAAATGCATGACATGGATTTGCTCGACGATCTTTTCATTTGATTGTATTGGTTCATAACGAATTGGTAGATTTGATCTTTGTTATGCATCACTGAGGAAGAGATTCAATGTAGTTTACTTTTAAAAAGAGGGGTTGTTTTTATGAAAGCGGTTGGGATTGTTAGAAAGGTAGACCATTTGGGGAGAATTGTTTTACCTAAAGAGTTGCGAAGCATTATGCGGATCCATCCGCAAGATGGTGTTGAGATTTTTGTCGATGGGGATCAAATTATCCTAAAGAAGTATAATCCAACGTGTGTATTATGTGGGAAAATGGAGAAGTTGTTCTATTATAAAGAAAAAATTGTTTGTAAAAATTGTATTCAAGAAATTTCGACGTATGCGAAAAAACTCGTTGAAAATGAGGAATAGATCTTTCATTGTAGGATAAGATGGCGGAAGGGAATGGATGAACCGTAAAAATAGATAAATAAATAGGATAAATCATTATTATTAAACCTTTTTCTATCCGCACAAATGAAAACGCTTTCCATCGCCTGAAGGGGTGTTTAAGTATGGCTGAGTCACTGATTATTGAGAGGGTCAACCATGTTGTTAGACTCCGACTGAATCGCCCAACTGTATTGAATGCGTTAAACTTTCGGCTTGTTCGACGACTTGCAAAAACATTAGAAGAATTGGACCAAGATGATGAAGTTCGCGTAGTCATTATTACGGGAAATAAAAAATCATTTGCAGCTGGAGCAGATATTAGAGAAATGGCTGAGGCAACAACTGCTGATTTAATGGCAGAAAGATACTTATCCAGTTGGCTACGAATCCGCCAATTTTCCAAACCGTTAATCGCTGCTGTAAGCGGCTTCGCTTTGGGTGGTGGATGTGAACTCGCCTTATGCTGTGACTTAATCGTAGCTACGGAGACTGCTCGTTTTGGACAGCCTGAAATTTTACTAGGTATTATGCCAGGTGCGGGTGGAACACAGCGTCTAACGAGAACGCTTGGGAAGACGAAAGCAATGGAATTGATTTTGACGGGTAAATCGATTAGTGCGAAAGAAGCATTTGATTATGGCTTGGTCAATCGAGTGGTTTCCATCGATGAGCTTGAAACAGCTTCTCTCGCTTTGGCTGAAGAGATTGCTGCCAAGCCACCATTGGCCGTTCGATTAGCAAAACAATCGATTTTAAAAGCATTTGATTTGTCATTGGAAGAAGCTCTTCATTTTGAACAAAATAATTTTGCTCTTTTGTTTTCGACAGAAGATCAGCGTGAAGGAATGAAAGCTTTTATTGAAAAAAGGAAGCCACATTTTAAGGGCAAGTAGTTATGAAGATTTAGATATGTGTGATGTTCTAATTTATATATAAATATGTTTGGATCAGAGGGTTGATGAAGATCACCCTCTTTTTTTATTGTTCTTTGTCAATGATGAACAGAGAAAGAGCGAAAGCATATGATGATAAAAAAGTAGGTGATTCTGGTCAATCATCCGCTCATTCACGAAGGGAAGGCAAAGAGAGGGTGCTTTTGAATGTCAAGTGATTATGAAAGCGATTGGGTGCAATATATATCAGCGGAAGGACAGCTAACGACAGATGGAAGAAAAGCATGGGAACAGCTATCCGATCAGCTGAAGATCCAATTTTATCGTTGGATGACTTTTGTTAGGTTGTTTGATCGAAAAATGATTGTCCTCCAAAGGCAAGGAAGAATGGGAACCTATGCACCATTGGAAGGACAAGAAGCAGCACAAGTAGGGAGTGCACTCGCGCTGACGGACCAAGATTGGGTTTTTCCGACCTATCGTGAACATGGTGTCGCTTTGACGATTGGCTTTCCATTAACGCACGTTCTCCTTTATTGGGCAGGAAGGGTTGAAGGTTGTAAGCCGGTTTCCAATCTTCGTTATTTGCCGCCAGCCGTTCCGATTGCGACACAGATTCCTCATGCTGTTGGTGCAGCTTGGGCCGCCAAGCTAAAAAAAGAACAGACGGTTGCCGTAGCCTATTTTGGTGATGGAGCTACATCAGAAGGAGATTTTCATGAAGGATGCAACTTTGCTGGTGTTTTCCAACTACCAGTCATTTTGTTTTGCCAAAATAATGGATATGCGATTAGTGTGCCTTTTTCAAGGCAATCGGCTGCGAAAACCGTTGCTGAAAGAGCGCTTGCCTATCGGTTTCCGGGGATTCGGGTAGATGGAAACGATGTGTTAGCCGTCTATATGGTCACAAGTCAAGCGGTGAAGCGAGCGCGCGAAGGGCAAGGTCCTACTTTGATCGAAGCGGTTACTTATCGCAAAGGTCCTCATACCACGGCTGATGATCCAAGTAGGTATCGCCCAAGGGAGGAGGTTAAACATTGGAGCAGGCAATTTGATCCGCTTACCCGTTACCAGTTGTTGCTAAAAAACTTCCAACTACTTACCGATTCAGAAGAAGAAGCATGGGAGTTGGAGTGTAAACGACGGATTGAACAAGCGATTAAAGAAATGGAATCATTGACCTCGCCTCCACCTACGCATCTTTTTGCCCATGTTTTTTCTGATCTTCCGCCGGCATTGCACAAACAAAGGCTACAGGTTAAGCAGAAAGAAGGGAAGGAGCATGACTAAATGGACGATGGTGCAAGCCATTCGCGATGCATTGCATCTAGCATTACAATCGGATCCAAATGTATTGATCTTAGGTGAAGATGTTGGGCGAAATGGCGGTGTTTTTCGTGTAACGGATGGACTTTGGCAAGCGTTTGGGGATGAACGGGTGATTGATACTCCCTTGTCGGAAGCAGGAATCATCGGTGCATCGCTGGGACTTAGCCTCAATGGGTTTAAACCGATTGTAGAGATTCAATTTATGAGCTTTATCTATCCCGGATTTGAACAGATCGTGAGTCATATTGCTCGATTTCGCACACGGACACAAGGAGTGTTTTCTGCACCATTGGTGATTCGTGTACCGTATGGCGGTGGAATCCATGCTCCGGAGCTTCATTCAGATTCTACAGAGAGTTTGTTTGTTCATATTCCTGGCTTAAAAGTGGTCACTCCTGCGACTCCTACCGATGCCAAAGGGCTATTGCTGTCAGCTATTCGCGATCCTGATCCCGTTCTTTTTTTGGAGCCGTTGAAACTATATCGTTCGATCAAAGAAGAAGTAACAGATGGTTGGTATGAAATTCCCATCGGAAAAGCAAAAGTGGTTCGTCGAGGGGAAGATGTCACTTTGCTCGCATGGGGAGCGATGGTTCCTGTTGCGATGGAAACAGCAAAGTATTGGGAAAATAAAGGCGTTACCTGTGAGGTGATCGATTTACGCTCTCTTTATCCCCTTGATGAAGCGGCAATCTTGGCTTCGGCCAAACGGACCGGTCGGGTCGTCATTGTACATGAAGCGCCGCGAACAGCTGGTTTGGGGGCCGAGGTAGCGGCATTGATTCAAGAGGAAGCCTTTTTATATCTCGAAGCGCCGATTTTACGGGTGACTGGCTATGATGTTCCTGTTCCAATGTATGCATTGGAGGCAAGTTTTCGTCCAGATGTGAAGCGTGTTTCCCGAGCGATTCAACGAGTGATTTCATATTAGTAGAGGGGACTGAAGGAATGGATATCCTTACGTTTAAGCTTCCGGATTTGGGTGAAGGAGTCGTTGAAGCACAGCTTGTGCGGTGGCTTGTCAAAATAGGTGATCAAGTGGAACAAGACCAACCCGTCTGTGAAGTACAGACAGATAAAGCGATCGTGGAGATTCCTGCTCCACAGGCGGGACGAATGATCGAGGTGTATGGGAATGAAGGAGATGTGATCCCTGTCCAGTCCAACTTGTTTGCACTCGTTAAAACGGGATCATCTTCCCAAACGATGAAGCGAAAGAAACAGAAAGTTTTAGCTACGCCATCTGTTCGTCGACTCGCTAGAAAATGGGGAGTGGAATTGGAAAAAGTGATTGGCAGTGGACCAGGCGGACGCATTATGGAAGAAGATATCCAAAAGTATGCGAAAACGGCGCATTCGTCAGAGCAAATGGTTGAGCAAGTAGAATCATTATCATCGATTCGGCAAGTGATCGCGAAACGGCTAAGTTTCTCGGTAACCCATAAGCCGCATGTTACCCACTTCGATGAAATCGCTGCAGAAGGATTGGTAGAGTGGCGGAGCAAATGTTTATCGGAAAAAGATCCTTCGTTGCCTCGTTTAACCTATTTACCTATTCTCTTAAAAATTCTCTCCCACACGTTGCTTCAACATCCCCGATTCAATGCTCATTTTGATGAAGAGACTCAAAGCTTACAGACATTTCCGTCGGTTTCGATCGGAATTGCTGTCGACACCTCACAAGGTTTGTTGGTCCCAGTCGTTCAGCATGTGGAGCAAAAAACGATTAAGCAATTGGCTGTCGAAGTAAACCAACTCATTCAACTGGCGAGAGAAGGAAAGTTAACTCCTCAGCAGATGAAAGGAGGGACTTTTACGATCAGCAATACAGGCGGCTTAGGCGGTGAATGGGCGACGCCAATTATTCATCCACCTGAAGTAGCGATCATTGTCACTCATCCGATTAAACGCAAACCGATCGTCACCGCAGATGGTCAAATCGTTCCCGCATGGCGGATGAATGTCTCTTTAAGTTTTGATCATCGTGTTCTCGATGGATCTGATGCAATCCGTTTTACACAAACTTTGGCAAAATATACAGCAGATCCGACGCGATTGATGAATGAATTGGTTTGAGAAACTACATATTTTTATCACTGATCTAGTATGAAGGGAACGGATGATTTTTTGAGGCTGCCTTCGTTCTGACTCATTTCTTATATAAATTAATATATTAAATTTGTTATATTTTATTTGTTTGAAATGCTCTCCTTCCTGAAACGTTCAATTTTATAGAAGAATAGGTGGCTGTTTTTTAAAAAAACATGATTTATAATAAAGGCTACGAAATCGGGAGGAATCTTTCTTCTTTTTATTGCTTCCGGTAAAGTCTCTCAATGAATGGAATCTAAGGAGGATGGATGTGGGAGCTTTATTTGGCTTAGTTGTTACAGTGGTTGTACTGGCAATTCTATTTTTTGCATTAACCAATTATATTAAGCTACGTGATAAGAAAAAAACGGTGGATGATGTCTTACGTTATTTAGAAGAACATCCAGATCAAGTCTCTTTATTGATACGGGAAGATCAAGTCGATATTGTCAACTATCAATCCAATCAGGTACAACCTCTAACCAGTGTGGCCAATATTATCATTGCTACTGAATATGCCCACCAGGCAGGAGCAGGGTTCGTGCAACCAGAGAGAATGGTACCGCTTGCTGAAATTGAAAAGTATTACATACCTGAAATAGATAAAGCGCATGATGATTGGTTAAAAAAATTGGAAGAAGAGGGTCGAATCCATCAGCAGCAAGTTCAATTACAAGATGTTGCCAGAGGGATGGTAACGTTTAGCTCCTATGCAAGTACAGAGTATTTAATCGAACTGCTCGGTTTGGAGCAGATCAATCAAACGCTGCGGTCCCTTGGTTTAAAAAGCCATGATGAGTTGTACTATTATACTACTTCTGCGCTGTTATTACCCGCATTTTTACGGATTAAGGAAAAGATCGAAGGAAGACAGCTAGAAAGAAGATTAAGACGGATGGCTTATCAAGAATATAAAGAGTTGGCTGGACAGATTCATCAGATGTTAAAGCAAGGCAATGCTTCACAAATCGTCGATCAGCTGAAACCAAAAAAAGATTTTGCCTTTTCCTTAAAAATTCTTTGGGCGAAGCGACTTCCCAAAGCGTCTGCGCAAGATTATGTGGATCTGTTGTATCGCATTCATCATGAAGGTTACTTGCAACCCAATATCTTGATGATCTTGCAAGCTCTTCTTCGCGCTGATCATCCGGAATATTCCATGGTTGGTTCGAAGCAAGCTGAGGATTTATCAATTTCCAACTTAGCGATGTATTATCAGAATCATCGTGGATCATTGGGGGAAGTCTGTTTCTTCATTCATGACCCGAGCTGTTTATCGATTGAATGGTTGAGAAAAAATAAAATGGAATTTTTAAATAAGATTAGTAATGACGAATCTTTCCGTAATCGAGTGATCAGACAGTTACATAAACAAAATCCTTCAGAAACCTTATTTTAATGTAGAGAACCCTTTTCTTTTTCTGATTTAAGTGGGAAAAGAAAAGGGTTCTTTGATGCTGCAATTCACTCGCTGGTGTGGGAAGGAGAAATAAATAAAAAAAAAGAATAAAAAACCCTTGCTTTTTTAATAAGGTTATGTTACATTAATAAACGTCGCCGCAAGAGCGACAAACAAAACAGAGCATGCACCTTGAAAATTAGATAAGGAAAGAAAGTCAAGGGTATCAACGAGAACGAGTATCTTGTTGATTCTTCGAAACCATATTAGGTTAAGCTACGAAGGGCACATGGTGGATGCCTTGGCGCTAGGAGCCGATGAAGGACGGGACGAACACCGATATGCCTCGGGGAGCTGTAAGTAAGCTTTGATCCGGGGATCTCCGAATGGGGCAACCCACCAGCTTGAAGGGCTGGTACTGCCACC
>JANWIG010000032.1 GCA_025449975.1 Thermoactinomycetaceae bacterium
ATATGCCCTTCAGATACTTTACGGCGTACTTTTCGCTCCAGTTCGGGGTAGTCACTCTCCTTGACATTTGGTTTGGGAATCACTGTCACCATAATATACTCCCAGTTATAATCCACAATCGCATCTTCTACCCCTTTTACACTCCGAGCAGCATGTTTCATTCTAGAATTGTCAAAGCTCATATAGGAATAAGTTCGACTATCGATTTCTAAACCTTCCCGTTGATCCGCATTGTCAAAGCGTTGACAACCCACGATAAGACTTAAAATAAGTATACTCAAAACAATGGGTCTCCATTTCATCACAACACTCCACCTCCTCGTGGATAGTGTGGGATGAAACGGTCTTTTTAATACGGATCAGGAATAACAACCATTGACAAGATCCGTGTACGTCGACCAGGTCTTGGTTCTTTATGTAAAGCTTCGCTAATTAGCTCATTCCATTTATTCCACAACTTTTTAAACTCTTCATCGCTCAAATGGACATGCACTTGCTGACAATGCACACCATCTTTTTTAAAATCGGGGTTGCTTTGCTGCAAGTATCGTTCAAAATCAGATTGTAAATTGGCTAGAAAGAGTAAAAAGTCTTGCATACAATTATCTTCTGTCAACTGATCAGATAAATGAGGAAGAATTTCTTTTCCTTCGACAAGTGTATACACTCTCTCCAATGCTCCGCGGATCGGTCTTTTTTGGATTACTCGAAGGATTCCGCTACGTTGTAACTTTTTTAAGTGGCGATAAAGTGTCGCCTGCGGAACATCGGAGAGTAATTCACTCAGCTGTTGTGCGGTTAGCTTCCTGCCGATAAAAGCTCGAATCATCCTCATCCGAATCGGGTGCAGTAACAGATCAGCTTTTTCTTTTTGGATATATATCACTCCAGTTTTTATTTATCGTTATAAATCTCTTCTGTCTTTTAGATACAAAAAAACAGTCACATGCTAACGCCAGTGCTGTTATTCATATAATACTTATTTAAACAAATAAAATACACCTCAATGAAAAAGAAAGAGATGTATTTTATCATTCATTTGAATAAAAGGTTGTTTATTTTTTTTTGGATACCATTTCTGCTAACGTATTGACTGCTTCTTCTTCGTCTGGACCATCTGCACTGATGATAATTTCTGCCCCTTTGGAAGCAGCTAAACTCATCACACCCATAATGCTTTTCGCATTCACCTTTTTCGTGCCTTTAATCACAAAGATTTGCGAGCTAAACTGATTTGCTTTCTGGACAAAAGCAGCTGCAGGACGAGCATGCAAACCCGCTACCAAGGTAACAACTACTTTTTTCTCTATCATCTTTTTTCCACCAACGTCGCAGACGAAGGCAGATTTCACCTACCTTATTCCGTTTTTCGTAGTTGGTTAGCCATCTCATCCAATTTACGCAATCGATGATTGATGGCGGATTTACTCACCTTACCGTTAGGAAGAAGCTGACCTAGTTCGGCAAGGGAGACTTCAGGAAATTTTAAACGCGTTTCAGCTACTTCACGCAAACGAGACGGAAGTTGATCCAAACCAATTTTTTCATCAATCAGCTTAATATTTGCAATTTGGCGCGCGGCAGCTTGAATCGTTTTGTTTAAATTAGCAGTTTCACAATTTACAAGACGATTCACGGAGTTTCTCATATCTTTCATGATTCGCACATCTTCAAAACGTAAAAGAGAGGGGTGCGCGCCAACAATGTTTAGAAACTCACCTATTTTATCCCCTTCTTTCATATATACAACATAACCCTTTTTTCTTTCAATTATTTTTGCATGAAGATGAAAAAAATTCATGAGGTTACGGAGAGACTCACTGTGATCATGGTAAGTAGAGACAATTTCTAAATGATAGGAAGCACTATCCGGATGATTGACAGATCCTCCTGCTAAAAAAGCCCCTCGTAAGTAGGCTCGTTTACAACACTTTTTTTGAATCATTTCTGGTGAAATCCCAACAACCCGCTCCAATCGCTCTCCTTTTAAAATCGCTAAATCCGATAAAATTTCTTTGGTTCGAGAGCTGATTCGAATAAAGTAAACGTTATTTTTCCGCAGACGTACCTTTTTCCGAACCAACACCTCAGGTTGAACGTGATAAAGATACTTAAATAGCGAAAAAACATGCCGAGCGATCGCTGGATTTTCTGTATGAAACTCCAAGGTCATTTTGCGCTCTTTTAAATGGAGTGCCCCATTCATCCGCACCAAAGCAGACAACTCTGCTCTTTTACAACAATCGGCTACATCCGTTAGTTGGGTCAATTCTTTTTTGGTCATCGAAGTAAAAGAAGACATCATTGATCCCTTCTATCCACTCTGTTGTTGTCTTAGGCGTTCCTGCACGATTTTCAAAATATGTCCACTCACGCGTTCTGCGTCATGGCGAATAACCGACTGATGTAACAATAAATGGTCTGCCAACACTTGACATCCCATTTTATAGAGCTTTTCAATATCCGGTTTTACTAAAGCTTGATTCACTTTCGCATAACGCTGTTGAATATGAAGGGGAGGCACGCCGTTATTGACAAGAACATAATCAAAGAGCTTTCCACCTACATGGTCATAGATGGTTCGCACATGGTCACTTGCCGTAAAATGATCCGTCTCTCCAGGCTGAGTCATTACATTGCATACATACATTTTGCAAGCCCTGGATCTGCGAATCGACTCAGTCATATCTTTTACCAATAGATTAGGCAAAATGCTTGTATAAAGGCTTCCAGGACCAATTACAATCCCGTCAGCATCCGCAATCGCCCGAATCGCTTCTTCAAGCGGTCGCGGTTCGGGTGGATCTAAGAAGACGCGTCGAATCTTCTTCCCCACCTTACCAATTTTGGATTCTCCTTTTATGATGGTTCCATCTACCATCTCAGCAAGCAAGACGACATCTTGTTCACTAGCTGGTAAAACACGACCACGAACCGCGAGCACACGACTCATCTCTTGAATCGCTTGGGTAAAGTTACCTGTCATTTCCTTTAAAGCGGCAATCATCAGATTTCCTAATGTATGTCCTTTTAAGCCATTTCCGTTTTCAAAACGATACTGAAACACTCTTTCGAGTAATGGCTCTGTATCGGCCAAAGCAATCAACACATTACGAATATCACCTGGAGGAGGCATCTGAAGATCATTGCGCAAGATTCCAGAGCTCCCCCCGTCATCAGCCACAGTTACAATCGCTGTAATATCAACAGGGAAATGTTTTAAGCCCCTTAATATTACAGATAAACCAGTCCCTCCACCGATACAGACGATATGTGGACGGGCTATTCTTAGAGAGATTGACACCTTATTATCCGCCTTTCTCGATGTCTCGATGTATCACTCTACAGTGTTCTTTCTCTTTAAATTTATTGTATAGATATTCAGCAATCGCCACAGAACGATGCTTACCTCCCGTACATCCAATTCCTACTACTAAATGGCTTTTTCCCTCTTGACTATAATGCGGAAGTAAGAATTCCAATAAATCTTCTAACCTCGTTAAAAATTGTTGGGTTTCTGACCACTTGTGTACATAGTTATAAACATTCTTATCTTTCCCAGTCATGGGTCTTAGCGTATCCACATAATGTGGATTTGGCAAAAATCTCACATCAAATAACAGATCAGCATCAATCGGAATCCCATGCTTATAACCAAAGGAGATAAAGTTAACGGTCATATATGCTCTACCGATTTGTGAGTAGTGCGCCATAATTCGAGATTTAAGCTGGCTTGGTTTTAACTGACTTGTATCGATAATCTGTTGGGCCTTACCCTTGATTTCTTCCAGTAGTTTACGTTCTTGAATAATTCCATCCAAGGGTGTTCCATCTTTCGATAACGGATGCCTTCTCCTTGTTTCTTTATAGCGTCGAACCAATGTTTGATCATCAGCATCTAAAAATAAAATTTGATACCGAATACCGCGTGTTTTTTCTAACATATCCAATGATTCAAATAGAGAAGAGAAGAATTCTCGACCCCTTAAGTCAATCACCAACGCCACTTTCCGGAGCTTTCCTTCCGATTGCTCTAGAAGATCGATAAACTTTGGCAACAAGATCGGCGGCAAGTTATCGATACAAAAAAAACCGAGATCTTCTAAGCTTTGTACAGCAACTGTTTTTCCAGCTCCGGACATTCCGGTGATGACAACTAGATTTAATCCCTTTTCCATGAACAAAGCCATCACCTTTCACTAATAAGTTATCTCCATTATAACAGTTTTCGCTTGAAATTCCTCTTAATGTTAATCTCCCTTGTAGATAACGATAAGGTAAAGAAAAAACGCAGGGTATACCCGCGCTAAAAATCAATGACGCTTCTGGTTCCAAAAGAAAATATATTCCTATTTTGAAGCAACTGATTCGATAAAGGTGATGATCTGCTCTTTGGTTTTTGCATAACGGCTTAGCAAGCGATCGATCTCTTTCCCATCTTTAAAGACGAGAAAACTGGGAATTCCTTTTACCTGATAACGCTCTGCAATCTTAGGTGCTTCATCGACATGAAGGACACCAAATTGAAATTGTTCAGCAAACCTCTGCTCAATCTCCGGTAAATCGGGTTCGATTCTTCTGCAATCTGGGCACCAATCGGCAGTAAACTCAACGATTTTATCTCCTTGCTCAATAAAACGCTCGAATGATCCCTCATCCAATCTTCTCATAAAAATGACTCCTCCACCTTAAAATATTTCTTCCGCTAATGATTTCAACTGTTTGATATACTTCGTGACGGTAGATGGTGAAATATTGTATTTACGGGCAAGGGAGGTTTTGGTCAAAGATTGTTGATGATACTGCAAAACATAATATTCGATCGCTGCCGCCCAACCTTCCACTTTATAAACCGTTGGAATACCTGTATTCATGATTTTTTGCCAAAGCTTCTTGGCATCTCGGCGACAGGTTTCTGTCCGATCCACCATCCTCTTCGCACAACACTCCCATACCTGCTCCCATTTTTTCTTCCAGGAAGAAAAATCCGTATTCAGGGAAACACGATCTAGCCGTAAAGTATTCCCTTGATATGTCATAATAAATGGAGGATCTGCTTTTAAGTCTTGTAACATCAACAACGTTAACTTTTTCAACTCCACACTTTGGGAAGACTGAACGAGAATGCCGCGTAGCTTCTCTTCCAAGTCATCCGGGGCAAGCAATGCTAACGTTTTGATCACAGACTGTTTATCATACTCCTGTCCCTCATCCAACACCTTATAGAGGAACTGAATAAAGCTAGGATCTGAATACACTTCATCTATGTTTTCAAGTGCTGGAACATCTTGCGACAAGGTTTCTTCAGGGATTTGGTATTCATAGCTAACTGAGGAACGCTGACGATCCGGATGGGATAAGTATTTTTCTAGTTGATCTAAGTAGTAGTTGGACACACCAGAGTGCGGATCTAAGTGGAGCGCTTTTTGCCAGTACCGTCTCGCTTGCAACATGCGCCCAGTATTCCATGCGGAAACAGCTGCATAATGATAAAGATCAGCTTCAGGATTTATTTCTACCTTTACCAATAAGGAAAATAGCTTATAAGCGACTTCATGTTCACCCAGTGATCCCATCGTTAAGGCCAACTTATAAGCGTGATCTTTATGCATGGGAACAAGATTACGCAAGGTTTGTACAATCCGTCGACTAATTGACAACTTTCCCATCGCATCACTGATCACCGCAAAGTTGCACAAAGCATGCAGGTTAGTGGGATCCTGTTGTAGTACTTGATCAATCAACTCAAGTGATTTATCAATATTACCCATATAATAATAAGCTTGCGCTAAATTATTATATGCAGGTAAGTAATCAGGTTCTTGCTCAATAATTTCCTTTAACAATTCGATAGCAGGCAGGAAATTTCCTGCTTCAAGATAGTGATATGCTTCTTCATGCTTCTGAATATGTGGAGGTAGGCGAACCGGTAGCGGCTCTTTGGGAGGACGACCTAACTCCAACGAAATCATGTATAACATCTCTTCCGCATCTTCCGCATACTCACCATTAGGATCTCTTCTCAAATACTCGAGCAAATAATTCTCTGCTGCCTCCAGCTCGTCCATATTACCTGCATTATTAGCCATATAGAAAAGGCATTCGTGAAGATTGGGATCTACCTCTTCTAATAGCGTTTCCAACACTTGATTCGACTCTTCATATCTACCCATATCCGATAGAATTCCTGCGAGATTACGATGATTAACTGGATTTTCAGGTTCTTTCTCTACTGCTAAGCGAAAATATCTCAATGCTTTATCATATTGATGACGATCCAATGATCGGACAGCTCGTTCAAAAAAGAAGCCAGCATCAAAACGAAGACGTACTACCTTATTGTTTTCTAAACCGACTTGTAACTTTTTCATAATTTCCCTCCAACCAGCCAGCTTCTGTTTTCACTGGTGGGATGGTATCTGACTGAAAAAGTATATCATATTTTTAGACAAAATACATTTAACGATTACGCACGAAATAAGGTAGTAATCGAACCTCCGGTATGAATCATCTCAATTGCCTTTCCTAATAGTGGAGCAATAGATAAAGTAATAAAATGTTTACTATCTATTTCTGGTACTGGAATCGTATTGGTCACCACCACTTCTGCAATCGCAGGATGTTTTAATTTTTCCATCGCATTCGCTGAAAAAACAGGATGCGTTGCACAAACATAAGCGGGATTTGCTCCTTTTTCCATCAATTTCTCAACTACCTTGACAATGGTCCCGCCGGTATCAATCATATCCTCGATGATGATCGGGGTTTTTCCTTTTACTTCCCCTACAATGTGCGTCACCTTGGCTTTATTATGAGCTGGTCTTCTTTTCATCATCATTGCCATCGGCGTATCCAAATAAGCAGATAACTTTTCAGCCGTCTTTACTCGACCCGCATCAGGTGAGATCACCACTGGATTAGGAATATGTTTTTCTTTCAAATACCTCGTAATATCATCCAACGCCGTTAGATGATCAAGCGGGATATTAAAAAATCCTTGAATGGCTGGAGCATGTAAATCAATCGTCACCACACGATCGACGCCAACAGTTGTTAAGATATCCGCGATCATTTTTGCCGTGATCGGTTCACGTGGGGCATCTTTTTTCTCCTGACGAGCATACGCAAAATAAGGAATCACGGCACTAATGCTACGTGCAGAAGCCCGTCTGGCGGCATCGGCCATCACCAACAGCTCCATCAGGTTTTCATTTACGGGATGTCCAAGGGTTTGGATAAGAAAGATATCCTTATTACGAATACTTTTTTCATAGTGTACATAGATTTCTCCGCTTTTAAATCGACTGATCCGTGCGGTGCCCAGTGGAACCCCCAAATAATTGCTAATTTCCTCAGCTAGTTTAGGATGGGATGTACCTGAAAAAACCTTGATATTATTCATGTAATACTCCTCCAACAACAAAACTCTTTTATAGAATCTAAGTTCCTATATTATACAATACTCGTTTTTCACAAAAAGCGGTCACCCTGAGGTGACCTTGTTATTTTTTATACCGTGAGGCCAACTCTTTAAGCACTTCATCCAATGGAAGCTTGGACTCTCTCAGTAGAACCAATAAATGAAACAACAAGTCCGCCGTCTCATAACGCAACTCATCATGTGATCCATTTTTGGCAGCAATAATCACTTCGGCTGCCTCTTCACCGACTTTTTTTAGTATCTTATCGATCCCTTTTTCAAATAGATACGTAGTATAAGAGCCTTCAGGCCTCTTTTGTTCCCTTTCTTTAATCAACTCTTCTAATTGGGTGAGAATCCCAAGATGTTTGGGTTCTATTTCTGAAAAACAGCTATACTCTCCCGTGTGACAAGCGGGTCCAGTCGGATAAACTTGCACTAAGATCGCATCTTGATCACAGTCATAATGAAGCGACACTACCTTTTGAGTATTTCCGGAAGTAGCGCCTTTATGCCATAACTCCTGACGGGAGCGACTGTAAAACCAAGTTTCTCCTTTTTCAATGGTTAGAGCTAACGACTCCTTATTCATATAAGCTAACGTCAGCACTTCCTTTGTCACTGCATCCTGCACAATCGCTGGAACAAGCCCTTTTTCATCAAAATGAACTTTTTCTGGTACAAATGTTAGCTTCACCGCACTTCAACTCCCCGTTCCTGTAGATACGATTTAACGCCACCTATGGAGAGCTCTTGGAAGTGAAAAATAGAAGCTGCTAGAGCGGCATTGGCTTTCGTTTCTGTAAACACATCATAAAAATGCTCTTCCTTCCCAGCTCCACCGGAAGCGATCACCGGAATGGAAACCGCTTCAGAAACCGCTTTGGTCAAAGCAATATCATAACCATCCTTTTGCCCATCACGGTCCATACTTGTCAGCAAAATCTCGCCCGCTCCTAATCTTTCCACCTCTTTAGCCCATTCAACTGCTCGCCATTCGGTCACTCGCCGACCACCATGAGTATACACCAACCAGTCTTGCAACTTTTCATCATACTTGGCATCAATCGCCACCACAATACATTGGCAACCAAATCGTTTCGCTCCCGCTTTGATCAGCTCGGGCTGAAGAACGGCAGCGGTATTGATCGAAACCTTATCGGCGCCGGCGCGCAGCAAGTGAAACATATCGTCTACCGTGCTAATACCACCACCAACTGTAAACGGAATGCTTAACTCAGCTGCTGCCTTTCGAACGACTTCGATCATCGTCTTTCGTCCCTCATGAGAAGCGGAGATATCGAGAAAAACCAACTCATCCGCTCTCTCCCGATTATACAGAGCCGCCAGCTCTACGGGATCACCTGCATCGCGTAAATTGACGAAAGAAACTCCTTTCACTACTCGTCCATCTTTTACATCTAAACACGGAATGATCCGTTTGGTAATCATGCCTTGTCCACCTCTTTTGCCATCGCAATCGCCGCAGCCAATGGAAGTTTTTTCGTATAAATCGCTTTACCGATAATCACTCCCGCGACACCTTGGTCTCTCACTTGAAGGAGTTTTTCCACATCGGCCAGCTCACGCACGCCACCAGAAGCAATCACCTGTTTACCGGTCGCTTGCGCTAGTGCCACCACCGCCTCTATATGAACACCAGATAACATCCCATCACGCGCAATATCGGTAAAAATAAACGTTTCTGCGCCGTAAGAGACCAACTCACGCGCCAGATCAACTGCTTTTACTTGGGATGTTTCCAACCAACCGTGTGTCGCTACAAAACCATCTCGTGCATCCAATCCCAACGCCATCTGCTTGCCATATTTTTGTAAAGCTTCACGAACAAACTGTGGGTCATCGATCGCTGCCGAACCCACCACAACCCGACTCACTCCTAAACCGAGCAAGCGCTGTAACCGTTCAAGATTACGGACTCCCCCTCCGACTTGAATCGGAATTGAACAATGTTTTACCAGTCTCTCGATCACCGGCAGGTTCACCAGCTCACCCGACCGTGCTGCATCCAAGTCGACCACATGAATCCATTCCGCTCCTGCCTCGATAAATTGGCTTGCGATCTGAACAGGGTCATCACCATAGACCGTCTCCTGTGCATAATCCCCCTGTTTCAGCCGGACACATTTCCCACCGCGGATATCAATTGCGGGATAGATGGTAAAGCTCATCCCAATTTCACTCCATTCTTTACTGTCAGCTCTACAAATCGTTTTAACAAAGCGAGACCCAATTCTCCACTCTTTTCTGGATGAAATTGCATTCCATAGATATGATTGCGAGCCACCACCGCCGTTACCGGTCGACCATATTCCGTCGTGGCAATCACATCTTCTGGATTGTCCGCTATCACATGGTATGAATGAACAAAATAGACATAATCCTCTTTTAATCCATAGAACAATGGGTAAGGATGTTTAAAGGAAAGCCAATTCCAACCCATATGAGGCACATTGAGATCATTGGGCAAACGGGCAACATGACCAGGCAAAAAGTTGAGTCCTTCAAAATAGCCGTTTTCATCGCTACTGGAAAACAACAGTTGCATGCCTAAGCAAATCCCTAAAATCGGCTTCCCTCTCAACACTTCTGCCTTGATCACTCGATCCAATCCTCTGACCGCCAACTCATACATCGCATCACCAAAAGCGCCTACCCCTGGCAAAATCAGGCTATTTGCCCGGCGAATCTCCTGGGGATCACTGGTCACGACACATGGTTGGCCCATCCGCTCCAAAGCTTTACTCACACTATGCAAATTGCCCATCCCATAATCAATGATTGCGATCATTAAAGAACTCCTTTCGACGAAGGCACGACATCTTTCACCCGCGGATCAATCAAAGTAGCTTCATCCAGTGCACGTGCGAATGCTTTAAACAGCGATTCAATCATATGATGGGTGTTGCGTCCATAATGAAGAATCACATGAAGGTTGATCCGCGCCTCCAAGGCGAATTTCCAGAAAAACTCATGTACCAATTCGGTCGGAAACGTACCTACTCTTTCATTTGGGAATTCTGCACGGAATTCGAGATGCCCACGATTGGATAAATCGACAACCACTTGCCCTAGTGATTCATCCATGGGGACAAAACTATTCCCAAAACGACGGATTCCTTTTTTATCCCCAATCGCCTGGCGAAACGCTTGTCCTAGGCAAATCCCAATATCTTCCACCGTATGATGATCATCAATCTCAATATCCCCCACGGCTTTCACGGTCAGATCAAACTTCCCGTGTTTGGCAAAAGAATCCAACATATGTTCCAAAAAAGGGACTCCTGTCGATAACTCCGTCTTACCTGTGCCATCGATTCGCAAAGTAAGGGAAATATCCGTTTCTTTGGTCGTACGCTTAATCGTCGCAATCCGTTCTCGTTCTGCTGTCATTCGGAATCACCTTCTTCCCCTTTGCGCAAGCGAATCGCTACAGATGCCGCATGTGCTCCCAATCCTTCTGAATTGGCAAGCGTGATCACTTTGGGTCCATCTCTTAACAAAGCGGTTTGGCTATAGGAGATAAGGCTCATCCTCTTAATAAAACTATCCACACCGAGTCCGGAGAAGAAACGGGAAGTTCCCTCCGTTGGCAAAACATGATTGGGTCCGGCAAAATAATCCCCAACTGCTTCTGGACTATGCTCACCAAGGAAAATCGCACCTGCATTTTTCACTTTATGTAACCAGTTCCACGGTGATTCAATCAATAGCTCTAAATGTTCTGGAGCGACCATATTGGCTACATCAAATGCCTCATCTAAATCTTTGGTCAAACAAATGGCACCCCGTCCCTCCAAAGAACGAGAAGCAATTTCTTGCCGATCCAACTTTTTAATCTGCTTTTCCAACTCTTTGGCTACTTCATCCGCTAACGCTGCAGAAGGAGTGATTAAAATCGCCGAAGCGAGTGGATCATGCTCCGCTTGTGCCAATAAGTCAGCGGCGACATAAGCAGGATGCGCTTTGGCATCAGCGATAATCGTTACATCACTCGGACCAGCAATGCTATCGATATCCACTTGCCCGTAGACCGCCTTCTTCGCTAAAGCCACATAAATATTACCAGGACCAACAATTTTATCCACTTGTGGAATCGTCTCCGTCCCATAAGCCAACGCCCCGATTGCCTGGGCACCACCTACTTTAAAAATCTTGTTTACTCCAGCGATCCTCGCTGCTACCAATGTGGGTGGATAGATCGTTCCATCCGACTGAGGAGGCGTCACCATAATGATTTCCGGCACACCAGCCACCTTTGCAGGAATCACATTCATCAATACCGTCGATGGATAAGCCGCCCGACCTCCAGGGACATATACGCCGACTCGTTCCAATGGGCGAATCAACTGACCCAGAATCGTTCCATCCTCTTCCGGCTCCATCCAAGAATTTCGCTTTTGCTTCTCATGATATGTACGAATCCGCTCAGCTGCTTCCCGTAAAGCGCGCAAAAAAGTTTCATCCACTTGTGAAAAAGCTTGCTCGATTTCCTCTTCTGTCACTTCAAAAGAGGAAAGAATCACGCCATCCAGTCGTTCGGTCAAGTCTAACAGCACTTGGTCTCCATCTTCACGAACTGCTTGAATAATCTCCTGAACCAATATATCTTCTTTTTGTTGTTCAGCCTTCAATCGTTTTCGTTTCCCTAGTTCTTTGGGTGAAACTACAGAGATCATGTTGGCGCTCCTTCCTGAATGACTTCACTTAATCGTTCATATAAGCTCATAATTCTTTTCGACTTCATCCGATAACTCGCTCGATTGGCAATCAATCGAGAGGTAATCGTGGTAATCTCCTCTAACTCAACTAACCCATTTTCTTTTAACGTCTGTCCTGTTGAAATAATATCGACAATCCGATCAGCCAGCCCCACAATCGGAGCAAGCTCAACGGAACCATTGAGAAAAATCACTTCCACTTGCTGACCTTTCTCCTTAAAATAACGTTCAGCAATCTGTGGATATTTTGTGGCTACCCGAGGATACAAAGGAGGTTTCCAATCGGGTTTACCGGCAACCGAAAGACGACAAGGACTAATCTTCAGATCCAACAGCTCATACACATCACGTTCTTCTTCCAGCAATACATCTTTCCCGACAATCCCCAAATCAGCCACACCATACTCGACATACGTAGGAACATCCGTCGGCTTCGCCAAGAAAAAGGAAAGTCCTGCTTCAGGCAATGCAATCGTCAGTTTACGAGAGCTTTTGACAAACTCATCGGGAATCTCAAATCCGGCCTTTTCTAATAATAAAAGGGCTTCCTTAAAAATTCGACCCTTCGGCATCGCAAACGTCAACATCTTGCTTTACTCCTCCTCATCTGTACACCAAATCACTTGATCAAAACAAGCCGTTAACTCACCCATATCTTCCGAATCATCTAGTCGATGAAGGACTACTGCCTGACCTTGCTTTCGGAGCATCATCGCCTTTTTGATCGCTTGCTCATGCTTCTCAGGAGTATAGCAAAGGACTACTGACTGTGGTTGATCTACCTGTAGATCACTGGCTTCCATCACACGATGCATATACAGAGCAAAACCTGTCGCTGGCAGTGGACGACCAAAACTAGCTAGTAAATGATCATATCTGCCTCCACTTAGTAACGAAAAGCCGAGATTCGAAGAGTATCCTTCAAAATAGACACCTGTATAATAATCGATGCTGCCAATTAAACTAAAATCTAAAACCAAATGGGAGGTAATCCCGTAAGCTTGCAGATGATTCCATGTTTCAATAATTTGATCCATCGCGGTCAACACTTGAGACGAAGAAGTCATCTGACTGATTTGTACCAAAGGAGCCTGTTCATGACGCAAACAAAAGATCGTCTCCAGCTCCTGCTTCGCTTTTTCTGAAATCGGTAATTGCCTCAACTCATGCCGAAATCCCACCATATTCCGCTGACCGAGGCATTCTTTTAAGCGGAGAATATCCTCCTCTTTTTCCACTCGTTCACGGATTAAGCCATCCAATAGTGCCACATGACCAATCGCAAGCTGAAAAGATTCAATCCTGCTCGACTTTAATGCTTCCACAGCAAGAGCAATCACTTCCGCATCTGCTTCAGTACTTGATTGCCCGATCAATTCGACACCCGATTGATAAAACTCAGCATTGCGTCCCGCCTCATTTTCTTGAGCTCGAAACACGCTTCCATGATAGGAAAGACGCTGTGGCAACGGCTCATTCTTTAAAACAGACGCCATCATTCGCGCGATCGGCGCTGTTTGATCAGGACGCAACACCAGCGTATTTCCTTGATGATCCATGCATTTAAACATTTTCTGCTCAGGAATTGCACTCGCCTTCCCCACCGTATCGTAAAACTCCAAAGTGGGTGTAACGACTTCTTCATACCCCCATCGCTCAAACGTCTGGCGAATCTGTTCTTCAATTTTACGCCTTTTCCTTGTTAGCTGAGGTGGTAAGTCTTGAAATCCGGTCGGTTTTTCAAATGAACGTAATTTAGTCATCTCATCACTGCTCCATGCGCTTTAGTATGCTAATATACTAAAGAATAATTAAGGGTATTATATCATGTATATATTGTTTTTACTATTTTCTTTTTTTATCTCCTGAAATTTAGATTTTGCTTTCGCTTCCTGCTCAAAAATCCAACGGGCCATCTTCTCTAACGCTTTTCGTCGATACGAATAAAATAATCGCTTTTCTTCTGGCAATTGATTTAAAACAGTTGTCTCGCCATCGGGAACAAAAATCGCATCAAAAGGAAAACCGGGTGCAGAATCGAGATCTGTCGGCAGTGGGTCCATGATCCTCCCTTTGGTTATCGCCGAACAAGAAAAGACTTGTCCATTCCAACAGACGGCGACTGTTCCTTCAAACCAAGCCGAACGATCCTCACCTGCCAGTAACTTGGCAATTCCACGATAACCAATCCCTTGAAAAATTCGCTTGGTCAAAATTCCTGGAAACTGCTCATACGCAGCAAAATAAATTCCGGCATCATCCACCATCACTCGATCATAACCAAGCGCCACCGCCTGCGCAATCTTCTGTTTCGCTACTTCTTCCACCGTTCCGGCATCTGGCTCCGTCAACGGCAAGCGCGACCCCACCACTTCAAAGCCCAGTGGCGTCAAAACAGCCCTCGCCTCGGTCAGTTTACCCTGATTCTCCGTCGCAAATAGTATCTTCAAACACTTCCCCTCCTATCTACCCATGATATAGCAAAGAGATTGGTTACGAAAACAACAAATTCGCCTGCAACCCAAAGAAAACGATTCCATCTCCATTTAGCCGCTTTAAAAGAAAAATAATCCATCCGCTATATTATATTCTCCTATTATGGAATGAGAGAAGCATTGGCATGCATCACATAAAAAGCCCCTTGCTCGAAAAGCAAGGGATAAAAGCGAAATATATAAATAAATATTACGTATGTAGTAAAAATACCTACTAATTGATAAATAAAATCTACGTGACATTGAATGATCGTGTGGAGGA
>JANWIG010000033.1 GCA_025449975.1 Thermoactinomycetaceae bacterium
CAAGCGGATACAAATAACCAGACAACCACTGAATCTCTTACAAACCAGAATAACTCACTAGCAAATAACGCCGAAACAGCCAAAACAGAAAATCCTAGCTTTGTACAGCCAAATCCGAATAATCAACCCGTCAATTTAAACCAATCTCCTCCAGCAAATCAGCAACTACCAACATCGAATCAGCCGCTTTCCATCCAATTTAAAGCTCACGATTTCGATAAAGAAGGCACAGGATATATTCCACCGCGCCTACCCAATGGTGGAGCATGGGTTTACACTAAAGAATCTCATCCCAATAATATTACACGCGAATTTAATTGGGATTTAAATGATGTCATTCATGTTCAACTGAATGATCCCAAGTATAAAGGATATACACCCGAGCCGGCTCGTATTGAATTAGTGGGTGGTCCCTCTCCTTTTTTACGAGTGATTTTTGAAATGAAAAAGTATACATTCTATTCCCAGTATAATTTGGCACCCCGGCGCTATATTGAAGTTCCACGCGGAAGCATCCCCATAAATACTCCGGTTTACCTTTATAGCACTTCAGGGGAGCAACTCTATTAATCTTGCCATCGAACAAGAAGACGTGACCTGATCATCCGACCGGGTCACGTCTTTTTCAAACAAGAGGAATTCATTATTTGGCTTCATAGTCGGGGGAAACCGCCCGTTTTATAAAGAAAGAGATCACCAGTGCAATCAAACTAATCACAAGCGCAAACCAATATGCATAGTGAATTCCTACCGTCATGGCGTCATTTAACACTTGCTGTGTAATGGGACCGGTTTGCTCTTTTATGTAGCTTTCGCTCCCATGCGCCATAATACCAACAAAGATGGAAACACCCAGCGCACCGGAAATCGGCTGTAATGTACTCATAATCGCTGTCCCATGTGGATATAAACGCTGAGGAAGTTCATTTAACCCATTGGTCTCAGCAGGCATCATAATAGCAGAAATGGCGAGCATCAAAAGGATATAGACTGCCATAAACAGCCAAATTGGAACCGAAGGATGAAGACGGGTAAAAAAGAGGATCGTTCCTACCAGCATAATCATACCTGGTATGATCAGTTTTCTCGGTCCATACTTATCAAACAACGTTCCCATCACTGGTGCAGTTAGCCCATTTAGCAAAGCTCCTGGTAAAAGTAACAGACCAGCTACTTTCGCAGAGTAACCGACAGGCCCTTGCAAGTACATGGGCAAAATAATCTCTGTAGCAAACATCGCGATAATGACGATTACAAACAAAGTAACCCCTGCTGCGAAATTTCTATATTGAAAGACACGAACATCCAAAAGCGGCTCCTTCAGTTTCAATTGCCGCCAGACAAAAAGAACGATACTCAGTAAGCTAATAATAATAATCGTTATCATTATTGGAGAAGAGTCTCCACCACTCGCCTCTCCTGAACCGCTTACTCCAAAGACGATCCCTCCAATTCCCACCGTTGAGAGGACAACAGAGAGCCCATCCACTTTTGGACGAGTCAATTCTCCTACGTTTTGCAAATATTTCAAAGCAAACAAAATAGAGAAAATAGCAAAAGGGATCACTGCGATAAATAACCAACGCCATCCCAGTAGATCCACGATGACTCCTGATAGCGTCGGACCGATCGCGGGAGCAAACATAATCACAAACCCAAATATTCCCATGATTTTCCCACGAACTTCAGGTGGGTAAATCAACAGCAGTGCATTCATAATGACAGGCATCAACAGTCCTGTTCCGACTCCCTGAATCATTCTCCCGATTAACAACATCGAAAAGTTCACCGCACAAGCAGCAATCACTGTCCCGACCAGGAAAACCGTCATTACACCGATAAACAATTGTCTCGTCGTAAACCATTGAATAAAAATCGCTGAAACAGGCATTAAAATTCCCATTACTAACATAAATCCAGTAACCAACCATTGAACCATTGTCGCATCTACTTGAAAAACATCCATCAGTTTAGTCAAAGCAATATTAAGAAGGGTTTCGTTTAAAATCGCAAAAAATGATCCGATTAAAAAAGTAATAAAAATCTTGTTCGCCTGTACTTTGGTTTGCATGAGGATCCTCCATTTATGAGTTGGATTTTTTCATCAAAGATAACTCCATTCATTTGGATCGATCATGATTCTCTCCTCCTTTTAAATAAAAAAGCCGTCGTGAACAAAGCTCATGACAGCTAGAAGAATAAAGCTTGTTAAATCGATCTTGTGTCATCTCAAAGATTCTCTCTTGAAACTCCGCAATTTATGCACAAAAAGCTCTGGCAAAACACCTGCCATCGCTTTGACTACATTCTTCTTTGCTATGATGAAGCTTGTTCTTAACATTTTTTGAAAAAGCGTACAGCAAATAAACCGTGATTTACTTTTTCAAAACATAGTATAAAACTTTCGAACCGTTAAGAACATGCCCATCTTTTATTCTCCTCTTTCGATAATCATATTTTTTGCTTTATGATTTCTCACTATTTCCACCAAAGCGGTTCAAGCTTTGGTGCTGAGCTGTGCTGGTATACAAACTATGAGCCGATGACTTGATCCATAATGCGATTATTCTCAACACAATCATAGATCTTCATCTCTTGACCATATATCTTTATGGAATGTTTATTTAAAAATCCTTGTATTCGATCGCTTTTATTCGGATAATCGATGATAAATTCATCATATGTCGTGACAAGATAGGTTTGATGATCAATTCTTTCGACTGATCTCAATTCCGATTTACCCACCTGTTCTTTGATTCCTTTCACCGCAATCTCATGAATCCCCTTTTTCTGTTCAGCATAATGTGGACCGCTGGGGTCTAGATAATTTTCTACATAAAAGAAAGAATCCGTGTTTATCGCTGTTACAAACGCTTGATTATAGTTAGCGATAAAGTTACCAAAAGACTTTTTTTCTTGCTCAGTGAGCTCAGGAAGCTGCCGTTCGATCTGTGGAATCGGTTGATTCACCTCATTCTTCTCAACTGGTGGAACCGGGGTGGAAGGAGTTTCTGTAGAAGGAATCACATCTTCTGTCGGTTGAGGTGATGATTGAACCACGTTCTCTGTCTGCTCTTTTGGTTCTACCTTTTCAAGGACAATTTTTTCGGTGGTTTCTAGTTCGGATGTCTGCTGTGAGTTACATCCTACTAATATAAGAAGAAAAATCAAAGCCACGACTCCCTTAATCAGACCCATACACATCCACCTTTCAACAACGCTTATACAAGTGATTTGGTTAAATTTAAAATTACACGATTAAACGGAAACGGACCAATATTAATAATATTATAAGCGACCCTTTTAAGGGTAGTAATATTATGTAGAATTAAAAGCAAATTTTTCTTTAAAATATCACAGACAAAACCGTTAGAAGTCCACGCCGAGGAAGATTTGATATCCGAAAATTCCGTCAACAGTACTCGCCGAACGAATAAAAAATAAAAGGAAAGGTCACCTCTAGTAAAAACTTGTGGGAATAGAAGAAATAAGCTTGATTCCGCTATATCAATGCACTTTCAACTAGATGCGACCGTTGCTTTTTCATAACAGTTGAATTTCTTTGCCAAATATAGTTCACCGCAATCTACATCCATCCATTCTCTTATCCTTTGATAAAAGCTCGAATCGTGTCAAAATCCGAGTCAATTCCATCTATGTTTTCCATCAAGGCTTCATACCAGTCTTCAACTTGATTTCTTTCTTCTGGGGTAAGCGGTTGATTGTTTGCTATTTTGTGTACGATCTGATTTACTAGATTTACCCGATCCCGATAATAAGGTGCCCGTTGGCTAAAATGGTCTCGAATTTCGGGAGAAAAGATCTCACCTAGTTTGATCACACCATTATTAATATGCTCTTCCGCATAAATGGTGGAACCAGTAATAGCCAATTTTTCGCCAAAGGTGTTCGATTCAGGAGAGGGTGGAAGATAGTCGATCAACATTCCTTGTACTTCCTCTGAGATCTCGAGTAACTCCTTGATCTGCAAATCTGATAAGCTCTTTGTTTGCTCAAACTTTTGCATCAAATCACTTAAATAATCCAATATGGATGGAAGCGCATTCATTTTTTCATTATTCTGCCCTAATGCAATGATTCCTTTAATTTGTTCAAATACAAACATGCGTTGTGTATAACTGTATAGTAGAATAATTCCATTATATTGTTTAATTATATTAATTGCCTCCACCCCATTTCTTTTTTCTCAAACGTATCACTCTATCCTTCTTTAGGTCAAGGTCTCTTATTGCGGCTTACCTATTCGGGTAAATCCGGAAAATCCCTGTTATTATGCGCATTTTCGGCTATTTCCATTTGTCCACAAGAAAATAATGGTATCTTTTGCTAATAATTGTGATTATGTTCTAATAAATTATCGCATTGAATGTTTTGATAGCAAATGCATTTATGTTCATTTTACATCATACAAAACAAAAATACTCCACTTAAAATATACAATAGGAGAACACATTTTTCGTATGAATCGCTCGAAAAAAAGGTGACTTGTTTTTCAGTCACCTCTTATGTTTCTAGGATCCTATTTGCTTTTTTATGCAGCTTTTCTCTTCTCCGCTAGCCGGACACCCCCTAGCAAACAACCAGTAAGCAAAAGAAAGCCTGTTACTATAAACATCTGAGGAATGGAAAGAGGGAATATTCCCAGTCCTGATGATCCCATCACCACCCCGAGAGAAAAGAACGCATAGAAAATACCATACGCTTTTCCTCGATTTTTTGGAGTAGTCCCTTGAATCAATAACAAATTGATGGATGGAAAAATAAAAGCAAAGCCTGTCCCATAACAAGCTAAAACAATAAAATAGATGGAAACGACGTCGATCATTCCTAACCCCATTTGACTAATGGCTAACAGAAAAATACCGATTTGAAAACTCCTCAGTGGTGACATCGAATCAAATATTCTTTTTGTCGGAAGTAAAAAAAACAATACAGCGACCATTCCAAATACGCTCAACAACATACCGCTTAACGAAGAATCATGCCCAAGCATGTTTACCCGTAAAGGCAATAGATAGGAAAGAGCTCCTTGCGAAAACATTAATAGAAACGCACCCAAAAAAGCATAAAACAAATGACGATTCCACACAAACGAAGCTGTTTCCAATTTCTTTGACCAAGCTTCTTGCTGTCGAAGCTTCAGAATGGCGGTGATGAATAACAATCCGCCCAAAGCTGCTACCAGCAAAAAAACATTCGTCGGTGTAGACCTTGCTGCGATGATTCCGCTAGTAGCAGGCCCAATAATAGCGGCGATTCCAACAAATGCTCCTGTTAAGGCGGTTTGACTTCCTTTTTTCTCATTCTTTTCATTGGCGACAAACGTAAATGCAGCTGGAACAATAAATCCACCAATAAAACCATGTAAAAAGCGAACAACGAGCAACGTATAAGGTGAATCAACAAAATGATAGCTAACCAATAACACCGTTGTTCCAACCAATCCCAACACTAACACGCGAAAGGCTCCCCATTTATCGGTCAACATCCCCGCCAGGAGATTGCCTCCCGTATTCGCAAACGAATACATACCGACAATGATCCCGATCCACGTGAGTGAAGCGCCCAATGATTGAGCATAGGTACTCATAATCGGCAATTGACTAAACAAGTCGATAAACGAAAAGAAGATCATACTATAAACGAGCCAAATCGTCGGAAATGGCTTCGCCAGCAGCTCTCCTTCTCTTTTCTTTAACTTCGCATCTAAAACAAAATTACCAAACGGGATAAATGCAACCAATAGACAGAGCAAACTCCAATAAATTCGCCATCTGATCATCAATTGCGCGATGACGATCGCGAGAAAATAACCAATAAAAATGCCTCCATGAATCCGTCCAACAATCGAAACAGCTTCCGGAATAGCAAAAAAATACTTCAGTGGCATCGCAATCAACACTAATATCAATAATGACACACCATCAATTAATCCAAAAATTCGCAGTAGACGAATGGGAATCTTTTTTTTCGTCATCATCTCGACCCTTTTTATTCAAACTTCAATTGATCGTTTATTTTAGCGGCATCCTACTTACTTTCTATTGTAAAAACATAAAAGTCTATCTTGAAGACCTTCAGCTATGCTTTCCTTCTGCCATTTTTTAGCCGTTTATCAATCGTCCTCTCTTTTCTTCGTCTTCATTAGTAACTTAACACAATGAAAATGAGAATCACTATATACAGAATACTTATTTTAAATATAAATGACAAACCCTAGCGCATCTTTAATAAGCAATCAAAGCGTTGTATGCATTTAAAATAAAAAGTGATTATGCTATTCCATATCATCACTTTGTTCTGTTTCAATGATATACGAAGTGATCTTCTTAATTTTCGAATTTCTCCCAAACCCGCTAAAGTGATAGACGTTGCAAAAAGCGAAACATTTCTCATCATCTCTAATTAAAATACCGTTTACAGAGCCCGTGTTTCCATGTGTGATGACATTACTGATCCGGATCTCGGACACTTTATACTCCTTCATTCGCTCTATTTCTTCTATAATTTCCTTTTTGCTTCGCATAAATTTATTGCCGACAATATTCCACAAAACATCGTCCTTTAAATGCTCCACAATATCCTCTACCCGATATTCAGCAAAAGCTATATTGAGATCTTTTAGCAAGTTTTTCTTCGGTGCGTTTCCACAATCTTTCGGACATACTACCTTTATCTTTCTAGAATGCGTATTCACCTTTCTTCCTCCTTTTTGCGAATGATGCCATATCCATCCCTTTGTATCCATACAGAAACTTTCAGTTTTTATTAATTTATCCAAATACCCCTTTTATAGACATTTAGACGTCTTAACGAGGACAAATCTTGAATATTTCATTACAAATCAAACATAAAAAACCCCTTTGGAAAACCGGTCCAAAGGGGTAACTTATAATCATCATTGTTATCAAAAGCTTCACAGCAATTATTAAATACAAAACACCTTATTCCACCGTCACGCTTTTCGCCAGATTACGTGGTTTATCCACATCGAATCCCCGTTGTAAGCAGGCATAGTAGGCGAAAAGTTGCAACGGAATCACTGCGAGCACAGGGGCAAACAGATCGAGAGTAGCAGGAATAGAAATCAATTCGTCTGCTGTTTTACTCAGTTCCGCATCCGCTTCATTGGTCACTCCTAAGACATATGCTCCACGTGCCTTTACTTCTTGGACATTGCTGACGGTTTTCTCAGCAAGTACTTTTTGTGTGGAAAGAGCAATCACGGGAACATCTTCTTCAATCAGGGCCAACGTACCATGTTTTAGCTCGCCGGCTGCATAGGCCTCGGAGTGAATATAAGAGATCTCTTTCAGCTTCAATGATCCTTCCAAGGCAACGGCATAATCGAGTCCCCGACCAATGAAGAAGAGGCTTGAATGCTTACTCATTTCCCTTGCATAACTCTCTACTTTCTCTACTTGCTCTGGTTGCAGAAGAGAGGCAGCTTTATCCGGTAATTGTAATAATTCCTCTACCCATGTTTGCAGTTGCTGTTCGCTTTGTGTTTCCAGCATTTGAGCAAAATAGATTCCCAATAGATACACCGCAATCAGCTGGGAGGTATACGCTTTGGTTGAGGCAACAGCGATCTCCGGTCCCGCCCAAGTAATAATCACTTCATCTGCTTCCCGTGCAACGCTACTTCCGACGACATTGGTAATTGCTAAAATCCTAGCCCCTTGTCTTTTCGCTTCTTTTAGCGCAGCCAACGTATCTGCTGTTTCGCCCGATTGGCTAATGGCGACAAACAACGTCCGTTCATTGACAATGGGCTCACGGTAACGATATTCAGAAGCGACATCCACTTCGACAGGAATGCGCACCAATTTTTCTAGTACATACTTTCCTATCATGCCTGCATGATAAGCCGTCCCACAGGCAACAAAATGAATCCGTTCAAAATTTTTGAGATCTTCTTTACTGATTGACAGTTCATTGGAAAGATCGACCCGTCCCTTTTTGATCCGCCCTGCTAAGGTATCGCGAATCGCTCGCGGTTGTTCATTGATTTCTTTCAACATAAAATGGTCGTACCCATCTTTTTCCGCTTGCTTCACATCCCATGTGATCTGGATCGTCTCTCGCTCAATCGGCGTACCATCCACCCGCATCAGTTGCACATGATCAGGGGTTAACACTGCCATATCTCCGTCATCTAGCAAATAGACATCACGCGTATATTTCAGGATTGCTGGTATATCGGAGGCGATCATATTTTCTCCTTTTCCAACCCCGATCACAAGCGGGCTCGCTAAACGCACAGCAACCAGCTTATCTGGCTCATACTCGCTGATAATCCCAAGAGCGTAAGCACCGCGTAGCTCTTGAACGACTTTTTGTACGGTGGAGACCAAACTTCCATCCCAATGATCGGACAATAGTTTAGCGATCACTTCTGTATCCGTTTCCGAAGTGAAAACATGTCCTTTGGCGATCAATTCTTCCTTTAATTCAGCATAGTTCTCAATAATTCCATTATGAACCACGGCAAACATCTTCTGTTCATCCGTATGTGGATGCGCATTTTCATCGGAAGGTTTTCCATGGGTCGCCCATCGGGTGTGACCGATCCCCAGATTTCCAGGCAGCAGACAAGTCTCTAACTTTTGCTTAAGATCAGCCAACCGACCTTGTGATTTACAGAAGCCAATGTTTTCCCCATTATAGATCGCAAGACCAGCGGAGTCATAGCCACGGTATTCGAGTTTGCTTAGTCCATCCAACAGAATACTCTGGGCCTCTTGTGATCCAATATAACCAACGATTCCGCACATATGAATGAATCCTCCTATAATCGCCCTGCCATCTCTTACACAATAATCATAAATTCCAGAAAAGAACACTTTATTCTGTCAATAAAAAATTTCTAAACGAATGGCTGATGGGCTTTCCCATTTATTTTCATTTTTTCCTAACCAAACTTATGTATCATGTTGCAGTTTTTGTCTGGCAAGTCGCCTTGCCAATTTGTACTGCAACTCCGCGGCATTGATACGATACCGGGAGGCATCCGCCGACTACTCGATCCTCCTCCTCCTCGTCAACTGTATCGATTCACTCTTACAGTTCTGGCGCTTTCCAACACAAAATAAAAAAATAGTTGTGAGATTTTAACTTCCCACTTTCCTTTATATACTTTTCTAATTATAAAGCAAAACTGACCTAATGAAAACAGACAAACTGATGGCAAACATTCTTAAATCAAAATAAAAACGAGAGCCTCCTCCATTGAAAACTCCCGTTTAGACAATAATTACTAAACTCCTTCACCAACTTATTCTTTTTTATTTAATGCATGGTAAATGGAAGTCCACGATCTTCTGGCAAAGTAAATAGGTACTTTCCTTTTTTTCGCTTTGACTTTCATCTCTCTAGACAAATTGTGATTTACATAATCTGTTAAGACAAGAATCGAATTGACACTTTCTGGTATTGTTTTTAAAGTCTGCTTTTTTCTTCCTGAAACATGAAAAATCTCTTCGAATCCTGCTTCCTTTAATTTCCCTTCTATGCTTCCTAAATGATCACCGCCAACAATTAAGACAGACATCCTATATTCCTCCCTTTTGTTTGACGAAAGGGTTATAATCTGGTCTTACTACTTTTACTACGAGTAGCAAGCTTGTCCATATTCCCGATCTAGGATCCGAAAAAATGGGTTTCAGCCATAACATAGAAAATGAGAATCATTATCATTGATAACTATTTTCAGTATACAAAATAGCCTTTTCGTTGTCAAGAAAGAAAAGGAAAGTTATGCTGCTCGTTGTCTTAACCATGATCCATGTGATCATCGGAATGAGACTAGTCATTCCATAGATTGGCTCCATTATAAAAAGGAACCAAGATTGTAAGGAAGCGAACAATCTTGGTTCCTTTTTTTATCCAATCGCATTTTTAGTTTTTCCTCCACGAATTCTGCATGATTATCTGCAATTCCGATTACAAAAACTATAAAATCGATTATTGCAAATACGAAATCATCATCGGTTCTAACTCATTCTGATCAATATCCATCTTCTCAAATCCCAAAGATTCATAGAAATATACCAATCGTTCGATCGTTTTATCTTGAGGAATATCCAAATGCTTTTTGTTCAATGGAGATGCCCGAAGTATAACGAAATCTGCGCCCATTACAGTCCAATACGAAAGCATTTTTACCATCGCGATTTTACCGATCCCTCTGCCTTGAAACGCGTCCTTAATTACTAGTGAATGAAGTAGAATCCCTTTTCCATTGATCCATTCTTCTTCTAGCAAAGCTTGTAAAGCTTCTATTAATCGTTGGTCTTTTTTAGAGTAATAATTTGCGACATCTTTTAATTCTGTCCAATTCTCATATAAAGACAAATTATACTGTGTAAACGATGCATTTCCTAATACGATATCAAAATCAGTATCCATGATCTTAGCGGAATATTGGATCACACCTGTTTCTTTATCTAAACGAGAGGTATATGCTATTTCAATCCGTTCTTCCTGGTTTATCTTCCTCCCCTCCTTTCTCTCAATTTCGTTGCTAATTAATTTTATTGAAGAAACTGGAGTATATATGAAAAAATGAAAGGATAATGTAAACGATTTCCCCCATATTACCCTTACACACTCTTTATAGTCAAGTTCGAAACTAGGCAAAAACGACGGATTATCACTTGATCTGGCCGGTTCAAAAGCTAGTTATCGTTTACTTTCGAATAGTTTGGATTCTGCTTTGATAATAATAATCAATTTCCCATATAAACTATACTAGAGTGTCAATCCTGAGGAGATCCAAATCCACTTCCCCCTAGCAGCCTTAAAATTTCTTCTCTTTCATTTTCTAGATCACGCCACAGATAGAAATCTGTAGGATCATCCATCGAATCACCGTCATAATCTTTAAAAGCCTCTTGAAAAGAAGATGTCTTATATTTCGATCGAAGCTCACTTAATTCTTGCTCAATCTCGTTTAAGCGTTCTCGCAGTGTTTGATTACGAAGCTTTTTTTCTTGGGCAATTATTTGCATACGAATCGCATACACAGGATCTTTCCAGAGTTCGACAGCAAACTTAGGGATCTTTCGGTGTGACGATGTTTCTACACATTCAAAGCCCTGTTGAATATATTTGTTTAAAGTTACTTTCGATATTCCTAGTTGTTCCGCCGCTTCTTTCGGTGTCAATAAATAGTCTTGATGGTAAAGAAAACGAACTTCTTCAACTCCCAATTGATAAAGCCAGTTTTCAAAATCGACTTTTAATTTTCCGAACTCAACATCTGAAGCCGGAAAACTCATGTTTGCTAAACGATACAGCCATTTCATCAAATTTTTTCGATGCCTTTCCGTCAAAAGATAATCCTCACGAAATACAACTCCATTTTGATTCCATGATACTCCGCAAATGTTGTCTGAAAAATAGCTCAACATAATCGTTACAATTTTACTTAGAATATAGTCTGTTTCTTTTTCGATTACCTTTGAATCCTTATTTTGAAAACCCACATCAATATTTTTACTGGTTAAATCGAAGATCGCCTTACTCATCGTCATCATCCTCTCCCCACCTCCAGTATATACCAAATTAATGATTTTCCAATATCGTTAATTTACGAATTTGTACTTTCATTAACATCTTATCCATTCCCAACAAAAAAATGACTAAGTCCTGCTCCTTTTTCATGAAGTAGTATTCTGACTCCGTCATCTGCTATGACCACTGATTTCTAAGCTAATGCAAAGGAGCAAAATCAATATTCCATCAAAAGATTGGACATACTCTACTTTATAAGAATGAAACGATAAGGAGTGTCCTCATGTCCATTGATTTTTATTCCGCTGTGAAAAAACGTCGCTCTTGTTATACAATCGATCAGGAGGTTCCTGTTAGCGACAAAAAAATTCTTGAAGTCGTTCAGTTTGCAGTGAAGCATACCCCTTCAGCCTTTAACTCACAAAGTGCTCGGGTTGTTGTTCTATTGAAACAACATCACCATCAACTTTGGGACATAACCGAAAGAACATTAAGGAAACTTGTCCCCGAAGAGTCATTTGCTGCAACACAGGAAAAAATGAATTCCTTTCGGAGCGGTTATGGAACTATCTTATTTTTTGAGGATTGGAACGTAATTACAGACCTACAAAAACAATTTGCTCTTTATAAAGACAACTTCCCTGTATGGGCACAACAATCGAATGGGATGCTGCAGTATGTGATTTGGACTGCTTTGGAAATAGAAGGTTTGGGCGCCTCTTTGCAACACTACAATCCATTAATTGATGAAGAAGTCAAACAAACTTGGTCGCTCCCAAACAGTTGGAAACTGATCGCCCAGATGCCTTTTGGCAAACCCACCGCCCCTGCCGGCGATAAGGAGTTCCAACCGTTGGAGCAGCGAATCAAGGTGTTCAGCTAAAGTGTCCCACTATGAAAAGAGCGACAGTCTTTGATGTAACTGTCGCTTTTATTTGGAGAGACTTATTTATGATTTATTATATTTCATAACTATTTTCTCGATTACTTTTTCAAGTTCCCCTGCGATAAAGCTGGGATCATCTCCCGGACATAGCCGAAGCAATTGCACAATTCCACGCCATTGTTCTTGACTTCTGTTTTCCAAGGACATATCTTTACTTGGATAAATTCCCCATACAGTATAAACAGGAAAAACATGATACTTTTCGCTTTCAGCAATATGATCTCCGTAAATAAATGGGGACAATAAATTGTTTCGGTAGTCCCTTAATTGACTAATCACTTTCATATCTCGATACTTATTCCACAAATAATCTAACTGCCGATACTTAAAGTCAAAAACAAGGCTCCCAATATAGACTGATTCTTTATAGACATCGATTCGCCCATCTGGACAATTGTGTGTACCAACACTGAATAGAGGACTATTTTCCAGATCAGTATCTTCTTCTCTTCGCGGAAGAGCTTGATTGTAAACTAGCTGCAGTGTTAGATCATCTTTTTCAAATTTAACCCGTGTACCTGGCTTCAAAGTAGGAACAAAAAAGTTCTTGGTATAATTGAATAGCCAACCGGTGATAGGTCGATATCCTAAAGAAATGAGCATTTTGCAGAAATGCAAATATCCCCATAATTCATAGAGTAAATCTGTTTTTTTCCATTGAGAGGAAAATCCACTTTCGATACTGATTCGAAATTGATCAGCAATTACTTCACGATAAAGCTGGTAAATCACTCTAAATCTCGAGTCTAGATTTAAAATGTTAGTGAATTGGTTATTACTTGTCATTTTGACCTGTCCAAGCCAATGAGCTTGGCAAAAGCCTTCAAAGTTTCTTTTTATTAAATAGCATTTTTCCCTATACTCAATAAGTTTATCGATTGCTTTTCTCTTTTCGCGATACTTTATCAGGGTGTTTTTTTGTAATGCAATATACTTTTTTAGCTGTTGGCATCCCTCTTCAAAGTCAGTAACCGATTGATCAACTGCTTCTATAAAGCGATTTAATATTTGAATAAAATAACTAACCATGTTCTTTAGCCATCGGTTTTCTAAGAGGTCATAGTCCACTTGATTCGTAGGCACAGGAATCAGATCTTTTTGATTGGGATGGGTCAGCTGATAACGTTGGCTCCGCTCGTCTACATTTTTAGCACGACTTCGCAAGGTAAACCTATATTCTTTTGTTAATTTGTATCGCGGTTTCAACGCAATATCATTTAATGCATTTAAAGCCTTTTTATAGTGCTTGATGATTAACTCAATTTGATAAAGTAATTTCACAGGAATAGCTCTTATATGAGAAAGGCCTAAGCCAAATTGGTTCTGGATAAAATCTTGTGCCAATCCTTTGAGTTCCCTTTCGAGCTCTTCTTTCATATATTCCCATTGAGTACGTGTCATCTGTTTTGGTTCTACTTGGAGAGTCGAATAAAAATTTTTGCCAAAAGCGACCACTTTGATGGGGTAAAATCCAGGAATAAGAGGGTAGTGCGTCTCATAGTCTTGAAACAAAATTCTTTTTTCTTCAGATGGATTTAAGTAAACATTGCCATCTTGATCTACTATTGATATATCAATCATTTCTAATCCTGCTAAATATAGCTTTGCATCTGGATCCGAACATTGAAATAGTAAACCTAACTTCATATTTTCTGTAACTGTGACAACCTTTTCATCAAGTGATCTTTCATCTAAAGCAAAATCAGTTACAGGCAAACTCTCTCCCCTCTGATAAAAAATCAATTGAAAATCAACTTGTGTATCCATTAATAGTTAGCTCCTTCGCCTTATTCACCACTACTTCTCTACTCTCAGTAAAACTGGATACCTGAGGAAACTGGTCGAATAATTGGAGTAGGTAACTATCCCTTACTTCATCAGTTTCTTTATCAAAATAGCCAATAATATTGCATAAGAACTCTTCTGGCCCTCTTAGCTTAGTAAGTACACGTTGAACAAGTTGTAAATCAAACGCATCTTCTCTTGTCAACTCTTTACACTTAGGCAGGTTTTGTAAATAGGAGTTGATTTGTTTGACAACACGAAAACCAATACCATACTGTTTATTCGCTGATTGTAAAGATTGATGAATACTTTCAAGTACTTTGATCTCCTCGGTTGATAAACACAGAGTATCTGAACTCTTTTGGAAATGACGAAAATTAGTAGCAGTAAAATGTTTTTTCCGATCTTTCATGCTTCCTATTTTCGCTTGGAATAAATTTTGAAAAGACATTTGTGTGCTTAATGTAATCACATTCGCCCGATCTAACACTTTATCGGAGAAATGATAAGTCGATTCATCTATATTTACAGTGCCAACAAATAAGATATTATCTCCCAACAAGACCGAAGGTCGATATTCGCTGGCATTATAGAGACGAGATTCTAGCTCCTCGTTATACAATTTTAACTGGCGACGATGAGGTTCTAACTCCAATACGGATAAAAATTGAGAAAAATAATGCTCTACTCTTGCCAAATTCATCTCGTCAAAGCAAACAATATAGAGCTTGTCCTTATTTTCCTCTTTTGCCGCTTGAATCAGCGTATTGATTATCCGAGAATCACCTGGTCGATAAACCATATGTACAGAGTCAACATATCCGATGAGATCAGCATCATCCGTCCAAGAAGGACGGACAGGAATCACATTTAACTGTTGCTCATCCATCCCCCATGCTTTCCCATACATCTCTACTAATTTTGACTTGCCTGTACCACTCATGCCTGATAAAATCACGAGATTTGAAGATTTCATTGCAGTATGAAAATTGATCAGATCTTTTTTATCATAAAGCAGTCCATGTTCTTGAGTGATTTGATAAAAATGTTCGATAAACTGTCTTTCTTCTTCTCCTTCTACCATTTCTTGATTTGTATTGATAAGAATCTGATTAGGTTGATCTATCTCTTTTGTCAAGGTTTCCACTGGTTCAGCAGCCTGTAATAAATCACGAATTAAATAATCCCTATCTAAATTCACAAATAAAACATCCGGATTTCGTGGAACTTCAATGATTTGGTCGAACCACTCTTCTGGCATCTTTTCCAGTTTGAGCTGTTCATAATATAGTTGAAATCCACCATAGGCATGGTGATGTCGATCAAACTCTCCAAGAATCGTATATCGTCCATCTTCATGTCGCCATAAAACATATGTTGGTGTATCAGAGGGTTCTGTGGAGAAGCGGTGAACTTTTCCGATATGCTTTCTATCAACTAGCTTTTGTAAAAACACCTCAAAAGATGGATTACCGGTCCCTTTTTGAAAAACAGGAATAGGCTGAAAAGACATGTTATCGTTATAACTATCAAATTTCCCTCTCACTTTTACATCAATTGCTTGGTAAATCATATTTCCTTCAATTGTACTTTTCTGTTGAAGACCGAAGATTAGGAAATATTTACTCAAGGAATCTTTAAAGCTTTGAATTCTCTCATTTTTAGGAAGATCTATCCGATCTTCGATTCCCCATTCTTCTAGATAGGTAGAATAACACCAAACTAACTTTTCATTTGGAAAACTTTCTGGTGTTTGCGAGATGATCCGAATATAAAACTGAATAGCACCTTGTTTATTAATGAATAACGCTTCTCGTCCCATTTTTTCTCTTACATAGTCATCATCTGCCAAAACGCCTACTACATCAATATCCCAAGATCTTTGCATCTAAATTTCCCCCTTTTCCAACTGGTCTGTAAGCCGGATCAATTGGCTATATTCTGTGATTACTCTTACTCTCTCAAAATAAGGACACTTTTGTATCTCATGTTTTAGTTTTAATGAGATCTGGTATTCAATTAACCAAATATACTGGTAATCGATATATTGATTAATCTCCTCCAGCTTATTAGATACGCTCACTATGTATCCAAGCGACTCTAATTTTTTTTCCAACCTACTATTCAACTCAAGTCCAATGATAAGAATCGCTTTCTGGTCATTGTACGGTTCAAGCGGGGACAAGGAAGATGCCGCTTCATTGTATGAAGAGATCATCTCTCTAGCTAAGTCCAACTCTTTCCGCAAGTTTTTGATTTCCTCTTCTAGTGAACAGATGTATTTTTCCCTCGATTCGATGGTTACATTCTTTTCCGATAATTCAATCGTCATCTGATCAAGTAGTTGTTTCGTTTCTTCTAGTTCCTTATTTAATATTTCTATCATGTCCTTATAATCTTTTTCTTTCCCTTTCAATAAAATTATTTCCTTTTCTTTGCTACCAACGACCTGATTCTTTTCTTTGATCTTTGATTTTAACTCATTTATCTTCTCAGTCAAGTCAACCTTTTCTTTTTCATTTTTTCCATTTTGGGGATACATGGTCTCTAATTTAGATAGTTGATTAGATTGTTTTAATCGTTCATATAAATTTATTCCTGTATAATATTCATCGTTTTTGGGACTAGACATTAAAGATAAAAGAATAGGTAGAGCTTGTATATTTTCAATTAATATATATTCATATAAAAAATCCAATGATTTATTTCTGAACATGATCCAACGTTCATCTTCTGAAATAGATTGATTAAATCCTTCTCTAAGTTTAAGAATATTTTTGCTACTGATAGCTTCTTGGATTAATCTATTCTTAATTATACTTAAATTCTTCTTATAATTACGTTTCCTAAAGCCTGATACACTAATCTTTAGTTTTTCGACAATATGAAGTAACAGATCATCATCTATATTCTTGAGAATCCATGTCCAAGTCTCTTTATCCATATGACCTCTCCTCTTATTTTGATTTTCCACTCTTGATCCTCTTAGATTAGGCGGAGGTTTTCATTCGACATATTTCTTCATATCATAACATAAAAGAACGATCTCTCTTTTTCTTCGAATTCACATAAACATATTTAATAGAGCGACAGTCTAATCGAAGACTGTCGCTCTTATTTATTCCTTCACTACGAAATCCTGGTATTTTTGATAATCACTCATTTTGCATTCAAGCAAAAGTTTGGTGCCGACTGGTTCATACGAGGTGGAGAGAATGGTTGTGTTTTTATTGAAATAGGAAAGCAGATTTCCTTGTTCGAAGGGAATTAACATTTCACATTGGATATAATCCTGAAAGATCCGGCTGCGGATGAGCTGCACGAGCTCATCGATGCCTTTGCCTTGTTTGGCTGAGAGATAAACGATATCGTTTTCCACTTTGGGAAAGGATTGATTGGTTAGATCCGATTTGTTATACGCATAAATCATCGGAATATCTTCCACACCAATTTCTTTTAACGTCTGGTTCGTAATATACATATGCTCTTCAAATTGTGGATTGGAGAAGTCGACGACATGAATCAATAGATCCGCTTCCGCGACAATTTCTAAAGTGGAACGAAATGCCTTAACCAGAGAATGCGGCAACTTATCCACAAAGCCAACAGTGTCTGTAAGCAAGAACGATTTGTTATCCGGCAATTTCATCTGGCGAACAGATGTATCGAGGGTAGCAAATAGCATATCTTTCTCAAACACTTCTTTATTGGCGGCAGAGATAAACCGTTTGACCATGGTATTCATGATGGTCGATTTTCCGGCATTGGTATAGCCGACCAACGATACAACCGGAATGCCGCTTTTTTGCCGCTGTTTGCGCTGGGTTTTCCGTTGTTCGACAACGCTTTCTAAATCTTTATTCAAAGAGGCGATTCTTTTCTTGATTTTACGACGGTCCAGTTCCAATTTGGTTTCCCCTGCTCCTCTGTTTTTGAAGCCGGCGCTACCTCCTTGTCGATCCAGCAAAACTCCTTTCCCCGTCAAACGCGGAAGCATATATTCCAATAATGCTACTTCTACTTGAAGCTGTGCTTCTTTCGTTTTAGCCCGCTGAGCAAAGATTTCTAGAATCAACATGGTCCGATCGATCACTTTGATATCGAGCTGTTTTTCTAAATTGCGGATCTGTGAAGGAGATAATTCGTCATTGGCAATGATTAGTTCTGCATTTGTCATGGAAATGATTTGCTCGATCTCTTCCATCTTTCCTTTTCCCACATAAAACGCACGATTCACTTGTGGTAACTTTTGCGTCACTTGCGCAACAACTTCGATCTCGCATGCGATAGCCAGATTTTCTAATTCTTCCATGGAATAGTCAAAGTTATCGTGGTTTGGCAACTGTACTCCGATCAAAATGCCTTTTTCTTTTTCCATAAAAAAACCCTCCATCCTTTCCTTTATTTCATCAACCTGCGAGTTGCAAAAGCAAATGGGATAGAGAGTTCATTTGATCTCAAAGGAATCCTCTGCACGTTCTAAGATCAGAGGTTGCCCGTTTACAAACCTCCTCCATTCTTCCCGTTAAACACCAAGTAGAAAGAGAAGTGAAACGGGTAGGGTCCCTTATAAGATCCATCTTTTATTTTTATGTGTAAAAAAGAGGATTCTCATCCTTCTTTTTGATCACGTAAAATAAAAGGTTTCCCTTGAAAATAGGCAGACTTATCCCATTTACTCTGCATCACAGACAGAGCCTTGAACAAATTTGCATTAGTTCAACGTTTGGAATCGAAGTCTACTACTCCACACCAGGAAACCCTCCATTTCTCTATAGTCAAACCAATATTAACATACTGCTATCTACTTAAGCAACGCTTTCCCCAATCCCTGTGGATCATAGGAATGGTTCACATCGCTTCCCTTCCTGCATATGATTGGGAAGTAGGCGATAGCGGAAATTTTGGAGAGAGGATGGTCCAAATGTGTGGGATCACTGGTTGGATCGATTGGCATCGCAATTTAGCAAATGAAGAAAAGGCCATACGTAAGATGGCAAAGACGCTTGAACATCGGGGACCAGATGATTTAAACATCTGGATGTCACCCAAAGCGGTGTTTGGTCATACCCGTCTAGCGGTGGTGGATCCAGAGGGTGGACGGCAGCCAATGCAACGAACCAAATATCATCATCAATATGTCTTAGTCTACAATGGTGAATTATACAATACCGAAGAGATTCGCTCGGATTTATTAAAAAAAGGATACCGTTTCCAAGGTCATTCCGATACCGAAGTGCTGCTCATGTCCTATATTGAATGGGGTGAAGAATGCTTACAGCGTTTTAATGGCATTTTTGCTTTTGCGATCTGGGACAATGAATCAGAAAAGCTCTTTGCCGCCCGTGATCGTCTTGGGGTAAAACCTTTCTTTTATCATGAGCGCCAAGGGCAATTTTTATTTGGTTCAGAAATAAAGGCGATCCTCGCTCATCCCGAGATGAAAGCAGCCATTGATCGCGAGGGATTGTCTGAAATTTTTGGACTGGGACCTTCGCGAACACCTGGACACGGTGTTTATTTAGGAATTAAAGATCTTCGACCCGCTCATGCTCTTACTTATACCAAAGATGGTTTAAAGATTTGGCGGTACTGGAATGTGAAAAGTACCGTTCATCTGGACCCCGTTGAGGATACAGTTGCATATATCCGTTATCTCTTTAAAGATACCGTTGAGCGTCAACTTTTCGCCGATGTCCCCGTCACCACTTTTTTATCTGGCGGATTGGATTCGAGCGGTATTTCAGCAATTGCGGCAAACTACTTTAAAAAGCATCACCATTTCCCTCTGCATACCTACATGGTAGATTATGAAGGAAATGATCAATATTTTGAATCGAATCAATTCCAGCCGGAGAAAGATGGTCCTTTTGTAAAAAAGGTTTGTGATTATTTAGGAACGGTTCATCATGAAAAGGTCATTCAGATCGATCAGCTAGTAGAATATCTAAAAAAAGCGATTATCATGCGAGATATGCCCGGATATGCCGATATTGATGCTTCGCTTTTATTGTTCTGTGAAGAAATCAAAAAAGACTTTACCGTCGCTCTGTCCGGAGAATGCGCCGATGAGCTTTTTGGAGGATATCCGTGGTTTCACCATCCTGAAACATCGGCCAAAGAGGGATTCCCCTGGATTCGCTCAGTGGAGGCCCGTCAAGATTTGTTAAATGATAAATGGGGAAAACGCCTCCGCTTAAAAGAATATATGTTGGACCGCTTCTACGAAACGATTGCGGAAACCCCTCATTTGGAAGGGGAATCCGGAATCCAAGCTCGGCGTAGGGAATTGTTTTATTTAAATATGAATTGGTTTATGACAGCACTGTTGGATCGGAAAGACCGCATGAGCATGGGGGCAAGCTTAGAAGTACGTGTTCCTTTTGCTGATCATCGCCTTGTTCAATATGTATGGAATATACCATGGAAGATCAAAATGCTCGGTAACAGAGAAAAAGGGGTCCTTCGCGCAGCCTTAAAAGGACTGTTACCCGATGAGGTTTTGTATCGGAAGAAAAGCCCTTTTCCCAAAACCTATCATCCTAAATATACCGAAGCTGTTTCCAAGTGGCTGCAGCAGGTGATCGATCGACCTAGCTCTCCTAGTCTCGAAATCATTGATAAACAGAAAGTACAGGCAATTATCGACTCACAAGGTGCCACCTTTCAAGTCCCATGGTTTGGTCAGCTCATGAGTGGACCACAGCTGATCGCCCATTTGGCTCAAATCAATTATTGGTTGGAAGTTTATCAAGTGAATCTAATCGATCGGTGATTACAAAGCGCCTGTGTTAGGCGCTTTGTTTTATTTCTTCGGTTGATCCGCAAATACAGCCATGGCCTCGCACATAAATTGGGCTAATCCTTCACCGTATTGATCAATATTTTTGGTAAAACGCTGATCATCTACATATATCTGTCCCAATGCTTTAAACATCTCCAAGGAGTAGTAATTTATTTTATTCAATAGCTCATACCATTCTTTGATCGCCGCTTGTGCTTTTTCCGAATCGGGTGGAAGATGACGAAGGCTAGCTAAGTTTCGATAAATGGCATCAAAGGATTGAGCGAATGCTTTCTGTTCCTCTTTAGACATGTTGCGAATGACTTCATTGGATCGATCGACAGTCTGATCTCCCCAACGCTTGCGCGCTTCTTCTTCATAAGGATTTTTTCGAAAGTCAAAGCCTTCGAATCGCTCCTCGTTGGCCATTTCTATTTCCCCCTTCAAATGTAGAATAGTTTTTTCAACGGTGTGAATCATTTGATTGAGCTGATCTCGTTTCTTGATCAATATTTCCCGATGCAACTGTAACGCTTCATACTGGTCAAATGAGGGACTCTGGATGATCTCTTTAATTTTCTTTAAAGGGAAGCCCAATTCTTTAAAAAACAAAATTTGTTGCAAAGTTGCTAGATTCTCATCCGAGTAGATCCGGTATCCCGATTCCGTAACCTGATCAGGTACCAACAGCCCAATCTCATCATAATGATGCAGGGTTCGCACACTGATTCCTACCAAATCGGCTACTTCTTTGACTCTCATCTTCGCTCCCCCTTCCTTTCCTACCATAAAGTATCACGTTACGTTAGAGTCAAATCCATTTTTCCAGTCATTTTAACAAAAGAAAAAGCCAAGCAACTACCCAGTAGTTACAAGGCTTGAATCTTTAAGGAATCATTCATTCTCCTTAGTAGATGCCAATATTCCGACAATTTCTTTGTTAAGCTCGTCCAAACCATTTGCATAGTTATAGACACCAAAAAATTTATCTCTCGCTTGAGGATATTGACTAATTAGCTGTTGTACTTTTCTCTGTTCAGGAGTACTCGGTTTATACTTCGTCATGTTTAAAGCCAGCTCAAATAGTCCCAAGATCTTTTCTTGGACTCTTTCCTCATATGCCATAATCATTTTATTCTCTTCGTTTTCCCAATCATATTCCTTCAAAACTGCCGCAAGGGTTCGCGCTCCAAAAATAGCATCATGCATTCCTTGAGCAACTCCTGGATCTTTAAAGATCGCTGAATCCCCGACCAAGGCCCAACCCTTTCCCATCAATGGGAACCAATAATTATCAAATGAAAATAATCCCTTTACTTTATCGACCATTCTGGCATTCTTTAACCGCTTTTCAAATTCAATGACCTCGAATTTCGTTTTTAAATACTGGATATAGGCTTGGCTCGGATTTTCGCGGAACGCTTTTAACCAGTTTGTAGAAGCAGAAGGACAAGCGATAAAGGTGACGTACTTCTGGTCAGAAGTTGGAAAGATCACCAAGGTAGACCCATTGATCTGATGAATCTCAAATTTAGGCGGATCCGATTGCTCAAGACCCGTTAGATAACTATAGAAAAACGAATAATCCGTCGATACTTTTCGTTTAGGCAATAATCCGAGTAAACTTCGGACAGTGGAACGACGACCATCGGCTCCAATCACCATCTTCGCTGTAAAACGCCTTGATTCTCCTGTCTGTGTAATCCCTTCTACTCCGATCACTCGCCGCTGGTTTCGCAATAATCGGGTGACCCGAAACCCCTCTAAACTGGTCACCGAGTCAAAAGAAGTTGCACAATCATGCATCACTTTATCAAAATATGTTCTGGGAATACAGTAACTATTTTCTTCATTATGTACAATTGGCAGATCGCCTTCAATTTTTATATCATTAAATTGAAATAAAACTCGGCGAATCGGAGGAGCGGTTGTTTCTTCTAGTAAAGGCATTACTCCCAATTCTCGTAACATATATACCGTATTATTAAAAAAGGCATGAGTAGAGTTTGTATCACTGGGAAAATGAGATTGATCTAACAACAATACTTCGTATTTCGCCTTTCCTAGCTCAATAGCAAGAGTAGCACCCGCACATCTCGCGCCAACGATAATGATGTCATAATTTTCCTTCATCCATCCACCTCTATTCCTCTTGGTATGTTCCCAATTATAATACAAGATACTAAAATTCAAAATATCTGCTTTATATCTTGCATATAATATACGCTATTTCAAGAGAATACTATTTTTATTATTAATACCTTTATACAACATTCCAAAAAAATATATCAAACCGCCTATATTACCAAAATTGTTATTATTGGGCAGTTTGATTCTTTTGGGAAGTGGATCATATTTGCCGATTTTAGGGGAAAACAACTCAAGAATCCCACGATTTCAGTGTATGAAAATGTCAACATGAGTTTGAAATCGTTTGAACAAGCAACCATTTATCTTCCCACTCACGTGCTTGATCCTCGCATAATAGCATGCGAGCGGTCATGATTCCAATCTTATAAGCATTAAACCGCAGAGGTAATTGAGACAAGCAGCGGTTGGCAGTGGTAAAAGCCGCTTCATACTGACCAGAACGATATTCACAAAGCAGGCGTAATTGCAAGCTATGTGCTTGAAGAGTATCCACAAGCTGCCCCTCCGCACGTTGGAACCAAAGCGCGGCTTCTTTATATTGTTGTTGACATAATAAATAAAGTCCAATCGAGTAACCTAGCCAGGTAGCTCGATCTCCGTGTAAACGCGCCTGCTCATAACAATGATAGGCTTCAAATAATTGGGACATTTGTAGAGCTAACAATCCTCTTACCGTCCAGCCTACCCCATCTAGCTCCTCCAGCTCACTTTTCCACAGTGCCTGATACTTCTCTATTTGGATTTCTTTCTGTCCTGAAATAATTTCCATGCTCTCGACTGCATATTTTTGTCGACGTGCAGTTAATGGTTGAATTTGATATCCACACCGATTAGCAACCTCTTGACCCAACCAGCGATAACTTTCTGGTAAAAAACCGCTGAATATGGAGTAGGTCATTGTCTGCAATTGATCGGTTAGACAACATTGTTGCAGCTGTTCACATACTTCTGAAACGGTGTGAACGAGCTTACCATCTTCTCCATAGAAAAAATCCAAATCCATATCTACTCTACACGGTTGAAAGAAATGAAGGGTAGATAGACGACGCAGGGTCGTAATCTCTATAAGGAGACCAGATACAATGACCGAAACAGAAGTACGATGGTAACGAAAGGTTTGCAAAACCTCTTCACCATGTCCGGGGATTAATGATAACATTTCCCATAAAATTTTTCCTAGCTGACCCACAGTATAAAAGGTTGGCTCTGGAATAACCCACACTAGCCGCTTTAATAGACCAATCTGAGCAGCAGCATAAAGAAAATTATCTAATCCGTAAGCGAATGTAGAATCATCTCGAAAAGGGATATCGCGATTTAGCAAGGACAGTTCTTTACTGCTCGTCGCCTGTCGAATTCGCTGTAGCTGAGATAATTCAATTTTTTTAAAATCTAGATGGCGGTCAAATACCAAAATCGTTTCATTTTGGTAACCCATTTCATGCCAAAAAGCCAAAACTTCCCCATGTTCTTCAAATGTGTAGAGAATGGGCTTCATATTAACCGATCAGTCCCAACATAGCTAGCTTATTCTGAATCCTTTGCAGATCCTGCTGTGAAACAGCAAACCGCTCACACAATGACACTTCAGCTCGCTCAATTGCCTTGTACTCCCCTAGTCGAATCATTTCTATCGTCAGCTCATCGATAGGACCTTTAATCAACGTTTTCTCCGTAGCAGCATACAGAAAAGGGATCTCAGATTCCGCCTGCTCCTGCATTTCTACAGGACGATTCACCAATGCGGCAACAATTTGGCTGGGAAAATACTGAACAGCATAGAACACCTTTCCATTACAGATGACTTGATCTGTTTTTACGACAAAGTGTGGATCTTTATTTATTACTAAGATAGATAGAAGACTGGTTAAGAATTCATGCGTTAACATAAGCTTGTTATAAGGATTAGCTTTAATAAAAGGAGAATAGTTTTTAAGAAAATAATAAAACGCTTCTTCTACACAGATACCCTCTCCACCGAAAGGAACCTCTCGATAGTCATCAAAAAAAGAGGTCTCCATAAATTCATACATCAGTTCAATGGAATTGATTTGCAAATTTTTTAGCTCCTGAAACACGCTTGGATAAGCTTGTAATAATCCACCATTTGTATCTAAGTTTCCAGATAGTAAATTACGACAGATATTTTTTGCTGTCGCTTGAAGCTCTTCATGATCGATCGTCCTTAACTGTTGCAAATCCCATTCAGACAAATCCAGGAACTGATGATTTCCCTCTAAAAAAGCTTGACGATATGATCTTTTAAATAAAAGTCGATACAACGCTTCTGGTAAAGAGAGAAACGGATTTACTGCTTGGCCCATTTTTCCACAACCTCTCTCATCCGCTGATAGTTGCGTTGTGATTTGGGAATCAAAATTCCTTCATTCGTATACTTTGGATCTTCGTAAGTGACCGCTTTCGCATTGGGACAACGAGGGAGCATATAAGAAAGCAAGTCGATTTGCTCATCCAACAACACACCATGATGAAGATCACGAAATTTCCCATTAATAATTTGACAACCTGACAGATGAAATTCAAAACAATACTCATATGGCAGCTTTTCTAAGCCCTCAAACATCCGCTCGCCGGTACGCCCACATAACCACTGATAGCTAAGAATATGACCGATATCGATCGTAACAGGTGAATTGGTTTCTTCGGCAATGATCCGGAAATATTCGTAAGCATCCATCTCACCGATAAAAAAGTTGGTCCCTTCTGTAAACCCAGCAAACTCGATCGAGAGAGGCGCTATTAGATTCTCTTGATATTCACGAATATTACGAATACATGCTTTTAAACCTTCTAACGTCATCAATGGAGGAAGAGGAAATGGAACTGTTTTCCCACCGACGGACCAGAGACCGAGGTCTTCCACAATCCATTTTAGATCATATCGTTCGATCAATTGATTGGTAAATTGGATAATCAACGATTTATCATATTCTTCCATTGCTCCCATATTTAAAATCGTCTGATGGAAAGCCCTCGCTTTTAAATTGGGAACAGCTGCAAAGAGTGCGTCATAGGCTTCAAAATATTCTTGAGCATTTAACCTGTTGCGGTTCTTCGGCTGATAGGCAATAAATAAATAATTAAATTGACCATGATACTGATTAAAAAATTTGACCATTTTTTCGGAGATCGTGTCTTTTCCTTCTACTCTACGAACAAATCCCATCTCTTCGTCCCAAGGTAGATCCATACCTAATCCAAGACCCAATTTTTCTTCTACTTGAGGAAATCGAATAGAAGAGGTTGTACTCATTCATCCTCACCTACCTGATTTTTTGTTCGTGTGCCGATCCCACGATGAAGAAAACTCTTTAACAGATGCGATCCTTCGCTTAAATGAGGTGAACGCACTCGGAGAATAGCCCCCTCTTGCTTGATCACTTCTTCCGGAAAATGAAAAAACCGCTGCCAAAGCATATCGACAATAAACCGTCTCTCTTCCTTCCCCTCCCCCACGGATGCTTGAATCACTTTCACCCAAGGATACAATTGAATCTCTTCCATCCTATCCCGATCTTGCTCATGGTTTTGCTCCCTTCGCGCATCGGGTGGGAGTTCATCATTTTTTTGTGGCTGTACATGACGGAAAATGGAGAGAAACTGTTCCAAACGCGATAAGAATGTATTTCCATCCGGGTAATGAAAGTCGTAACCCATTCGCCCCATTCCATAGTTCAACAAACGATTTCCTCTCAGTTGCGTGGTGGAGACAATCTGAATGCCATAACGCTCAGGATTTTCCGCTAAATACGTAGTCGGTTCCGCAACGAGCATCTGCATCACATCGATCCCGATCTTATCCGCATTGCGAAGAAGGAATTGAAGTGACTCTTGAAATTCCTCTTCGGTTTCATCTAAAATTCCTCCCATTATCGACAAACGTAAAGGAATCTTTACTTGATGGAGGTTATCGATAATCTGCTGGTAATTGGAGGCTTTTACTCCTTTATCTAAACGATCTAGTAGCCGCTGTGAGTTTGTCTCATAACCGACTGACATTAAAACACACCCGCGCCTTTTTAGCTCCATACAAAAATCGAGATCTAGTAGTATATCTTCCAAGCGATTGCGTGTGCTGAACTGGATATGAATCCCTTGGTCATTGAGGATCCTCATCGCGTGAAGCACCAATCGCAAATTTGTATTTTCATCAACAAAGTTGATTCGATGAATTCCATAGGTCTCCACTAGAAATTTACATTCTTTAGCAATTTGGGAAGCGGTTTTTTGTTGGTAACTTTTTTGTTTATAAGAACGATTTCCATATGAGCAGAAAATACATCGACCCCAGTAACACCCTACACAAGTAATAAGCGAGAGATGAACCTCTTCATTTAGATAATGATGAATGGGCAAGTCACTAAAATCAGGAGGAGGAACATTTTTGAGATGCAAAGTAGAACGCTTAACTGTGTCGTCAGATAAAGGATTTTGAGTCCACAGCAAATCGGGGATCTCTTCTTTATGAACCAGACCCTGTTGGTATTGCCATAACTTCAACATCGTCTCTTCTCCAGCTCCAATCCCAACGGCATCCACCCAATGTTTTATCATAAGATGCTGAATCAAATCAGTATATCTCAACATCATCTGTTGTCCCCCAAAGACAATAAGCAGATCAGGAAAGCGTTGTTTGACCCATTTGGCTAACAGCAGGGAGGGTAAAATTTGACTGTAGTACGCAATCGAGACAGCAAAAATACTTGGTTTTCTCTTGTTAAGCAATTCGATCAATATTTGGTACAGGATTTGGGAAGGAAAATCATCGGTTGCCTCTAGCTCAAAGTGTTCTACTAGTCTGATCATCTGATCGAGTGAAGTGACTTCTCGTTTTAAAATCGAGCCTTCCAATAACAATTCGATCCCCTGCCGGACAAATCGTACTGCGCGTTGCACGCTTTCTTCACTCGCCTGCTTTTTCCTAAACACCTGCTGATATAACTCTTCTTGGTGGGCAAGTAAATATTGCCCCATCTCCAAACGGTAGTGATGCTTTAGGTCTGAATGACCTCCTGCCATGATCCGATCGAGATAGTGTGTCAAAGCGGATTTTGTAAATAGCAGATGGCATAAGCGAATATTCAAATCAAATGGATAAATGTTAGCACCATGCTTGCGCAAATAAGCTGTAATCATCGGTAAACTCAGATATGGAAACAAACGAGCTTCTGTAGTGGGTGGAAAGACAAGCAAAATCTCTTTGTTCATATCACTACACCTTTCTTAAAGGAGTTATCGAATACAAATGGCGCAAGCATTGAGAAAGAAACTTCTCTCTAACCTTGTCCAATATTTCAAATGATAAAAAAGGGGGATGTCCCCCTATCCATCTATCCTTTAAATCGGAAGGCATGAAAAGCATTACCCACCTTTAATTCTTTCGCTTCAATCACATCCAACTCTTCCAACGAAGATTTAAACCGGAAGGCATGAAAGGCATTGCCTACTTTCAATTCTTTCGCTTCCACTACGTCCAATTCATCCAGAGAAGCTTGTAAACGGGGATGTCTCACCTCTTGTTGTTTTTTCACTTTGAATCACCTCCTAGACTGGACCAATGAAAAGCATCGGTTTGCAAACTCGTAATGATTCATTTCATGGTCACCTGTTTCGATGTCATCCTTTAAAAAAAGAGACAAAGCAAATGACTTATTACATAATTTATAATAACACATTTATTCTGAAAAAACAATAATTAAACTATCTTCTGTCAATAAAGTTTCCAATCTCCTTCTTATATGGTATATTTAAGCGGGATGATTAAAAAAAGTCCTTTTTACTTTCAGATTCTCCTATTTTTTAGTTAAATTCCTTAGCCATTCCTCTGAATATGATGATTAAAAATAACTTCCGAATTATTTCCTGATTATTATCTCTATTAAAAAATGTAAGATTTCCTTGATTGTTATTTTAGTTCTTTAACAGGAGGGAAACTCTTGTCCACTCGTACCAATTTACATTTCCTAATTATCTCGATCTCCATCGGTGTATTTGCTAGTGTGATGAGTACTTCTATGCTTTCAATCGCTTTTCCTGATCTAATCAAAACATTTAATATCAATTATCAAACCTTGCATTGGAGAAATATTTTATTTTTTGCTTTGTTCGCAGTTGGCTTACCTTTCTTCGGTAAATTGGCTGATCATGTAGGAGCAAGGAGACAGTTTTTTCTTGGGATTATTCTTTTTACCTTTGCCACTCTAATGAGCGGACTGGTCAGCAATTGGTATCTATTCTTATTTTTCCAAGCTTTTCAGGCGATTGCCGATGCGATGATTGTCCCTGTCCAAGTTATCTTTATTCGTCTTTGTTTTCCAGAAAATAAGATTGGTTGGGCTTTTGGATGGTTCTCTGCAACCTTAGCCACTGCCAGCCTCATCGGTCCAGCTTTAGGTGGTTTGATCCTCAAATATTTTACTTGGCAATTCATCTTCTATATTTTGTCTGGAATTTCGTTGATCGCTTTGATCCTTTCTTCCTTAAGCTTACCAAAAAATATTCCCCAAACATCGAAAAACAAAGTTCCCTTTCTCGGTGGAATCGGACTTTTAATGATGGTGATCTCTTTACAAATCCTCTTTATGGAACAGGTTGGTCCATTGGGAAAAATTGTTTGCTGCTTTATGGCTCTACTTGGACTAATCGCTGTCATTTATGTCCAAGTACATAAAAAGGGAGAAGCGTCGATTTTCCCAACTGGAGCTTTTAAGAATCAAACGTTTATTCTTGCTTGTATAAGAGTCTTCTGCCTCTTTCTCGTCACCAATGCGATTGTTTTATACGCTCCTAGCTATCTACGAGATGTGCATGGCTTCCCAGCTGATTGGATTGGTTGGGTGATTATTATCGAATCGATCATCGACCTGTTTATTGCTGGGATGGCTGGACGTGCAGCCGATTCCCGTCCACGTACAGCATTGGCCATCGGCATGTCTCTCTCTTTGGCAGCATCGATTTTTTTCTGGTTTAGCGGACACCTTCACCATATTTTTTGGTTTGGACTGATCTATTTGGTACTTGGCTTAGGGGGAACAATCACCATGCCTTCTCAAAACAAAATCGCTTTAATGGCTGTTCCTCCTGAAAAAACAGGCGAATTTATCGGCTTTTTTCAATTGATCCAGTTTGGCACAGGCGCATTTGCCGCAAGTATTTTTTCCCGGATTGTCGAAGGTCCTCAGCAAGGAACAATAAGTGTAGATGGCTTCCAGATGATGATTACCATCGCCATTCTCTTACAAATCATCGCCCTTCTTACAATGCTATTCGAACGTCGCAATATCCCTTCCAAAGTAAATCAGCCCACATAATCGATCTAAACGTCAAGTCAAAAACATCCCCATCCACTACTGGGAAGGGATGTTTTTGATTTAGAATCCAATCGGAACTAAATGAGCTTTCCTCAGTCGAAGGTGCGGTGCGCCGTGTGTAACAGGAAGATTATTCTGACCATTTTTATCACAACCAAAAAACGGATTAAAAAACTTTACATCTTTGCCTACCGCCTCAATCTGTCTAATCGCCTCCAACTTATTGCCGCGAATATCAAAGCCTCGTATTATACGATTGGTCATTCTCCCGTCCTCGATATAAATTCCATACGCCGGACGGATTATGAATTCCAGTCCGATCGAACCGCCACCCCAAGTCCCCACACAATACAATCCCTTTTTGATCTGAATCATCTCTTCAAATGATTCTTTCCCAGCACCAGCATAAGTGACGGACATGCGAGGCTGAATTCGCTTCTTTCCAACAACACGCCGTCCATGACAGGAACGCTGCTCTCCGAGCATTTGGGCAGTCTCTTGATTATGCAACAGTCCAGTCCAGACACCATCTTTTAGAAGTTGTGTACAAAAAGACGGAGAGCCTTCATGATCTTGTTCATAACCTCCACGCATTCCAACCATCGTTGGATCATCATACACTTGCAGAGGATAATCCGTCCAAACCATCCCTAGTTGATAACCATTTGGCTTCATATATGTCAGATAGTTATCCGCTTCAGAGCTATGACCAATGCATTCATGAATCAGCTGCGAAGCAAGCCATGGCTCCAAGATGATGGGCAAGCAGGTTTGTTCTAACAGATATTCTCCCCAACGAGCAGCTCGTATTTCCGGTAAAATCTCCTCCTCCATCGCCCGAATAAATCGGTCAGCGGATAGTTTTTCTTTCGCTGAAAACTGCCAGAGAACCGGAACAAGACGATATTTTCCCTCTACAATCAGGTGAACCAACAAGCCTTGCTCTTGACGAATCGTCTCTTTCGTCTGCAAACACAATTTTTCCACTTTGGATTGTACCAAAATTTCGATATTTTGAATTATCCCTTCCCAACCATTTAATGTTCTTTTCAATAATCGTTGATAATGCTTCATCCATGTAGATAATACCTCAAATGACTCCACATACAGACTTAAACTCGAATCTCCCAACTCACTTTGCAAGAGTCTTTTCTTCGATAACTCCCACTTGCTTCTCCGGATCAATACTTGGTCCTTCATGATGACACCCCAAACTTTTGGAATGCCCCTAAAAATCCTGCCCAGATCTGTTTCCCTTCAGCTGTCAAGGATAGCTGATTCTCCATCGAAAGAATCGTTTGCGAATGCTTGAGCAAAACTTGTCGATCCTCTTCTAACTCTTTGAATGAGAGATGATCCAGTAGCATTAATTCATAGAGATTTGCCAATAAATCAGCGATGCTATCTAACGATGATGAGACATCCTTTACCCGTCGATTTGTTTCCTTGTCTTCCTCAATGATTAAATAGAGATCTTGAAGATCATAAAGCTTTGTTCGTGCTAGCTTACGAACGAGGAGACGAGCTGTTTGAACAGGATCCGTTTGCTTTCCAAGTAAGATCAGACCGCGAAATGCTGGTAATACCATGCTGGTTGGCTGGGATAAGGGTTTAAGACAAGAGATGAGCATCAACAATTCGTCGTATCCCTCAACCCAAGTAGTTCGCAAGAGAGAAATGGCTTCTCTCATCTCTTCTTCCCAGTCTTCCCGTTGGCTTTTAGAAAGTAGTGGAGCATGATCTAAAACCTTCTTGGGCAAAAAGCGCTCCCACCAATCGTGATCATGACTAAATAAAATGGAGTCGACAGATTGCATCGGTTTGATTTGATAGTTAGTCGTTTGGGTAGGGGTTGTTGTGGATGTACGCAATAAAGAAATGGGGATTGTATAAAGAAGACCGCATGAGCCGACGTTCGGATCAGCTATTTGTAAATGACCTTCTTTATAACAAATAGAAAGTAGTTTTGGAAGTGGTTTGATTGTTTGAATTTGTACTTTTTGGCTCCAGAGTTGAAGGGTATCTTCTGTTGATCGGGAACACAAAATTCTTTCTGTAAATCCATCCTGTGCCACAAAGGAAGAAAGGAGGAACGTTCCCAAATAGTGACTGATTTCCTCTATACGGGGCGGAAAGGCAAAGTCGATCGCCTCATGTAAACGCCACATACATGAGAATATTTCTGGTCTTAATAAAATTTGACGAAGTTGTGACTCATCTAGACAAAGCAATCGGTTAAGAATATTTTGTAACGCGGCTCTGCTGTCCGCCGATTCCATTAATTCATAGCTTTTATCACAGATTAGCAAAAACCGCTTTAAAGCAAGGCGAAATTTAAGTGTTTGGAGAGTTGCACGTGTTTCTCGATGATCTGGCATCACCCAATCCTCTAAATTCACTGAACGAACGGAGCTTTTAAAGATCGCTTTTACCTGATCCATATCAATCTGTAACGACGGATGCACCTCTCGCGTTACAGTCGCTTTTGTCGATTTTTCGTTAGTAGAAAGCATCTCTGGATGTTGCTGATAGATCTGATCCTCACGTCGGCTTTTCCAAAGCTCCTTCAATTGCCGACGAAATGTCTTTTTTTCCAGCACTTTTAAAAGCGAATCAATCATCTGTTCATAAGGATCAACATGGGACGAATCCTTTACCATTTCTTTGTGTTGTTGAATATATGAAAGAGGTCTCCACCAAGCGGGGTGATCTTGCAATAGTCGTTCGATAATAGGCAATAATTCGTCAATTGCGTTACTCGCATTACACACAAGGGATAGGCTGAGCGTGGACCCGACAGAGACTCCCCAATGAGGCCAAAAAATCGGAATATAGAGGAGATCACCCGGTTCGAGAACAAACTGAGTATATGTTTCGGGCATATAAATGTTACCAATAGGTTGTTTTAACATCCTCCGTCGCAATACATCCTCGGGGATGATCTCCGGACTGTGTAGCTTCCATATCTTTACCCCTTGTTGTTGTAAAACAAAATTATCGCTATCATCAAAATGACAACCGATTCCATGGTTATCGACTGCTTGTACACTGTCAAACCATACACTTGGACAGGAGAACAAATGTTTGAATTTGGCAGCCAGTTGTTGCAAATGTGGATCGCCTAAATCGATCTGCTGAACAAAAGTTACCTTGTTCGCATTTCTCTTTATTAAGCTAGGATCTAGCTTTTCGACCTCCTGAACCATTCTATTAAAATCATTTGATTCATATCTCTTATGCAGCCATTGGATGGCTCCACCTTTTACAAAGAGCGGTTTCTTCCGCCAGTAATTCAAAAAAAATTCCTCCCACGAAATCCCTTCTACCATCATCTTCTCTCCTTTAAGATCCATTGAACCTAACTACTAAAATTATACCAAATTATCAAATATTTACAAAGATTCCTTTATCATGTTTATACTATAAAACATTTCAAAAAAAAGTCTGACTATCCGTAAAGGAGTCAGACGCTTATCAAGCTATTCATTTTCGTTCAATTGCTGATCGATCACTGCTGCGATCTCATTCACATAAGCTTGCAATTGCTCAGGATCAGGTCCCTCTGCCATCACACGAATCAAAGGTTCTGTACCGGATGGTCGAACAAGGACACGACCTTCACTTCCCAGTTTTTCTTCCACTTCTTTTATTTTTTCTTGGATTGCCGCATTTTGCTCCCAGTTGTCTTTGCACTTTACTTTTACATTGACCAGCAACTGCGGGTATTGGGTCATGATTTTGCTAAGATTGTATAACGTTTCTCCTTTTTCTTTCATTACTCTTAGCAATTGGACAGCGGTTAGCAGACCATCACCAGTTGTATTATGTTTTAGGAAAATAACGTGACCGGATTGTTCACCGCCTAAGCAGGCTCCTCCTTCACGCATTTTTTCCATGACATACCGATCGCCCACTTTGGTTTGTTCCGTTCGGATCCCCAACTCTTCCATCGCTTTAAAAAAGCCGATATTGCTCATCACCGTACAAACAACCGTATTATTGGTTAGCTCTCCTGTCTCCTTTAAAAAGTTCGCACAAATGGCCATAATCTGATCGCCGTCAATCACATTCCCTTTTTCATCCACAGCGATTAAACGGTCAGCATCTCCATCAAATGCTAATCCTAGATCCGCTTCTTTTTGCAATACTTCCTTGCTCAATTGCTCTGGATGCGTCGAACCGCATTTCACATTAATATTTACACCATCGGGCTGTACATTCATCGTAATAACATCCGCACCAAGTTCCCGAAGTAACATAGGAGCTGCTTTATAGGCAGCACCGTTGGCTCCATCCACGATAATTTGCATTCCACATAAATCCGTATCGATCGTCCCTTTGAGATGATTTATGTAATCATGAAGGGCATCGGGATAGTCTTCAATTCGTCCCAATTGATCTCCGACGGGGCGCGGTAGATGATCTTCTTTTTGATCCAACAGTTCTTCAATCTCAGCTTCCGTTTTATCCGACAACTTAAAACCATCTGCACCAAAAAACTTAATACCATTATCAGGGAAGGCATTGTGCGAAGCAGAGATCATTACTCCTGCATCCGCCTTCAGATGCCGAGTTAGAAAAGCAACGCCAGGAGTACTGATTACTCCTAGACGGATCACATTGACCCCGATGGAAGCAATTCCAGCGATAAGGGCTGATTCAAGCATCGATCCTGATAAACGGGTATCACGTCCCACCACTATTTTTGGCTGCTGTTCTTTTTGACCGCGGGTAAGAATATACGCTCCAAACCGACCCAAACGAAAGGCTAGCTCTGGGGTTAGCTCTTGATTTGCTACTCCTCTGACTCCATCTGTACCAAAATACTTACCCATTATGCCCTGTAGCTCTATCCATCATGAGCTACAGATTTTCACCTCTCTTTTTGACATATTATTCACTCAGTATCCTTATAGGTTCATTGGGATCTACTTTGGATGATTGCTCCCCATAAGATCCTTATCGCTCTTCTCTCTCGACACACCTTACAGTTCAACCCTCTTTAAGCAAAGAAATAGCTTAGAATGGTGGGTACATACTAAGCTATTCCAAACCCATAATGGACGTTTAGAAATCAGGATGAAAGTTTACCTCTTCTTCAGTTGAATATTTACTTTTAGTTTTTCTTGGTTTTGTACCTTAATATAGGAAGGCAAACCAAACTGAATGGGAACTTCATGACTTCCTAAAGAAAGGTTGGATAAATCCACATATGCTTTGATATCACCAGCTCCGATATTTTGGACCAAAGATGGAGCACCAGAGACTTCAAGCGATACATTGCCATTTTCAGATTGGGCAAATTCCGCTATCACACCTTCTGGGATTCCGTTTAACTGAATCGGAACATTTTCGATTTGTTTTGTCTGTGATGGCACCATTTTAACATAGATTTCTACCTCTTTGGGCTCTACTTTTGTAGCAGGATCACGAACAACAACCGATCGCTTCAGCGTAGTACTTTTTGTTACTTTGGAGAGATCGAGCTGAACCCCAGAATAATAACTGAGTGTGTTTAAATACGTTTGTGGTCCATAAACCGTTATATCAGTTGGCTTGGTAGTAATTTCTTCGATCGCGTAACCCGCTGGAGCATTTTTGATTACTTCTACATTTAATGGCACTTTCTTACCTGGAACACTTATTGGAATCTCCACATGCACTACTTCGGGATTGAGTGAGATCTGATTTAAACTGAGTGGACCGTGATCTCCAAAAGGCTGTAAGCGTATATTCCCCCGTATTTGATCCAGTTTATTTACTTGAACCACCGCACGGATACTTTTTACTTCTTCCAGTTGTGACTTTGTTCCACTGACAACTACTTTGTTAGGAGTAACGATCGGGGTTCCTAACTTATAGCCATCTTTGAGGGAACCGACAACATCGACTTGAACCGGTAACTCTTTCTTAATTTTTTCTTCTAAAACCACATCGACGGTAGTGGTACTCAACTTTTTATCTATACCGACCGGAACTCCTTCTACTTGCAAAGGAACATCGTTATGACTACCGGAACCAAGCTTTGTTAGGTCAACAAACACACGATAATTTAAGGAAAGTCGCTCCAATAAATAAGAATCCCCCGTTAAAATCAATTGGACTTTGTTTGGAATAAGCTTAACTAATTCATATCGACTTTCATCATATTTTGCTTCAATCGGGACTTCGACCCGCGTCTGTGAGGAAGTAAACCCTCTCTCTTGCCAAAAAGAATATGAGCTATCACTAACGGAGAGCCATAAAATGACTGCTAATGCAACAGAGATAATTCTTAGCACAATATCGTTTTCTAACCACTTATTCATCAACTGCCCCCTCCTTTCTCTTACGGAGTAAGAAGGCATGCCAACGACTCTGTTTCGTAGTTCGATTCAGATCTTGTTGAAGTCGATGATTCAACTGTTCCTCCGTGAAACCACGCTCAATTTTCCCCTGAGAGACGATCGAAATCGTGCCTGTTTCTTCAGAAACAATAATGATAATCGCATCTGAAATCTCACTTAAACCAATACCAGCCCGATGGCGTGTCCCGAGCTCTTTGCTAATAAACGGATTTTCTGATAACGGCAAGTAACAACCTGCGGCCATAATCTGCTCATCACGAATAATTACTGCTCCATCATGAAGAGGTGTATTAGGCAAGAAAATATTTTTCAGTAACTCTGAACTCACTCTGGCTTCAAGAGTGATTCCTGTCTCAATATAATCCGATAAGCCAGTGTCTCTTTCAATAACAATTAAAGCACCTATTTGACGTTTCGACAAATGCGCAGCTGCTTTACTAATTTCCGTTGTGATTTTGGTGACAACTTTCGGTTGAAATCGCTTCGGACGTTTGAAAAGCACACCACCTCTACCCAGCTGTTCCAAGGCTTTTCGTAGTTCTGGTTGAAAAATAATAATAACTGCCAGTAGTCCTACTGAAGCTAGATTTTGAATCATCCAGCGAACAGTGGATAGTTGTAAAAAGCTGCTGATCACCCAAACGAAAATCAGGACAAAGATTCCCTGTAAAAGTTGAATGGCCCGTGTTCCTCTAATTAACATGAGTAAGCGATAAATAACATAACTTACAATTAAAATATCGATGATGTCACCAATAAAGTTCCATTGTATCATTCAATGCCTCCATTAGTTTCATTCCTTTGATTTATTATCTCCTTATTCTACTAAATGATTTCGATTCCTTAGCCAATACCGTGCTTTAGATAATTCTTTTATTAATTCAAAAATCATTATTCTTGAAGTTGGATGAACAGTTCCTATGAATCGTGGTAAAAACAATACGCCTTTCTCCAATCTTACTACCGGTTTAACTGAAATGGAATTTCTCTTTTAGAGTCATCATTAGATTTCTTCATTTTAACACACTTTCTTCGTAAATCTTTCTCAAACGTACTTTACCCACTTTTCAAAACAGGGGCAATTTAAAGATGAAAAAAGCCAAGTTACCTCTTGACTGGATTGAGACTTGGCTTCATACGAACTTTTTGATTGTCTGTTTCCATTCATCTTATTCAGATTCAGCAGCAGCCATTTTTTGTGTTTATTGCACAATATTTCTAAAAATTGAATATGCAGATGAGAATGATCGATCATTCGCAAAAATTGTTGCATCGATCTCTTTCTTAACAGACCAAGCACCATTCATCAAGTCAAAAAATACACCGCAATACTAATTATTCAATATTAGATAATTTAGTGTAAAGAATAGCAAATGGAATAATCCTTGTAAAGCGAAGGAACTTTGAACATGCATGGTGATTGGGAAACCGAGGGATCACCGCTTTCTTTCTATGACATCCAAAGAACCTTCGCCATTTCGAGAGATGAAAATAATGGTTTTGACTCCACCATCTTTCATCAATCCAAAATTTTCTTCCCAAAGAGCGAACCGATTAAAGCAACAGCTACTCTAGCTGTCTGATTAAATTGATCGAGAATGGGGTTTACTTCTACAAATTCCGCTGAGGTAATAATCTGCGCCTCCGCTAACATTTCCATTGCTAGATGGCTTTCCCGATAACTGATTCCACCTTGAACAGGAGTTCCAACACCTGGGCAATCTTTAGGATCCAAACCATCTAAATCTAGACTTAAATGCACCCCATCTGTTCCCTTCGAAACAATATGAATCGCTTCATCCATCACCCGAGCCATGCCAAGTCGATCGATTTCATGCATGGTAAAAACACGAATACCTAGCTGACGGATCCGTTCTTTTTCTGCTGAGTCTAACTCTCGCGTACCGACAAGCACAACATGCTCTGGTAAAACTTTCGGAGCAAATCCTCCACATTGTACTAAATCAGGATGACCGATTCCTAGGCTCGCCGCAAGAGACATCCCATGAATATTCCCAGATGGCGAGCTATCCCCTGTATTTAAGTCCCCATGTGCATCGTACCAAATCACGCCGAGCCTCTTATAATGCTTTGATACACCAGCAATGGTTCCGATCGCTATGCTATGATCTCCTCCAAATACCAAAGGAAATCTTCCACGTTCCACAATTTTCGCCACCGTACTTGCTAACTGTTCACAAGCAGCAACCACTTCTTTTAAATACTTTAGATTCGCTTGTTCCACTACGGTAGACTCTGGACTAGGGATCAGAAGATCCCCAAGATCTTCAACATCGTAACCCAACTTACTTAACTCTTCTTGTGCTGCAGCATAACGAATCGCACTGGGACCCATATCTACACCACGTCTTCCTTGCCCCAAATCCATCGGCACCCCGATAATTGAAATAGGCTTTTTTCCCATATCCAAATTTTCCCCTTTATCTCATATTATTTGCCAGTCTAACATAATAACTTTATTTTTACAAATTATATAATAATTATTCATTGACCAGCATAAATAAACGGTTTTTTAGTATTTTTCGTCACTAATAACAATAAAATGAATCGAATTATATTATGTCTTATTATTCATAATTCCAATATTGTACAATTCATATACACAATAGACACATTTTTGTTAAAAATCGTTTGATGAATATACGAATTAACGATACATATTCCAACCAGTTATTAGGATATAATGATAAACAAACAAGATTATCTTCTAAAGGATCTCTTAAGTCTCCATCTTGTGTGACTTAACTTTATGATTACCAACTGTCTACATTGTTAGAAACCAATGCTTTTTAAGAAGCCCTGAAGAAACGAGATTGGAAAAACCGAAAAAGAAAAAGAGCAGCCAAGTCCTTGCGAATACCCATTGGTTTTTCCAAGGACTTAACTGCTCTTGATCTTCCCTTTTATGCGAACGTAACTATCAATCAAAAAACCCATTTTCCTTTTCGAAAATGGGTTTTTCTTCGTTTGGAGCGGAAGACGGGATTCGAACCCGCGACCCTCGCCTTGGCAAGGCGATGCTCTACCCCTGAGCCACTTCCGCGTAAAAGTTATATCATTGGTGAGCCATGAAGGACTCGAACCTTCGACCCTCTGATTAAAAGTCAGATGCTCTACCAACTGAGCTAATGGCTCATTGCTGGCTGGGGAGGTAGGGATCGA
>JANWIG010000034.1 GCA_025449975.1 Thermoactinomycetaceae bacterium
AAACCTGTAAATGTAATCATCGTGAAAAAGCGAATCGAAATGGCATCCAGTTCAGATGCAAAAAATGTGGTTATACCTGCCATGCGGATCTGAATAGAACCATCAATATAGCTAAAGCCATTTCTGGGTTCGTAGCCTAGCGTACTGGTAACAGGTACGCCGCCCATGTGAGTACATTCTAACCATGTGGGTCGAGGTGATGGCACACTCCTCAACTTGGGCATTGTTCAAAACGGAAGCGGACTGCGAACGCGAATGATCCAAGAATCCCACGGCTGAAGCCGTGTGGAGTGTCAATGAAAATGCCTTTTGAAAGCCATGTGGAATAGGAAGATAGGGCTATATTGTGATCTACCCTTTCTTCTCTACGCTGATATAGAAGTTTATACTACATCTCTCTATTTACTAAATGGAAAAAAATAGTTTATTCGTCTATATTTATCAAAAAGGGTAATTATTATTAATGTAGAATAAATGGAAAAAGCAGTATTTTTACAGCAATGGAAGGACAGCAATGGTCACAAAGGAAATTCATAAAAAAATCATGCTTAAAACCGAAAAAGAAAAAGCATTAACTTTAAATTATATTCACTCGCTTTTAGACAATATCGTGCATGATCCTTTTTCAGACCCACGCGAAGCACGGTTAGCCAAAGAGATCCTCTATCGGATTGCCAATTATAAACCCTTCTCTCGCTAATCGCCCAAGCTAACGTTCATTTCAACGAATGTTAGCTTTTTTTTTGCCTCATTTTTTAAAAAAAGAATTGACAATTTCGCAGGGTCATTATATTGTTAATATAGACATACACAGTATATACGGTATGTACACTCTAATTGAATGAATGGAGGGATCATCATGAGCAATCCCGTGATTGAAGTAAATCAATTAAATAAACAGTATATAAACACCAAGGCCCTACAAGAAGTAACCTTCTCAATCGATCGTGGAGAAGTTGTGGGCTTATTGGGGGCCAACGGTGCCGGCAAGTCTACTCTGTTGCAAATATTAGCCGGTCTCATCCGACCCACATCAGGGCAAGTAAAGCTATTGGGGAAAGATGTTCAAAAAGAGACTTTGGAAGTAAAAAAGCAAATCGGGTTACTATTTGGGAGCGAAACGGGACTATATCACCGCCTTACCGCTTATGAGAACATCGCCTATTTTGCAGAGTTCTACAATATACCTAAATCCGTTTACGAACAACGCATCAAAGAATGGGCAGATGCATTGGAGTTAACTCCTCATCTTCATAAACAAGCAGGGGAACTTTCGAAAGGAAATCACCAAAAAGTAACCATTTTACGTTCACTGATCCATGATCCGGAAATCATCATGTTAGATGAACCGACTACTGGTCTGGATATTGCAGCGAGTCTTTCCTTTCAGGAGTTATTAAAAGAAGTAAAAACACGCGGCAAAACCATTATCTTTTCGACACATATCCTTGAGGAAGTTGACAATCTATGCTCGCAAGTCATTATTCTTCGAAAAGGAAAAGTTCATTATCACGGAGATTTAAGCGAATTGTATCGCAAAGAAAAAACGAACAATCTCACATCGATCATGCGGAATGTGATTGGGGGGGAGTAAAATGAAGGGAATTTGGCTCATTTTAAAAAAGGAGTTAATCGAGCAGTTTCGCGATCGTAAAACATTATTTACTGCCCTTTTTTTACCTGTTCTGCTCTGGGCAGGAATGGCTTTTTTAACAGATAATTTCGTTTCTCAGGAAGATGAAGTAAAGATCCCAGTTACTTCCAACTGGACAGACGCGCAACGCAATCAGTTTACACAGTTAACTGGACTAAAAACCTATGTCCCTAAAGATCCAGCCCACGAAGTAAAGACAGGCGAAGCAGACCTCTACCTGGATATGGATCCGAAAACCAATAAAGTGATGCTATTTATCTCCGACAAGGGAGTAAGTCCCTCTTTTATCACACAGATCGAAAACTACGTTTTAAAAGTCAATCAAAGCAATCTACCCCCTAATGTCGCTAAAAATACGCTTCATTTAGAAGTCAAGGAAACCGCAGGGGAAGAAAATATGATGGTTAAAATATTTACTGGCTACCTTATGTTATCGATTATTATCGGAATGACACCCGTGATCTCGGGAGCTGGGATCGCCATCGATGCCATTGCTGGTGAAAAAGAGCGCGGTACGATCCGTTCTTTATTATCCCTCCCATTAACCCCATCAAAAATTTGGTGTGGAAAATGGATCGCGGTTGCCTTTTATTCGTTGATCTCTTTTGCCATCACTCTTGGCGGTTATTATGCAATTCAGCCTTATTTAGAAAATCCAACATTAAATTTGGACTGGTTCTTAGCGCTACCTATCTCTTATCAAGTCGGGATCGTTTTCTTACTATTGGTCTACATTGCTACGATATCGGCAATCTTACTTTTCCTTAGCACTTTTGCTAAATCTTTTAAAGAAGCACAAGGATATCTCTGGCCAGTCAATCTATTGCCGATGATCGTTTCCTTCTACCTTGCTTTTGGTTCATCGGAAGATTCCTTATCTACTCCTTACTTTTTCGTGCCATTTGCCAATATTCAAGCGGTTCTATTCGAAGGAGCTGGTAAAACCCTAACACTCTCCCACCTACTATATGCGATTCTTAGCAGCATTCTCTTTATTGCCATCGTGATTTATATTAGTAGCAGTGTCTTTAAAAAGCCTAACCGAATGCTCTCAAACTAATCAACCGTTCATTGGAATCGGCATCCATTCTCAACAGGTAGAAGACTTGGCTCATGCCGATTCCTTTCCCCCTTACTTTCAATAGGAGGTAGGTGTTTATGTGGCGAGACACTTGGGCGTTAAGTAAACAGGCCATGAAAAAGATGCCGATCGCCCTTTTACGTACAATCTTTTTGAGCATGATCGTTTTACTTCTCATGCTAAATAGTTCCTATTCATTTCAAGCGGAAGCAAAAACTGATTTATTTCAATTGGCTCCTTTACCTATTTGGATTGTCTTTTTCTTCGAAGGAATATATATCGTAGGACTGAGTATGATTCTTTACTCTACATCCAATCATTATTTTTCTTTTATTCAATGCAACCATCGACGAGAATATCAGTTTTTAAAGACGATGCCCCTGCGTGGAGACAGCATCATCCTAAGTAAACTGATCTATTTATTTGTAGTGATGATTGTCATCTATCTTCTTCTTACACCGATCATCGCCACATTGTTTCAGGCAAACAGCTGGAGTGAACCCTCTTCTCTCGGATTGCTCTTTTTTACCTTTATTGGCATTCACCTTTTTCTAATCGGCCCGTTTCTATATTTTGAATTGAGGTCTTCCATCCATATTGCCTGGCTGGCTATTCTATTTTTGGTCGTCATTGCTGCAATCCTTGCTACAATACAAACCATCTTTGAGATCTCCTATACCCAACAGATCCTCGCATGGGTGCAGACGAGACAAATCAGTGTCCTAAGTCTATTTTTTTTGGTTGGTTTCCTTTCACTTATTGGCTGGTTTTTATTCATCCGCTCAAGAATGAATGGAAAGAAACTGATTCACACCATCAAAGGAGAAAAAAGATGAATAGAATTTGGCGACTGGTCTTTTTTCATTTTAAAGATAACATTCCAATTATCGTACTCAGTTGGACTTTGTGCCTACTGTGGACATATAACCTAATTACGTATCATGAAGTCATCTTTAAGGAGAAATGGTTTCAAGCAACTCTGCAAAGTATTGTTTTTTCCGTTTTATTACTCTATCCATCTGTTTTTCGCTTCCAAAACTTTCAACTTAAACTAAGGTGGACCGATTTTTATCGGAAAGAAATCCAATTCTTAAATTCTTTCCCGATCAGTACAAAAGAGATTATCAATAGTTTTTATATGGAGTACTGGCTATTAGCAAACATCTATGCTACTACCATCTATGTATTGCTCTATACTTTAGGGTTATTTGATCTTTATCAATTGCCGATCTCTTCTAGTCAATTGCTTAATATTATTCTTATTCATATTGGGATCTCCTTATTGATGATCAGTATATCAGCTTATATGCAATATACCTTATCTTCCAAGGTTTTCTATTATGCTTCTTGGGTATTTCTACTACTGCTTTATCTCATTTTTCTCATCACTCTTCTGCTTACAAATAAATCAATCATGCAGCTCTTCATTGATATTTCACAACAATGGAAGATTTTTGGTGGGATCACCCTATTTTTCATTGGTAACTTCATCTTTTGGATGAGCAAAGAAAGTGTCATAAAAAAGTATCAAAGTCATTTCTGAGGTGATATGATGGCGATCCAACTTGAGCAAATCGCAAAGTCCTTTTCTTCATTTCACTTAGGGCCGCTCGATCTCTCCTTAGAAACAGGATATATCCACGCGATCGTCGGTTCCAACGGTGCTGGCAAAAGTACCTTGTTTCGCATCATCCTTGGTCAAATTACACCCGATCAGGGAACAGTAACCGTTTTAGGGCTAAACCATCCCCAAGAAGAAAAGAAAATTCGTGAACAGATCGGTTATGTACCATCTGAATATCTTGGACCTGAACGCTGGAATGCACGTAAACTAGAAAAATTTTATCGATTATGGTATCCCCATTGGGATCAACAAAAATTTGAATCTCTCATCAGTCAATTTGAAATCAATAAGACCATTGCTTACCAAAAATTATCGACCGGTAACCAGCGGAAATTGCTTTTTTCTTTAGCCGTTTCCTGCCAAACAACGCTATTATTACTCGACGAGCCGACCAATGGTTATGATTTTATGTCCCGGCAGATCTTTTATGATGAACTGACCGATTTTATGCAAGCAAATGGTCGTACCGTTGTCATTGCTACCCATTCAACAGAAGAAATCAATAAAATCGTTGATTTTATTACTTTAATCGATCAAGGTCAAATCATCGGCACTTTTGAAAAGGACTCTTTAACCGAACAATGGAAAAAAATCTGGCTAAAAAACCCAATTGAAAAAGGAAATGATTTTCCCGCAGTGGTTCGGGTAGACCAACACCAACCCAATCTCCTGATCACTTCCAATGTCCAACAAACCACTGCTGCTCTACAAGCAAACGGGGATGCGATCTTACAAGTCCATTCAATGAGTATAGAAGAAATTGTGATGGAAATTACAGAACAACATCGTCTTCGTAATCGCACCTCTTTAGATGAGAAAAAATAGACAGCTCAATTTGATCTTTTAAAAAACGAGCTTCAATGTGCAAAATGGGGTGTGTTTATGTGGAATAACGCATGGAGACTAACGAGGTTTTCACTGCCTACTTTCGTTATGGTGGCCCTTTTGAATCTAATCTACGGATTTCTGATCATGCTGTTGTTCTTTGTAGGAGAAATGACAGTAATGGCTCAAAATCTTGGTTTAATTATTCTCTTCATCTTACCAGTCGTGACAAAGTTAGAGCATTATACTTTCCGATCGTACAATCGAAACTTCTTCCAAAAAGAAATATTCTTTTTAAAAACATTTCCTCTTTCCATGAAAGAGATCTTGTTCGCACGAATGATGCAAAGTCTGATGATGGGGCTTTTACTTGGGATGATTTGGTTTCCTTCTCTTTTGTGGTTACAACATTCTCGCGGCTTGTTAGAAGGAACCCTAAGCGGATCCATCCTCATCACAACGACGTTGATTCTGTTGGGATACAGTTTCTTTTTAATGGCTCTCCTTCTATTCACCGAGTTGGTTTTTAAAGGATCGATTTACACTTGGATCATCAATTTAACGTTATGGACACTGACCATCTTATTGATCTCGATGGAGAATTGGATTAATCAATCCATTTTAACGCAAACCATCTTATTGGCTTCGAAATACGGTCTCTTCATAGGATTTGGTATATTTACAATTGGAGTAGTTTCTGCGTTGCTCTGGTTAAAAGGGATTCATCACATTGTTCATCGAACAGGAGAACGGGGGTGACCAGCATTTTATTACCTATTCATGTTAACCTAGATAGTTCTGAACCGATCTATCACCAAATTAAACAACAGTTAAGAGATTTAATTATCAGTGGTCAACTCCCTCCTGGTACACCACTTCCTTCGATTCGCTCCTTGGCTAAGGATATGTCTTGCAGTGTGATTACGACACGAAGAGCCTATCAAGACTTAGAACATGAAGGTTTAATCTATACTCGCCAAGGAAGAGGAACCTTTGTTGCCGAAGTGGAAACAGAACAAAGTATAAAATATAAAGAAGCAACCATTAGAAAAGCCTTAATGGATGCCATCGAAACAGCGATCCGTTTACAGTATCCAAGAGAAAAATTGGAGGAACTATTTCAAATCCTCTGTGATGAATCATTTAATCAAAAAAGTAGCTGAACACGCAAGACGTTGTTCAGCTACTTTTCATTTAAAAATGCTATCGACTAGTGGCGTCGATAGCATTTAATAAACTTATTAAAGGATCGCAGTTACGGATCCAGCTCCTACCGTACGTCCACCTTCACGAATGGTGAATTTGGTACCGTCTTCGATAGCGATTGGAGCGATCAATTCCACTTCCATTTCCACGTTGTCACCAGGCATGCACATTTCTACGCCTTCTGGTAGAGTGATTACACCTGTTACATCCGTGGTACGGAAATAGAATTGTGGGCGATATCCATTTAAGAATGGAGTATGACGTCCACCCTCTTCTTTAGAAAGCACGTATACTTGTGCTTTGAACTTCGTATGAGGCTTTACGCTACCTGGTTTAGCAAGAACTTGACCGCGTTGGATTTCTTTACGATCCACTCCACGGAGAAGAGCACCGATGTTGTCTCCTGCACGTGCTTGGTCAAGGATTTTACGGAACATCTCGATACCCGTACATACAGTCTTACGAGTTTCACCCAAACCGACGATCTCTACTTCTTCACCAGTCTTAATGGTTCCACTTTCTACACGACCGGTAGCAACGGTTCCACGACCAGTAATGGAGAAGACGTCTTCGACAGGCATCAAGAATGGCTTATCAACATCGCGCTGTGGCTCAGGGATATACTCATCTACTGCATTCATGAGCTCAATAATTGGTTGGGCATCAGGACCATTTGGATCTTCCAGAGCTTTTAAAGCAGAACCTTTGATAACTGGGATGTCGTCACCAGGGAAGTCATATTCAGAAAGAAGTTCACGAACTTCCATTTCTACTAATTCAAGAAGCTCTTCGTCGTCAACCATATCACATTTGTTTAAGAAGACAACGATGTAGTCTACACCTACTTGACGAGAAAGCAAGATATGTTCACGGGTTTGTGGCATTGGACCATCTGCAGCAGACACTACCAAGATCGCACCGTCCATTTGTGCAGCACCGGTAATCATGTTTTTAACATAGTCAGCGTGACCTGGGCAGTCTACGTGAGCATAGTGACGTCTGTCTGTTTCATACTCAACGTGAGAGGTTGAAATGGTAATTCCGCGCTCTCTTTCTTCAGGTGCTTTATCGATTTGATCATAAGCTTGTGCTTGTGCTTTTCCTTGAGCAGCAAGAACCGTGGTAATAGCAGCCGTTAAAGTGGTTTTACCATGGTCAACGTGACCGATCGTACCAATGTTAGCATGTGGTTTTGTACGTTCAAACTTGGCTTTTGCCATAATGGAATCCTCCTTAATATCCAATGTTTTTCCAAATTAAGTATCCATCGTCCCTCTTTCCTAATGGAAAAAAGGAGATCATTTTTTAAGAATCTACCCGACCGATCATCCCTGATCAACTTCATAAGGTAGTTTAACGAAAGATGGTTGATCCATCCAATTGGATGAAGTAAGAGGGAAAATCCTCTTATGATCCTAGCCAAATAATTTCTTGCCGATCATCGATGGAAAGGCAAAAGAAATACTTAGCAATTATCATTTTATATGAATACCTGGAAGCGCAAAAGCGCTTCACCGGTATCTTTTTAACAAAATTGTTGATTATTCACCAGAAAACTTTTTAATGACTTCATCAGCAACATTTTTTGGCACTTCTTCATAGTGATCAAACTGCATCACGAAAGTACCGCGTCCTTGGGTACGAGAACGCAAAGTATTTACATAACCAAACATGTTGGCTAGAGGTACCATCGCCCGAATGACTTGACCACCACCGCGCGCTTCCATTCCTTCTACGCGACCACGACGAGAGTTGATATCTCCCATTACGTCACCCATATACTCTTCAGGAACAGTCACTTCTACTTTGGCAATTGGTTCGAGAAGAACAGGTTGACATTTGGACTTAGCGGCTTTCAGTGCCATGGATCCAGCAATTTTAAACGCCATTTCAGATGAGTCTACATCGTGGTAAGAACCATCGTACAATGTTGCTCTGATATCGATCAGTGGGTAGCCAGCCAATACGCCATTTTGCATGGCTTCGATAATTCCATTTTCAACAGCTGGAATGTACTCTTTTGGTACAACCCCACCAACAATTTTATTGACAAACTCAAATCCTTTACCTCTTTCAAGTGGTTCGAACTCAATCCATACGTGTCCATATTGACCGCGTCCACCAGACTGACGTACAAACTTTCCTTCCACTTTCGCCGTAGCGGTAAAGGTTTCTTTGTAAGCCACTTGAGGTGCACCTACATTCGCCTCTACTCTAAACTCACGTTTGAGACGATCCACGATCACATCGAGGTGAAGCTCACCCATTCCCTCAATAATCGTTTGACCTGTTTCCTCATCTGTAGAAGCACGGAAGGTTGGATCTTCCTCAGCTAACTTCGCTAGAGCCACAGACATTTTGTCTTGGTCTCCTTTGGATTTCGGTTCAATCGCAATTGAGATCACCGGTTCTGGGAAAGTCATGGCTTCTAAAATAATCGGATTTTTATCATCGCACAAGGTATCTCCCGTAGATGTCTCTTTTAAACCTACGGCGGCGGCGATATCTCCTGCATAAACCGTGCTAATCTCTTCACGGTGGTTCGCATGCATTTGAACGATCCGACCGATCCGTTCACGCTTCCCTTTGGTTGAATTGAGCACATAAGATCCCGAAGATAATGTACCAGAGTAAACACGGAAAAACGTAAGCTTACCTACATAAGGATCTGTCATAATTTTAAAGGCCAGAGCAGAGAATGGCTTTTCATCGCTAGACTCTCGAACTGCTTCTGTACCGTCCTTTAGCTCCCCTTTAATCGCAGGAACATCCAGCGGAGAAGGCATATAATCTACGACTGCATCGAGAAGCAATTGAATTCCTCTATTTTTGTAAGCAGAACCACAAAGGACTGGGATGATTTGAACATTACATACCCCTTTGCGGAGAGCGCTTTTGATCTCTTCCGTGGTGATCTCTTCACCCTCGAGATATTTCATCATTAAATCTTCATCGATCTCAGCGACTTCTTCTAATAAAAGCGTCCGATATTCTTCTACTTGTTCCTGATACTCTTCAGGAATGTCACGGACTTCTTGTTCTTTTCCAAGATCATCCAGATAATAAATCGCTTTGTTTTCGATTAAATCAATAATTCCTTGAAAGGTATCTTCAGCACCGATTGGCAATTGGATCGCCACTGCATTCGCACCTAAACGCTCACGCATTTGTTGAATAGCGCCAAAGAAATCAGCACCGAGAATATCCATTTTGTTAACAAACGCAATTCTTGGAACATGATATTTATCTGCTTGTCTCCATACCGTTTCGGATTGGGGTTCTACGCCACCTTTTGCGCAAAATACCCCTACAGCTCCATCAAGTACACGCAGAGAACGCTCTACTTCAACTGTAAAATCAACGTGACCAGGTGTATCAATGATGTTGATACGATGATCTTTCCACTGAGCAGTCGTCGCAGCAGAGGTGATGGTAATTCCACGCTCTTGCTCTTGTTCCATCCAGTCCATTGTTGCAGCGCCTTCATGTGTTTCACCGATTTTGTAAACACGTCCAGTGTAAAACAAAATCCGCTCAGTGGTCGTTGTTTTCCCTGCGTCAATGTGTGCCATGATTCCGATATTGCGAGTATTTTTCAAGGAGAATTGACGTGCCATCGGAATTTTCTCCCTTCGTATTTACAAGGATTCAATTTCTATTTACCAGCGGTAATGAGCAAACGCACGGTTTGCTTCCGCCATACGGTGAGTATCTTCTTTCTTCTTCACAGCTGCACCCGTATTGTTGGCAGCATCTAAGATTTCATTTGCTAAACGTTCTTGCATCGTTTTTTCGTTCCGTAGACGAGCGTAGTTTACCAGCCAACGCAAACCAAGACTGGTACGACGTTCTGGCTTCACTTCTACAGGAACCTGGTAGTTCGAACCTCCGACCCGACGTGCTTTTACTTCGAGAACAGGCATCACATTTTTAAGTGCTTGTTCAAATACTTCCATTGGGTCATTCCCTGTCCGCTCACGAACAAGATCAAATGATTCATATAGGATCCGCTGTGCCTTCCCTTTTTTACCGTCGTACATCAAGCGGTTGATCAAACGCGTTACCAACTTACTATTGTAAATTGGATCTGGTAAAACTTCCCTACGAGGTACTGGACCTTTACGTGGCATGCTTTTCCCTCCTTTGACTCAGATGTTTTCTCTATAACTTAAAGATTATTTCTTTGGACGTTTTGCGCCATATTTTGAACGTCCTTGCTTACGATTGGCAACACCAGCAGTATCAAGAGCACCACGAACAATATGATAACGTACACCAGGCAAGTCTTTTACACGACCTCCGCGTACAAGTACAGCAGAGTGCTCTTGCAAGTTATGACCGATCCCAGGGATATATGCCGTCACCTCGATCCCGTTGGACAGACGAACACGGGCATATTTCCGCAGAGCAGAGTTTGGCTTTTTCGGAGTCATCGTACCTACACGCGTACAAACACCGCGTTTTTGTGGAGAGCTTTGTGGTAGATGGGTCTTTTTAAAGCTATTGTAGTTCAATTGCAATGCAGGTGATTTGGATTTAGTCACCTTATCTTTACGTCCTGAACGTACCAGCTGATTAATTGTTGGCATGAAGGACACCTCCTTTTTCATTTCATGTCCACAGATCCAGGCGGTTCATTTTTGGGAAAAAGAGAAACGACATATTTAGAAATAGAACCGCGCACATGAATTGTACGCGGTAACCTATCGTCACTCAATCGGATAAGATTGCTGCTGTGGCGGCACCTACTTCAATACCGCAAGCTTTACCTAACTCTCTTACCGAGTCAACATAATTTACTGTGATCCCGCGTTCTTTACACATGGAAACAATGGAATGAGTAATATGTGCATCAGCATCGGATGCTACAAACACTTCAAGCACTTTGTTCTGCTCAATTGCTTTTTTGGTTTGCTTTGTTCCAATCGCTAACTTTTTTGCTTGTTTCACTTTTTCATAAGACATGGTCTAGCCCTCCAAAGTGAATATTACTCCAAGCACACGAAGACATATTACCATCTGTTCTCTATCCATGTCAATAAAGTGCCACCAAAAATTTCTTTACTCAACCAGCACGGTCTCTTTTGTCAAAGCATCAAGATCATCTGTTAATTCGTTTGCCATCTTCGGCTCTAAATGGCGATAACGTGCCATTCCTGTTCCAGCAGGCACCAGTTTTCCGATAATCACGTTTTCTTTCAAGCCTAGGAGACGATCCACTTTTCCTTTGATGGCTGCATCGGTAAGAACACGTGTTGTTTCTTGGAAAGAGGCGGCCGATAAGAAGGATTCGGTCTCCAAGGATGCTTTGGTGATCCCGAGTAGAACAGGGCGAGCAATCGCTGGCTCCCCGCCAGCTGGGAACACTCTTCGATTCTCTTCTTCAAAGTCATGGATATCCACCGTTGATCCCGGGAGAAGATCTGTTGATCCAGCATCGGTAATACGCACTTTCCGCATCATTTGTCGGATCATCACTTCAACGTGTTTATCGTTAATTTCTACCCCTTGCAAGCGATATACCTTTTGTACTTCTTGAAGCAAATACGCTTGGACTCCCTGCGTCCCTTTAATCCGTAACAGTTCTTTGGGATCAATCGATCCTTCCGTTAATTCATCTCCAGCTTGAATCGTATCGCCAACATTTACCTTGATTCGCGAACCATACGGAACGACATGAACTTTATTTTCAACAGCGCCTTCCACTTCCACTTCACGACGATCTTTGACTTCGCGAATATCGACCACTTTTCCGGTAATTTCGCTAATGATCGCCTGCCCCTTCGGATTGAGCGCTTCAAACAACTCCTGAATCCGCGGCAAACCTTGGGTAATATCATCTCCAGCAACCCCACCAGTATGGAATGTACGCATCGTTAGCTGTGTTCCTGGCTCACCAATCGATTGAGCTGCAATAATTCCTACTGCCTCACCAATTTCTACCGGTGTTCCCAATGCCAAATTACGACCATAGCATTTTTTACAGACTCCATGCTTGGTCCGGCAGGATAGAACCGAACGAATCGTTACTTGTTCAATTTCGGCTTCGACGATTCGCATCGCAATTTCTTCATCGATTAACTGATTGCGCTGAACAAGAACGTCCCCTGTCTCCGGATGACGCACGGTTTCGAAGGAGGTTCTTCCCACAATCCGATCATATAGTCCTTCAATGATTTCATTGCCATCGCTGATCGCCGTAACAGCTAAACCTTTATCTGTACCACAATCATCTTCACGGACAATGACATCTTGAGCGACATCCACCAGTCTTCGTGTCAAATATCCGGAGTCTGCAGTACGAAGCGCTGTATCCGCGAGACCTTTCCGCGCTCCATGAGTAGAAATAAAGTATTCCAAAACGGTCAGACCTTCACGGAAGTTAGTCCGAATCGGCTGCTCAATAATCTTACCAGCTGGATTGGCCATCAAACCGCGCATACCAGCGAGCTGAGTAATCTGTGACACGTTCCCCCGCGCACCTGAGTCAGCCATCATATAGATCGGGTTGTATTTACCCATGTTGTTCATCAATACTTCCGTAATCTTATCTTTGGCTTGCGACCAAATGGAGATGACTCGATCATAACGTTCCTCATCGGTAATCAAACCGCGCCGATATTGCCGCATGACCATATCCACTTTTTTCTGTGCATCGGCTAAGATCTCTTTCTTCTCTTCAGGAACCGTTACATCCGAGACAGACATGGTGATTCCTGCTCGGGTTGAGTAGGTATAACCCAACTCCTTGATTTTATCAAGTGTTTGTGATGTAACGGTCGTTCCAAAACGCCGGAAGATCTCAGCGATGACCGCCCCGATAAATTTCTTCTTAAAAGCCCCTGGATCAGGCAAAGTCTTAATAAATTCTTTTACATTGACCCCTTTATCAAAGATAAAGTATTTATCAGGGGTATAACTGAAGTTACGATGGTTGGGTTCATTTAAGTACGGGAATTCTTTCGGGAAGATTTCATTGAAAATCAATTTACCAACCGTAGTGATTAACAAAGCACTTTTCTGTTTTTCCGAAAAAGTAGTCTTATCGATGTTCTTCGCTGGAATAGCGATTCGAGTATGCAATGTGACATACCCATGTTGATAGGCTTTAATCGCTTCACCAATCGAATAGAAGACCTTTCCTTCGCCTTTGTCACCTGCTTTTTCCACCGTGAGATAATAGCATCCCAATACCATATCTTGCGATGGAGTAACAACTGGCTTTCCATCTTTAGGGTTTAAGATATTTTGTGCCGCTAACATCAGAAGGCGCGCTTCTGCTTGTGCCTCCGCAGACAACGGAACGTGGACAGCCATTTGGTCTCCATCAAAGTCAGCGTTATAAGCGGTACAAACGAGTGGATGTAAGCGAATGGCCCGACCTTCCACCAAAATAGGTTCAAACGCTTGAATTCCCAATCGATGCAACGTAGGGGCACGGTTGAGCAACACAGGGTGTTCTTTAATCACTTCTTCAAGGACATCCCAAACCTCAGGATGAACGCGTTCCACTTTTCGTTTAGCACTTTTAATGTTATGAGCCAAGCCTTTGGCTACAAGCTCTTTCATCACAAATGGCTTAAATAGTTCAAGTGCCATTTCTTTGGGCAAACCACATTGATACATTTTCAGGTTTGGACCCACGACAATAACAGAACGCCCAGAATAGTCGACACGCTTACCGAGCAGATTCTGACGAAAACGTCCTTGTTTTCCTTTCAACATATGCGAAAGAGACTTTAAAGGACGATTTCCAGGTCCGGTCACTGGACGACCACGACGACCGTTGTCAATCAAAGCGTCGACTGCTTCCTGTAGCATCCGCTTTTCGTTTTGCACGATAATATCTGGGGCTCCCAAATCGAGCAAGCGTTTCAAGCGATTGTTGCGGTTGATCACTCTCCGGTATAGATCATTTAGGTCCGAAGTAGCAAATCTTCCACCGTCCAGTTGGACCATTGGACGAAGTTCCGGTGGGATTACTGGCAATACATCAAGAACCATCCATTCGGGTTTATTACCAGATGAGCGAAAAGCCTCGAGCACCTCTAAACGCTTAACAGCGCGATTGCGGCGTTGTCCTTGAGCCGTTTGCAATTCTTCTTTTAGATTTTCAACTTCTTTATCCAAATCTATATCTTGCAATAGACGTTTGATCGCCTCTGCTCCCATCATTGCGACAAACGAATTGCCATACTTTTCACGATAGCTACGATATTCCTTTTCAGATAAAAGCTGTTTCTTTTCAAGCTGAGCTGAGCCAGGGTCTACTACGACATATGAAGCAAAATAAATCACTTCTTCAAGAGAACGGGGAGACATATCCAGTACCAAACCCATTCGGCTAGGAATCCCTTTAAAATACCAAATATGAGAAACGGGAGCAGCTAGCTCAATATGCCCCATCCGTTCGCGCCGAACTTTGGCACGTGTGACTTCTACACCACAGCGGTCACAGACAACCCCTTTATAACGAACGCGTTTGTACTTTCCGCAATGACACTCCCAGTCCTTGGTTGGACCAAAAATCTTCTCGCAAAACAAACCTTCTTTTTCTGGTTTTAGAGTACGATAATTGATCGTTTCCGGCTTTTTTACCTCACCGCGGGACCAAGAGCGAATTTTTTCCGAAGAAGCGAGGCCTATTTTCATATATTCAAAGTTATTCACATCTAACATGGGCATTCCTCCCTTAGGATTCATCCCGTGAAATGAATGGAGTAGGAGGGTAGTTCCCCCCTACCGCTTCATTACGAAGAAGACCGGGCATTTTCTTTTTTCTCTAGATCCAAGCCGAGCTTTTCATTGGTCAGCTCTTCATCTTCATCCAGCTCACGCATTTCAATTTCTTTTTCATCTTCAGATAAGATTTTTACATCCATACCTAAGCTTTGTAGTTCTTTAATCAGTACTTTAAATGACTCAGGGACACCAGGTTCAGGTACATTCTCACCTTTTACAATCGCTTCGTACGTTTTAACCCTTCCTACCACGTCATCCGACTTGACAGTGAGAATTTCTTGCAAGGTGTAGGCGGCTCCATATGCTTCCAGCGCCCAAACCTCCATCTCTCCAAAACGCTGTCCTCCAAATTGTGCCTTTCCACCCAGTGGCTGTTGGGTAACCAGCGAGTAAGGACCCGTGGAGCGCGCATGAATTTTGTCATCCACCATATGAGCCAATTTAATCATATACATGACGCCGACAGTCACACGGCTTTCAAAGGGTTCACCTGTACGCCCATCATAAAGGACAAATTTGCCATCTCGGCTGAAATTGGCTTCTTCCAAGGTATCAAATACATCATTTTCCGTAGCACCATCAAAAACAGGTGTTGCCATATACAATCCGAGGGCTTTGGCCGCCATTCCCAAATGAACTTCCAATACCTGACCGATATTCATCCGTGATGGAACCCCTAGTGGGTTTAAAACAACTTCTACGGGAGTACCATCAGGTAAAAATGGCATATCTTCTTCCGGAAGGATCCGCGCGATAACCCCTTTATTTCCATGGCGTCCTGCCATTTTATCTCCTTCCGAAATCTTTCTTTTTTGAGCAATATAAACACGTACAAGTTGGTTTACGCCTGGTGATAACTCATCGCCATTCTCTCGAGTAAACACCTTCACATCGACAACGATCCCATCTTGTCCGTGCGGCACCCGCAGAGAAGTATCTCGAACCTCACGAGCTTTTTCACCAAAAATCGCATGCAGCAGTCTTTCTTCTGCCGTAAGTTCTGTAACCCCTTTCGGTGTTACTTTTCCTACGAGAATATCTCCCGCTTTGATTTCAGCACCCACACGAATAATTCCCCGCTCATCAAGGTTCTTTAGCGCTTCTTCCCCGACATTCGGGATATCACGGGTAATTTCTTCAGGACCCAATTTGGTATCACGTGCCTCAATCTCATGCTTCTCGATGTGAATCGATGTATAAACATCCTCTTTAACTAGCTTTTCACTTAGAAGAATCGCATCCTCATAGTTGTATCCTTCCCAAGTCATAAAAGCGACGAGAATATTCCGTCCAAGAGCCAGCTCTCCTGTCTCTGTTGAAGGACCATCTGCTAAAATATCCCCTTCTTTTACTTTCATTCCTTCTCGGACAATGGGACGCTGATTGATACAAGTTCCTTGGTTAGATCGAGTAAATTTGGTTAATTTATATTTATCAAGGTTCCCTTTTACTACCGCTCCATCTACTTCTTGCTCATGACGAACCCAGATTTCATCTGCTGTAACTCTCTCTACCGTCCCCGGACGCTTCGCGATCACCATCACTCCAGAGTCCCGCGCCGCTTTATGTTCCATTCCGGTTCCAACAAAAGGAGCTTCCGGTTTTAATAGTGGAACGGCTTGCCGTTGCATGTTGGATCCCATCAAAGCACGGTTGGAGTCATCGTTTTCCAAGAAAGGAATGCATGCCGTTGCAACCGATACAACCTGTTTCGGGGAAACGTCCATATAGTCAACCCGCTCACGAGGAACCGTCAAAATCTCGTCTTGGTAGCGTACATCCACCATCGGATTGATAAAAGCCCCATTCTCGTCGATCGGGGCATTGGCCTGAGCGACATAGTAATTATCTTCTTCATCCGCTGTCAGATAGTCTATGTGATCGGTTACACAACCTGTTTCGGGATCGACTCGGCGGTATGGGGTTTCAATAAAACCATAATCATTAATCCGCGCATACGTTGATAAAGAGTTAATCAACCCAATGTTTGGACCCTCTGGCGTTTCGATCGGACACATCCGACCATAGTGCGAATGGTGAACGTCACGCACTTCAAATCCTGCCCGCTCACGGGTCAAACCACCAGGTCCAAGTGCAGATAACCGGCGTTTATGTGTTAATTCAGCTAATGGATTGGTCTGATCCATAAACTGTGATAGCTGACTGCTTCCAAAGAACTCTTTAATCGAAGCAATCACTGGACGGATATTAATCAATGCTTGTGGCGTGATGGCATTGGCATCTTGAATCGACATCCGCTCACGTACCACCCGTTCCATCCGTGACAAACCAATCCGAAACTGATTCTGGAGTAGTTCGCCAACCGAACGAAGACGCCGATTCCCAAGATGATCAATATCATCAATCGTGCCCACATCATGCAGTAAATTAATAAAGTAGTTGATCGAAGCAATAATATCCGCTGGCGTAATATGTTTAACCGATTGATCAATCATCCCATTGGAGATCACTTTGATCTCTTTTCCTTCTTCAACGGGAGATTCGATATAAACCGTTTGTAATAAAATCGGATCATCTCCTGGCACTCCACCGCGAACCGAATATTCCTGAAGTCCAGGTGCATTCTCCTTAACTAAGTAAGGGAGCAAACGATCCAGTGTTCGACGCTCCAGCAATGTTCCCGCCTCTGCTAAAATCTCACCCGTTTCGGGATCAACAACTGGTCTAGACAGCTTTTGATTTAGCAGACGGTTTTTGATATGCAATTTTTTATTGATCTTATAACGACCCACAGCGGCTAGATCGTAACGCTTTGGATCAAAAAAGCGTGAATACAACAGACTACGCGCATTTTCTGCAGTTGGGGGTTCTCCTGGTCGTAAGCGCTCATAAATTTCGATCAACGCTTTTTCAGTGTTGCCCGTGTTGTCTTTATCTAAAGTGTTACGAACATATTCATCATCACCCAAGAGATCGATAATCTCAGGGTCGCTACTAAATCCAAGTGCTCGTAACAATACGGTTACCGGAATTTTCCGGGTTCGATCAATTCGAACATAGATAATGTCTTTGGCATCCGTTTCAAACTCGAGCCAAGCACCTCTGTTAGGAATTACCGTTGCTGTAAAAGTTGGTTTACCGTTCTTATCAATTTTCGTGTTATAATACACACTAGGTGAACGAACTAATTGGCTGACAATGACCCGCTCAGCACCATTGATGATAAAGGTACCGGTTTCTGTCATCAACGGGAAGTCACCCATGAAAACTTCCTGCTCTTTCACTTCACCAGTTTCTTTGTTAATTAGGCGGACTTTTACGCGCAGAGGAGCTGAGTATGTCACTTGGTGATCTTTTGCTTCCTCCACATTATACTTTGGTTCACCTAAGCTATAGTCAATAAACTCAAGAACCAGGTTTCCTGTGAAGTCTTCAATCGGGGAAATATCATTAAACATCTCCCGGAGCCCTTCATCCAAAAACCATTGGTACGATTTCTTCTGAATTTCAATCAAGTTGGGTAATTCTAGGACCTCATTAATGCGGGCGTAGCTCCTTCTTTGCCTCCGACCACATTGAATCATTTTACCTACCAAACAAACTCCCCCCTCGTACCGAGTCACACGACGCTTGCAAGTCGTTTTCACCTAAAAAAAGAAAATGGGCATGATACCTCATTTTTCACCTAGATGTAGCTTATTTACCTATCTTAACCAATTGTTAGCACAGTTAAACGAAAAGAGAGAAAACAGAACAATTAGGACTCGTTTATCTATACTTTCTGCAGTATATTACAATAGCATATGGGAGCTAGCCTGTCAATAAAACGCTCGAATAACCCAATATCCCTTTTTTTGTCTAACCACTTCCACTTGGTCAAACAACTGGGTCAATTTCTGCTTAGCAGTGGAAGCTCCCTGTTGTTTTCGAATCACAATCCAAAAGCTCCCATTTGGGTTCAGATGCTCCCTAGCCTGTTCAAACAAAGAATACACTGCAGATTTTCCGATACGAATCGGCGGGTTAAGCAAGATGGTATCAAATGTTTGATCTTTGATTTCGATCAAACCATCACTAACAACAAACTGGACTCGATTTGTCACATGATTTCGCTCAGCATTTTTGCGAGCCAGGTAAATGGCTCGTTCATTAATATCTAATAGGGTCACAAGCAAATTTGGATACAATTTTGCAAAGACGATTCCGATTGAACCATAGCCACAACCAAAGTCGAGTAAAGTTTTCTCATCCTTTAACTCGACCGTCTCAATCAGTAAACGCGTTCCGAAGTCAATCCCTTTTTTGGAAAACACGCCGCGATCGGTTATAAAACGAAAGTGATGTCCTCTCAATTCCGCCTGAATCTCTCTCTCATCACTTTGCACCTGCGGACGAGAGGTATAATAGTGTTCGGACATCTTTTACCAACACCTCGTTAGGGTTCATCAAACCATCATGAGATTGACTTTATTTCCCAATTCAGCTCGAATAAATAACCCGCCGTCTGACGTGTCGGCGGGTTAGGCCGGAATCCCTTACTTCATTTCTACTTCTGCACCGGCTGCTTCGAGTTCTTCTTTGACTTTCTCTGCTTCTTCTTTGGATACGCCTTCTTTGACTGGGCTTGGAGCATTGTCTACCAGTGCTTTTGCATCTTTTAGACCCAAGCCGGTAATGCTACGAACCACTTTAATAACGTTGATTTTGGAGCCTCCAGGGCTTTTGAGAATAACATCAAATTCCGTTTTCTCTTCTTCTACTGGTGCAGCTGCACCCACAGCAGCTACTGGAGCAGCAGCAGTTACACCAAACTCATCTTCAATCGCTTTTACCAAATCGTTCAATTCAAGAACGGTCATTCCTTTGATCGCTTCAATAATTTGTTCTTTCGTCATATCGATTTCCTCCTTATCATTTGTTAAGCCAACTTAAGTTTACTAAGCTGAAGCACCTTCTTCTTCTTTTTCAGCTACAGCTTTCACGACAAGCGCCATATTGCGAACCGGAGCTTGTAACACACTGAGCAGCATCGACAATAGACCTTCGCGGGATGGTAACTCTGCCAACTCTTGAATCTGTTCAACTCCGACAACGTTACCTTCGACTACGCCACCCTTTATTTCGAGTGCATCATGTTTCTTCGCAAAATTATGGATGATCTTCGCTGGAGCAACGACATCTTCCGAGCTAAAGGCAATAGCGGTCGGTCCAGTGAGATATTGATCTAGCTCGGATAATCCTACTTCTGCTGTTGCCCGACGAACCATGGTATTTTTCAATACATAATATTCCACACCCGCTTCACGGAGCTGTTTGCGAAGCTCGTTGCTCTCTTTTACGGTCAAACCACAATAATCTGCGACGACCGTACTCTTGCTGTTCGATAACTTTTCGGCGATTTCAGCTACTTTTTTCTTCTTTAGCTCCAATGTTTTGGACATACTTACACCTCCCTACAAGGCTTTCTTTCCAATAGAAAAAGCCTTCGTAGACAGTCGAAGGCCGTAAGAAAAAAACTTATTCTATCCCATCACAGCACCTCGGTAGGATATTAAGCGATCGACGCACCTACTGTCTACGGTTAGCTTATATTCCATTTTCAATCAGGCTAAGGATAACGAATGTTTTTCCTATTGTCAAGGGATTAGCGACCAGTCAAGCGTGGTACGTTGACAGGCACACTGGGTCCCATGGTCGAAGAGACATTGCAGCTCTTCATATAGGTTCCTTTTGCAGCTGCTGGCTTCGCTTTAATCAGTGCTTCAGCCAATACTTGCAAGTTTTCAGCTAACTTCTCGGTATCAAAAGAAACCTTACCGATCGCCGCATGAACATTTCCCGCTTTATCCGCACGGTACTCAATTTTACCCGCTTTGATATCTTGGATCGCTTTCGCTACTTCGAAAGTAACGGTTCCTGTTTTTGGGTTTGGCATGAGTCCCTTCGGACCGAGAATCCGTCCGAGACGTCCTACCTGTCCCATCATATCGGGTGTAGCGACAACGACATCAAAGTCCAACCAGCCTTGACTGATTTTGTTGATGGTTTCTTCATCACCAACAATATCAGCTCCAGCTTGTTCTGCCTCTTTCGCCTTTTCTCCCTTGGCAAATACCAATACGCGCTTCACTTTACCTGTTCCATGAGGAAGAACAACTGCTCCTCTGACCTGTTGATCCGCACGTTTGGTATCAATGCCCAAACGAAAAGCTGCTTCGACTGTCTCATCAAACTTAGCTGTTGAAATTTCCTTCACTAAATTGAGTGCATCGCTTGGATCATATAGCTTTTCCCGATCCACTTTACTTGCTGCTTCTAAATAATTTTTACCATGTTTAGCCACTATACTTCCCCCTTTTGTGGTCGTAACGGATGAACCTCCCACCAGCTTTGTTCCGCCGTGGCAGCCTAACAAAGCTTAGTCTTCAATTTTAATGCCCATGCTGCGAGCAGTTCCTTCCACCATACGCATGGCTGCTTCGACACTCGCTGCATTGAGATCAGGCATCTTCAGTTCAGCAATTTCACGCAATTTATCGCGTTTCACCGTACCAACTTTGTTTTTATTCGGTTCACTAGAACCCGAGTTAATACCAGCTGCTTTTTTCAAAAGAACAGCAGCAGGTGGAGTTTTTGTAATAAAAGTAAAAGAACGATCTTCAAATACAGTAATTTCCACTGGAATGATCAAACCAGCTTGTTCTGCGGTACGAGCATTAAACTCTTTACAAAATCCCATGATGTTTACTCCTGCTTGACCAAGCGCCGGACCAACAGGCGGAGCCGGATTCGCTTTACCAGCAGGAATTTGCAGCTTGACCACCTTAATCACTTTTTTGGCCATGTAAAGCTTCCTCCTTTAAAAATGTGGTTTTCTCGGGTTGGACCCTCCCACGGAACGACAGACGACATCCCTGAAGAAAGGGAGTACAACAAAACAGTATTAACTTATCACAACAGCGTCAAAAATAAAAGGCTTCTTTCTCCAAATAACCCATTGCTCGCTTTCGGACATTCCTAGAGAGTATACAAGCATCCGAATCCTATACTTTCTCCACTTGAAAAAAGTCGAGCTCTACAGGTGTTTCACGACCGAACATGTTAACAAGCACTTTTAACTTGGAACGGTTCAAATCGATCTCTTCGATGACACCAACAAAATTCGCAAATGGTCCTTCTTTGACTTTCACACTTCTACCGACTGTAAAGTCAACTGTCGTCCGCGCTTCTTCAAGACCCATTTGTTTCAAAATGGTTTCCGCTTCTTCTGCTCGAAGGGGGGTCGGCTTTGAACCAGCTCCAGATGAACCGACAAATCCAGTCACACCTGGTGTATTGCGTACAACATACCACGAGTCATCCGTCATAATCATTTCCACAAGGACATAACCCGGAAACACCTTGCGCATGACTGTTTTCTTTTTTCCTTCCTTGTGCTCGATCTCTTCTTCCATGGGAACAAGGACACGAAAAATTTTATCTTGCATATCCATTGAGTGAACTCTTTTTTCCAGATTTGCCTTCACCTTGTTCTCATAGCCAGAATACGTATGAACAACATACCAATTCTTTTCCATACCTTCCAGTTGGGTCTTAACCCTTTCCCCCCCTTCATTGCGTATAACACTCCCCTGACGAAATGCCAGTAGGATTTTTGGGTCATTAATCTCTTCATTTCGATCAGTCCCAAGCAAGGGTATGTTCACCTGATCCCATGACTCTGGGATCCACATGGGTGTAAGTACCTGTTATCAACGTTCTCGTTCCTTTGTATCTGCATAAGAAAGCGATGAGACAAGCTCACCACTTAAGCCTCATACCATCAAAGAATCAGGTCACTAAGCGAGTAGAACCGCTCATCAGCTCGACGAACTCTCTAAAAGCCCTTGTTCGAAACATCTCCGTCAACAAATCGAACAGCATGATCGATGATCCCACTGTCCCGATCGTCTTGACAGGGGAGGGGCAGAAGAATCCATCGCTACTTCGTAATCCATTTAACAATCTCGGCGATTCCTAAATCAATAATAAAGAAAAAGAGGGTAAGAATTAAACACATAATCAAAACGACAATGGTATAACTGACCATTTCTTTACGGTTAGGCCAACGAACTTTTTTTAATTCTTGGGCACTCCCGCGAAAGAAACCTGTCGTACCCGTTACACTCCGCCTCAACGTTTTTCCAATATTGCTTAAAAAGGACGCCATACTGTCACCCCCAACTTCTCAAGCCCCAAACGAACTACTTCGTTTCGCGATGCACTGTATGTGCGTTGCAACGAGGACAATATTTACGAAGTTCCATACGGTCGGGATGCTTCCGCTTATTCTTGGTGGTTGTATAGTTACGATTGCGGCATTCTGTACATTGCATTGTTACTGACACCCGCATGGTTAGCACCTCCTTACCCCAAAATGACCGCTCATATAGACAAAAATATATAAAATACCCAAACTACATTATCATACGGTCCTTTTTCTGTCAATGTATCCATTCTGCTTATTTTTTCAGTATTGACAAATCGAATCGAAAGTTATCATCTTGTTTTTTTGCGGAAAGAGTTTGACTGATCTCTTTATTCCATCGTTTAACCTTTCAATCGACCTCGTCATCTTCTTTAACGACAAAAACTGCCCTTTTCATTCACGTACCTACAAAGTGATATAAAAAAATGATTTTTTGTCAGCGATTAGCAGGATATATGTAAATTTTTGTCGAATCATAACAAAAGCAGCTACCAAATTATATTTCATTGGTACCTGCTTATGACAAGAGGATATATTCGCTCTAAAGTGAAATTTCACGCACTTCCAAATAACGCTCCAGTTTACGCTTTACTCTCTGTAGAGCATTGTCAATCGATTTTACATGTCTATTTAAATCAACAGCTATCTCTTGATATGATCGTCCATCTAAATATAACATAAGCACTTTTCGCTCTAAATCGCTTAAAATTTGAGAAATCTTATCCTCAATATCACTATACTCTTCCTGAGTAATATAGATTTCCTCGGGATTGAGCCGAGTACCTGGAATCTTATCCATTAAGGTACGGTCAGAGTCTTCATCATAGGCAGGCTTGTCCAGCGAAACATAGGAGTTAAGAGGAATATGCTTTTGCCTAGTAGCCGTTTTAATCGCTGTAATGATTTGTCTGGTAATACATAATTCTGCAAACGCTTTAAAAGAAGAAAGCTTGTCCCCTCTAAAATCGCGAATCGCCTTATATAGCCCAATCATCCCTTCTTGTACGATATCCTCATGATCCGCACCGATTAAAAAATAAGATCTCGCTTTGGCACGAACGAAATTTTTGTACTTATTGATCAAGTACTCAAGTGCTTCATCATCACCGTAACGCACTTCTTTAACCAACTCTTCATCGGGCAAAGACTTTAACGATCCTAACCTGTTATAATTGGTTAATTCACTGGAATGTAGATCTACACTCACCACTATCCCCCCGACCAAGTAAGCATAGAAACGATTTATGCTATTATAGCCGAACTGAAACAAAAACGTCAAATTTTCATTTAATTTTTTCGTCTCCAATTTTCCAATTTATTTCGAATTTCTGCAGATAATCGTTCCTCCAAAGCATTTGTCGAAGCACTATTGATATTCCCTTTTTCACATAAACTATTACTCAATTTTTGTTTCGCTAGGCGAATTTCCTGCAATAATTCGCGCGACGAAACTCGATATGCGCCCTGACCAAAAACGATTCGTTGTTCCAAGTAATCTGAAGTAGCGACAAAAACGCGATGATGTGGATTTTTATACTGCTTTACCAATCGTTCGATCAATTCATCTGCTGTTTCTCCAAATTGGGTATAAATTACCTTTACCCTTTCATGCTCTTCTATAACCTCCTTTCCTGGACTTTGATGAGCATCAAATACCAAAATAACTTGTCTACCCATGACCGCTTGATATTCAGATAAATCCCTAATTAAGCGCATCCTCTCCTCTTCCAGACGGTGAGAATCTTTCGACGGCATGCGCCCAATCCCAATGACATTGTAACCATCCACGATCAACCATTCTTTTTGATCTCGTTTCATTTTTTATTCCTACCACGAACAATTTCATACATCAGAATACCTGCGGCCACAGATGCATTCAGTGACGATACCTGCCCATGCATCGGAAGACGAACTAAAAAATCACATTTCTTTTTCAAGAGTTGACTTATTCCGGTTCCTTCATTTCCGATCACAAGCGCGACAGGCATGTCATAATCGACTTGATCATAAGATTGCTCAGCCTTTCCATCGCTGCCGACAATCCAAATACCCTGCTTTTTCAAATCATCGACGAGACGATTGAGATTGGTCACTCGTACCACCGGCACATATTCGATCGCCCCTGCCGATGTCTTCGCTACCGTTGAAGTGAGCCCGACAGCTCGCCGCTTGGGGATGACCACACCGTGAACACCAGCAGCATCAGCTGTCCGCAAAATCGAACCTAGGTTATGCGGATCTTCAATTCCATCTAAAAGCAGAAGAAAGGGAAGCTGTTTCCTTTCTTCTGCTAGAGCCAGACAATCTTCGATCTGGTGATACCGATAAGCCGCCACAAGAGCCATAATCCCTTGGTGATTTCCGCCTTGCGAAAGCTGATCCAATCTCACCCTAGGCACCCACTGATAAGGGATTTTTTCCCGTTGAAGATAGTCTAAAATCTCTTTGATCCCTTTTTTTTGCACTCCCTCTGCTAGCAGGACACGATCGATGCTTCTTCCCGAGCGAAGTGACTCGTAGACGGCATGTCGACCAATAATCCATTCTGTTTCCATCCCCTACACCGTTACGAAAAACTTATAAAACTCGCTAAAAGTTTCTGTTTTCTTCCTGATTCATCCAATGACAATATGAGAAGGATTGGTTTTCACGATCTCCGTCGTCATTTTATGAATGTAGTCCTTTCAGATATTGTGGATCTGACTTCTTAACTTAGCAATTCTCTTTTCGAGTTTTATAATGTTACACGTTTTTCGGTAACGGCTTCCCTCCTTATTCATGTGATACTTACGAGAAACTTTTCTTTGCAACCTTTTGAAACGTTTCTGCAGTTGTTGACCTTACTGGATCGATTAAGTTTTTAATCCAATTAGCTAAGGGGCTTTTACAAGCTTTTATATATTTAACCCAACTGTTATCTTATCTCTTTGCTTACTTTCCCGATGATCAGTTTCATCAGTTCTTGCAAACGCTCTTCTTGCTTCGATAGATACAAGTAGCCGATCAGGGCTTCTAATCCCGTACTATAACGATACTCTGTGATTTTGACATTTTTGGGAGAGCTGCCCGATTTGGCATTTCTCCCTCTTTTGATGAGCAATTGCTCTTCATCGGTTAGTTGGTCAATGATTTGATAGATGATTTTCGCTTGGGCTTTCGCTGAAACATATTTGACAGCTTCCTGTTGTAACTTTTGAGGATGTGAGATTCCACGGGCAATTAAATATTGGCGTATATAGACTTCATATATAGCGTCCCCCATGTAAGCCAAAATTAACGGATGGATTTGTTCAGGGGACTTAGGTAGTTCATATAATGACGGATTCACTTTCTTCTCCAACGTACACCATGAGGAGTATCTTCCAATATAACGCCTCGTTCCGCCAAATAGTTGCGGATTTCGTCTGCCCGCTGAAAGTTCTTTTGTTTTCTTGCCTCTTGCCGTTCAGCAATCAATGCTTCAATCTCTTCATCCAGTACGTTCGGTTGTGAAGCGGTCTCGTCGATCAAACCTAAAATTTCTCCTCCATAGCGATAAAGCCAAGCCAATAAAGCATCCAATGACTCCTTTGATACAACCGGACGAGCAACCCATTCGTTTGCCAAGCGAACAGCCTCAAAAAGCACGCTAATCGCATTGGATGTATTTAAATCATCGTTCATCTCAGTAACAAACTGTGCCGACAACTGATCCAATTTCTCTAGCAGCTCAGCGGCAACCTGATCCGATTGCGCGGTCTGTTTGCGATGTTCCAAATTGGTAACAGCTGTTTGAATTCGCTCTACGCTGGACTCCGCCTGCTTCATAATCTCCACACTAAAGTTAATCGGATGACGATAGTGAGAAGAAAGCAAGAAATAGCGAATCGCCGATATAGAATATTTTTTGCGTAATTCCACCACACGAACAATGTTCCCTAATGACTTCGACATTTTCTCATTATCTATGTTAATAAAGCCATTGTGCAACCAATAACGAGCAAACGGTTTCCCTGTCCACGCCTCACTCTGTGCAATCTCATTCTCATGGTGTGGGAAGCAAAGATCGACTCCTCCTGCATGAATATCCAAGGTATCCCCTAAGTATTTCCTCGCCATGACGGAACATTCCAAATGCCAACCGGGTCTACCCTTTCCCCATGGTGTTTCCCAACTGATCTCTCCGGGTTTTGCTGCTTTCCAGAGAGCAAAATCCATCGGATGCTCTTTATCTTCATTTACTTCAATCCGCGCCCCTGATTTCAGTTCATCTAATGACTGCTGAGACAGCTTTCCGTAATCTTTTTTCTTCAGGGCACGATAATAGATATCTCCGTTTCGCTCATAGGCATAACCTTTTTCCATTAAATCAGCAATGGCATCGATCATTTCGGCAATATGTTCGGTCGCTCGGGGGTGAACATCCGCCCGTTGTACGCGAAGAAAGTCCATATCGGCAAAGTAGGCTTCGATATATTTCTCCGCAATCTCTGGAACCGTCTTTCCTGTTTCGATCGACGCTTGGATCAATCGATCATCTACATCCGTAAAATTTTGGACATAAGTCACATCGTATCCTAAATGCGTAAAATAGCGCCGAACCACATCAAAAAAAACAAATACACGTGCATTTCCAATATGGATATAGTTATATACAGTGGGACCACACACATACATATGGACTTTATTGGAGCGAAGTGGTTGGAAAGGTTCTTTTTCTCTTGTTAAAGTGTTATAGAGGTAGACAGTCATTTATTTGGTCACTCCTTGTTCCTCTGTTTTCATTTGCGCTTTGATTTCTTTCAATTCTTGTTTTAGCTGACTAATTTCCGTCTGCATGTTTCGGAACATCTCGGCAACGGGATCCGGTAAATTGGTATGATCAAGATCAATCATTTCTTGACGATTTTTCTTTTCAACGCGTACACCATCGCGAACCACAACCCGTCCAGGTACTCCTACTACGGTCGAATTGGGCGGAACATCTTTTAAAACAACGGAACCAGCACCAATTTTAGAGCATCTCCCGATCTGAATCGAACCGAGCACTTTGGCTCCCGAAGAGATAAGTACATGATCTTCTACAGTAGGATGTCGTTTCCCTTTTTCTTTTCCTGTTCCTCCCAATGTAACTCCTTGGTAAATGGTAACATAATCTCCTAGCTCACAAGTTTCACCAATGACGACCCCCATACCATGGTCAATAAAAATTCCACGACCAATTTTCGCCCCAGGATGTATTTCAATCCCAGTAAAGAAACGACTGATTTGGGAGATCATCCGAGCAATTAAAAACATACGGTGATTGTAAAAGTAGTGAGCGATCCGATGAGCCCAGATCGCATGTAGACCTGAGTAAGTCAGAACTACTTCGAGTGTATTCCGTGCCGCTGGATCTCGTTCAAAGACAGCATGAATATCTGCTTTTAATAACTCTTTGGTCCCTTTTAATTTACTCCAAAGTCCCATGAACCCTTTCACCTCTTTTATCAAAAAGTTATTTTTAAAAAGCTCGAACCAAATGGAGCTTGTGCTGGGAACCGGTTGGGGGACTTTTGAGTCTCTCTATAAAAATAGAGAACCGCCCCTATAGCCATAATCTGACTACAGAGACGGTTTTTCACCGCGGTCCCACTCTGTTTGAATTCTCCCATCTGGAAAATCCCACTCGCTTCCTTAACGCTGGAAAAGCGGAGCATCCTAATAAAACCACTGTTTGTTCAGATGTCAGCTCCTAGGTGCACTTCGAGTTTTGTGGAATGAAGCACTTCCACCAGCGGCTTCTCTCTGTGATTCCAAACCAAACTCTACTCTCCTAATCATCACTATTTACTCGATCTATTTTCTTTTATCCAAATTTAGATAGAGGAGCTACCACTATCCACTTTTTGTTCCAATGCTTGCTGCACTCGTTTCTTTACTTGATCCAGTCCAATCAACGACAAGGTCTGACTTAAATCAGGCCCCTGTGCTTGCCCCGTGGCAGCAACTCGAATCGGCATAAACAAAGATTTCCCTCTACAGCCAGTCGCCTTTTGAACTTTCTTCAATGCTTTTTTAATCACGTTCGGTGTAAATTCCTCTACTTGGTCCAGCTCCGACAAAAATGCCTTTAGAACAGCTGGCACTTGCTCCGCTTCTAAGATTTGTTGTCCTTCTTTAGTATATTCGATCTCTTCGCGGAAAAACAAATCACTTAGCTCGACGATCCGTCCTATTTCATCTAATTGCTCTTGATATAGGGAAATAACTTGCGAAATCCATTCCCTTTTTTCTTTATCTAAAGGAAGAGTGAGGCGTCCGGCCTTTTCAAAATACGGAAGGGCTAGTTCGACAATCCGTTCGAGCGGAGACTTTTTGATATAATGGTTATTCATCCACTTCAATTTATTGGTATCAAAAATAGCTGGTGCTTTAGATATACGCTCCAAGGAAAAGAGTTGACACAATTCCTCTAAAGAAAAAATTTCTTCTTCGCCTTCCGGTGCCCAACCAAGTAAAGTCATAAAGTTGACCAGCGCTTCGGGTAAATAACCGAGCTGTTTATACTGTTCGATAAACTGAACAATCGATTCATCCCGTTTACTCATCTTTTTGCCAGCTGGATTTAGAATCAGCGGAATATGAGCAAACTGGGGAACCGGATAGCCCAGCGCTTGATAGACCAACAATTGCCTTGGTGTGTTCGAGATGTGTTCTTCTCCCCGAATCACGTGGGTGATTTTCATGGCGACATCATCAACGACACAAGCAAAGTTGTAGGTAGGTCGACCATCGGGACGCATGATCACAAAATCACCGATTCCGTCTGAGTCAAATTTGACTTCGCCTCTCACCGCATCTACAAACCGAATGGTCTGTCCCTCAGGAACACGCAAACGAATGCTCGGAACACGCCCCTCTGCTTCGTATTTTGCTTGCTCTTCAGGCGTTAAATCGCGGTCCCAACCACTATACTTAGGGGCTAGCCCTTTTGCCAATTGCTCTTGTCGTTCTTTTTCCAGTTCTTCTGGTGTACTGTAACTTTTATATGCTTTTCCTTCGTCTAGCAATTTTTTTACATGTTCTTGATAAAGATCTAAACGTTCCAAACATCGATAAGGACCGTAAGGCCCTCCTTTATCCACCGATTCATCCCATTCGATCCCAAGCCACTTGAGGCCTTCCATCTGATTATATTCGCCACCCACTACATTCCGCTCAATATCCGTATCTTCGATCCTGAGAATAAAGTCTCCACCATGTCGCCGTGCAAATAGATAACTAAATAGAGCGGTTCGGGCATTTCCAATATGTAGGTGTCCAGTTGGGCTTGGTGCATAGCGTGTTCGTACTCTTTGCATCCGTGTCTGCTCCTTTTCTAATTGTATGGAATCATTCTATGATTTCAGTATAACCAATCTTTCCCTATTCAGTCATGGGTGAACTTTTTGAAATTGGCTCGATTGAGCGAAAAGGGGGCATCATTTCTTGCTGATCAGCGATACAACGGCTAAAGCCGCCATTCCTTCTTCTCTCCCGACAAATCCCAATCGCTCCGTTGTCGTCGCTTTGACATTGATCTGATTGGAATCCGCTTCTAAAATAGCAGCAATTCTTTCTACCATCTGGGGAATGTAGGGTAACAATTTCGGCTTTTGCGCCATGATCGTCGCATCCAAATTGCCCAACGAATAGCCCCGTTCTTTCGCCAACTCCCACACTTTTGCCAGCAGTTTTTTACTATCCGCATCTTTATATGCCGGATCGGTATCAGGAAAATGTTTCCCAATATCCCCTAAGGAAAGAGCCCCGAGGATCGCATCCGCAATGGCATGCAGTAAAACATCTGCATCCGAATGACCGAGCAATCCTTTCTCATGTGGAATATTTACCCCACCTAAAATCAATGACCGCCCTTCAACCAAAGCGTGAACATCGTATCCTTGTCCAATGCGTATCATTCCGTTACCTCGCTTTACATGCTTTACATATTGCCTCAGCTAAAATCAGATCTTCAGGCGTTGTTAACTTAATATTATTATATTCACCTAAAACGACTTGTACAGTGATTCCAAGTTGTTCAACCATCATCGCATCATCTGTAACCGCTAAGTTTTGTTCCTTTGCCAGCTGATGAGCCTCCCATAGTAATTTGCGCTCAAACAACTGGGGGGTTTGCACGGCCCATAGTTTGGAGCGATCAAGCGACTGCTCCACGTTCCCATCTCGGTCCACTTGTTTAATCGTATCTTTAACTGGAACCGCTAAAATAGCTGCTCGCCCATTTGGAATGATTCTCAGCAAACGATCCAAGGCCGTGGGGGTAACAAATGGTCGAACGGCATCATGGACCATCACCCAGTCTGTATGTAAATATTTTAGACCTTCATAGACACTATCTTGTCGTTCACGACCCCCTTCGATCACATGGGTCACTTTTTGAATTCCGTAATGCCTAATCAGTCTCTCTACTTCCGCTATTTCTTCCTTTTTGGTCACCACAACGATTTCACTTACAGCAGGATAGTTTTCAAACACCAATAAAGTATGAATAAAAATAGGCTTTTTTTCAAGCATTAAAAACTGCTTACTTTTTTTTGTTCCCATTCTTTTTCCTTGACCAGCCGCCGGAATCACAACTCCAATTTTCAAACTCCCATAACTCCTTTCAAGACAACAATGCCCGGTGGCTTAAAGCCACACGGGCGCTATATTAAGTACCAGACTGAACGACACGTTCAAGCATTTTGGGTTTTGCAAAAATCATCCGTCCTGCAGACGTTTGCAAGACACTCGTTACTAATACATCAATATGATTGCCGATAAAATCACGCCCACCTTCGATGACGATCATCGTACCGTCATCCAGATAAGCAACCCCTTGTCCGTGTTCTTTTCCATCTTTGATCACTTGTACATTGATCTCTTCTCCTGGCAACACAATCGGTTTGACTGCGTTAGCCAAGTCATTAATGTTTAACACTTGGACACCTTGTAATTCACAAACCTTATTCAAATTAAAATCATTGGTGACCACTTTCCCCGAAATGACTTTCGCTAACTTTACCAGTTTGCTATCCACTTCGGTTACATCTTCAAAATCACCTTCATAAATCAACACTTTGATATCTAACTCTTTTTGAATTTTATTTAGAATATCCAAACCTCGACGACCGCGATTCCGCTTTAACACATCGGAAGAGTCCGCAATATGTTGGAGTTCTTCTAAGACAAAACTAGGGATCACTAATGTTCCCTCTAAAAATCCCGTTCGGCAAATATCTGCTATTCGTCCGTCGATAATCACACTCGTATCTAAAATTTTATGCTCAAACACTTCTTTATTTTCTTTTTTAGTATTTTTATCTTTCCCTTGACGTCCAAGAGTAAAAACAGAGATCAGTTCATCCCTCTTTTTATATCCTACGCGAAAGCCCAGATACCCAAGCAATCCGGATACAAGAAATGGAAGAACACTCTTTACACCTGGAATAGGCAAAAGGGACAAAGGCTGTTGAATAAGAAAAGCAATAATAAGTCCAATAATCATTCCCAATGTCCCTAGCAGTCCATCCACCGTAGGAATTTTTATTAGTCGCTCTTCACTCCAACGGATCCATTTTACGACATGTTGTGTTAGCCATAAAGTAGCTAAGAAAGCTAGGATCGCGCCGATCCCTCCACCTATCAAGTGGGGATAAGGCACCTCACCGAAGTTTAGAGGAGATGTTTGAAGCATCTCAAATAGGGCAGGGCCAGCATAATAGCCGGCAGATGCTCCAATAACAATAAAAGCAAGTTGTACAAAACGTTTTAGCATAGGGGCTCCACCTCCTCTGACATCTAGCAAGTCTTAAATTCTTACTAATCATTATAGACAACTTATCAAAATGGAAACCCAGTTTATCTATATTTCTGCACGTTTCGCACTACTTTTCAGCCTCATTCTTCGTTGGAACAATTCCCTCTAAAAGTTCGATCGCTTGTTCCTCTTTTAAATCACTTGCCAAAGCTAATTCGCTGATGAGAATTTGTTTTGCATTATCTAACATTTTTCTTTCCCCGGTAGAAAGCCCTTTTTCTTCTTCACGAAACATCAGTGACTTGACAACATCGGCCACTTCGTAGATATCCCCGCTTTTCATCTTATCCATATTGGTACGATAGCGCCGATTCCAATTGGCTGAATCATCTACTTCTTTTGTACGGATCCATTCTAATACCAATTTAACTGTATTCCGATCGATGACTTCTCTTAAGCCAATATTTTCTACATTCTTGGTTGGAACCATTACTTTCATATCCCCGATTGGCATATGCATCACGTAATATTTTTGTGTTTCCCCTAAAATCTCTTTTTCTTCGATCGATTCAATGATGCCAGCTCCATACATGGGATAAACCACCTTATCGCCCACGCTAAACAAAATGGCCCACCTCCCAGGGGAAATATCTATTTTCCAAGATATCACAAGAAAATTACAATGTCAACAAATAAAGAAACATATTAGCATATTATCATAAATCGCGTCAACACCTTTTCAATCTGTCGAACTCTTGTCTAATTTGACAAAAGATTGACACTTGAAAACAAATATCGTTATAATGATATTACAAATAAAGTACAATTGTCCGTTTTGCCTGTTATTTTTCTAACAAAAGAGGTGTAGTTCATGGAAGAGGATTCTACTCTTCAATCCTTCCAACAAAAAGTATCCGAATTATTGTTAAGACACCGAAGTTTTTTAGATATCATATCAAAATTCCAAGAATCCAATGCACGTGTAAACCGTGCTTTGATCAAAGCGGTAACCGAATGCGGCTGTATCCAAGTTCACGGAGAGCGCCAGAACTTTCCCTCCTCCTTTTCACCCGCATGGTTAGCTAGCCAACTCAATACGCATCTACATGGAGATCTATGTGATCATTGTTTGGATATTGTCCGCTCGGAAATGGGTAAAAATCTATTTTATTTAGCTGCACTCTGCAATCTATTGGAACTCCGTTTGGATCAAGTGATTGACCAGGAGATGGCAAAGTTGCGCACCTTTGGAATCTTCAATCTGCGCTAAAATTAGAACCGATAATAACATTATACTTGAAATGGAGCAGATATATAAAACGATTTATAGAAAAAAGAAACCTTCCTCAAAACTTTCAAAATTCTTCCCAATAAAAAACAATCCAGCAAAAGACCACTGCAAAAATTTCACAATGTGATAAGGTTTTGCAGTAATCTCCCCAGCTGGATTGTTTTCTATATCTATATACTTGATCCAAAATGGTTATTTGCGTCGTTTTTTTACTACTGATTTTTTGATACCATAGAGAGCGTACAATATTAATGGTATGAAGAGAACTTTCGGCAATTCTTTGGGAAAATAAATCGCTGAGACTGCGATCGCGAGAAAGAACAGGCAAGCAAACACATAGACTGCTTTAGGAATATCTTTCTTTTTAAAAGCAGGATATTTGATTTGACTCACCATTAGGTAGGATAGAAATAACATTGCTGCCATTGAAATATAAACATTTTGCAAATAAGGATTATACAATGCTAAAGTTGCTAAAATCCCTCCAGCAGCCGTAATCGGCAACCCGATAAAATAACCCGGCTCACCAGGGTTCACATTGAAACGTGCTAATCTTAGAGCACCACAAATCGGAAATATGGCTGTAACAATCCACCCTTCCACTCCCGTAAACTTTAAGGCGGATACATACATAATGACCGCAGGAGCGACCCCAAACGATATCACATCAGATAGTGAGTCCAGCTCTTTTCCAAACTCACTCTGCGTATTCAACATACGGGCAACCCGACCGTCTAATCCATCTAATAGCATCCCTATAATAACCATAATTGCTGCATATTCCCAATGCCCTTGAAATGCAAATAAAATCGCTATGATACCGAGAAATAAGTTCCCAACGGTAAAAAAGCTTGGCAATGCTCTCGCAAACATAAAAGGGAACCTCCTAAACTCATCAAATACCGCTTTAGGCGGCTAACGCCCCCCTCTTTTACCCAAAAATCCATTCTATTTTATATGTGTAGTTTCATTCATTCTAGGTTATTTAGATATGTCTGTCAATAAAGACCTATACCTGAATTCTTCTCAATCTTTCCTTGTTCACACCTACTCTAATCCATCCTAATCCTTCTACGACATCCACTTTTCGAGAATGGCTTTAAAATGGACAAAAAAATTTGATGAACATCGAAAGAATGTTCATTGGTCGATGAGGGTTCTAAATTAAAAACAATCCATACAGGAAACAAATTCATCTTCATCCAACTTGACTACTCCAATATACCCTAAAACTCAGCTCAATTGAAGACAATCCTACAATTATTAGCAAATAATTTTTTTAATTTACCCAAGACTTCTACATTACCCACTGCTTTTAATGATGACACTCCTTCATAACCAAAATATGCTTCTTCCTCCATATCATTTACTAATTATTCCAGTGACATGCGATCTACTTTTTTAACTTCCCATTCCACACAAGGGCGGATCCCGAGAAACGCTCACTTTCATCTCCCCATTTCAAAGAGATTGCCGATGATGGACTTAATGCGCCTGTTATTTTACCAACGCCGCATCCAATGCTTCTCCTAATGTTTTCACGCCAACCAATTCCACTCCAACCGGTGGTTGCCAACCTCGCAAATTTTTAATTGGTAAAATCACCCTTTTGAACCCCATGTTTACCGCTTCTGCCACACGCTGTTCCACCCGAGAGACAGCCCGAATCTCCCCTGTTAAGCCAACTTCACCAAAAAACAAATCGTGAGCCCCTGTCGCTTGATCCCGAAAACTGGATACCAAACTAACAGCGATTGCTAAGTCGACAGCTGGTTCATCCAAACGAACACCACCGACCACATTTAGATACGCATCTTGATTTTGCATAAAAAAACCGAGCCTTTTTTCAAGAACAGCCATGATCATCGTTACGCGATGGTGATCCACTCCGGTTGCCATTCGTTTGGGTGTGACAAAAGTGGTGGGTGTCACTAACGCCTGTAATTCCACCAGAACAGGGCGAGTTCCTTCTATGCTGGCAACAACCGTCGTCCCTGGGACACCAACCGGTCGACCGGACAGGAAAATTTCCGAAGGATTATCTACCTCCACCAATCCGATCTCTTTCATCTCAAAAACACCAATCTCATTGGTTGAACCAAAACGGTTTTTGACCGCTCGCAACACGCGAAACGTATGATGTCGTTCTCCTTCAAAATAAAGAACTGCGTCCACCATATGCTCCAGCATACGGGGTCCAGCGATCGCTCCCGCTTTGGTCACATGTCCCACAATAATCACCGCGACTCCCAAATTCTTCGCAATCCTCATCAACTGACTCGTACACTCCCGTACTTGAGAGACGGAACCAGGTGCCGAGGTAATTTCGGGATGAAACATCGTCTGAATGGAATCGATAATCACTAGCTTTGGTCTCGTTTCTTCGATATACGTCTCAACAACGGTTAAATCCGTTTCGGATGCAACCATCACGGTCGAATGAATCGCTTGTAGCCGTTCTGCTCTTAAACGAATCTGCTCCAAGGATTCTTCCCCCGAAACATATAAAATCGGCATGCCCTTCTGAGCCAACTGATAAGTGGTTTGTAACAACAATGTCGATTTTCCTATTCCAGGGTCCCCACCAACTAAAATCAATGATCCCGGGACGAGTCCTCCGCCAAGTACACGATTTAATTCTTTTATCCCTGTATCAAAGCGAGGCTCTTCTAGTTTTTCCACCTGCGTAATGGGCACTACTTTGCTGATTTGCATGTGAGTCTGCCGCGATGGACCCAATCGATGGGAAGCTGAAGTTTCTCGTTCCTCCATCATTGTATTCCAATTCTGACAACTCGGGCAACGCCCCATCCATTTTGGTGACTCATAACCACATTCTTGACAAACAAATCGTTTTTTGATTTTAGCCAATGTTCATTCCTCAATTCTTACAAGATACGATTCATTATACCAAATTTTTGGAATCAATCTAAACTTGATCTTTGTTAACTTTAACCAAGCTTGTCCGAATGGTTTGCTGAACCAAAAAGGCAATGTCAACCCCATTCTCCTTATAAAAATCGGGCGACATTGCCTTTATTTATCACGATCTTTTTAAAGTTAAGGCTGAATGTTCCAAGTAGCGGAGCTATCTCCTTGCCTAATGGTTAAAATATATGTAGAAGATGCAAATGTATCAAAAACAAAAACTCCTCGTGTTATCTTTGTTCGCGCTGGAATTGTGGTTGTCACATAGTTGACCTCTGTCACACCATAAGGGCTATACTGTGCTTCTACCCTCCGACCATTTTGGTCCTCCAATACCACATTATCTCCATAAAGTCCAATTGGGTTATCTCCATTATTCGTAACGGTTGCATCTAAGATCACATATTTTTCATTTTTGGTTTGGCTCGTATCATTGCCTGTTGACTCACGAACGGAGTTGATTGTTATCGTCAAATCCCCTACTGTTTTGGTTTGACCTACTTCATCTGAACCTGATTGTGTTGAATCAATTGCATTGGGAGCTTGTTGACGATCCTCTCCACTATTTTGCGTTGCATCTTGACTGTTCGATGGAACATTTTGAGATGAATTAGTCGATGATGCTTGCTCCCCAATGCTGATCGAGCAACCGGTCAGAGTGAAAACAGTGATAAATGTGGCAAGCAACCATTTCCTTTTCATCGCTAACTTCCCCCCAAAACATAATTAAACATTAACAATGTTAATATATTTACTTTCAATAAACAATAAATAATCTACTAAAAAGGTGAATTTTTTGTAGCAAATCGATATTTCCAATCATAATATCGGATGAATGAATCATTATAATATTTCGTCTAAAAATGATAGTCCTATATTTCTCTTACTTCTCTTCTTATTTCGGTTGTGTCAAATCTAACATTATGTTAGATTTTTAAAAAAATATATGATTTGACTTTATAGATTGTGTCCAGAAAAAAAATGGGGCTTTTATACCCCATTTATTCGCAATTTATTCTTATTCTTTTTCTCCACAGTGAGACGATTGTTTTCTACCCCGATCACCACTTGATCTCCGCGACGAATGGTACCACGGAGAAGCTCCTCAGATAGACGATCCTCAATATGTTTTTGAATCGCTCGTCTCAGCGGTCTTGCGCCATAAGTTTGGTCAAATCCTTCTTTCGCCAAATATACTTTGGCCTCTTTTGTCAATGTAAAGTCGATATCTTGCTCCAAGAGACGTTTCCGCAGTTGCTCAGCCATCAAAGAAACAATCTCTTGCAGGTCTTTTTCTTTTAATGTATGGAAGACAATCAAGTCATCTACCCGGTTTAAAAACTCAGGACGGAAACTTTTCTTTAACTCTTCCATAACATTTTGTTTCATATTCTCATAGTCATCGCGATTATTCACCGATTGCGTAAAGCCTAGACGCGTATTTTTGCCGATCGAATGAGCACCGATATTGGAAGTCATGATAATGATCGTATTCCGGAAATCGACTGTTCGACCTTTCCCGTCTGTCAGTCGACCATCTTCTAGAACTTGCAGGAGAATATTAAACACTTCAGGATGTGCTTTCTCCACTTCATCAAAGAGGACAACCGAATAAGGTTTGCGACGCACTTTTTCGGTTAACTGTCCACCTTCTTCATAACCCACATACCCAGGAGGGGAACCGATCAACCGGCTTGTCGCATGCTTCTCCATATATTCGGACATATCAATTCGAATCATCGCATCTTCTGCACCAAACATCGCTTCAGCTAAAGCACGAGCCAATTCGGTTTTTCCCACTCCCGTAGGACCGAGGAAGATAAATGAGCCAATTGGACGCTTGGGATCTTTTAACCCTGCTCGTGCCCGACGAATGGCTCGAGCGACGGATTTGACCGCTTCTTCCTGACCGATTACCCGACCATGCAAGATTTCCTCCAGTTTAAGTAATCGTTCGGTTTCTTCTTGAGCCAGTTTATTCACTGGGACCCCAGTCCAACTAGCTACAACCGTCGCAATATCTTCCGCCGTTACTTCCGAGTCCGTTTTTCCTTGCGCTTGTTTCCAATTGTTGCGCGTTTGATCTAGCTTCTCTCTTAACTTTTGCTCTTGGTCACGCAAGGCAGCTGCTTTTTCAAATTCCTGACTTTGAACAGCGGCATCTTTTTCTTTTTTCACCGCTTCCAACTGTTGTTCCAGCTTTTTCAGCTCAGGTGGAACGGTATAGGAAGATAAGCGAACTTTCGATGCTGCTTCATCGATCAAATCGATGGCTTTATCTGGGAGAAAACGATCGGTAATATAGCGGTCAGATAGTTTTACAGCCTGCTCAATCGCTTCATCGGTAATTTTTACACGGTGATGTGCTTCATAACGATCCCGCAGTCCTTCCAAAATGAGAATCGCTTCTTCTGGTGTCGGCTCATCGACGCGAATCGGTTGGAAACGACGCTCCAAAGCCGCATCTTTTTCGATGTATTTACGGTATTCATCCAAAGTGGTTGCTCCGATGCATTGGAGTTCACCGCGAGCCAAGGCAGGTTTTAAAATATTGGAAGCATCGATAGCTCCTTCCGCTCCTCCGGCACCGATCAAGGTATGCAATTCATCGATAAAGAGGATAATGTTTCCAGCCTGCCGAATCTCATCCATGATCTTTTTCAAACGATCTTCAAATTCACCACGATATTTCGTCCCAGCGACTACCGTACCCATATCCAAGGTCATCACACGTTTTCCGCGCAACGTTTCTGGAATCTCACCATCAATAATTTTTTGTGCCAAGCCTTCTGCTACTGCTGTTTTACCGACTCCAGGTTCTCCGATCAAAACAGGATTGTTTTTCGTTCGACGTGACAAGACTTGAATAACACGTTCAATTTCGTGGCTTCGACCAATTACTGGATCCAAGTTATTATCCCGGGCAGCTTGCGTTAAATCACGTGCCAAACTATCCAAGGTAGGTGTATTGGCATGGGTAGTCGTTCCTTGGTTTCCCCCAGTCAACTCGCTGCTACCGAGCAGTTGTAAAACTTGCTGACGCGCTTTATTTAAACTAATTCCTAAATTATTCAAAACACGGGCAGCTACTCCTTCTCCTTCACGGATCAATCCAAGGAGAATATGTTCCGTACCGACATAAGTGTGACCCAATTTTCTCGCTTCATCCATCGAGAGCTCAATCACTTTTTTGGCGCGAGGCGTGTAACCGATATTGCCAGTCTGTCCCGTTCCTCGACCAATCAGCGTTTCTACTTCTTTTTGGATTTTTTCCAATCCTAGTCCCAGTGCAACAAGCGCTTTGGCAGCAATCCCATCTCCTTCACGAACCAGACCGAGCAGAATATGCTCTGTACCAATGCTATTGTGCCCTAGGCGTACTGCTTCTTCCTGAGCCAGTGCTAACACTTTTTGCGCTCTCTCTGTAAACCGTCCAAATAACATAGAGTACACCTCTCTTATCGTAAAACTTGTTGACACATTTTTGGTTTCCTTACTTTACTCTCTGTAAAGCGCCGATTAACTAGACATCGCTCGACGGACGTCGATTATTTTCAAGTAAAAGTCTTTCACGAATGAGTTTTGCCCGTCGAACATCGCGCTCTTCCGGGTCCAAACGTTGTCCCGCATATTGTTGTAGAAAGCCAGGTTGAATGAGTACCATCAATTCATTCATCACACCTGCTGAAACTTCTTTAATTAAATTTAAATCAACTCCCAAGCGAACATCGGATAGCCGTTGCATCGCTTCTTTGGAATCCATGATCCGCGAATGAGCAAGGATCCCGTATGAGCGATGGACACGATCTTCCAATTCGAGTGTCGATTGATTTAAAATTCGTTTGCGTGCATTTAATTCATGTTCGATAATTTGCAGAACGACTCCTTGTAACTTGTCAATAATCTCCTCTTCAGACTGACCCAAGGTAACTTGGTTGGAAATCTGATATAATTGCCCCAACGCCTCGCTTCCCTCACCATAAATTCCCCGAACAGCTAGCCCTACTTGCGTAATGACGGGGAATAAACGAGGAAGCTGTTGTGTCATGGCAAGTGCTGGGAGATGAACCATCACAGAAGCACGAATCCCTGTACCTAAGTTGGTCGGACAGCTAGTGAGATAGCCACATTGATCATCAAAAGCAAACGTAAAATGGGTTTCCAGCCAGTCATCCAATTGGCTAGCCATCTTCCAAGCTTTTTCCAGTTGCAAACCTGGGAAGAGGCATTGGATGCGAATATGATCTTCCTCATTTATCATGATGCTGACGGATTCATCTTGACTTAATAAAACAGCACCATTTGGCGACTCTTCCGCCAATTGTGGACTAATCAGATGTTTTTCCACCAAGACGCGCTTTTCAAATGGACTTAATTCACTCATTCGAACGAAGGTCGCACCTTCCAATGAGGGAAGATCCGATTTCTCTTTCCATACATCATGCACCATCCGAACGACTTCTTCTGCTCGCGATGCTGTACTTAAAGTAGGAAACGGCATTCCTGCTAAGTTTCTAGCGATCCGCACTCTACTTGAAAAAACAATATCTGATTGTGGTCCTTTTACTTTCATCCATTCACAGACGGCATTTTCCAAAAAACGATGGAGTGACACAAATCTCTCCCTCCCTCATTGCCCAAGTTGCTCTTGCAAAGCGCGAATCTGGTCTCGAAGCCGAGCTGCCTCCTCAAACTCCTCTGCCTGCACTTTACGAGCAAGTCTTTCCTTCAAAATTTCAAGTTGACGCCGAATTTTTAACTCACCTTTGGTTCGCTCTGGAATTTTTCCGCGATGAGTAGTATGCCCATGAATTCGTCTGAGCATCGGTTCCAAATGGGAACGAAATGTATAGTAACAATCACTACAGCCAAAACGACCAAATTTACCAAATTGATTATAGGTAATTCCACAAGTAGGACAACGCAGCGTTTGTGGTTTTAAGGTCGGTCGACTTTCATGATCAGAAAAAGACGGTTCCATATTTAAAAAGCTTGATAAGAGTTTTTGAAAGGAAAATCCACTTTCCAAAGTCGGCATTTCTCCTTTTTCATGCGCACAAATTTCACACAAGTACTGTTCTGTCTTATTCCCATTCACGATTTTGGTATAGTGAATAGTCGCTGGACGCTTTCCACATTCTGGGCAGAGCATATTCCCTAGTCACTCTCCTTTATTGGCATATAAAATCGTAACCATCATCCGCATCATTCTAGCCCTAATTTGGTCGCGGAAGGGAATCGGAACCTGTAAGGTTTCTCTTGAAATCAAGTGACGCATCAAAGTCGCTTCTCGCTCTGTCATTAGCTTGTTTTCTTCAAAACGGCTAATGATATGCTCTGCAGCATTTTGTGATATTGAGTGACCAACTTGTTCTAACAAATTGTCATAGTTCGTTGACTGGTGAGGTTGAAGAGGAACTTTACGGATTCGGATAAAGCCGCCTCCGCCCCGTTTACTTTCCACGATATACCCTTTTTCAATCGTAAATCGCGTACTGATTACATAATTGATCTGAGAAGGAACACATTGAAAAATATCAGCCAATTCACTACGTTTAATTTCAACTACACCGGAATCACTCTCGCTTAGGACTCTTTTGAGATAAAGCTCAATGATGTCCGAAATGCTACTCATCGGACATTCCTCCTGCTGACTTTGACTATCTTTGACTTTCTGATTTTATTATATACAAAGTGCATTTATTTGCCAAGTCAATTTCTAATTATTTTCCCTCTCTGATTTACTCTTATACCTGTCCTCAGCGATCATGGAAAGTTTTTGCTGCTACTCCACTCGAACTTTTTTGACTCCTTTGATGCGGCGAATGGGATCGATAATCTCTGTCGCTTGCATCTTTTCTTTGATCCGAATGGTAAATGTAATATCCAGTTGTTCACCTTCTTCTTCATCACGCTCTTCAATCTTTACTTTTCTCACACTTGCGCCTTTTTGCGCCATCACCGTCGTCAACTCCGCCAAAATCCCTGGTTCATCGACAACCGTGACCCGAATAATTCGGAGGGATTTTTTTCTCCTTAAAATCCCTTCCATCCGATTTAAAAACTCTAAACTGACCAACACAATCGCTGTAGTTAGCAAGGCGCCAAACCAAAATCCGCTACCTACTGCTAAGCCAATCGCCGCGACTACCCAGAGCGAAGCAGCGGTCGTTAAACCACTGACTGTGACTCCTTGCCGCAAAATCGTCCCTGCTCCCAAAAAGCCGATTCCACTGACTACCTGTGCGCTGATTCGACTAGGATCAAAACGAACCTGCGATTCATTCATAAACGCTGGAAAGCCATAGATTGAGATCAGCATAATCAACGCAGATCCTACACTTACCAATATATGTGTACGAAAACCAGCGGGAGAATTGTTTAGTTCTCTTTCCCAACCTACAACTCCTCCTAAAATAGCAGCCATTCCCAAACGCAGGGCTGTCTCTTCATACGAAAGGGTCCAAACATCTGTCATTCTCCCACCCCTTAAAAATCTACAGAAATGATTTTTTAAAAACAGATCATCTTTTTATAATGTCTAATAAATCACGAAAGGATGATACAATATAATCTGCTCCTTGTAGTTCATTTTTACTGCCAAACTGCGGAAATCCCTCATATTGACAGCCAATCACTCGTAATCCATTTGCTTTCCCTGCTTCCACATCCGAGCGACGGTCCCCGATCATAAATCCTTCCTGAATCCCATGTTTCTCTATGCATTTGCTGACCAAGGTCGCTTTACTCTCCGTCTTATATTCTCCCGCTGCATAAACATCTACAAACAAATCTTCGATTTTTTCTGATTTCAGGACGCTTCGGACATACGAGCCAAGCCCATTGCTAGCGATGAATAGACTCCAATCCCATTCGCGTGCCTTCTGAAGCGTCTCAACCACTCCTGGATACAGAGCTCCTCTCTTCTGTTTTAATAAAGCTAACTCGATTTCGAGTGATTTCCGATTCATCAGTTCACGGATGGTCTGATCCCCTTCCGGTAATAATTGATCCCACAACTGGTTTAAAGTCATTCCCGTTACTGCTAATATTTCTTCTCTCGTCGGAATACTACGATGATATTTCCCTTGTTGTTTCAGCCAGACAAAGGCTTCTTGAAAGGCAGGTACGGCAACTTTTTCTGTTTGAAAAAGTGTTCCATCCAAATCGAAAATTAATGCTTTCATATTAATGTTCCTCTTTCTACTGATATACTAATGATAAGTAGTCTTTTGTTTTGTTTCTATATTTTATCAGAAATAAATATACAAAAGAGAAAAACAAAAATTTATTTAACTTCCAATCAATCTCTAATTCTTACGATCACTTTTTCATAAACATGCAAAATAAAAAAAGGAGAATCTTTTTATGTCTTATAAACAGATTAAAGCACTGATTCTTATTTTACCTACTGTCACGATTGGTCTATGGGAGTACATTCGTCATGCCTTTTTACTTCCTTATATCTCCATGGATTTAGGAAATTGGCTCTCTCCGGTGATCGTCTTGTTTGTGACGCTCACTGTTGTTCGAAGATTATTTCTCACTTACGAACATCTCCAAGAAGAACTTGAAAAGGAAAAAGCAGAAAAAACCATTTTTCAAGAAAGAGAGAGAATCGCTCGCGAACTTCACGATGGCATTGCCCAATCGCTTTTTCTTTATTCTGTGCAAATTAACCAGATGAAAAAACAGTATCCTTCTTTTGATTGGAGTAAATTAGAAAAAAGTCTGCGTCAAATGCACGATTATGTTCGACATGCGATCACCAATTTAAAAAATCCACCTGTTATCGATCAAAATCCTTGGAAATCGCAACTTACGAACTGGCTCGAACAGTATCAATTGGATACGGGACTCATCGTGAAAACAAATTTTTCCTATCCAGCTGAGCAACTAAATCCCAAGGAAAAAGTGGAGCTATTCGCTTGTACACAGGAAGCTTTAACCAATATTCGAAAACATGCCAAGGCCAAACACATTGAATTATCCTTGATCCCATGGGAAAATGGTTGGAAGTTAGAAATTATAGACGATGGGATTGGTTTTAAGTCTGACCCACTTGATAACCCGAACCATTTTGGGCTAAAGATCATGAAAGAGCGAGCCAAAGAAATCGGTGCCACTTTTTCCTTTTATCGTCAAGGAAACCAAACGATTCTAGTCATTGCAAAGGGGGATAAAAAAAATGGAAACCTATCGGATCGTGATCGGTGACGATCATGCACACGCCCGACAAGCAATGCGATTGATTTTAGAAAGTGATCCAGCTTTTGAAATCGTTGCGGAAGCAGAAAATGGCCTCGATGTGATTAAGCTGACGGAACAATATATGCCAGATATGATTTTAATGGACATCAATATGCCAAAAATGAATGGTTTGGAGGCTACACGAATTATTAAATCACGCTTTCCATATGTAAAAATCATTATGGTTACTGTCTCTGACGATGTATCTGACCTTTTTGAAGCGATTAAAAAAGGGGCCCAAGGATATTTGCTCAAAAACCTAAATCCTTCGATCTGGCTTGAGTACTTACACTCTCTTGCCCGTGATGATGCGGAAATGCCCAAAGAAGTCGCTCGGCGGATCCTAAATGAATTAAGTCCACCAAGCCAACCGATTGAAGACAGTGTTCTAACGGCGAGGGAACAAGAAATCCTCACACGAGTAGCGCAAGGGCTGAGTAATAAATCGATTGCTCAGGAATTATATATATCTGAGTATACGGTAAAAAACCATCTAAAAAATATCATGCAAAAATTGCATCTAAATAATCGCGTGCAATTAACGCGTTATGCCTATGAACATGGTTGGGTGCAACCGGATCATTCAAAACAAAAATAGCTCAAACGAGGCATTGAGCAAATCGCCTGCCGTTTATATCATGAGTGAAGATAAAAAAAGGAGCAAATTCAGATGAATAAACTTACTTCAAGATTGATTACGATTCTCGCCCTTCTTACGATTGTCTTGCTTACTGCTTGTAATAATCAAACAGAAACCAACAACCAACAGCAACCATTAAGCCCTGATATGCTGCAATTTGGAAATTCACTTACGCTTGATTTCCAAGCTACTCCTGCCACAGTAGAGGCAGGAGAACCGGTTCAATTAAAGGTAAACATCAAGCGCCAAAACGAACCAGCTACCGATGCAACGGTACAATTTGAGGTTTGGGAGAAAAGCAGCAAAGAAAAACATCAAATACTAGATGCCAAACACGATGGACAAGGGGTCTATTCAACGAGTCAATCCTTTTCCCAAGAAGGGGAATATCTGGTTGTCGTACATGTAACTGCTCCCGGTGTTCACCAAATGGTGGATGGCAAATTTCAAGTTGGACAAGGACAAAAATAGTCTAATGAAGAAAAACACCTTCAAAAATCGAAGTTCGATTCAATGAAGGTGTTTTTTTGTCAACTGGTTGTTCTCTGAATTTGCTCGATATAGGGATAAGTCAAGACCATCATATATACCAATAAGGCGATCAACCCTACATAAGCAAACGTATATTGCAAACGCTTTTTCAAAGGAACTTTATAATATCTTTTTTCTTTCTCAATCACTTCTTCTTTGTCGATAAAAAATTGAATTTCGATATGCAGAAAAACCTGATCCGGATGCTGTAAATAAGTCTGGGTTTTTACCAGTTCGACCTTCTCAATTTGTCCTTCAAAACCTTTTAGCTGTTTAATCACCCCTACACCGGGGTACTCCACCTCTGCGATGCTCTCTCTTGTCACTAAATCACTATATTGTCGAAAAGCCAACAGGCGACGATGCTCTTCACCAGGAATCCAGACTCCATTTTGTAAGAATAATTCCTTTGGAACCTGGATCACATCCTTCATTTTAGTTGGCTTAATCCCTCTCCTCCTTTTGCGGAAACCAGCCCAAAGATCAAATACAAACAGTAAGTAGATAAATAGTAGGAGGAAACTTTTCAAATAGATCACGAGGATCAGACCGAGAACCAAGCCGACTACCCAAATCCAACGAGTAATCGCCACAACAATCCTACCTCCATCCATTGGATGAATAGGAAGAAGGTTAAATAGGTTGAGAAAAAAACCAAGCATGGCGACAGCGTAAAAGACATCATAGCCCGTCCATACACCTAATCCATAGCATAGAAGCGCACCAATCGTTCCAATCAGCGGTCCTCCATAGGCAATGTAGGCTTCTGTCAAAGCGTCCTGCGGCTGACGCTTCAACATAATCAAGGCTCCTAAAAAAGGAATAAACGCCGGCGCTGTCACGGGTAATCCTTTTCGTTTTGCCGCCCATACATGCCCCATTTCATGAACCAACATCAGAATGACCAAGCCAAACGCTAGTTCAAAGGGATAAAGCAAAGCATACGCCCATACCGAAACCGCCAATGAAATCAACGTTCCACCAAATTTTCCTAGCTTCAGTAAGGGAAGCAATGATTTTAATTTACCGCCAAGACTAAGAAAAATCGCACCGAAGCCCAAGAGCCACGAAAGAATTTTCCCTCGTGGTTTTTTTGGTTTATTTTCAGCCAAAAAAGACGCTCCTTTCGAAGTTACATTCCAAGTCACGCTGCCGGCAAAACCTATTATTATTATGACAAAAAAATCAACATTTTTGTATAAGAAATCCCTCGTCATAAAAGAGGACACTCTACTAAAGAACTAGAAAGTTTGTTCTTAAGTAGAGAGCCCCCTCCTCTTGTAGAAAGTGATCTTTTCCCTATTTTAGTTCCTTGCACAGATTATTTCTCAATAGGAAATCCGTCACCTAGACCTAGTTGTTTTGAATCGACTTGGTCATTTCTTTCTCTTCATCGAGCTCAAGTTGAATCGGAGGTAACTGAACCTTTTCTGGCTCCATTTGAAGTGGTGTACTTTTCACCAAAATGTTCGCCTTGCTTTGTCCAGCAAGCCACACTCCCACCAAACAGATCATCCCCAGTAATAAAAAAAAGGATCTTTTTCTACTCATAAACATCCCCTTGACCTATAATGTTTCTGCTTTCTTCAGTCCCTCCTGAAACATTTTATTATTTGGATCTAGGAAAGTAATCTTACGAAAGACAGAAATGGCATCGGGTTTCTTCTTCAATGCTAGATATGTAAGTCCTAGTTGATAAAGATAATCGGTATTTTGTGAATCCAGACGAACGGCAGTAAGCGCCGCTTCGTTGGCCAATTCTGTTTCATTTAGGTAATAAAGGGCTTGTGACTGATAATGCCACGCTTCGGGTAACTTCTGGTTTTGCTTCGTTACTCCCTCCAAGACCTCTCTCGCCTTGATCGCCCAATGATCGAGCAATTCCTGTTTGTCTTCCCCTTTGGTTGTTTGATCTTTGGCAATTTCCTCTCTTTTCATTAAATAAAGTGCCCCCAATGTAATCTGAAAGTGAGGCTCTCCTTGATCATACTTAACTGCCATCCGTGCATAATCGATGCCATCATCCAGCCGATCCAGGTGAGTCAAAAAAACAGCCAAATCATGATAATAGAGGGCTTGATCTTGATGCATATAAATTGCATAAGTTAAAATATTTACAGCTTTGGTATATTGCTTTAATGCAGCATAGATTTTTGCTTGATGATATAGATAACGAGGATCCTTATTATCAAGTTCCACTGCTTTTTCACTTGCTTTCTGCGCGGTCGCATAATCTTTTGCATAATATGCATGAACAGCTAGTGCATCAAAAATCCCTGCGTCTTGCGGGAACTTTTTACTTGCAGCCGTTAAGGTGAGCATACCCGATTTGTAATCTTTTGCTTCACCGTATAGATTGGCCAAATGAAGATAGTATTCTGCTTGATCCAAATCAGCGCTAAGCGCCTTTCTAGCCAAAATCGTTGATCCTTTTAGATCTTTTCGTTCCCAAGCTTTGACCGATTCTTGATACCAAGCAGCAGCTTGCTCTTTGTCATGCGAAATATCAGAGTAGACAATGTTTTCCAAAGAATGGTCTGCCACTGTGACCGAATGTATTTTGATAATCGAAAAAATAAATGCAACTACGCACAAACTACTTACCAAAAGAAAAATCAACGGCTTGGGAATCGACTTTTTTGGCTTTTTCAACTTTTTTCGAACTACTTTTTTCTTACTTGGTGTGATTTTGTCAGACCATGTTTTCTTTTTCGTTTTTTGTACAATGTGCAAAGGCTGGATGAGATCAGATGAAATAAATGGACCAGAAGAATTTAGAGCAAAAATCGGTTTTTCATCCGCATATTCATAGGCTACTTTCCATAGCTCATGAATCCTCGGTCTTTTCAAACGGTTTGTCGCTTGTGTTCTTCCAAAGATCATTTTCAAATTGGGTGGAAGATCTTTTTCGATCTTCTGTAAAACCTGGGGATCATCCCAACGATTGAGTTCATACTTGTTCGATAACATCATATAAAAGAGCTGTCCCGCTTGGCGGACATCTTCGCGCTCATCATGTCCTTTTCGCGCATCTTCTGTGGCATGATGCGGGAGTAATCCATTCGGGCCACCATATAAAAATTTTACTTTTCCTTGGGGTGTAATAATAATGTTATGGGAATCAACCAAGGCAAACTCACCTTGATCATAACATTTCATCAAATGACTGGTCACCATTTTCATAATATGAGCTGCTTCTCCTATTTTAAGAGGCGCAGCTTCGAGGAGATACATTTCCAACAGATGTCCTTCAATCTTCTCATACAGTTGATAGACTACTCCATCTTGGATGAAAACGTTAGCAATCGGATAAAAAATTTCTTCATTGCGGGACATTAGACTTTCTTTGATCTCCTCGTTGGAGTTATGTTGTAGCTTTACGGCATGAACCAAGCGTATGGAAGGAGACATGGAAAAGTCTGCGGGATTTTTAACCAAATAAAATACACCATAGATAAAGGGAAAAACTTGTACTACCTTATATTTCTCACAGATCACGTCACCTTTCCTCTTAATCTCCACCTTCCACCCTCCCTTTCTTCCTACCGCTAGCTCATCAATTGGCCCAATACCATATGCATTTCTTCGATACTTGGTCTCTCATTGGTATCAAAAGAAATTGCTTTTGAAATCAAATCAACGAGCGCTGGTGGACAATCTGGTACGTAATCAGTCACTTTAGGCGTTTGTAATCCACTCATCATCGGATTGTTACCAGTGATCATCCAATACATCCGAACCCCCATCGTATAGGCATCGGAGGAGTTAATCATTTTAAGAATCGATTCCTCATCCCTTTTTCCCACACTATATCCTCTTGGAAAAGCATGAATCGAACCACCATACATAAAGTAAATATCTCGCTGAGGCGTTACAAAAATATTCTGCGGGTGAAGCAACGCAAACTGCTTCTCGTTATATAATTGAAGTAGGTTATCCATAATCCCATACGAAACCCAGACCATGTCAGAAATGCGAAGTGGAACCGACTTCATCAATTGATAAGCCAATAGACTCCCTTCAATCTTTTCAAATACTTGATACAAAATACCATCTTCAATAAATACTTCTTTTATTGGACAGAAAATTCTTTCATGTCTTTCGTATAGCAGCTCTTCTTTCAGTTGGTTGCGGAAGGTATGAACATCCATCGCATGAATATAGCGTGTAATCGTAAATCCATCTTGTTCTTCATCTGTATAATAAAGAATCCCGTTAACAAATGGGTACGAACTGATCACTCGGTACTGATCCCTGATTCTTTCATTTAGTCCTTTTGCTTCCATAGTTAATATTCCCCTTCTAACTCTTGTTTCCTATCTTAAAACACATTTTTTACGAAAAACGATTACCTATTTATTCTAACATGAAGTAGAAGTAGGTGAAATGGATCATTTCGATTTCACTCATCTAGGAACAGTCATAAACTTTTTATGATAAATTAAATTATTTATGATATTATATGATTTAATTTATGATTGTTTAGATTGTTTTAGGAATAATCATGGGTTCTCCCCATGGCAAGTGAGGTTAGTATATGAACAACGACACATCTTTCAACCAGAAAAAAGCGATCCGTGCCTGGTACATGTATGATTGGGCAAATTCAGCATTTGCTACAACCATTATGGCTGCAGTCATGCCGATCTATTTTGCCAACGTAGCGAGTCATGGCTTAACAGAGGCTGAATCGACCGCATATTGGGGATACACGCAATCGATCGCCTTGGTGATCATTGTTCTTTTATCACCGATCCTCGGAGCAATCGCTGACCAAACCAATGCAAAAAAAGGATTTTTGCGCTTTTTTACCTATATGGGAGTACTCGCCTGCCTTTTGATGTTTACCATTGATCAAGGGGAATGGTTGTGGGCAGCTATTTTGGTAACGATTGGTACCATTGGTTTTACAGGAGGCAATGTCTTTTATGATGCTTATTTAACGGATTTGGTTCCTGAAAGGGAGCGAGACCAAGCCTCTTCTCGTGGTTATGCCTATGGTTATCTTGGCGGCGGCTTATTACTTGCGCTCAACCTCATCATCATTTTAAAACCGGAGCTTTTCCACTTAAATACAACACAAGCTACACAAATCTCCTTCCTATCGGTTGGAATCTGGTGGTTTTTCTTTTCACTCCCCCTTTTCCGTTATGCTCCTAATGGGAAGAGCAATCTGACTGCAACTCCTTGGATCCCTTTGACCATTGGTGCTTTTAAACAAGTGGGTAACACCCTGCGCAAAGTAAGGCAACTTCCAGAGCTTTTTAAATTCCTGATTGCCTTTTGGTTCTTTAATGATGGAATCAATACCATTATCAAAATGGCAACCATTTATGGAAGCAGCATTGGCATAGGGCAAACGCATCTAATCACCGCACTATTGATCACTCAATTTGTTGGGATCCCTTGTACGATCCTATTTGGTAAAGTCGCTGATAAAATGGGATCCAAAATCAGTCTTATCATTACGCTGTTTATCTACCTAGGAATTGTTATATTAGGATATTTCATGAAAAATGAAACACACTTTTACATTCTAGCTATATTGGTGGCATTGGTTCAAGGAGGAAGCCAAGCTTTAAGCCGTTCCATCTTTAGTAAAATGGTACCCCAACAGCATAATGCGGAATTCTTTGGTTTTTATGGTCTAACCGGGAAATTCGCTGCGATCTTAGGACCTGCTACGTTCGCCTTTTTTACGCAAACGATGGGATCGAGCCGATTTGGCATTATCTCCATCGCTATGTTCTTCCTTATCGGAATTATTCTTCTGTTCTTTGTTCATATCGAGAAAGGAAAAAGAGAAGCAGAAGCATATCAATAAAAACCGGTTGTCTATACGACAGCCGGCTTTTATTTTTCATGTATCATTTTTCATTTTTATGGAGATATTGAAAGCAAAGATCTTTTTACAGAACTTGATTTTTGGAGCAGACCAGATCGTCACATGAACGTTTCCTTTAGCTGTTGCTATATGGACGAACTTCTAAAAGTTGATCGACGGTCACAAACTCATAACCTTCTTCTTTCAAATATTTAATCATTCTGGGTAACGCCTTCACCGTTGCGTCCCGTTTTCCGCCACCATCGTGCATCAGGATGATACTACCCGACTGAACAGTGTTTTTGACAGCCTGTACAATCTCGGAAGATGTACGTCCTGGACGCCAATCATTGGTATCGACATCCCAGTTAATAATCGCATATCCTTCTTTCTTTACAACTTTCGTTTTGCCAGTAATTCCACCGTAAGGAGGACGTAGTAGCATCACATTTTTCCCAGTCACTTCATGAATTTTCTCTTTCGTTCTCTGCAACTCTTTCTTGATGGCACTACTAGCTAAATCAGAGAGCAACGGATGGGTCCAAGTATGATTGGCAACGGTATGCCCTTCAGCAACTGTCCGCTTCAACAACTCCTTGCCCGATTCAATATTTTGACCAATCACAAAGAAAGTTGCTTTTACATCTTCTTCAGCTAAAATATCTAAGATTTTTGGCGTATATTCATGGTGTGGACCATCATCAAAAGTAAGCGCAACCACTTTCTTTTTTCGTGAACCGTTCAAAATAATGTTCTTCTTTTCAAATTTTTCCAGTTTTTCAAGTTCCTCAGAAGTAAAAGGACGATCTTCCTTTACCTCAACTTCCTGCTCTGTCCCTTGCTGCTCTTCCTTTTGAGTGTTTCCAGTCGCAAATTGCTTTTGTTGCTCTACATCTGTTTTCGGTGGATCTTCTGTTTTAGCTGAATCGCCAAATAGACTACAGCCGGATAAGATCACACTGATTGCTAATAGCAAGGCGGCTACTTTTTGCGCTCCCCTCATTTTCACTCATTCTCCTCTGCTGTTCTATTGCCCACAGTGATCCATACCTTCAGGTAATATTTCTCTCTATTTCTTTTTATCTCAGCTTGGGTCCATATGTTGACAAGACCATCATTGAAAGAATATCTTTTTAAGTATAATTAAAAAGAGTAATTATCTATAAATAATTACTCTTACTATAGACTACACTATTTTTCAGCAATCGTTTCTCTTTTTTATGTCTAAAAATAAAACTTTTTTATTTAAAACCATTTTCCGTTCATCAAATATGTATTATAACGGGTTCCTTGCTCAAAACCATCATCAAGATTCTTCTCTCTTTGCTCTAAAAAGTCCTTTATTTGGTGAATTTTAATAATTCGGCTCTCCAGCTTTGGATCAAACCACCTATTCTGTAATGTTCGCATCCCTCTTTTCTGTTTTAACACTTCAAGATCATGATCGGAAAATCGATTGATTTTCTCTTTTAATAACCGATGAGTATCTTCGACCCAAGTTTCCTGATAATGTAACTTTGATCTAGACATGGGACACAACAGGATCAAACTCAGGCAGATCAACATGGGTAGGATCCATCTTCTATTCGCCAAACACTCTCCGTTACGAAAAACGTATAAAAAATCATAAAAATATCTATCTTCCTCCAATTTTACTGAATCCCGTCTCGTCAATCTTACCAACTACGATCGCACTCCACAGGCACACATTCCCTTATAACGCACGCTTCTTTCCATCGATGATCTACGCCATTCATGGGAATTACTTCTAGATACAATTATTTTCGTTTTTCGCTAACGGATTCCCTCCTTTCGATCACTCGATTTATAAACTTTTAACGTTTTTTGTGACCGTGATCCAACTTTCGATCAAAAAACATTGAATAGTCGGATATATTTTATCAATATATCGTTTTTCTGGCAATAAATGAAATAAATGGTAGACAGTCTTTCACTGTCTACCATCCGCTTCTCTTTTTCAAATAATTGAGGTAAAAATTGCGAACAAGCACAATGGGAACAACGATCACCCATATATAAAACATGAGGAGAAAGAAGACAGTCATCAAGAAAAAGCTCCCTACTTTTCCGATCCGATTCCGTAACCACTCATATAAAAATGCAAAGTCCGATCGAAAACTCTTCCCTTGAGCCACTTTCTGAAAAATCCGCCAGACAGGACTATATGCTGAGATAATATAAAGAATAGGATAAAGAAATAATGCAATGTAATTACTTAAAAGCGCAAAGTCCAAATGTACTGCTTGTGCATACTCGTTAGAAAGAGCCAAAATATTTAAAAGAATCAACAATGGAATCAGTGCTACCCAAACCCAACTGCCGGTAAACTTTCGTTTTTGTAACCATTTTATATTATCCAGTGCTGCATCGATTTTCGTTTGTAAAACGGGATCCGAAAAGGAATAGATCTTCGCCTGATGCAAAAGTGATTCTGACGTCTTAATATTTATATGGGAATGAATCGGATAAATACCAGCCGGAAGGAAAGAATTTCCTGTGGAAATGGATGTCCAATCTTGAGTTGCAAACTTAAAGTAAGTACTCCCTAATTGCCGATTGACGACTGGATCATTTGGGGCTGATTGCCGACATCTGTTCAAGTAGTCAATCGCTTTTTGCAGTTGGCCCATTTCGCTATATAAGACACCTAATTTATAAACAGCAGACAAATCTTGGTAATCCATTTCAAGCGCTTGAATATATGCGCGCTCTGCCTGATTCAAATTTTTTAGATTATAGTGTACATCTCCCAAAAAAGTATAATAAGCAGGCTGAGGCTCTAACTCACAAGCTCGATGGATGGCGCCAATCGCTTCTTTTACTTCATTGTTTTGATAACGTGCTTGCCCCAATAAAGCCCATGCTTCAGCATAATTAGGTACTTGATCAATCAGCCTTTGAGCTAATAACAGCGCATCTACCGTTCTTCCTTGCTTTAAAAGCTCCCAGCCATTTCCTATTTCCTGTTGGATTTCGGATAAATCGATCTCTGATTGTGATATATCATTAGAACTTGTAGAAGCATCATCGACAGAGTTTGCAGTCAGACTCAACGTATAATCTTTTAATGATTGATCGTATTCCCGCCTCCGCTCTGGATCTAACAAAGTCGTTTCCACTTGCTCTAACAGCCGTACCATCCGCTCAGCTTCTTGTCGCTTCTCAAATGAAGGGGAGTTAGTACGTTGGGTCCATTTGCGTAGTTCTCCATAGAGGATCCGGCGAATTTCTTCGTCTGAGGCCATTGAGGAAACATTTAACAGTTCATAATAGTTCTGCATATTGTCAACGTTCCTTCTCTTTTTTAACTAATGACTAACTTACCAACCCGTTCTTGTTTTTGTTTTACCTCTTCCTCGGTTAAATTGGATTTACGATCAATATCTAACTCACCCAAGCGTTTACGTGCGGTTAAGTCGTATACAGATACATGGATAATTCCATCCCGATCATACTCAAAGATCACTTCAAGAGGAGCGCCTTTCGGATATGGAGGAACTTTAATGAGAGCCTCACCCACTACCTTGACATAATCCTTATGTGTGTCTTCCCCTTCTGTTACTTTGACATGCAGTTCTGTCTGATTATCGACGGCTGTCGAGAAATAACCACTCGCCCGTGCAGGAATAACTGTATCTTTTTTGAGAATGATCGAGTTCACATCGACTCCATCCTCATTTAAAGCTAACACACCCAAACTATGTGAATTAACGTCCTCTACATTGATATCTGGGAAGAATGGCGGAACATCCGAACCCGTTCTACCTTGCTTTTTGTAGATCAACATACCTTGGATCGCTGCTCCCATCGCAACAACTTCATCTGGATTCACATCCAAAGAAGGAGTCAAACCAGTGACACGTTGAATCATCTCTGGAACGGATTTCATCCGTGTGGATCCACCCACCAACAGGACACGGTCGATATCGCTCCATTGCAATCCTGCATCTTCTAAGACGAATTGCATAATGGTTTGGGTTTGACGTAGCAAATGAGCAGTAATCTCTTCAAATTTCTGTCTGGTCAAGGTAACCCGACCATTTACCCCATTGGCCGACAAGAAGACTTGCGTGCTGTCCAGCCGTGAAATGTTTTTCTTGGCAATCTCTGCTTTATCTCGCAAATCTTGTTCCAGAACGGCATCATCGAGTAGATCAATTCCGCCCATTTTCTTAAACTCGTCATTTAGATAGTTCATAATACAGTTATCCCAATCAAAACCACCTAAGTTTTTAGAGCCACCGGTCGAAAGTACCCGCAGACCATCTGGATTGAGCCTCATAATTGTTACATCAAAGGTACCTCCTCCGAGATCATAAACTAAGATCGTTTGCTGCAGATGCATTTTGTCCAATCCATAAGCCAATGCAGCCGCAGTCGGTTCGTTGATAATTCGAAGTACATTCAATCCTGCAATCCGTCCAGCATCTTGTGTCGCTTTACGCTGAGCATCGTCAAAATAAGCTGGAACGGTAATCACTGCATCGGTGATCGGCTCTCCTAACAATGTTTCGGCATCCTCTTTCAATCTTCGTAAAATCATGGCCGAAATTTCTTCAGGGGTATAAACTTCATTCTGCTCTGTGCGAAACTTCCAATTTTTATCACCAAGCTGTCGTTTTACAAACTGGACCACATTCAGCGGGTTAGCAACTGCCGAACGTTTGGCGATGCTACCGACGATCGGACCAGAATGATCAAATAAAACAACAGATGGGGTAATTCTTTCGCCATCACGGTTGATCAATATTTCCGGTCTCCCGTACTTATTCACAACCGCCAAAGCAGAAAAGGTTGTACCTAAGTCAATCCCCACGACTCTTCCCATTTCTTTTTCACGCTCCTTTGACAGAAAGTAACATCAAATCAAATAAGCCATTCTCCACTGTTTCCATACGTTAATATAATAACCCTTTGGGATGGTCTGAAGGAAGACCATGAAAACCACCAAATGAAAAACAACTCCCAACGATAAACTCATTGGGATGTTTTCCGAGCTTAGGGTTTATATTTTTTTATGACTACTTCTTCTGGGCGCAATAGAACATCTTTATATTTGAACCCATGGCGTACTACTTCTACTACATAGTTATCCTCTTGAGGATTGGATGTTTGAACCACTCCGATGACTTGCTGTTTGCTCGGATCAAAGATTGGAGATGGGCAAACAATCAGCTCCACACTCCTACGATATAAAATTTCGATCAACTCATGACTTAATGACTCTAGCAAGTTGGTGATCTCAGGTGAAGCAGATCCATTGTTGACTTTTTCTTTATAAATATTATTCATCCGATCAATAAGCAGAATTAAGTCAATATACAGGGGACGAAGTTGATTCAGTTCCCGATCTTGTTTTAGTTCGTCCATTTCTTGATACAGCCGTTCAAAAGCCGCTTCTTTAGTCTTGTCATTTTTTAATCGTGATTCAAACAAACGCACTAAAGAGTTAAAGTTCGATTGCAGTTGTGACAAAAAAGAGAGAACTTGCTTCTCTTGTAAAGGTTCATTCCTTCTATGCATATCTTCCCTAGACATCCGAAATCTCATCCGTCTAGATTCTTGTGGAACGAGGTGGCCAGTAATTTCGTTTCTCCCTTTGTTGGGATCCATAGCTGTTCCTCCCTATTACTAGTTTACAACTCTCATCTCCAGAATCCTAGTATAGTAGAAGTATTTCTAAAAATTACTTCAATATTAAGCATTGTTTAAAAAAACGTCTGTTTATTCCCTCTTTTTCTCATACTTCCTTTAGTTTTAATTTCGAAGCGGATGATATAGTTATTGGTCATTATAATTCGTTTCCAATAAATAAACAAGTAATTGGAACACAATGGGGACCGTAGAGTACTTTAATTGACCAACTTCAGACTTTCCATGCTCGATGAACATATTTGCATTCATCAAAATTATAACTCCATTATCTATTTGCTATTATTTTATCATTTACAATGGGATGAGAATATCTTTTTTAACAAAGTTTATTTTACACTATCTGATGACATCTTTAAAAGAAAGCGTTTTCTCCAGCTATTCGAACCTCACATTTTACAACTATGTAAGTGAAACCACTTTATCTGTCATAAATCACTAAAGAAATACCCGATTTCCCCAAAAAGTATGCATCATATTTTTGGTAATTTAGCCTCATTAAACCCATTTACTTCTATCTTTCTGAAAAACTGAAATAATTAACATACTAAAATACATGGTAATAATTACATTTTTAACATTTTAATTCATTAATAGCAATAAAAAAGCCTATTTTTTAATAGAGATGCACTTCTATCCTAAAGAAATGCATCTCAGCAACCTAGTCGCGCATATGTGGGAATAGCAATACATCCCGAATGGACGGAGAGTCTGTCAACAACATAACCAAGCGATCCAATCCAATTCCAAGACCGCCTGTTGGGGGCATCCCATATTCCATCGCTTCAATGAATCCTTCATCCATGGGATGCGCCTCTTCATTTCCTTGATTCCGTTCAGCAATTTGCGCTTCAAATCTTTCTCTCTGATCGATCGGATCATTTAATTCGGTAAACGCATTGGCATGCTCACGCCCGACAATGAAGAGTTCAAATCGATCCGTAAAGCGTGGATCCTCTGGATTCTTTTTGGCGAGTGGTGAAATAGCAAGTGGATGTCCATACACAAATGTGGGCTGAATGAGTAGATGTTCTACTTTTTGTTCAAAAAATTCATTGACAATATGCCCAAAAGTCATATTCTCGGTTACTTCCACACCATGCTCTTTAGCCAGTTTGTGAGCTTCTTCGTCTGTTATTTGCTGTGAAAAATCGACACCGACCTGTTCATGAATTAAGTCGACCATTGACCGCCGAGCCCAGCCAGGTGATAAATCGATCTCTTGCCCTTGGTAAGTGATTTTGGTTGTCCCATGAACCTTCTGACAAACATGGCTAATCAGATCTTCTGTTAAATCCATGATATCTTGAAAATCCCCATAGGCTTCATACAGTTCAAGCATCGTGAATTCAGGATTATGGCGGGTTGAAACCCCCTCATTCCGATAACAACGACCGATTTCATAAACTTTTTCGATATTGCCGATGATCAATCGTTTAAGCGGTAGCTCAAGCGCAATTCGCATATATAGATTCATATCTAAGGCATTATGATACGTTACAAAGGGACGGGCCGCAGCTCCACCCGCAATGGTATGCATGCTAGGTGTCTCTACTTCTAAATAGCCCCTTTCATCCAAATAGTTTCGGATATAACGCATAATCAAACTACGGGTCACAAATGTTTTTTTCACTTCAGGATTCATAATCAGATCCAGATAACGTTTGCGATAACGTAGCTCCACATCTTTTAACCCATGATATTTTTCGGGAAGAGGTCGGAGGGATTTGCTGAGGAATGTGACTTTCTGTGCTTTCACACTTAGCTCCCCACGATTGGTTTTGAAGACAATTCCTTCGATCCCCAAGAAATCCCCAATATCCGCAATTGAAAATGTTTCGTATTGATCACTGCCTACCTGATCCAAGCGAACGTAGATTTGGATTTGACCGCTTCCATCCTGAAGATGGGCAAAGGAAGCCTTTCCTTGTTTCCGTTTGGTCATCAGCCGTCCAGCAATGGATACCTTTACTTGTTTCTCCGCTAATTCTTCTTTACTCAATGCTTGATACTGTTCTTCGATCTCCCGCGCTTGATGTGTACGGACATATTTTTTTCCAAATGGGTCAATGCCTTTATCTTGCAATGTTTGTAGTTTTTCATACCGAACTTTCAATAGTTCGTTTTGTTCTTCATGCGCCATTGTGTATTCCCCTACTTTCTTTGCACTGCTATGATACTTCTTGTACTTTTCTTATTTGTTTATCAGTGATCTTCGTTTCTCCAACAAAGTCCAGCAAAAGACGAGCCATTCCCTCGCGAGTCTCTTGCTGATTGATCAGATCCTTGATGCGGGAAGCACCTCTGATTCCTTTAATATACCAAGCAGCATGTTTTCTCATTTCGCGAATGGCTACTTTTTCACCACGCAAGGATATCAGCCGATCCATGTGAAGGATCGCAATGTGGACCTTTTCCCTCGGGGTCGGCTCTGGTAACAGTTCACCGGTTTCCAAGTAATGAACGGTACGGTAAATCATCCAAGGGTTTCCTAGCGCCCCACGTCCGATCATCACGCCATCGCAACCGGTAATTTCAAGCATCCGTTTCGCATCTTCCGGCGTAGCGACATCCCCGTTACCGATTACAGGAATGTGAACGGTCTGTTTCACTCTACGGATGATATCCCAGTTGGCTACCCCGCGGTACATTTGCGCTCTGGTTCGGCCATGAATGGTCACAGCTTTCGCTCCCGCTTGTTGGACAGCTTGCGCATTTTCCACCGCATAAATATGATCTTCATCCCAGCCGATTCTCATTTTGACGGTGACTGGTTTTTTTACTGCTTTCACAACAGCTGAGACCATTTCCTCTATTTTGGATGGTTCAAGCAGCCAACGAGCTCCCGCATCGCATTTAACCACTTTGGGAGCAGGACACCCTAAGTTGATATCGATCAGATCCGCATCGGTGTGTTGATCGACAAATTGGGCTGCCGCCACTAAGCTGGATCGGTCTCCACCAAAAATTTGGAGGCTTAATGGCTTTTCTTCTGGATCGACATAGAGCATCTCCATGGTTCGTTTATTCCCATGTAAAATCGCTTTATCGCTGACCATTTCTGCGCAAACAAGACCAGCGCCAAACTTCTTGGCAATCAGCCGGAAGGCTGGATTACATACCCCTGCCATCGGTGCAAGAACAACTCGGTTTTTGATTTGCACTTCACCAATCCGAAACATGGTTCCTCCTCCTTTCTGTTATCATTCTGAAAAGCCCTGCTTCCTTTTGCATGACTTACGATCCTCATGATCTACAGCGAGTGAGGGCTTTCACGTCTTTATATCTGCTTAAGAAGTAAAAATTTTTTATTTAATCGCTTGATTTTTTGTGTTGGTGGTAACTGTTTCAGCCACTCGGTGATGGTTTTGTTCGTTCCCGGGATCCATAGGTCTCCAGCGATCTCCAATAAGGGAATGAGAACAAAGCCGCGCTCAACCATTCGCGGGTGGGGAATCTTAAGATCCACTTCATCCACCAATCGCTCCTCATATAACAAAATATCGATATCGATGTTCCGAGGACCAAAGCGAACCGTTCGCACGCGTTTAAGCTCCTTTTCTACTTCCAGCACTTGTTCCAATAGGCTTCGCGGTGACAAGGTAGTGATGATTCGGACTACCATATTGTAAAAGGGTGGCTGATTAAGATAACCAACTGGGCTAGTCTCATACAGATCAGAGATCTCCTGCAAATCAATCCCGTTTATTTGTTCTAAGCGTTGGATCGCTTGCCGGAGATTGCTCTCACGATCTCCTAAGTTAGTCCCTAAACCAAGATAGACAGACGATGTTTGCTTATCCATTGCTCCTCACAATCTCTACCCCAACTGACTGATAATGTCCGGCAATTGGAGGATCTGGTTTGGTGACGCGAACCATAATCTCTCCAATCAACGGAAATTGCATCAGAATCTTTTGGGCAATATTTTCTGCTAATGTCTCAATTAGTTTAACACAGGTAGTCTCTACTTCTTCTTTGACGATCTGATAAACTCGGCTATAGTCCACTGTCTTTTTTAGATCATCCTGTAAGGCCGCTTCCTTCAAAGACAAACGCATTTCCAAATCGACACAGAAACGTTGTCCAAGCCGATTCTCTTCCGGATAAACACCGTGATATCCGTAAAATAACATCTGATTAAATAGAATTTTATCCATTGCCTGTACTCCCCTCAGGTAGAGGTCCATACAACATGGCATCCATCATCTTACAGACACGAACCATCTCTCTTACATCATGGACACGCATGATCTGGCAGCCTTTAACGATTCCCAAAGCGACAGTGGCAGCAGTTCCTTCTAGCCGTTCTTCAGGAGGTAAGTTTAATGTTTTCCCAATCAATGATTTCCGTGAAGTCCCTAATAATACAGGATAACCTAACTCTACAATTTTCTCTAGACTCCGCATCACTTCTAAGTTTTGTTCATAGGTCTTCCCAAAACCGATCCCTGGATCTAAGATGATATTCTCTTTTCTAACACCCGATTTACGCATTTGCTCGACAGAAAACAGCAGATCTGTCTGGATCTCTTCGATTAGGGAATCGTATTGGGGAATTTCTCGATTATGCATCAGCACAATCGGCACATCAAACTCCGCAGCAACACGCGCCATATCGGGATCTTTCCGACCACCCCAAATATCATTGATGAGATGAGCACCCGCTTGAATCGCTTGTTTCGCTACTTCCGCTTTATAAGTGTCAATGGAAATCGGCAAGTCTACTTCTTGGGCAATCCGTTCAATAACCGGAATAACTCGCTCTAATTCTTCTTCCAACTGAACCGGTTGATAATTGGGTCGTGTCGACTCTCCACCAATATCGAGCAGATCCGCGCCATCCGCTTTCAATTGATATGCTCTCTCCAGCGCTTTTTCAACCGTATTGTATTTTCCACCATCGGAAAATGAATCAGGAGTAACATTGATAATTCCCATTACCCATGTTTTTTTTCTTAATGGAAAACGATATTTTCCGATTGTCAACACCTGCTGATTCATCCCTTATTCCTCCTGATACCTTTTATGATTAACAATAATGGGAAAGGAAATTGCGCAGCATTTGTTTGCCACCCTCGCTTAAAATGGATTCGGGATGAAATTGTACCCCTTCGATCGGAAGACTGCGATGACGCAACCCCATGATTTCCCCTGAGCTGCTTTTCGCACTTACTTCCAAGACATCGGGTACGTTCTTATGATTTACCAACAACGAGTGATATCTCGTCGCTGTAAGTGGCGAAGCAAGATCACGAAAGATCGTTTTTTGATCATGGAAAACCTCTGATGTTTTCCCATGCATTAATTGCTCTGCTTGGATCACTTCACCACCAAACGCTTGAGCGATCGTTTGATGTCCCAAACATACACCTAAAATCGGGAACTGACTACCCAATTTTTTAACTACGTCTAAACAAATCCCTGCTTTATCTGGATCTCCCGGTCCTGGGGAGAGAACGATCATCTTTGGTGACTTTTTTTCAATCTCTTCAACCGTTATTTGATCATTGCGAACCACTTCAACTTCTTCACCTAATTCACCTAGATATTGTACCAGGTTATAGGTAAAAGAGTCATAATTATCAATTACGAGAATCATTCATATTCTCCCCCATCTAGCAGCTGATTTTCTTATTTTAGCATAGGAAACTAAAAAAAGAAAAAACTGCTGATTCCTCTTCAGCAGTTTCAACGTATGAATAAGGTCCCCAATTTATTTTCTCATCCACTCGAAAGACCAAAATTTTTTAGTCAAATTGATAGAGGGCAGTAGTTAAATAACGTTCCCCGTTACTGGGGATCACAGCGATTACTTTTTTCCCTTCTCCTAGGCGACGCGCAATTCGTGTAGCCGCAGCCACAGCAGCTCCAGAAGAAATACCAACCAAGATCCCTTCTTCTTTCGCCACTCTCCGCGCCCAATGAAATGCCTCTTCATCCGAGACTTGCAATACTTCATCGTAGACTGAGGTATCCAAGATATCAGGAACAAAGCCTGCACCGATTCCTTGAATCTTATGTGGTCCTTTTTCTCCACCGGAGAGAACAGGTGAAGAAGCTGGTTCCACAGCAGCAATATGAACATTCGGAAAACGTTCTTTTAAAACACGTCCAACCCCTGTTACGGTTCCTCCTGTACCAACTCCCGAAACAAATGCATCGATTTGCCCTTGAGCCTGTTCCACAATTTCCAGAGCGGTTCCTTCGAAATGCGCTTTTACATTATCCGGATTTTTAAATTGTTGGGGAACAAAGAAATTTGGATTTTCCTTTTTAATCTCTTCCGCCTTCCGAATCGCTCCACCCATTCCTTCCGCGCCAGGAGTTAAAACAAGCTCTGCACCATATGCTCTTAATAGATTTTTACGTTCATTACTCATCGTTTCTGGCATAACCAAAATGGCTCTATATCCTTTCACAGCAGCAACCATCGCTAAGCCAATCCCAGTATTCCCACTCGTTGGCTCGAGAATGGTATCTCCTGGTTTCAACTCTCCCCGTTTTTCGGCTTCTTCAATCATGCTTATGGCGATCCGATCCTTTACACTGCCACCAGGATTAAAAAATTCTAACTTTAAGTATATATCGGCATCGGCTTTACCAACGATCCGATTTAATTTTACCAAAGGAGTTTGACCGATTAATTCTAATATATTATTTGCTACAATTGCCATTTAAAATCCCCCTATTCCGAGTAAGAATATTGCTTTTATCAAGTTTAGCCTACAATAAAAACTTTTGTCAATATGTTTTTGAGCAAACATCAACTTTATTCTGCAACCACCTCGATCACAAAGACAAAAATCCCTTCTGAATAACGATTCGGAAGGGATTTTGATCGCTTAGAGTTTTTCCTTTACCTTTTCCAACTCTTTGCGAGAAAAATGGTATTTATCATTGCAAAAGTGACAAACCACTTCCGCCTCACCTTGCTCCCTAATGATCGACTCAATTTCTTCTTTCCCTAGACTCATTAGCATCGCTTCCGTTTTGCTTCTCGAACAATGACAATGAAATCTCGTTTCCCGTTTCTCCAGGAGCTGTGTCTCTTCTCCCAATAACCGGTATAGAAGATCCTCCGGTGTGATTCCTTCTGCTAAGAGATCAGTGATGGAGTGGAGATGTCCAATATTTTGTTCCAAAGCTCGAATATTTTCCTCCGTAGCTCCTGGTAACACTTGAATAATAAATCCTCCTGCCACTAAAATTCTCTGATTATGAACCAACACACCTAAACCTACTGCCGAGGGAATCTGTTCAGAAGCGGTAAAATAATAAGCGAAATCCTCTGCAATCTCGCCCGAAATAATCGGCGAATTGCCTTGATATGGATTTTTCAGTCCAATATCGCGTGAAACATAGATGGTACCTTGGCCTACTCCACCAGCTACATCCAACTTGCCTTGCTCGTTTAAGGGCAACATAACCTCTGGGTGATCAATCATCCCACGAACTTCTCCACGTCCATTCGCATCAACACGAATGGTCCCCAGAGGACCATCTCCCATGATTTGAATACTCAAACGATCTTCTTCTTGTTTTAACATGGCTCCCATCAATGCTCCCGCTGTCGCTGTACGTCCAAGAGCAGCACTGGCTAAAGGCATGGTTTGATGCCTTTGTTGCAACTCTTGCACCAATTGCGTAGTTAAAGCGGCCACTCCTCTGACCAAACCATCTTTTGAGATCCCACTTACCGTATAATTTTGCATATCATCGACTCCAGTCCTTATTTTTTATATGAATTGGGTGCAGTATTCCGTTGATAGATTAGGCGCAATCCTTCTAACGTTAAAAAAGGGTGAACGACATCGATCTTCTTGCTACTGGCACCGATCAATTCCGATAGTTCACCAGTTGCCACGACAGTAGCTCGTTTTCTCAATAACTCTTTCATTCGTGATACAATCCCGTCGACTAAACCGACAAATCCAAAAAAGATACCGGATTGGACCGCTTGTACTGTACTTTTGCCTACAACATTTCTCGGCTTAATGATTTCTACCCTTGTTATTTTGGAAGCTTGCTGATACAAAGCTTCTGCTGAAATCTCCAAGCCAGGGGCAATCGCGCCCCCCTGATAGTTTCCTCTTTCATCGATAAAACAGAAAGTCGTTGCCGTCCCCAGATCGACAATAATCACAGGCGGACCGTATAACTCGATGGCTGCTACTGCATTGGCAATGCGATCCGCTCCAACTTCTCGCGGACTATCGTATTTAATATTGAGGCCCGTTTTTACTCCTGGACCTAAAATAATCGGCTTCATTTGCAGATACTTTTCAATCATCCTTTTTAAGGTATGCGTTAGAGGCGGAACCACCGAGGCAATGATTGCTCCAGTTAGCTGAGTAAATTCCATTCCTACATCAGTCATTAAATTTTTCAAGGTCATCGCATACTCATCTTCCGTTCTCTTTGGATCGGACCTCATATACCAGTGATAAAGCAAATTTTTCTGTTTGTAAACTCCAAAAACAATGTTTGTATTTCCTACATCCACAGCCAACAACATGAAAGAGCACCCCTCTATTCATCAAAAGAATAATAAAGAGAGGGGAGATTCCCCTCTCTACGATTTAGATATCTTCCTTTTTGTCCTCGATTCGACTGGTTGACGGTGGAGGAAAAGCCGATGATGGAGCATATCCAGAGGATAATTTCTCCGAAACAGTAGTGGATTCAGGTTGCTCAGCTTTCTCCTCTTTATCACCTTTACTTTGAATATTTACAACTGCCCCCTCATCATCCAACTTACCGTGTTCAATAAGTTGTTTGATTTGCTCCTCATCCAATGTTTCACGGACAAGCAGAGTTTCAGCCAATAATTCTAGCTTTTCTCGATGTTCCAACAAGAGATTCTTAGCTCTGTCATAACATTTCCGAATCATCTCTTGCATCTCCATATCGATCTCATAAGCGATCTTGTCACTATAGTTTTGCTCATGACCTAAGTCACGACCAAGGAAGACATGACCGGAAGAACGACCATACAACATCGTAGCTAATTTATCGCTCATTCCATATTCTGTGATCATCGCTCTAACAATGGAAGTCGCTTTTTCAAAATCATTGCTGGCTCCGGTACTTACTTCACCAAAGATAATCTCCTCGGCAACGCGACCACCCAATAAGCCAGTCACTCGATCCAATAATTCATTCTTCGTTGCCAAGAAGCGATCCTCTTTCGGCAACATCATTGCATAACCACCGGCTTGACCTCGAGGGACAATGGTTACCTTATGCACAACATCGGCATTTTCACAATAGTAACCCACCAGTGTATGACCTGCTTCGTGATAAGCGACAATCCTTCTTTCTTTTTCGCTGATTACCCGACTCTTCTTTTGTGGTCCAGCGATGACGCGATCGATTGCTTCGTCAATTTCTCCCATTGTAATTTTATCTTTATTGGCCCTAGCAGCTAATAGAGCCGCTTCGTTCAATAAGTTTTCGAGATCAGCTCCAGAGAAACCAGTGGTCCGTTGAGCGACAACACTTAGTTTCACGTTATCCGCTAAAGGTTTGTTCCGCGCATGAACTTTTAGAACCGCTTCACGCCCTTTTACGTCGGGGCGATTCACTAAGATTTGACGGTCAAAACGTCCTGGACGCAGTAAGGCAGGATCCAAAATATCCGGACGGTTGGTTGCGGCAATCATGATAATTCCAGAGTTGGCATCAAATCCATCCATCTCTACCAGCAACTGGTTCAACGTTTGCTCACGCTCATCATGACCTCCACCGAGCCCCGCGCCACGTTGACGACCTACTGCATCAATCTCATCAATAAAAATAATACAAGGGGCATTTTTCTTCGCCTGTTCAAAGAGGTCACGAACCCGTGAAGCCCCTACCCCTACAAACATCTCAACAAAGTCAGAACCACTGATCGAGAAGAAAGGTACTCTCGCCTCGCCAGCCACTGCTCGTGCCAACAAGGTTTTCCCTGTACCAGGTGGTCCAACAAGCAAAACACCTTTCGGGATCCGTGCTCCCATCTTCACAAAACGTCGATTATCTTTCAAAAACTCTACAATCTCAATTAACTCTGCCTTCTCTTCATCCGCACCGGCAACGTCATTAAATGTCACACTTTTTTTATCTTCATTATAGAGCTTGGCTTTACTTTTGCCGAAGTTCATCACTCGACTGCCGCCGCCCTGAGCTTGATTCAATAGGAAGAAAATAAGTAAAAGTACAAGGACAATCGGTATAACGGAAGTAAACAAAGTGAGCCAGACTGAATCGCTCTTCGCTTTTTCCGTTACGATTGTATTGATTTTACCGGACTGATGTGCCTTTTCTAATTCATCAAACACGCGATCACTCAGCGGTGCTTGTGAAACAAAAGGCTTCGGCTTTCCATCCTGTTTTTGCTTATATTCTCCTTCAATATGGTAAGTTGATCCTTCTGGGCGCAGTGTAACTTTTGCGAAGTCTCCCTGATTGAGTTTGGTTCTATACACATCGTAACTCAATTGCTCGGTTTGTGAGCCTGAATTCGCAATCATATTAATAACGCCGATGACTACTAAAAAAAGAATGATATAGAGTATTCCATGCCTGAGGAAGTTTCTATTCATTCCGGGCCTCCTCTCAATCCACTTATATCATTGTATCATAGGCAAACATTCACACTCAATAGGTCAATAAAGATCAAAGAGTATACAAAACTACGATTGATAAAGCTCCTTTTTTAACACACCAATATATGGTAAATTACGGTACCGCTCGGCAAAGTCCGTTCCATATCCAACGATATATTTATTGGGAATAACAAAGCCGCAATAATCGGGAGTCAGATCCGTTTGTCGCCGATCTGGTTTATCAAGTAGGGTAACAGCTTTAACAGACTTGGCTTTTCTTGTTTTCATCAGTGTGATCAAGTGACGAAGCGTCAAGCCTGTATCGACAATGTCTTCAATGATTAAAACATCTCTACCTTCTACTGGAGTATCCAAGTCCTTTAAAATCCGGACGACTCCCGATGTTTCTGCAGAATTACCATAACTGGAGACAGCCATATAATCCATTTGCAATGGAAAATCCATTGCTCGCGTAAGATCAGCCATAAATGGTACAGCCCCTTTTAAAATACAGACGCACAAAGGATTTTTCTCACTATATTCCTTGCGCAGCTCTTTGGCTAGCTCTTTGATTCGCTGTTGGATTTTCTCTTCAGAAATCAGTATTTCCTCCAAATCTGGATGCATGTGTCCCCGCCACTAAAAAATAGAAAAAAATATTAAAGCGGATATACGCCTTTTCATTCCCTTCTATTCCGGTGGCAGATTCTCACCTCTCTTTTTTCAAAGATTACTATGTTGACTGTTATATCTTCGATCGGATGTTGATCATATCTCTGCTGATCTTGGTTAACAAAAAGCGATCTGCTCTCTCCCATTAAGTAGATCTATTTTCATCTTCATGCCAAAGAAAACACAATATGCATTTGGTCTCCGATGAAATGGGGGCTAAACTGGATCGCCTAATTCCCGGTAACCAAATAATTTCTTCTCCTAATACTACAACGGGTTGAAACCGCCTCAAGTGTCTAGGGATTTTCTCTTCCATTAAGACTTTTTTTAACTTTTTACTTCCACTCATTCCAAAAAGACGGATTCGATCACCTGGTTTTCTGGAACGAACATACAATAGTTGATCGAGGGGCAATTGGTCCGCGTCGAATACAGCTGAACTTTCCGACTGTCTCCACTCATCATGCAAACGATCCGTGAAAAATATTTCCATTTTCCCTCCATACTGAGGAAGGGAGGTCGTTCCGGGAACAGTTAAAAGGATTTTCTCATCCCTGGGAGAATGGTCCCTTTCCATATCCAGTCTTTTAAAGCAAAGCTGATCATATTCTCGAATGGCAATCATATGCTTAGCCAACTGAATCTGCGCAGATGGATGTGAAGAAAGAGCAAGTGATCGGGCTTGCTCTATGGTTTCCAAAGTTATTTCCACATTTGTTCCATCATTCACAAGACAATTTAATATTAGTTTAACCAATCGCCTTTGTAAAGCAACGAACAAACTGCGATATCTTCGACAATCAATCCGAATTTCATCCACTTCTCGACTGATAACAACTTGATCCCACGCCTCTTGGACAAGATCCCGCCAAACTTTTTCTTCTTCTTTTACAATGTCGCTCAATTGTAAGATAGCTTCATTTACTTTATTATTATATTTTTTTAGTTGCGGAATAAGCTGCAAGCGAATTCGGTTACGTGTATAATAGAGCGAATCATTGCTCTGATCATGACGGGGATGCAGATTTTCTTGTAAACAGTATGCCTCAATCAGACTTTTATTCACCCTTAAAAGAGGACGAATAATCTCCATTCCTTTCCAAGATCTTCGCTGCTTGATCCCGCTTAATCCACTTACGCTGGTGCCGCGAATCAGCCGCATCAAGATCGTTTCCACTTGATCATCCGCATGATGAGCCAATACGATCTTCTTGATCTTCCATCGCTTGGCTGTTTGCGCAAAAGCTTGGTAGCGCAATTTTCGGGCTACCGCTTGTTTATTGCCACCTGAACGTAAAGCCTGGTCCACATCCACTCGCTCAATATGACAGGGAATCTCCCATTTTTTGCAGTAATCAGCAACATACTGGGCATCTTCATCACTTTCCTGTCCTCGTAACTGATGATTCACATGAACCACATGTACTTTCCATTTCCCTTTATGGGATAACCTCCGCAATCCATCTAACAGTGCGATTGAATCCGGTCCTCCCGATACTCCTACCAAAATTTTTTCATGTGGCGCAATCAAACAGTGATGTTTTATTTCCCTTTCTAGTTGATCTAAAAACAATCTGATCTTCCCCTCATCACAAAAAAAGCCAGAAAATACCGAGATCACTTCTCAGCAAGCTTCCAGCCATTTACTCAAGACAGAATCAACCTCTCATCTCAAAAGATGATTCTTCTCTTTTTTATTGGCTTTTGCTCAACAAATGGCAATGTTCTGTTTCCATTACGAAAAACTTACAAAACGCTACGAGTTTCTGTTTGCCTCCTAGTTCAGTTTCCGGCCGCACCCTTACAGACTACTACAGTTTAATGGAACACTCCACAGGTGTAAAGTTCCCGTGTCATTCAGGGGACCCTAGATATCGTTTTGCAGGTGACTAACAAGGCGATTCAACCTTCTGTATGTAATTACTACATACATCTATTATTATCCTGTATTTTTAGACATAAATAGAGGCGCAAAACGATACAATTTTATTATCCTGTCTCTTTTTGCTCATCGGTCAGAGCAATTGATGAACTATTATTCAACGACCTGTACTCTTTCTAGTCTTGGCATATTGGCAACTTGAACGGTGGACCATTCCGAAGCATAATTTTCAATTTTAGCAACAATCACCGTCATATCATCTTGAATCTTTCCACCATGAGATTGAATCACTTTTTCCAATAGGGCATCGGCAAAAACCTGTGGGTCTTTGGTTGAAATTTGCGAAATCAAACGCTGGATGATCAGTTCCTTGTTGGGAAGATGGCGAGGAGCATCATAGATGCCATCTGTCATCAAAATCAACATATCTCCAGCTTCCAACGGCATTTCGATCGAGTCGATCTCAATTTCATTTAAAATACCGATCGGTGGATTTGAAGAATGGAGGGTGATCACTTTTTTGTTACGTTTTATAAAGCCTGGTGTAGACGCGATCTTCATAAACCGCGCATGCGCTGTGTTTAAGTCGACAATCGCTAAGTCAATGGTAGCAAACATCTCCTCTGCCGAACGCATTCGCAAAATGGCATTGACTGTTTCTACCGCCTTTTTCTCATTGACTCCAACCTGCAGCAACCGACGAAGCAACTTAAGAGCAGAACTACTCTCTTCTTGCGCTCGCGCTCCGTTTCCCATTCCATCGCTCAAGGCGACGGCATATTTGCTTGTGCCTAGATTCATACAACAGTAACTATCCCCCGATACAAAGCCATTTCCCTTGGCTACCGTTGCCACACCGGTCTTTAGTGTATATCTTTGGGCAGATCCCAACGTAATGATTGAACTAGCCGATTGATCTTGCACAACCTTACGGAAAACAGCAATCGGTTCTCCCACCATCTCTGTTAACAAAGGAACCACCCTTTGTTGGCAAGCCGTAATCCCCTCATCTCCCACCATTAACAATTCAATTTCAATTCGCCCTTCTTCCAAACTAATCACATCGACTCGCTGGATCGGTAAGTCGAGCTCAGCCAATGCTTCGCGGATCTGATCCTCTTTCGCTGCTTGCCGCTTTGTTTCATACCGAATCTCTTCAGCCAGCTTTTCCAATACCTCAGCCATCCCCGTGAGTTGCTCAGAGACCAGACGTTGTGAGTCCTTGATCTTCTTTTTCCAATAAACGCTCTGTCCGTGATAGGCATACCTCTCTTGCATTGCCGAAAGAAGTCTTTCGGGACGCATACAGCTATCAAGCCATCCGGATGGAACAGGAATAAGTGGTCGATCCCCTTTCGTTTCAATAATGGTCATTAAATCAGTCATTCCTTGAAACGTCTTGATGATGTCCTTTTCCCAGCAGCGTGAAAAAGATGGGCATCCTACACAAGCGTTCTCCATTACTTCACTCATCAAATGATGAACGAAATTTTCACCTTCTTTGCATTCTCTCGCCACATCCCAGCGGAAGCTCTGCGCCAGTTCTGAAAAAAGGCTGGTAAACTGCTCAATTTTCATTGCTGTAATATCGCGCAAGCGGCGTACATATGCTTGATGAGCCGTTTGATTTTCCAACGTTCCTGGGATCCATTTGGATATTTTTTGGAGAAAAGTACGCGGAGTGAGCCAATACAGGAGGATCGCACTACTCGTTTCCAGGAGAGAAAACCACATCGCCTCGCTGATCCCCTGATAAAAATGAATAAAAGTTGCTCCAAGCAAAAAGCCAAATGGCGCTCCAAAGAACCGATTTTCTTTCATGAGGCCAGCCAGTAATCCCGATAAGGCCAGCAGGCTAATCTCAATCGTTCCCATCGGATTGACTAGACATAGGATCAGACCAGCTACCACTCCCATCGTTGTTCCCAACAATGCGCCACCCGTCCATGCTAATAACAAAACGGCATACTGAGTAATGATCTGAACCACGGACAAATTCCAGACAAACCAACCCATCGTACCCGTGATGGCAGCGCCTAACAAGACGACTAAACAAATCATTTCATCTGTTCGCAAAGACAAACGCTGCTTTTTGACAGTAAAAAGCGGAATGGCCTTCATAAAAATCAAGGTGAAAACCCAACTGAGAAATACGTCCAAACTCGCTAAAAGCAGCTGCTCATTATGAAATCCTCCCCACCAAAAATAGAGAAGATAACCGATGATTCCACTGAAGAGCACAACGGTAGGAGCATAATGGATCTGTCCTTTTCCCATCCACTGCATTCCCTTTTGAAATACGAGCAGAAGGAGCAAAAAACAGGAAAGCCGAATGGTGTGGACCATATCCAAAGTGGATGCTCCTGCCAATACGGATAACAACACGATTGGCCAACTCTTCCGTCCCAAATATAATACCACTGCAAAAAAGGCGAGCGCAAAAGGAGAAACAGAGTCTAAGAGCAACGTTCTTCCCAGTAAAAAACCAATACAAATAATCGGAATATTCCACATATGAAGCAAACGGTTTGTCCACCGTTTCTTGTTTACTACCCATTTCTCTAACCAAGGACCTTTTTTCCTTTTTTCTACCAACGTTTTCAATCCGTCCACCCCTTAAGCCGTTTTTTACCGACTATTATAGCGAGGGGAGATCGAATTGTTTGTCAAATTAACTGACTGAATCATAAGTTTTTTACGACATTTTCGCCTATATTTTAAAGCTTTTGTTGTCTGCGCATTTGACGGTTTTTTTCTAATAAGAATCATTTTCTACGATAACAACAAAAAAGCTTCCCCAAAAGCGGAGAAGAAAGGAGAAATTTTGTCGAAATCACTCAAATAAATAAGGGAATGCGACAAAACTTCCAAATGAACGAGCCAATCACTTCATTGTTTTAATTTTCCTGCCAAAGGGTACATGGTTGCTTCTTGAATAAACGAAGGAATCAGCTTTTTCTCAGTGGTTAATTGCAGCATCCGGTGGAGCGTATGCAAAGCATAAACCTGTTGCTTTTTTTTTAAGTGATTTTTTTCAATGGAGTCCGCAAACTCATCCACATCTAGTAGATGATAGCTTCCATCTGGATAAACGATTAAATCGAGAAGTAAGTCAACCATAACATAACGAAGACGGCCTACCTGATGCATTTCCATTACATCGCAGTAGTAATAAAGAAATTCTCCAGACCGTTTAAATACTTTCGAAATGGTGTACCCTTTTTTCACAAAGTAATAAGTAAGAAAAATTCGCTTTCCATCCGGATTGGCATACTGTGTAGCAAAACAATGTCTTCCTCGCCAGTCACGTACTAGCTCTGAATACGTCTTATTCATTGTCGTAAATTTAATTTTCTTTATTACTACATTCACGTAAACTCCCACACTTTCCTGGAAAGCACCTAGGATGATCGCTATTCCCTTATAGGATGAAAAAAAAGGCGACTTCCCAGTCCTACATACGAAGGACGGTAATTCGCCTTATCTTTATCAACTTTGGTAGCGGTGGAGGGGCTCGAACCCCCGACCTCACGGGTATGAACCGTACGCTCTAGCCAGCTGAGCTACACCGCCAAAATTGGTTGCGGGGGCAGGACTTGAACCTGCGACCTTCGGGTTATGAGCCCGACGAGCTACCAACTGCTCCACCCCGCGTCAATTATTCATTTAGCTGCGAACATTTATTATTATATCTAGCGCACAGAATAAAGTCAAGCAAAAAAATAAATATTTATTTCTTTTTCTTTCAGGCGGAAGTAGCCTCTAAAGAGGCTACTGTCAAGCGAACCATGTGGGACGGGTGATGGTACACCTCTAAACTTGGGCATTGTTCAAAACGGAAACGGACTGCCAACGCGAATGACCCAAGAATCCCACAGCTTCAGCCGTGTGGAGTGTCAAATGTTACGACAGTTTGATGAAACACTCCACTGGCATAAATTCTCGCGTAGCTCATTCCTCCTCCAGCTTCTTCTCTTTCCCCTCTTCATTTTCATTGATCTCTGGTTTTACATAACCAAGCTTATGAGCCAATTCCATTAAATAGTTCTCATCATTTAACTGCTTGACTTTTTCTTTCAATTGACCAGTCTGTTGCTGAGCAATACTTAATTCCTGTTTTTTCTGCACTAATACCTCTTGCTTATCCCAGATCCGGAATTGTTGGATCGCAATCTGCACAATTGCCCAGCTAAAAACAAATACCATTATCGCTAGCCATGTAAAGCGTCTACGTCGTGTAGCTGGATGTAATTTTTGTTTGATGTTGGTTGGCTCGTTTTTTCGTTCTACCGTCTGACCCTGAGGGGAACGAAAAGCAAGCACCTTACGATTTTTGGACTTCGCTGCCATTCATTTCACCCCTTTTTCAAATTGAATTCACTTCTTTTTTCCCCATTTATTTACCACTTGGTGAATTCGTTGAAGATAAGGTAAGATCAAACGATGTACTGTTTTAAAGATCCAACCGATTGGGAACATCACTATTTTCAAGATAGAAAGAATCAGTTTAGTGATTAGTTGATAGATTAGCTTAAGCGGTTTCAAAATCAGTTGTCGAATCAATAACCATATCCAACCGAGTAGGATCTCAATTCCATCAATTAGTCCTCTAATCAATCGTTGAAATATTCGACTTAGCCAACGATAGTAGCAAAACAGTCCTGCAAGGATGGCAATAAAAATATAAAAGCGTAACTGCCCCCAATTACTCCACATAAGCAAAAGAAAAACCAGACCAGCGGATCCAAACCAGTATAAAAGATCGATCAGAGAAACGATCCATCCTCTTAGACGCAACCGAATACGCAATGCTTGATATGTATCCAAAATCGCTCCCAACAAAAAACCGGATCCGAACATAACAAGCATGGTAATGGTCTGTGTTTGTAAACTCACCGGAATAGCCTTCCTAAAAAGTTTTTCTGTTTTTGTGCTCGTGGGAGTGAGGCATCAAAATAATGAAACTCGGTAAAGTGGCCTTCAATGGCGACATTACCCAATTCCAGATCTAAGTTTTTTATATGCAAGTCTTGTCCACGAAACCCAAGAAATCCACAATCTGTTTGTAATAGAAACTCTTCACTATCAAAGCATTCTACACTAACTACACCGCTGACTTCTAGGAGATTACGGTTCGTGAGGACGATTTCGTGCTTCCCTTGCCCTACTTCTTCCACCATAACAAGTACCTCCTTCTCTTGGTACATGTTATGGACAAAACCCTCGGCTTAGAACATTGGAACCGGAATCCAACCTTTCTTCTTTGATCAGTTTAAACATCGTGCTCGCCTCATCTTTACGGACATTTTCACTAAGCTTAGCCACTTCGACCGTAACCACTTTTTGACCGAACTGAATGGTTAACTGATCACCGACGGATACCTCCGTTCCAGCTTTCGCAACTCTTCCATTCACCTGTACTCGTCCTTGATCACATACTTCTTTTGCTAAAGTTCGTCGTTTGATGATCCGAGAAACCTTTAGAAATTTGTCTAATCTCATTTCATAACCCTTTCCAGATCGTTTTATAATGGTTACCCGCTTTTTTCCTGCCGTAATCCTCCCTCGCTTTTTAAAAATATCCCCTGTTGATTTCGCGAAGGGAAGAAAAAAACCTTCCAATTTATGGTTTCTCATCCACCGCCTCGGTAGAATGTTTTTTCATTTTGGCTTCTCTCTGTTTGGCTTCGTTCCACCATGCATCTAATTGAGACATTTCTACTTCTTGGATTTTCTTTTCTAATCTTCGAGCCTTTTCTTCTATATAGCGAAAACGACGAGCAAATTTCTGCGTTGCTCGAAGCAAAGCAATTTCCGGATTGATCTCATACTTTCGAGCGACCGATGTCAAAATAAAGAAGAGATCACCAATCTCATCCTCTTGCTCCACTTTGGTCTTAGCTGCCCTTAGTTCAGCTAATTCTTCTTCTACCTTCATTAAAATCTGTTCTTTACTTTCCCAATCAAAGCCCACTTTTGCCGCCTTTTTATGTTGTTCTAGCGCATAAAGCAGCACTGGCAAGCCTTTTGATATTTCATCCAAGATTGACTTTCTACCTTGACTTTCTTCTTTTCGTTCTTGCTGTTTGATTTGTTCCCAGCTTGCTTTCACTTCTTCCGCTGTTTCAAGACGCTGTTCTCCAAAGACATGCGGATGTCGACGAATCATCTTTTCGGTTAACACTTTGATCACTTCATAAATATCAAATAGCCCTTCTTCATCGGCGATTTGAGAGTGTAACAATACTTGTAGCAAAACATCCCCTAGTTCCTCCAAAATCGCCTCCGGATCTTCACGATGAATCGCTTCAATCAGTTCATACGACTCTTCCAGTAAATAAGGTAACAAACTGGTATGTGTTTGCTTCCGATCCCAAGGGCATCCCTGAGGACTCCTCAAATAAGCAATGACTTGGGTCAAATAGTCAAATCGTCGATAAAGAATTTCTTCTTGTTTGACAGGCGGCAAGTAAATGGAAGTCAAGTCCGTAAATGGATCGTCCATCCGATCCAACTCATAAAGAGGAAGGCGAATAATCTTCTCTTCATTGGTCACTCCGGCAGCCGTTACAATAAACACCTCATAATCATCCGGATAGACTTCCATCAAAGTCAACTTGACATCGGAAGCAACCAAACGATGATAGACTTGCCCAATCAAGATATGAAGCTCGGGATTGATCAATTCGCTTCTTAATTCTGTTCCATCCAATAAAGCAAATCCTTCGATCGGATCAATCCCAAGTCGAGCAAATAAAATGTCTAAGAAGCTGCCTCCGCCTCGGATATCCACTTCAATTCCACTTTCCCGTGCCATCATCAATAGCAACTGAACCGTTTTTTCAGCTACCATGGGATGACCTGGAACAGCATAGACCACCGTGCCATATGTATTCGCAAACATGATCAGTCTCTGCGTTATTTCTTGATAAACAGCAGAAAAATCTTGACTTAGTTCATATAACTCGTCAAAGGTTTGAAAATCGATTCTCTTTTCTTGAAGCCAACGAACGACTGGATGTTTGGCTGTCCTTAGCCAAATATGGTTGTACTGACTCAAAGTAGCTAAAGTTCCAATTGGTAATGCAGTTTCATCTCCAAAACCTAATCCGACGACAATTACTTTCTTTTTCATTTTTTTCCTCCTCTACGAACGAAGTAAACGCCATTTATATAAAATCGGTACAATCCTTTTCTTTAACGAAGGGAGTTGCTCTAGATCCATCAACGTGACTACTTTAAAGCGGAAGATCGCCCAAATAAATACATAAATGGCAACTGCAATCGAACAAAGAACGGTGACTGTCATTTCCAAACGCAATGGAAGTCCTTGCACAAACCATTGAACACTTTCCATTGTCACATAAGTAGCGCCCGTCATCAGACTAACAGCAACCACCAACTTTTTTAGAAAGCCACTCGATTTCAAAGAGACGTCGATCTTTCGCAAGGCAAGAAAATTGAAAAACGTAGCAATGGCATAAGAAACAACCGTTGCAATAGCAGCCCCTTTAATATCAAACCAAGGAATCAATAACAAATTACCAATCCATTTGATCACCGCTCCGATTATTAGCGTGATCGCTGGTAAATACACTTTGCCAAATCCTTGTAAAATGCCTGTCGAAGTCATATTCAAAGTTAAAAAAATGACTGATAAGGCAACAATCGCTAAAGCATCCGAACCTAAATCATCTTTGAATAACATAATATTGGTAGGCATCGCAATGACACTTAGACCGATTGCTGCGGGCAAACCAGTTAGCCATGTGATTCGAATGGCCAGCCGCGCCCGATCTTTCGCTTCCTGTTCATTTTGCTTAGCTCTAGCCTCGGCGATCGCTGGAACAATCGACAAAGAGAGCGAAGTAGCAAAAAAAGCGGCAAATTGAATCAATGGTTGTCCGCGATCAAATACTCCTTTATAGACAACAGCAGCCTGACTTCCTATTTTTTCGGTTAAAACATTGGCCACCGTAAAGGCATCTACCAGCGAAAAAAGAGGAATCACCAAGGACCCCATGCAAATGGGAAAGGAGAGCAGAAGAATTTTCTTCATCATCTTTCCATAACTCTCCTTTGGCTGGTCATGTAATGACGATGATGGTTCCTCCAATTTCATCTTTCTTTCCTTTATAAGGTAGACCAGCAAAACGATAATCGCAGCGCTCGCTCCAGTCACCGCTCCAAAAATAGCTCCAGCACTAGCATAGAGAATTCCCAATCCCAAGTCCATCAGATACCAAGACAGGAATAGAATGGTACAAACACGAGTAAATTGCTCAATCGATTGAGAAATGGCTGTTGGAAACATATTTTGTCTCCCTTGAAAATAACCGCGAATGGCTGCGGCGATCGGAACCAATAACAATGCAAACGATACGGTTTGAATAGGTAAGGTAAGAAGCTCACGGTTACCCATCCACCCTGCCAATTTACCCGCTCCGAAAAATAACAAACAAAAGAAAACGGATCCGATGATAAACAATGTTACCATCGAAAACTTCATCACTTTTTTTGCTCCAAGTTCATCTTCCCTAGCTAGTCGTTCCGAAACAATTTTAGAAATCGCTACGGGTAGTCCTGCTGTAGCGATCGCTAATAATGTACTATACAAAGGATATACTTGTTGATATATAAACATTCCCTCATTGCCAGTAATATTTTGATAAGGAATGCGGTAAGCAGCACCTAAGATTTTACAAAATAACGTAGCAAATCCTAAGATAGCAGCTCCTTTGATAAAGGACTGACTCATTTCCCCTGATTGATCTCCTTTCTCCCATGCACTGTTTTTTCATTATACAAGAGCATAAAGAGAATCGGCAAAGAACAAAAGAAAAAGGAGACTTCCACTTAGAAAGTCACCCACAACACATTTCATGTATCAAACACATGGAAATTTATTGTTCCATTTGTTTACCTAAAAACGAAGCTACTGTACTGGCAATCTTCAATTCTAGTTCACCAAGTCTTTCTCCATCTGTTTTGGATAACAAAATGACGGCTCCTATCGGATCTCCACCTGCATTAATCGGCACGATCACATAGGATACATACTCATCCGGTGAACCTTTGATTATCTCCACTGTCGATGTATTGCTCTCTATATGCGATTTACGTTGTTCCATACAGTTTTCAACAATTTCACCTATCGGTTTATGAAGATACTCTTTTTTAGAGGCTCCTGCTGCTGCTATTACTTGATCACGATCGGAAAATAAGGTAATATGATGTAAATTTTCGTATAAGGCTTCAGATATTTCTTGAGCAAAATCACTTAACTCTCCAATCGGAGAGTATTTTTTTAAAATCACCTCTCCATCACGATCAACAAAAATCTCTAGCGGGTCCCCTTCTCTAATCCGAAGCGTTCGACGAATTTCTTTAGGAATCACCACACGACCTAAATCATCGATCCGACGAACGATACCGGTTGCTTTCATATTTTAAGCTGCCCCTCTTTCATTTTAAATTAGATTATAAGTCCCTGATCTTTTTCTGTTTTTAGTATGAATCTGCTGGGAAAATATTATTCGAATAACAAAAAGCAACTGCAAAACCAAAAACTCCATTTCAAAAATAAATCAAAAAACCACCTAACTCAGAGTTAGGTGGTTTCTACTGGTTTCCATCATTCTTTATAACAATGGCTTCACTTTCGCCTCTTTTTCTAAAATCTCCATAAAAATTTGGTTTCCTTGTGTATATTTCACTTCATCACTGGCTTGATCAAGCGACTGTTCCTTACGGTCAGCAACTTTTAAAATATGATAGCCATACTCCGTTTTTACGGGATCACTCACTTGATTGAGAGGGATGGTCTTGGCAGTATCTGCAAATTCTTTGACAAACTGATCAACTGGCCCTTCAATCAGTCCGCCTTTTTCCTTCGTACCTGGATCATCGGAGTATTGTTTAGCCAGCTTAGCAAAGTCTTCACCCTGATCCAGCTTGCTTTTCACTTCATCAGCACGTTTTTTCGCCTCTGCATCTGTCCGGTTATCTTCGGAAGCGGTCGATATCAGAATATGATATACCTTGACATGTTGATAGGTTTGACCTTTCATTTTTTCATCGATGTAATCTTTAATGCGTAGTTCTTCGAGAATGTGATTCCGAAGATCTTCCTTCGTAAACCCTTTGCCCTTGATCGCTTCTTCTAGGTTTTTGGGATTTTCTTCACTAAAAATATTGTTTTTGGCACTTTCCTCCAGCGTCTTCATCTCTTCATCGATCTTTTTGGTCGAAGGGCTATTCGGATCGGCTTTACTCAAAATGTATTTTCGTGTTCCGTAATGCTCCAAGAGATTTTTCTTTAATTCGGTCAATTGTTTTTGGACCTCTGGATCTTCCAGAAGAAATCCCATTTGAATATCCATAAACCCTAAAATATTGATATACCGATTTAACTCTCCCTCTGTAACCTTTCCACCATTATATTCGCCAATTACCTTATTACTTTTGGTATCTAGTGGGAGGATGGATTTCATTTCAGTCTCTGCATTTTCTGTCTTTGTTGCTTCCTCTTTTTCTTGTGTGTTACAGCCTACCAATAGCAACGGCAGTGCGACCAGCAGGAAAATCAAGCCGGTCCGCATCCGTTTATTCCACTGCCACATTTTCAATTGCTCCTTTCGTTTTGGGAACCTCTTCATACTTCATCAAAAATTGTTCCACCAGCTCAAGTGTTTCTTTTGAGCTTAGTCCATCCACCTTAAAAATCACTCCAACCCGTTGTCCAGAGGCAAAGCGAATCCGCCGTGGGAAAAGTTGTGCAATTTGAAACAACTTCGCACCATCAATCGACTTCGTTTGTTCAGGATAAAACATCAGCGAGATTTCTTTTCCTTTTTGTTCAATTGATTCTACGCCATACTTCCTAGCGTATGCACGGATTTTAGCGATTAATAGCAAGCTCTCAACAGGTTCAGGCAGACTTCCAAATCGATCAATAATCTCTTCTTCTAGTTCTTTTACTTCTTCTAAACTGGTGGTCGAACGAATCTTCTTGTACAGCTCAATCTTTTGCTTTTCATCTTGGATATAGTCTGACGGCAGATAAGCATCTGCGGTCAACTCAATTTGTGGTTCTTTCTCTTTCTCTTCCTGTTTCTTTCCTTGCAATTCAGCTACTGCTTCTTTCAACATCTGACTATATAACTCAAAACCAACTGTTACAATATGACCATGTTGCTCTGCACCCAATATGTTTCCTGCCCCGCGAATACTTAAGTCGCGCATAGCAATTTTAAATCCAGAACCAAGCTCAGTAAACTCTTTGATCGCTTGTAATCTCTTTTCAGCAGCTTCTGATAACACTTTATCTCGTTGGTAAGTAAAGTATGCATAGGCAATCCGATTGGATCGTCCCACTCGACCACGTAGTTGGTATAACTGCGATAAGCCCATCTTATCTGCGTTATATATTATTAACGTATTTACATTGGGAATGTCTACACCTGTTTCAATAATTGTCGTACTTACTAACACATCGTACTCACCATCAAGAAAATCCAACATCACTTTCTCTAACTCTGTTTCCGACATCTGCCCATGCGCTACCGCTACCCGCGCATCGGGAACCAGCATCCGAATTTGCTCTGCCATTTGTTCAATATTTTGCACTTGATTATATAAGAAATAAACTTGCCCTCCACGGGCTAACTCCCGTTCGATCGCTTCACGAACAAGCGCTCCCGAATATTCCAACACATAAGTTTGCACAGGAAAGCGGTTTTCCGGTGGCGTTTCGATCACCGACAAATCGCGAACACCCATCATCGCCATATGCAATGTTCGGGGAATAGGGGTAGCTGTGAGCGTCAAAACGTCGATATTATGTTTTAATTGTTTGATTCTTTCTTTATGTTTGACTCCAAAGCGCTGTTCTTCATCAATAATCAGCAATCCCAAGTCTTTAAAAGTGATATCTTTGGATAGCAAGCGATGAGTACCAATCACAATGTCAACGGTTCCATTTTTTGCCCCAAGAATGGTCTCTCTTTGCTCCTTACGTGTCCGGAAACGACTCAATACATGAATGGTCACTGGAAAATCGACAAATCGCTCCTTAAAGGTTTCATAGTGCTGTTGCGCCAAAATCGTCGTGGGTACCAAAACGGCCACTTGTTTTCCATCCATTGCCGCCTTGAATGCTGCACGAACAGCTACTTCCGTCTTTCCATAGCCCACATCCCCGCACAATAAGCGATCCATTGGCTGCGGCTTTTCCATATCTGCTTTTATCTCATTAATCGAGCGCAATTGATCCGGCGTTTCTTCATACGGAAACATCGCCTCAAACTCTTTTTGATAGGGGGTGTCTTTCGAAAAACTGTATCCCTTGGCTTCTTGCCTTTTGGCATATAACTCAATCAAGTCTTGAGCAATGTCCTCCACAGAAGAACGCACTTTATTTTTGACTTTACTCCATTCACTGCCACCCAAACTATAAATGCGTGGGGTTTTCTCTTCACTGCCAACATACTTTTGCACTTGATCGATTTGCTCAACAGGTACATATAGTTTGTCATTTCCTGCGTATTGAATGAGCAAATAATCTTTATGCATTCCTCCAACACTTAGGGTTTCAATGCCAGCATACCGTCCAATTCCATGATTGACATGGACAACATAATCACCTGGTTTTAGTTCTTGATAGTCTTTAATTTTTTCAGCATGATCCAGTTTCGAAGAGCGGCGAACTCTTCGTTGCTTTTGTGTAAAGACTTCCGTTTCCGTGATGACAGCCAAACGCAACGTGTTCATTTCAAAACCATTTTGTAAGCTTCCGATCCGGATCACCGGTTTTCCAGCTACGGGAACCTGATTGGAATAATCACGCGAAATTTCCATCCCATAATCCGTGAGAACGCGTTCTAATCGTTCCAGTCTCTCTTCACTGCTGGCAACGAAGACGACGCGGAAATTGGATTTAACCCAACGATCCCACTCTGCTTTTAATACATGCATTTGACCATGGAACTGCTGCATTCCCCGACAGATAAATTGCACCAGATTTTGGGGCTGAGTCCCAGGCGCTTGCCGCATAAAAATCGATAGATAAATGCGCTGATATTGTGTTTTGTTAACGATATCATCATATGAAAGGGAAAGGCGCAATTGCGGTAAAAACTCCCCTTGCTGTAAAAGAGCCGTTTGCCATTCGCCTTCTTCTTTCTCCATCTGTTTCGCACTTTCTGTAATTCGCGAAGGCTCATCTAAGATAAAGACCACATCATTGGGCAAATAATCGACCAAACTGACACAGTCCGGATAAATTTGAGAAATATACTTATAAATTCCAGCAAATTGACTACCATTTTTTAATTGTTCAATTTCCCAACTAATATTTTCCTTTAATTTTTTCTTTAATTTCACATCTTTCACTACAGCTAATCGCTCTTCTAACAATTGTTCTACCCGTTCAGCAGCGGCAACCAGTCTTTCCGGTTCAGCAAACAATTCACGTGCTGGAGGGACGATCACCTTCTTCGTTGTCTGAATGGAGCGCTGGGTACTCGCCGAAAAATAACGAATGGAATCGATTTCATCATCAAACCACTCAATCCGAACGGGATCTGGAAAAGTTACTGGATAAATATCTACAATTCCTCCGCGAACACTAAACTCTCCAGGCTTTTCAACCATCTCCACCCGTTCATAACCTATTTTCACCAAATGTGTAACAACGTGATCGATCTCCTTTTGTTTGCCAATCTCAAAGGTAAGATGGCTTTGTGCAAAAATTTGCTTTGGTGGGAACAATTTGCGCAATCCAGAAAAAGGGACGACCAAAACTCCTCGAAACCCCTGCGATAACCTATATAAGACATCGATTCGCTCTCCCAGTGTCTCATGGCTAGATAAAGCAATCTCCGTCGTCACAAGCTCATTAGCTGGATATAGCAGGATCTTTTCTTTTGGGAGTAATTCCAATAGATCTTCCGTTACTTTTTGCGCTTGGTTTAAATTATGGGTCACAAGCAAAAGAGGACGCTTAAGCTCTTCAAATAAGGAAGCTATATAGATCGCTCGAGCTGTGCCTGTTAATCCAACGACCAGTTGTTCCCTTAAATGATTTCTTATTCCGATCACCGTTGACTGAAAATCCTGATCTTGCCTAAAAAGATAAGTAAAAGAACCCAATTCTTTGTTCCCCCTCTGCTAGCTTTCATACAATAGGAAAGAAGCCTCAGCTTGTCATAGCCAAGGCTGTTTTCAATATAGTCAGAAAACGGTACCCTGAACTTGGACTACCCACCCCATATAACTTAAGAAAAAGACCTTGATTTATTTTATAAATAATAAAAAAGAAACTCTATGTTTGAAAGAAGGTTTCCACTATTTATGATAAAAGTGCAGTCTTGCAAATTTTTTGCAAGACCTAAGATAAGTCATAAATTTAATGAAACAAGGATGGTAGCAAAGCACGTTCTGGATGCCCTTCAAGTACTTCTTGACATGATTCACACACAATATGGACATGGTAATTTCCAAAGATATCACTGGTTATTATATCTTTCCGTTCCTCTGGGGTCAACTGATCAAAGCCTAATTCTGACTCTGTCAACGTCTCTGAGTCAATTCGACCCATGTGAACGTGACAATAACGGCAAATATATTCTATCGCCATCCATATGCCCTCCCCGAAAAGAATATTCCGATTCCTAGTATCACCGGTAATTCTTTTCGTTATACATCGGGAGGAATTACTTTCGCTTATTAAATTTATTCATCGCTGTAACAAAGTCAGTAGAAACCCACTCTTCAACTGCTTGGGTAGCCGCGATAGCTGCTTCTTTAGCAATTCCTTTCTCCATTTCTGAAAACGATGACAACACATAGTCTGGAACTGCTTGATCAGCAGGAGGAGGACCAATTCCAATCTTGATCCGTTTAAACTGATCTGTTTTTAAATGAGCGATCACTGATTTCATCCCATTATGTCCTCCGGCACTTCCCTTTAAGCGCAATCGTACTTGCCCGAGAGGTAAATCCAAGTCATCATAAATCACAACCAAGTCTTCAATATTTCCTTTAAAAAATTGAAGAATCGGTCCGACAGCTTCCCCGGATCGGTTCATATATGTAAGCGGTTTAATTAACATCACCTTTTCGTTATGGACCATTCCTTCTCCGATGAAAGATCGCCATTTTCCCGTTTTTACGGGGATTCCCCATCGTTTACTTAGCTCATCGATCACCCAGAATCCAATATTATGACGCGTATTTTGATACTTCTCTCCCGGATTTCCTAATCCGACAATCCATTTCATTTTTTCCTCCACCATTTCGCATATCAGAAGATAAGGCGCAATGTGTGTAAACTGCGCCTTTTTTGACATGTTAATCAAATAGCTTACTAACCGACTGTTCGTTATGCACACGAGTAATCGCATTGCTAATGAGTGATGCGATCGATAATACTTTAATTTTATCCAGCTTTTTATGATCAGGTAATGGAATGGTATCCGTCACAATCATTTCCTTGATCGCGGAATCGCGAATCCGATCGATCGCTGGACCAGAAAAGACGGGGTGTGTACAACAAGCATAAACTTCTTCAGCTCCATATTCCATAAGGGCATTGGCCGCTAAAGTAATGGTTCCAGCTGTATCGATAATGTCATCGATAATAATCGCCTTTCGACCGCGTACATCCCCGACAATATTCATCACTTCGGCCACATTTGGTTTCGGCCGTCTTTTATCGATAATCGCAATCGGCGCCTTTAAACGCTCAGCTAGTCGGCGAGCACGAATCACTCCGCCATGATCCGGTGAAACAACAACAATATTCTCAAGACCCTTTTGTTTAAAGTAATCCGCCAAAATCGGCACTCCCAGTAGATGATCAACGGGAATATTAAAAAAGCCTTGAATCTGAGTAGCATGTAGATCCATCGTAATCACACGATCGACACCGGCTGTTTGAATCAAATTGGCCACCAGTTTTGCTGTTATGGGATCACGAGCACGAGCCTTCCGATCTTGACGTGCATAGCCATAATAGGGAATCACCACATTGATCGTCCCTGCCGAAGCCCGACGAAGTGCATCTACCATGACCAACAATTCCATCAAATGTTGATTAACGGGATCACAGGTAGATTGAATCACATAAACGTCTGCACCTCGCACACTCTCATTCAATTGTATGCAAATTTCTCCGTCACTAAACTTCCCTACGTGAGCGTCTCCTAGCGGAATCCCAATGAGTTCACAGATCGTTTTAGCAAGGTTTGGATTCGAATTACAACTAAAAACCTTTAGGCGCCTTGTTTGAACCGACATGACGAACTTTCCTCCAATTTTATTTATGCGTTTTGCTCCGTATTTTTTTCATTATTTTGGATGCATAATCTAGTTTATTGGTTTGTCTCTCTCTCGCAATCGCTAAAGCATTTTCTGGAACATTTTTGGTGATTGTAGAGCCAGCTGCAATATATGCTCCTCTTTCAACTGTAACGGGAGCAATCAAATTGGTATTGCAACCCACAAAAGCGTCGTCTTCAATTTTAGTAAGATTTTTATCTATTCCATTATAGTTTACCGTAATGACACCACAACCAATATTTACATTTTTACCAACCTCAGCGTCACCCACATAGGCCAAATGGGAGATTTTAGACCCTTCGCCGATTCTAGCCTTCTTCACATCCACAAAGCAACCAAGTTTGGTCTGCGAACCAATCTCTGATCCAGGACGAACATATGTAAATGGACCGACCTTCGACTGATCAGCTACTTGGCTCTGATCTAATACGGCATATTTAATCACCGTCTGATCCGCGACTACTACATCTGTTAGATCCGCACTCGGGCCAATATGACACTGCTTTCCGATCACCGTTTGACCTCGTAAAAATGTGTTTGGTTCAATGACCGTATCTTCCCCAATCACTACATCGGTTTCAATATAGGTATTGGTTGGATCGACAATGGTCACTCCATTAACCATATGTTGATGCAAAATGCGTTGACGCATAATCGCTTCCGCTTGTGCAAGTTGAACCCGATCATTGACACCAAGGGCTTCATTTTCATCGGCAATCACCTTAGCAGCAATCCGCTCACCTTGTTCTTGCAAGAGAGATAAAACATCAGGAAGGTAATATTCTCCTTGGGCATTATCATTCTTTACTTCTTCTATAACTGAAAATAATTTTTGATTGTCAAAACAAAACGTACCTGTATTTACTTCACGAATCGCTCGTTCTTCTTCCGTTGCATCTTTATGCTCAACAATCCGTTCTACGCTTCCATCGAATCGGCGGACAATCCGACCATATCCAGTAGGGTCTTCAAGTTCCGCTGTCAATACTGTTGCTGCAGCACCTGATTGTTTATGTTCCTCAATAAAAGATCTTAATGTTTCTACTGTAAAAAGAGGGGTATCTCCATTTAAAACTAACGTAATGCCTTCTTTCTCTGCTAATAGCGGTTTCGCTTGTAAAACAGCATGAGCAGTCCCCAATTGTTCCGTTTGTTCAGCAAAAAGAGCTCGATCTCCTAAGTGTTCTTGTACTGCTTCTTTTAAATGACCAACCACCAAAATCGTCTTTGATGTACCCAACCGCTCCAAATGATCAACGATATGATCGATCATTGGCTTACCGCATATTGGATGAAGCACCTTATGCTTGCTTGACTTCATCCGTGTTCCTTTTCCTGCAGCCAAAATGACTGCATATAACTCTGACATCTCGGTCTGCCCCCCATTTCTACACAACTTCCTTTTCAAATATATCCTAAAGCATGTGCATTTACAATAAGGGACCAACGAAGTTATTTTGATATAAAAATAATACTTATTTCCTAATGGACATTTCTCATCTCATCTACCTATATTGCCTTAAAATGGCACATAAAAAACGGCTCCTATTTTGGATAGAGCCGCTTTATGAACTACTTCGCCAATCAATAGCGAGCTTTTCGTTTCATCGAATCGACTATGTCGTTTTCTCCACAAAGGCACGTTCCATACCTCGTCTAACCATCTACCACATGAAAAAGGAAATCCCTATTTTCCATTCTTAAACTGTGGCACTCTGAGACAAACTGATCTCTGGTTTGGGGTCATCGACCCGATGGTACTCCGCCAATACAGCCGCTTCGATCTTCTCGCGACTCATCGGCGAAATCGGATGCGCGATATCCCGAAATTCTCCATCAGGTGTACGCTTGCTTGGCATGGCCACAAACATCCCATTATTTCCATCAATTACACGGATATCGTGAACCACGAATTCACTATCAATCGTAATGGATGCAATCGCACGCATCCGTCCTTCACGATTGACCTTCCGAAGGCGAACATCAGTAATTTCCAAAAGAAACACCACCTATTCTCAAAGATGTCTTATTTTCACATTCGAGATAGGTTATGTTATTTCCTGCTAAAATATGGATAAATTAGTTTTTTTTAACTATCCACTTCGGCTGTTTCGTGTTCGCTTTTGTCTACTTCTTACGCATAGCTACTACTTCCATTTCAATCAATACATCTTTCGGCAAACGAGCCACTTCTACACAAGAACGCGCGGGTTTATGATCTGCAAAATATTGACCGTAAATCTCGTTGATGGTAGCAAATTGCTCCATATCTTTAATAAATAAGGTTGTTTTGATCACATGACGAAGATCCGAACCCGCTGCCTCTAGGACGGCAGAAATATTTTTGAGCACTTGGTGCGTCTGTATTTCAATCTCCGTACCCACGATCTCTCCTTCAGGTGTAAGCGGAATCTGACCCGATGTATAAATCAAATCACCTACCTGAATCGCTTGAACATAAGGCCCGATCGCTTGTGGCGCTTGGGTGGTTTCAATTTTTTTCATATTTTTTTCCTCCTAAATCTAAAAAATTTCCTAGTTCCACGCGAATCTTTCGTTCTTTGATATCGACATCAGTCACTTTAACCAGGGATACATATGAATCCACTAACTTGACATTCGCTGGTGAGTCGACCATTACACCAACTCCGACAACTTTTGCTTTAAATTCACTTAAAAGCTCCATCATGCCTAGAATTGTTCCTCCCGCTTTCATAAAATCATCAATAATCAGCACACGGGAACCCTCTGGCAAACTGCGTCTTGACAAAGAAAGTTGTTTCATTCGACGACTCGAACCTGAAACAGTATTTACGGTAACCACAGAGCCTTCGGTGACTCGGTATTCATTCCGTACAATCACGACGGGAGCACGCAAATAATAAGCAACGGCATAAGCCAACGGAATTCCTTTGGTCTCTACTGTCATGATGACATCAATCTTTTCCTCCGAAAATACCGTTGCCCATATATGTCCGATTTGCTCCAATAGATCGATATTGCCAAGTAAATCCGACATATATAAAAAGCCACCAGGCAAAATACGCTCAGGATTGGAGAGTTGTACACACAAATCATCCAAAACCGCTTTTGCTTGATCTAAGCTAAGTTTGGGAATATATCGGACTCCTCCAGCGGCTCCTGTCACTGTTTCTAATAAACCATAGCCTTCTCTCGTCATAACCTCATCGATGATTGCCAAATCTTCACTGATCGATGACTTCGCTGAAGAATACTTTTGTGCAAAGTACGTTAGCGGGATGAGTTGGTGCGGTCGTGCCAACAATTGTTTTAGCATATCAATTAGACGAGCACTCCGCTTCCATTTGGCCATGAAATACCTCCGCATATCCGTTTATCTGACGGAAATATATCACTTCGTCAGTCCTTGATCAAGTATACCTAACATTCTGACCGCAAAAACCTGCTGACAAAAACCTCGTAAGCTATTTACGATCCGTGGTACCCGCGACTCATTTCGCACCAAACCAAATACGGTAGGACCACTTCCAGACATCAGCACGCCATCGGCTCCAAACTGAATCATTTTCTCCTTAATTTTCTTCACTTCTGGGTGCATCTTCATCGTAATCGGTTCAATGACATTGACGAGCAATTTGGTCATTGCATCGTAATCGCCCTGCTTAATCGCTTCAACCATTTTTTCCGTAGAAGGACGTAGCTTGATTTCGTTTACACGAATTTGGCGAAATACATCTGCAGTTGAAACGCCATGAACCGGTTTGGCTAGTACAATCCAACAGGGAGGCGGAGGAGGTAATGGAGTTAAAATTTCTCCTCTTCCTCTGGCAATCGCTGTATTGCTATAGACACAAAAAGGGACATCTGAACCGATCTCTGCCCCGATTTTAGCAAGTTCCTTTAAGCTAAGTCCAAGCCCCCATAATTTATTTAAACCTCTTAAGGTAGCGGCAGCATCACTACTTCCTCCAGCCAACCCTCCTGCAACAGGAATCTGCTTTGAAATATAGATCGAAACACCTTTTTTGATTCCCAATTTTTCTTTTAGCATCTTCGCCGCTAAATAAGCTAGATTCCGTTCGTCTTGCGGTACAAGTCCAGAGCTACTTTCTAATAAAATGACATCATCAGGTAATGGATGTAAATCGATCCGATCTGCTAAATCGATCGTCGTCATCACCATCTCTAGCTCATGATAGCCATCATTGCGTTTGTATAATACATCTAATGTTAGGTTTATTTTCGCTGGTGCTTTCTCTGATATGTACATATCTCCCCACCTTTTTCTAAACTTCACACAGTCTCATCCTTTTATCAAATAGAGGAAGCCTAATTTTTTGCCATAAGGAGACTTTATGTGCACATTTGTATCATTAGCTGTACTATTTTAGAAATGTAACAGTGCCAACATAACAAATAAGCTTTTTTATCGGCAAAGTTGTTCAAAATAAAAGAGACAATCGTTTTTATTTTATCATAAGTGCCGCTAGCTCCAATCAAAAAATAACACCCTACATCAAAAGATGTAGGGTGTACCCTATTATCTCACTACCTATTTCCGCTTGAATTTGTTTGTTTAGCCAACTGTTCCTCGGCGATTTCAATTGCCCTGCGTACCATGTTTCCGGCGTCACGGGTTCGAATACCACCCCAGCCTTCTTTTTGCACGACATCATAAAATCCCAATTCTTTCGCTAGCTCAACCTTTAAGGCCTCCGACATAACACCGCGTCTACGCGCCATTATTAAGCCCTCCTCGATTCAAGCGGGATTGTCATAGGGCATTCTTATTATGTTCAACTTTTTATATTCTAATCATTTATCGGTTTATGATAGAATTATATTGAACATAAAAAAATAGAACACAAAGGTGTTCTATTTTTGCGTTTCTTTTACGTACCTGACAAGGATCGGTTCATTCTCATTATTGAGAACGGTTAACTCTACAGACTCCGTCAGAATATCAGCGTAACTGTATGAAACGCGTTTAAATGCGTGCTGGTCTTCGTCTAATTTTACAATAAACACGGATGGGTATGTTTCCTCCAAAATCCCAGTACGCTCAATGGTCTTTCGTCGGCCGCTATTGGCTCTTAGGCGAATTTTTTGCCCAATGTAGCCATCCAACGTACATTTAATTTCCGATAGCGCATTTCTACCCATGACTTACGACCACCTCACTTATAGAAGATTATACTACATGAGGTCGTCGTAAGTCAAATTTAAGTATTATAGCAAGGAGACAATCATTTTGTCAATCGATTTTTATTTCGTAAATCGGTCAGCAACCGCACTCGCCGCATAGGATTCCGGTTTGATTTTGGCGGTATATCCCACCGATGTAACCCATCCAACCACTTCTTGAATAATCTTCCTCGTTTCACCTTTTTGTCCGACATCGAGATGAATTTCCATGGGAAAGTCGGAAAAGAATCGAAAAAATCCTTTTTCCTTCAGTAGCTCTACACATGACAAACTATACTCTGTCTCACGGTAAATCCGATAACGCAAGTCACGTATAGCTCGATGAGGAATGCGGGTATAGTAAAAAACTGCTCCATTCCCCAGACGATGAACAATAATGGCCGTGACAAAAAGCGTCTCATCCCCTCTCGTCTGCGAGTCCGTTCCAATCACAACCTTATAATCCGCGTCTGGATCTTCCCGCACATAAGACTGAATCTGTCCGATCATCTGCTCAATGCTACATCTTCCTTTTCGCGGATGGAAAAAGTCCAACTTAACCCCTCCTATATTCATCCGCAGACAACAGATCCTCAATCGGTTGACTGATGGGAATAGATTACTTTGGCTAATGATGCAAATTCTTCCAATCCAAGCGTTTCTCCTCTTCTTTTTGGATCAATTCCTGCAGATGTCAGCCACCCAGCTATTTCGCTTTTGGTGACAGAAGAAAATAAGCCACTCTGCAATGCATTGACCAGTACCTTTCTACGTTGCCCAAAAGAAGCTCGTACTATGTTGAAAAACAATTTTTCATCCGGAATCTGGACTGCCGGTTCTTGACGAATATCCAGCTTAACAACAGCTGAGTCTACTTGCGGACGAGGGATAAACACAGTGTTAGGGACACGGGTGATGATCGATGGCTTTGCATAATACTGAACAAGTACAGATAATGAGCCATACTCTTTGGTACCTGGTCTAGCTATCAACCGTTCCGCTACTTCTTTTTGAATCATAATCACGATATTATGCAGTGGTAACTTTTGTTCTAATAAATGAATTAAAATCGGCGAAGTAACATAATAGGGAAGATTAGCGACAACATGTAAAGTGTCAACCTCAGGAAAACGAGTAGCAATCACCTGATGAAAATCGACTTGAAGCGCATCCCCATGAATCACTTCAACCTTTTCTCGATCGACAAACAACTCTCGCAAGATGGGAAGCAAACGTTGATCCAGTTCAATCGCAATTACTTTTTTGGCAACTTGAGCCAACTGCTCGGTTAACGCCCCGATTCCGGGTCCAATTTCGATCACACCTGAGTCTTCCGACAAGTCTGCTGCCTGCACAATCTCCATTAAGATATTGCCATCTGTAAGAAAGTTTTGTCCCAAACTCTTCTTCAGCGTAATCCCATGCCTTTTTAGAATCTCACGAGTTCGTCCGGGTATCATCATTTGTCGCATAGCCAGCATCCTTTCTTACTCGGTTGATCACTTGAAACAATTCGTTTCTACTGACCCCAAGAATCCGTAATTGCTTAAACAACTTTTTGGCATTCCCATAGCTGATACATAAATGCCCTGCTACTTGCTCTCGAAACCAACGGGAATCCTTCGAACCTAAAAATCCTAACTCCAAGTACTCCTGCCAAGTGATCGGCGCCTCCCATTCTCCTTCTTCAGCGGGAGTCCTCACTTGTTCCAAAGCGGCAATAATCGCTTCTTTTGAAGCATGTTCGATCCCAATCTTCCCTTTTCCTTTTGCCAATTCTTGGGGAATAAATGCGTGTTTGACCTGAGGCACCTGCTCGGTAATCATGCGACGAATCCTTTCCCCTGCATAGTCCGGATCGGTAAAAACAATCACCCCCCGCACTTCTTGGGCTCGTCTAATCTCCGTCAGTACCTGCTCACTTAGGGCTGATCCCCTTGTCTCGATCGTATCTGCCTCAACAGCTTTCTTTACCGCGATCGTATCATTTCTTCCTTCTACTACAATCACTTCTTTTATTCTCTTAATCGACAACAGATAAACCTCTTTCTAACTAACGATATATTGCTAACTATTAATATAATTTTTCATTTAATACCAAATAACCGTTTCCCATTTTCCATTGTTCGTTCAGCTAATTGTTCGTATGAAATCCCCCTTAGCTTTGCAATCTGTTTCGCAACCAGATGGACATACCCCGTTTCATTTCGTTTCCCTCGATAAGGATGCGGCGCCAAATAAGGACAATCGGTTTCGATCAGCAAGCGATTGTCAGGAACATTTTTGGCGATTTCTTTCGGTAACTTCGCATTTTTAAAAGTAACCGGTCCCCCCAAACCGATATAAAAATTAAGTTCCAGACAAGCTTCCATAAAGGCAAGGTCACCACTAAAACAATGCATCACCCCGCCTACTTCCTTAGCATTCTCTTCCCGAAGAATATGTAATACATCTTCATGAGCATCCCGATCATGGATCACAATGGGAAGCTGAACCTCTCTCGCCAATCGAATCTGCTGGCGAAAAACCTCTTTTTGCACCTCACGCGGTGCATTATCCCAATAATAATCCAATCCCATCTCACCCAAAGCAACCACCTTCGGATGTTTCGCCAAAGAGCGAAGCCATTTTAACTCCTCCCCTGTAAAGCTCCCCGCATCATGCGGATGCCAACCGACACTCGCATAGATAAAATCATACTTCTCCACCAAATCCATCGTCGCCAAAATCGTTTCCCGATTAAAACCAACATTGAGAATCAGACTAACTCCCCACTCCTCCTGAGCACGACGAATCACTTCATCCCGATCCTCTACAAATTTCTCATCATTTAAATGAGCATGCGTATCAAATAACATCGTTCACTCACCTCACTAAATCATTTGCTTTCAACTAAAATTCAACTTTAACAGATAAAAACCATTTTTACTCAACACCTTTGAGATTCAAAAGGACCCGACCCGACTTCCTACCACAAACTGCGGTCCCTTCCATCCGCATAACTACTCTGACTATCTGCACCATTACTCAAGGGGCGAAGGACTTTTGAAGGAGAAAGACGCTACAGAGTGGAGGGGGACGGCGGAGGGATCTAAGCGGAAAACGTGTCTGAGCGATAGCGAGTTTTTTCCGCGCCCGTAGCCGTTCCCCGGAGCGGACAGTTATACATCTTCGCTAGCATCAACACCCTGAAGACTCAAAAGTCACCGTCCCGACATCCTACCACAAACCAAACTCAGATCGTCTCTTCATTACAATAGTTGATTCTCCCCTTTTCATTTCCCCATCCGATCCGAAACAAAAAGGAATCCCTCCAAAAGAGGAGGGAATTACTTTACACGAGCACCTGAAGCAATCGGGCCAGAGACCGTCGCCAAAACCAACTGATCTCTATGTTCCGCTGCAAGAATCATTCCTTCCGACTTTTCTCCCCGCAGCTTAACCGGCTTTAGATTCACCACACAAATCACTTGCAAGCCAACCAATTCCTCAGGACGATAATATTCAGCAATTCCTGAAACAACCTGTCGTCTTTCCCCGCCAAGATCCAGCTGAAGCTTTAATAGACGATCAGCTCCTTTGACGGGCGCAGCTTCTACCACTTTAGCTACACGCAGATCCACTTTAGAAAAATCGTCAAACGAAATGATTCCTTCAATTGGCTCTTTTTTCTTCTCTTCTTTTTCCTTTTGTAAACTAGCTTCTTTGGCTGGAGAAGACATCATTCCTAAGATCTTGCTTACTTCCGGTTGAAGCTCCCAACGAACAAACAAAGGTTTTTCCTTATGGATTTTGGTTTCGGCAGGAGTGAGTCCAAAAGTTTCGATGCTTTCCCAACTTGCTAAGGAAGGATCACTAAGTCCCAATTGTTTTCTCATTTTGCTCGGTGTCTCGGTCAAGAACGGATCGAGGAAAACGCTAATGATCCGTAACACTTCAAGCAACTGATAAAGAACCGTATCCAACGACTTGCTTTGCTGAGGATCTTTGGCCAGCTTCCACGGCGCACGAATCTCAATATATTTATTCGCTTTACGAACCAATCCCCAAACCGCATTTAACGCTACTGAGAATTGGAGTTTTTCCATCGCTTCTTCATAACTGACTCGGGTTTGCTCCACCGAATCGAGCAACTCTTGATCAGCTTCCGTTTGGACACCTGCCCAAACAGGAACCTTACCATCCCGATATTTTTCTACCATACTTAAGGTGCGGTGCAATAAGTTTCCTAAATCGTTGGTCAGATCCGAGTTAATCCGCTCAATAAAAGCTTCTGGTGTAAACACTCCGTCGCTTCCAAACGGCACTTCCCGCAGCAAGTAATAACGAACGGCATCCAACCCATAACGCTCGATCAGCGGTACAGGATCAATGATATTTCCTTTTGATTTGGACATTTTCTCCCCTTTGACAAGGAAAAAACCATGACCAAATACTTTTTTAGGCAGCGGTAGATCAAGAGCCATCAGGAAAATCGGCCAGTAGATGGTATGAAAGCGAATAATATCTTTACCAATCAAATGAACGTCTGCTGGCCAATATTTCGCAAATTTTTCCCTCTCTTTTGGATCATCAGATAGATAACCGATCGCCGTAATATAGTTACTTAAAGCATCCAACCAGACGTACATGACATGCTCGGGATCGCTAGAAACTTTGATTCCCCACTCAAAAGAGGTTCTGGAAACACATAAGTCCTCTAAACCAGGCTTAATGAAGTTCTCAATCATCTCATTTTTTCGCGATACTGGTTCGATAAATTCTGGATTGTCTTCATAGTGGGCAAGCAAGCGATCCGCATATTTACTCATCCGAAAGAAATAACTTTTTTCCTTCATCTTTTTGACGGGACGACTGCAGTCTGGGCATAATTGGTCTTTCGCTTGCCGATCCGTAAAATAGGCCTCGCAATCGACACAGTACCATCCTTCGTATTCGCCAAGATAGATATCACCTTGTTCTTTAAAACGCTCGAAAATTTGTTGGACTACTTTTTTATGGCGTTCTTCGGTTGTGCGAATAAAATCGTCATAAGAAATATCTAGTTTTTTCCATAGCTCTTGAATTCCTGCAACAATTTCATCAACAAAGGTTTTGGGATCTTTCCCTGCTTCTTCTGCTCGCTTTTGGATCTTTTGTCCGTGTTCGTCTGTACCGGTCAAGTATATCACGTCAAACCCACGAAGCCGTTTATAGCGAGCCATGACATCACCCGCTACAGTGGTGTAAGTATGACCAATATGTAGTTTGCCGCTAGGGTAGTAAATCGGGGTCGTTAAGTAGTATGTAGGTTTTTGACACATCGCTATCCTTCCTCCTTTTGTGATAATAACAAAAACTCGCCCCAAGTTGATTGGGGCGAGATATTCTCACGCGGTACCACCCAAATTCAGCACGGTTTTCCAATAATAATATAGGAAAAAACATGCCCTTTGGCTTCCCCTTATCGCGGGGGACGTTTTCGCCTACTCTTTAACCGATGCTAAATTTCAGCAAAAAAATCTCCAGGACCATGTTCATCAACCTAGCTATACCGGCTTTCACCTTCCCCGGCTCTCTGGAAATAGCCTCAGTAGACTACTCTTTCCTTTCATCGATCACAAGCTCATATAATTAGTTGATTCATGTTTACATTATAACCAGCTTAAACTGGAAAATTCAACTTGTGAGTAATGCTTTCCAAAATAATCGTTCGCTTCTCGTTTGAGCTTAAAGCCCCTCGACCCTTGGGTTCCATCTCTAACTTACTGTCATGCAAAAACCGATCAAATAAAAAAACGGCAATGCCATCCAAACCTAGCTCGACAGGGAGACGGCAGGGAGCGACTCTGTTGAAGCGGAGCGATTCGCCGCACCCATGTCGGAGTGTACAAGACTAACTCTCATCTCTAGAAACACTGCTCTTTCTACTTCCGATCATACCGCGTAACAAACGGCGTCTCATGTTTGACAATCTGCCCGCTTTCGGAGAGACGATCCAGCTCTTGCTTAAATCGGGATAGGTCCCAATCCAGTCCACATTCCCGTCGGATTTCACCGATCAGTGACAACAAATCCGTTTCAAATACAGGGAGATGTTTCTCAATCACAGCCAACACTTTATCGTTTCGCTCTGCAGCCACTTGCTCTAGTTCATCAAAAGGATTTTCCACATGCGGACTACGAGTATATGCGGCACGAATTCGAATAAAAACCGTTCTACCAAACGCCGCAGAAGAGACAAAGGTATCACCCGAGCGCAGATAGGGGAGCCGTTTCGCTTCTTCCGGAGTAAGGTCGGTTTCTTCGCGGAGCGTCTGGATATCTGTCCCGCGAACGGTTCGAAAGACAAATTTGGTGTTCAGTTGAGCGGTGATGGTTTCGTCTAAGAGAGTGGGACGTTGCGTTGCTAGAAATAAGAAAACGCCGTATTTTCGTCCTTCCTGAGCGATCTCTCGCAAAGTCGACTTAGCAGGGGAATCGACCCCTTTGGGAGCAAAGTTGTGTGCTTCATCCGTAACAATCACAAAAGGTGGAAAGAATCGTCCCTCTTCACCATTTAGTTTTTGGTCTTTGTATTCTCTTCTTTTCCGATACAGACTGCCGATTACATATGTGGCGAAGACTTGCAAGACCCAAGAGGAACCTTGAACAACGACCAACTTTCCTAGCTCCAATCCCTGCTCAATTGAGCGAATATCGTGTTGAAAGAGACCGGCTTTTTCCAAACGATTGAGTCGCCAATGAATACCTCGCACCGATGCCGCTGGTAAGGAATTATACTCTTTTAGTAAGGCGAGTAATTCATTGATCTGTTCCGCTTCTCTGGGAGTAAGGTCGCTCCCTTCCAATCTTCGTCTCAAACCGTTTGCTCCTTCTTCTTGCGCTTTGACCAAGTTACTGACCCGATCGCTAAAAGAGGTATAGCTATCCCGTCGCTTATGCAGTTCTTGAACAGCGCTAACCATGGCATCTGTCAGGTTTCCCCCTGCTGCTCTTAAAAGATTTTCGATATCTCGAGTAGATAGCTCGTGAAAAGAGATGCCAACATCGCGTCCGATCTGGACAATGAGGGAGCGATTCTGCAATTTTTCACACCGATCTTTTAGCTCAGGGACATGATCGCGAAAATCCATTTCAAAATGAGGATCAAATACAATCGTAGGAATCCGTAGTTTCATTAGCTCTTCGAGCATCACCCGTAAGCCAAATGACTTCCCAGATCCCGATCCCCCAAAAATCCCGACATGTGGATATTGTTGCATTGTTTTGATATCAAAGAGAAAAGGAATCCCCTTTTGGGGACGATATTTTCCCTGTTCCAACATTGCTACTTGATCTTTTAAGTCGGGACTAATCGAGCTGGCCATCGATTCAGTTCCACGGATTTCCCCAAGGACCATTCCTTCTTGAGGGGTCGTTTTGACCAGCAATTTTCGAACTTCTTCAAAGCGGGGAAGGCGAACCCTGCAGCCTGTCCGCACTGGATAAGGTGCTTCTTCAAATAAACGAAGCTTGGCCACATTGATTTCATCCGACTCGATATCATAGCCAATGTTCTTCAGCGTTTCTAATATTTGATGATCTACCAATGATTTGTCCAATCCCATCGGGATGAGCCGATTATATGCTAACGTTTCGACAACTTCTCCTTTTGGATCTTGCAAAGACGGATCTTCAATCACCAGAATCTCATTGATATGAAATTTTCTCGTCCGTGAGACGATATGTACCTCCTGTTGTGTCGTGACACCGATTACTTGCATAGCTCACTCTCCTCTCTTTAGATAATCCTCTCATTTCTTTTTGGCATAAATATTCGGTGACGCAAGTCTGGATCAATATATTGTTCGACTAAGGTTTCTACTAGCGGATCCGTTACTCGTACCTGATTATCAACAATATCCAACCAGAAAGGAATCCCTCTTCCCTGCTCAGGTGTTAGTGTATAAACGAGACTGACGAGATCAAATCTCATCTCTTTTTGCGCTTCCAATCCATCCAACCCAATCGGCAGCGGACTACGGGAGGAACGAAGCGCCATCTTCCACATCTGGCTCCCCACTGGACTCCAATCTTCCCACTCAAATGCTTCGCCAACTTCCAAGACGCCATACAGTAAATCCCGATCCGACCAACCTTTTAATTCTGGATAGACTTCTTTGACTAAACCCTGTGATCCTATTTCTTCGGTCACCCCGACCAAATAAACGCCTTTTTCCTCAGCAACTTTCGCTGCTTTTTGCCAATCTTCTATATGATCAATATAAAAATGAAACAATGATCCGTCTAGCATCACTGCTTTCGGTTGCCACTTCTCAATCGCAAACTGGGTCACTTCAAGTTCCAATCTAGATAATAACTTTCCACGATGTTGTGCCTGTCTCGCTTGATCTTGTCCCTCTTCTTCCAACAATGGCGTATAGACATCCGTTGCCCATTTTTCTTCCCCTTTGGTTCCCTTCGCCAATGCTTGAAAAACAGATAATGTTCGTGTTTGTAATCCTTTTGTCGAATTGACTGATCCATCAACACCAACCAAAGTTTTACCTGACAACCAATCTTTTATTTTTTCATCCTTCCATTTCTCTATTTTATAAAATTTCCCAAACATGGAAAGGCGCTTGCGAATAGCCACGGGGTCCAATACAGAAATTGGATATAATTTTCTAATGGATTCATTTATTTTTTCAAGCTTTCTTTTTATTTCATCAGAAACAGATAGCAAAGAAAATCAACCCCTAACTCTAACAAAATTATATTTTTATAATATAAAGTTTCATATTTTAAAAAACAAATATACATCAGATGGTCAAGAAAATTTCTATAAAGCTACCAATGTATTATTGACTGCTTTGGGAATCGTTGGTATGATGATTTTAACGTTGCCAATGTCGAAATTTGACGGCAATTTTATAAAGAGAATGTATAAAAAACCAAAGACCAAAAATGAGAGGGGATTACTAAAATGCTTAAATCCACAGGCATTGTACGCAAAGTAGACGAGCTAGGTCGTGTCGTGATTCCAATCGAATTACGTCGAACATTGGGAATAGGGGAAAAAGATGCCTTAGAAATCTACGTCGATGGTGAACGCATTGTTCTTAAAAAATATGAGCCAGCTTGCATCTTCACCGGTGAGGTTGATGATACTGTACGATATCGGAACAAAGTTGTAAGTAAAAAATGCATTGAAGAAATGTATCGACTGGTCAACGCCGACAAAGTAACCCTCGAGTAACATCGATTTAAACCTAGATCAAGCTCTCATCACATAAATGAAAGAATGCACGAACTTACTTAATCCGTTATTAGATAATTTTATATAAGGTAGGAAGGCGGGGTATTTAACTGGGCAACCTCGCTTTTCTATTTATGAAATCTTTCACTTGCAATGATAAAGTTGATATACTTCCCTCTTCGGAAGTGAGCGATCTCTGGCTACTTGCTTAATGGCCGCTTTGGTAATCTCTCCCTTTTTTATGTAATATTCGACATGTTCGACTATAGATAATGAAGCCCACCATTTTTCCCCTTCTTCTTCCATTTTTGGATCTCCTTTTCCAATAATAATGGTATATTCTCCTCTTGTCCCATTTTCTTGAAGATAGCCTAAACATTCGCTCAGCTTTCCACGGAGCCACTCTTCATGCTTTTTCGTTATTTCCCGAGAAATAGCCACATCACGATCGCCCAAAAGATCCAGACAATCTTCTAACATGGCAATCAGGCGGTGTGGTGCTTCATAGCAAACCAAAGTCACCGGAAGAGAGCCCCATTTCTTTAATTCTTCTTTTCTTTCCTTTTTCGTTCTTGGTAAAAAGCCTAAAAATAAAAAGGGCTGTGCTTCAATTCCCGAAGCGACCAAGGCCGTGAGTGCTGCATTGGGACCAGGAATGGGAATGACAGCGATCTGCTGCTCGACCGCTTGACGAACCAACTCTTCTCCTGGATCAGAAATCGCTGGCATGCCTGCATCACTGACAAGCGCGATCGATTTTCCCATTTTTAATTGTTCAATTAGCTCGCCAGCTCTTTTTTTTTCATTGTGTTCATGATAGCTAATGAGCGGCGTAGAGAAAGCAAATTTGGAAAGCAATTTCTTCGTATGCCGCGTATCTTCGGCAGCGATAAGGTCCACCTGGCTTAAGATCTCATGAACTCTTGGACTGAGATCATCCAAATTGCCGATCGGTGTACCAACCACATAGAGGACACCTTGTTTTGCTTCAAAGCTTTTCTGTACCCACAATCTGGTTCATCCTTTCTGCATCCATTCTGCTGATTAAACGCTCTTTTGCTGGGCGAGGCAATCGTTTCATTTCATATTCCCGCTTCAAGGCTTCGGATCGATTCTCGGCTATTTCTACATAACGCAAAACAACTGGGAGACGACTCCGCGTATATTTGGAAGCCTTGCCTTTTTGATGTTGCTGAAAGCGGCGTCTTAAATCATTGGTAATTCCCGTATAGTAGCTACCATCTTTACACTCTAGAATATAAACAACATATTTCCCCATGGGATGCCGTCCCTTCGTTGAACTACCACTCGAATTAAGCTATCGTTGATTCTTCTTAGGTAAAAGGTTAATCGAGAGACGTAGGGTTTTGACTACGCCTCCTATAAAAAAAGACGCCATTGAGCAGAGTAGCGCAATTGATTCTATGAGCGAATGGAATAGAGAAGTGATTTCTTTATCAGATGAAAAATCACTCCTTTTCCATTTACTCTTCCCGTACTCCCCATGGCGTCAATACTCTTTCGTCGATTTATTTAGAAACGCAATACAAAATAAACAATCACCTTCACTTCTTATTCGACCATAGTGAACATTACAAATATGAAAGCCCTCTTCATATAATTGTGCTAGATTATTATAACCTTTTCCTTTTTTATCTAATTGTTTTTGATTCGTTTTCTTCTCTTCTTGTGGACACGATGCAACGCTCTCTTCATTTTCTTCCTGCAATTCTTTAAGATGTTGATTTTCCATTAATAATCGTGTATTTTCCTCCAATAACTCTACAATTCGTTCTTTTAATCCTCCCAATTCCTTATACAACTCTCCCATTTGTTCCTCCACTTGAGCTACTTGCCGCAAAATTGCCTGTTTATCCAATCCCCCACCTCATTACTTCAAACTTTAGTAGTGCTTCATGGTTACATATTATAATTTTGGCAATCCACTTTTATTCTCCTTGTAGATTAGGCTAGATTGACAACGCAACCTAGCCTAGATGACAACTTATTTATGAGTGCATAGGTGTCAGTTCATCCAAGGAATGTTCAACTGTCACCCCTGTACTAGTCAATTGAACTTGTACTCTTCGTTCAAGTAGATTTAAAACGACTACTTGTCCCTCGCCATTTGGAGTACAAACTTGTTCACCTATATCTGGAATGGGTTGCTGTTTTGTTCCTTCATAATGGTCATTTTCATATTTCAGGCAGCACATCAAACGACCACACAATCCGGAAATCTTAGCAGGATTAAGAGAAAGATTTTGATCCTTCGCCATCTTAATCGAAACCGGTTCGAAGTCCCCTAAAAAGGAAGAGCAGCATAGGATCCGCCCACACGGACCAATCCCACCTAGCATTTTTGCCTCATCCCGTACACCAATCTGTCTCAGCTCAATCCGTGTACGAAAAACAGCTGCTAAGTCGCGAACCAACTCACGAAAATCGACTCGACCATCTGCGGTAAAATAGAAAATCACTTTGTTACGATCGAACGTGTACTCCGCATCAATTAATTTCATTTCGAGACCATGAAGGGAGATTTTTTCATGGCAGATCCCTAAGGCAAATAGAGCATCCTTCCGGTTGTCTTCCATCTGTCTAGTATCTTCTTCTGTCGAAATTCGGATCACTTTTTTCAACGGGAGTACTACCTCATCTTCACGAACAAACCGCGTTCCCATCACAACTTTACCGTACTCAATTCCCCGAACCGTTTCGACAATGACATTTTCCCCACGACGAATTTCAAATTCGGCTGGATCAAAATAATAAATCTTTCCTGCTTGTCTAAACCGAACTCCAATTACTTTTAACATGATAATCCCTCCTAAATAGCCAAGGACATTTTTTCTATCACGGCTTGAGGGAAGCAAGATCACAAAGGACCCTTAGTAACCATGATCAATGGATCTAGTTAACTGCTTAATGAAAAGGGTGATCCACATCGCGATCCGTAATCAAACGAATCTAGATCCCCTAGCTAGAAAAACCACAAGCAAATGTGAAAGCTGTCTAAATCTCATTCTAGCATCTAATTATATCATGGAGCAAACCAGTCTATTGCCAATAAATGCATTAATTGGTCATAAAGTCTATAGGCTCAGAAAGGTGATCTATCAATGGAAGCAGATCATTCGTAATTTGTTGATGAACCATTTTGATCTCTTGATCAGCGGAAATCACCCGAAAACGACTGGGTTCTTTTTCTGCCAGTTTTAGATATCCTTCCCGTACCCGTTGGTGAAAAGCGAGTTCTTTTAGTTCGATTCGATCCTTTTGCGTTCTTCTTACCATTAACCTTTTTTGCCCCATTTCAATAGGTAGATCCAATAAATACGTGCGAATCGGTTTTAATCCGCCTGTAGCCACTCGATTGATATCCAACACTTCGTTTAAATCCCAGTTTGCTGCCAAACTTTGATAGACAATGCTGGAATCAAGGTAACGATCACATATAACCAGTTGACCTGCCTGCAAAGCGGGTAAAATCTTTTCTTCCACCAATTGGGCACGTGAAGCAGCATATAGTAAGATTTCTGTCCTTTGCTTCATTTCTGTCAGTTTGGCGTTAAGCAATATATCACGAATCAGATCACCGATCTTGGTTCCACCTGGTTCTCTAACTGCAAGATATGGGATCTTTTTTTGGTCAAGCCACTCGGTTAGTAAAGAAATTTGAGTGGTCTTGCCAGATCCTTCAGTTCCTTCAAATGTAATAAATAGTCCTTTCACAGTAAGGCCTCCAGATTTTCTGCTTAGGAGTGCTATATTGTTTCATTCTACCACGTAGACGGAAGGAGCAAAAGATGAAGAAATACCCCTTATTTTACCTCCTAATCGGTGCAACTGTAGCAGATAGTTTACCATCTCTTCTGTAAAGGACTCCCCGGGAAGGATGAGGGGAATTCCTGGAGGATAAGGGACGATCATCTCTGCTGCTTTTTGTCCAATCGCTTGTGTTAAAGGAAGCAATTTTTGTTTTCTATGACGTAAATCAAATTGAACTTGCTGGAATTCAGGGATCTGCGGAACTACAGAAGGCCACTTGATCTGGTTTCTTTCCATCTTCTGTATGGACTGGTCCAACTCCTTTAATTTAGTGTATAGAAATTCACTATCCTCTTCCTTATTCCCGATCGAAAAAGCAAAGAGAACCTTTTCATGATCCGCCAATTCAGGATATATTTTTTGTCCCATTAACCACTCAGCAATTTCAAATCCAGACATGACTCGTTCTCTCGTACGCAATGTCAACTTAAATGGATCATGTGATCCGGGCAAACTCACTTCCATCAGATTGGATAATGACTTCAACCTCGTTCGCAATTGATTGAGCACTTTAAAGGTATCTTCAATATATCTCTTTCCATTTTGCGCCATATCTCTTCGCGCTAAATCCAGTGACGCCATCAAGAGATAGGATGGACTACTTGATTCAATGACTCTGAGCCAACGTGCAATCGCGCGATGGTCTACTCGTTTTCCTTTAAGGTGAAGCATCGACGACATCGTAAGAGAAGTTAACATTTTATGTGTCGACTGAATAGCTACATCCGCACCACATTCGATCGCAGATGGAGGAAGACGGGAATGAAAAGTAAAATGAGCTCCATGTGCCTCATCCACTAATAGTGGCACTCCAAAAGAATCACATATTTCTTTGATTAAGGATAAAGGTTGGACTACTCCAAAATACGATGGGCTAGTAAGAAAAACACCCTTTGCACGGGGATAAGCTGCTAATACCTGTTTGAGTTGATCAGGTTTAAGTGGACGCTCCAAGCCTGTTTTGGGATCGATTTCTCCACAAAGATAGATGGGTTGTACATCAGCCAGCAAACAGCCATGAAAGATGGATTGATGGCTGGTACGTTGGATAATCAGCTGATCGCCAGGTTGACATAGCGAGAGAATCGTAGCGATATTGCCAGCAGTTGTACCACCGACCAAAAAGAAAGTTTGATCTGCTCCAAATAGTTCGGCAGCTAGTTCCTCTGCTTGCCTTATCACCCCTAACGGATGATGCAAATCATCCAACTCTCCCACTTCCGTCAAATCCAGCTCTAAAGCAGCTCCAAAGTAATTTTTAGCTTGTTCATCAAACACTCTCCCCTGTTTGTGTCCAGGAACATGAAAATTGCCTCGCGCTTCTTTCATATGTCGCAACATCTCTTCAAATAAAGGAGCTTTTGCTTGTTTTGACACTCCTATTCCCCCTAAAGATAAGAAAAAGACTTGAGTCCAAGTCTGCAAACATGGGATCACTTTATCAGACAAACATTGTCTAACAAAGAACTCTATTTTTATTTATCATAAGATATCTGAGAGCCAAGCCATAGTTTTTTTAACGAAGCCACGTATTCATCGTATTTTGGATCATTCCAATCCGTTTCCACAATCTCCTGTTCACATTTTAAACATATTCTCTTTTCCAAAACATTGATTCCAACCGTATGTGGATGGTTACAGATTAAACAGTTCTGTTCCATCATTTCAAGTGCCATAACACCACCTGCCTTCTGCTGTACATAAAATAGACTTATTTCTTTTCCAGTATTGACAAATAAATGAATTCTAAACAATCGTATCGAGAAAATTGATAATTACTTAAACGAATAAAAACTATACTTTCCATTTTATTAAATTTGCTTATAATAAAAGTCATCTGTTCCAAAAGGATTATATTACGCTAGTGCGCGAACTGCCTTGCTTAACCACTTCACTCCTTCTTGTTTATCTCGAGGCAATCCTTCTCCTTTTAGGAAATGGACACCAAGGATCCCCATCGCCAAAAAGTCTCCTTGGTCTGCGGCTTTCTTTAACCAGTACATCCCTTCCTTCACATTTCGCTCCATCCCATAATTACCGATGAGCCGCAAACCCAATTCGCGAATCGCTTTTTTCTTGCCATTTAAGGCAGCAAGACGCAATAAATTTTTTATGGTATGTATAATCCGACTTGGAACATAACCATTGGCAATATACTTGCTCAGTTCCAATAGTGTCCAAACATCGCCAAACTTCTTAGCCTGTTTGCATAATGTTGCCAATTTTTTTGGATCATCTTTCCCACTCATCAATTCTACAAAAAATTGTGAGCTTAGTTGATTGACATCATATTCATACTGATTTACTTCAAATTCAACTACTCTTAACAGCCACATAGCCCCTTCTTGCTTTTCTACCGATGTTTGGGCATTTTTAAGAAGATACCTACCGAAAAAAATCATGGCCTCATGGCTTCCGTGCTTCGCTGCTTCACGTAACCACTTTTCTCCTTCTCCCTTTCCCCGCCCTCCCTTTTCTGCTGAATGCAATAGATACTTGCCTAGCTTAATCATCGTCGAGACACTTCCGGCTCGCGCCGCTTTTTTTAACCAATATTCTCCCTCAAATGTCTTTTTTCTTAGCCATTTACCATAAACGAGAAGACTGCCTAATTGGTCCATCGCCCAAATATCGCCCAACTCAGCCGCTTTTCTTAACCAATATTCGCCTTCAGCCATATTCATGGGTAATTTATAACCAGTGATTAAACAGTACCCCAGCCAACCCATCGCTTCCTTTCCACCGGCTTGTGCCGAGCGCCGTAACCACCGTTCCCCTTCTTCCCAATATACGTTATCCATTAGAAGTGAGTAACCCAAATGCCCCATTGCCCAAACATCCCCTGATCTAGCTGCCATACTTAACTTCTCCATCTCATGGTTATTCAGCTTGAGCAATTCAATCACCATCCCATCCTCAGTTCTCAACATACACTCTTTTTCACACCACTTCGTCCGGAAAACTTGGTATCAAAGGTACGATTAAATATAAAACATTATTAAATATATTATATATTCCACTTTAGAATAAGAATAAAGAGAAGCTTATTTGTTTTTTACTGATAATTAACAAATAAATCAATCTAGCGAATTCATTTAGAATAAGGGAGATATACAACCAATTTTTGTTACATCTCGCCGGATTACACAATCCTCTTTCCAAAATTATCAAAAAATAAACTAAGATTTTTCCGTAAAATATATAACCACAAATTCAAATTTTATCACTTAACTACTTCATTGTAAATATGAAGGGGCTTTCAAGGTAGAAACAAATTAAAAAGTTGACTTTCTATCCTAAGTATTAGGCCCATGGATGAAATAGCTTGATAAATAGATCCTTTCAGATCCGATCTTTTTGTGATTCATTCAAGCATCATTCATATAAAAAACCCATCCAAGAATTGGATGGGTTTGTTTTGCCTGGCAACGTCCTACTCTCCCAGGGGTTCTCACCCCAAGTACCATCGGCGCTAGAGGGCTTAACGATCGTGTTCGGGATGGGAACGAGTGGATCCCCTCTGCCATCATCACCAGACAAAGAA